>JAKDJD010000021.1 GCA_030454085.1 Kocuria sp.
TCGCGCGGCGCTATAGACTGGAGTCAGCAACCCAACACATCAAGAAGGAGCACCGTGGCTGAAAAGAGACGTGGACTGGGCCGGGGCTTGGGATCGTTAATTCCGAGCTCACCAGCGGGGGAGTCAGAGCAACAGGCAATCGAGAGCACCCGTGGGGCGAACGGGGATCGAGAGAGTTCGGACACCGTTTCACGTGAAACGGGCGGTGGGGGTTCTACTGGGGCACCCAAAACGTCTGCTTCATCCAGGAAAGCGGGGGCCACCACGTCCAAAGATTCCGCAGGGGCCACGGGGAGCGGATCAGAGACCAAGTCCAAAGCCAAGAATGGGAAGGCCGTTGCGAGGGAGAATCGCGGCGAGAGCGAGAATTCCCGCACGGGTACCAAGAAATCGACATCGACCTCGGCTAGGACCTCCTCACGTCGGAGCTCCGGTGACGCATCGAACAAATCTTCAGAGGTGACTAAGAAGAATACATCCGCATCAGAGGCCAAAGGACAATCGTCAGAGAAGTCAGCGGATTCGGGGGGACCCTCGGGTTCGGACGGTAAGGCACGGACCACTCGGAGGGCCACGACTCCGAGAGCAGATATGGGAGCCGCGTTGCGAAAGAGCGCAGGTGGGCGCCGGCCCGTTGACTTCTTCTTCCAGCCATCCGAGTCCTCGAGTGTAGAGGCTTCGGTCCCAAGCACCGCACCGGACGAGCAGGGAGAGAGCCCGAAGGCCGGTGAACGCGCGAATGCTGCATCCGCTGTTCCTGGAGACAGTGGTACGGCAGCCCCGGAAGAGAGCACTCAGGCGGGCACGAACCCGTCCGTTTCACGTGAAACGGTTCAAGGCTCGGCCGATCCGTCGCCTAGAGACCGGCAAGAGGACGCCGAAAGCGGGGAAGCCGAAGGCGCAACCCTTATTCCTGTCCCGGGGGCACATTTTGGCGAAATTCCGGTTTCCGACATCCACCCCAACCGGAAGCAGCCTCGTCAGGAATTTGATGAGGATGAGATGGAGGAGCTCGTCCACTCCATTCGGGAAATAGGACTTCTCCAACCCATCGTGATTCGGCCCAGTCAGGAAGAGGGCGACGCCAAGTACGAGCTCGTGATGGGTGAACGACGTTGGCGAGCGACCCAAAGGGCTGGTCTCGAGACGATTCCATCAATCGTTCGCCAAACCCAAGACGTTGATCTCTTGCGTGACGCGCTGCTGGAGAATCTCCACCGAAGCCAGCTCAACCCATTGGAAGAAGCGGCCGCGTATCAGCAGCTTCTCAATGAGTTCGGAACAACCCAGGATGAGCTCGCGCTGAAAATCGGTCGCTCGAGACCGCAGATCTCCAATACCATCCGATTGCTTCGTCTCCCTGCCTTGGTTCAGCGTAGGGTGGCCGCCGGAATTCTTTCAGCGGGTCACGCCCGTGCGTTGCTCGCTCTGACCGATCCCGCGGCCATGGAGCGTCTCGCACAGCGCATTGTGGCGGAGGGACTGTCAGTGCGTTCGGTTGAGGAGATCATTCAGTCGGGCGCGGCGGAGAAGGGTGAGCAGAAACCGAGGAAACCCGCGACCCCGAATAAGCATCATGAACGTTTGGACTACATTGCGGATGCGTTCTCGGACAAGCTCGATACGAACGTGAAGATCAATCTGGGCGCCCGCAAGGGGAAAATGACCATCGAGTTCGCATCGGTCGATGACTTGAACAGGATCATTACTGTTCTGGATCCCAAGATCGAGGGGGAGTAGACCTCCGCTGTTCCCTCGGGAGTGCGGATTGATGTAACTACAAAACGCCGCCTCGTTTCACGTGAAACGAGGCGGCGTTTTTGTTTATCTGGCTATCAGCTGATGCCAGGATCAGCCGAGGAAATCGGCGAATTCCTTCTCCAGGACGGCCTTGGGTTTGGCCCCGACCGACGTCTTGGCGACGTCGCCGTCCTTGAATACATAGATCGCGGGAATCGACGTGATGCCGTACTTCGCTGCGGTTTCACCGTTTTCGTCGACGTTCAACTTCACAACGTCGACCTTGCCCGCGTGCTCTTCGGCAATCTGATCGAGAACCGGACCCACCTGACGGCAGGGTCCGCACCATTCGGCCCAGAAATCGACGATAACCGGACGGTCGTTCTTGAGGACATCGTCCTCGAAGGTGGCGTCAGAGACAGCCTTTGCGTTGCTCATTGTGTTTCCTTTCGCTGTGGATGGTATTCGGCCTCGTCGTATCGACGTCGATCAGAGGGATTCGAGGTAGTGCTGGGCGTCGATAGCAGCGACACATCCCGAACCGGCGGCCGTAATGGCCTGCCTGTAGGTGGGGTCAATGACGTCGCCGGCGGCGAAAACGCCAGGAACATTCGTTTTGGAGGACCTGCCGTTCACCGCGATGGTTCCCTCAGGAGTCAGCTCCAATTGGCCTTTCACGAGGTCGGTACGGGGATCTGAACCGATCGCCACGAACAGGCCATCGACCTCAAGGCGCTGAGTCAGTCCAGACTTGAGGTTCTCCACCTGGAGAGCCTCGGTCTTGGCCTCACCTTCGATACCGACCACCGCGGAGTCCCAAATGAAGGTGATCTTCGGGTTGTTGAGCGCACGTTCCTGCATGATTTCCGACGCCCTGAGCGCATCGCGTCGATGAATGATCGTCACGTTCGAGGCGAAGTTGGTAAGGAACAGGGCCTCTTCGAGAGCGGAATCCCCGCCGCCGACGACGGCGATCGGCTTGTCCTTGAAAAAGAAACCGTCACAGGTTGCACACCAGCTGACGCCGTGCCCGGAGAGGCGGGTTTCGTCCTCCAGGCCCAGCTTGCGGTATTCCGACCCCGTCGAGACGATGATGGCTTTCGCCCGGTGAACCGTGCCGTCCTGGAGGGTGATCTTCTTGACCTCGCCTTCCAGTTCCACCGAATCGACGTCCTCGTACTGGATATCGGCCCCGAAACGCTCCGCCTGCTGCTGCATGTTGGCCATCAACTCGGGTCCCTGAATGCCTTCAATGAAGCCCGGGTAGTTCTCGACCTCCGTGGTGGTCATGAGGTCCCCACCTGCTGCGACGGAGCTGGCGAACACCACCGGCTCCAGATTGGCCCGCGCAGCGTAGACGGCCGCAGTGTAGCCGGCCGGGCCCGACCCGATAATTGCGATGTCGTGAACCCGGTCCGAACCGTCTTCCCGTGGTTCAGTCTCCGCCACGTCCTGGGTCTTCACGTCGATCAGGGAACCCGATCCCTGGGAGAACACGCTGTCGGTCACTTGTTTCCTTCCGTGCGGGCCATACGCTGGCCTGTGCGAGAAGGCCCGCGCATTCCGGCTTCGGGCCCCTACGATGATCTGATGGTTGAAACCTGAGCAGGTCCGCAAATATTCCGCGTCGACAGAGGCGACCCCGCGGAGACCTGTGGCCGGCCTCGAGCGAGATCAGGATACGGTGCCCAAAGGCTACTTCGTGCTGATCTCTCCGACGTGGAGGCCGTAATTGTAGCCACCGATGGGTTGGCTGACCTGCGGGAGTTGGGTCACGTAAACGATCACGTACTTGGCGTCCTTCGACGCGGCGTCTCCGGACAGGTCCACGGTGGTTGGGCCGTTGGAGAAGGAACCTTCGCCGGCCTTGGTCGCGCCGTCGATGCTGGGGGAGTCATTCGTGTAGACGGTGAACTGGCCACCATTGCTCTTGGGGGTGTTGACCGTGACTTGCTTGACCTTCGCCGGTTCCTTCAACTCGGCCGCAAGCCCCAGGCCCTGAATCAATTGACCGAAACTCGGGTTGGAGAACCCGTAACTGGTCCAGTAAGAAGACGGATTGCCGTCATAAGCCTTGCTCAGGGTCGAATCCTGGTCGGACATGAAGTCCGGATTGTCAGGGATAACCCGGGACACGTTCGCGACCTCGGGCTTGGCGGAAGACCCCGAGGTCGAAGTCTGTGACTCTGACGGGGATTCGGAACCGCTCTCGGCCGAACTCACGGTCCCGCTGGGAGAAGAGCTTGCGCCCGAAACCAGAGAGCCCAATTTGTTGAACCCGAAGATCACCAACAGGACCAACAGAATGACGACGACCGCGGCCGTGATCCACACGCCTGCCGGAGTCCGACGACGAGGACGATCCTCATAGTATTCGTCGTCGTCCTCGTAATACGGTTCCACGGGTTCGTCGTCGTCCCCATAATCCCCGTAGTCCCCGGCCGGTGCGAAGTCTTCGTCCTGGTACTGGTAGCGATTGTCGCCGTCGTAGGAGCTGTCCTCGTCGCGCAAAGATGCCGCAGCGGCCGCGCTGGACCCCCCGGCGACATCGGTGGCGGCACGGTCGAAGAGGGTGCCACCGCCCTGGGAAGACTGGGACGAGCGCCGTGCGGGGGGCTCCTCACCGAAGGCCTCATAATCAGCATCCGTCCACTCAGTGACCGGAGAAGTCTCTTCCGCGTCGTCCTGCGCAACCTCCTCCTGGGGAGAAGTCACCGTGCCGACCTGTTCGTAGTCGGACGACGTCGCTGCCGGCGCGCTGTCTGCGCCGAAGATCTCGCCACCGAGCTCCTCGTTCTCTGAGCCCTCTTCTTCCCGACTCTCCGTCAGGAGCAGATCCAGGAGATCGTTGGCGGGAGCGTGGGACGTGATCAGATAGGTCACTTCGTCGGATTGCCCGAGGTCCAAGACCTGGAGGCTCCCGGAGCGCGAACCGGTCGCGATGTCACGGGCGTTCTCGATCAAAAGATCACTGTGCTCAGCGCTGGCAACGAGAATCGAAACCTTGCGCTCCAGGACCTGGTCCTTGCCGTCGAGCACTTGGTCCTGTGCCGCGGTGGTAACGATCTGAGCGGTCACTTTGTACCGGCCACCGAGTACGGTGCCGAGCTGGATCACCTGCGTCAAGAATACCCCCGCGCTGAGTTGGGTCGAAGTAACAGTTAGATGATACCGGCGTCACGGTCCGAGTAGTCCGAATTACCTGCCGAGACGCGACATCAACGGTTTGAGCATGCTGTCCAGCTCGCGGACTCGGAAGACCCGGAGGGCACAGAAGTAGACGGCGCCCATGATCAGGCCGCCGATCAGAATCGTCACGAGAGCCGTGATCTGGTTGCGCCAGGCGAAGCCGTCGAGTGCGGCGCCGCCCATCAGGTGCAGGACCACGAAGCCGACGACGCCGGCAACGATCGCAGAAATCGTGACCCGCAGGTGCGTCTTGACGATGCTTCCGAGGTCGTAGTCCCCGAGCCAGCGGCGCAGCCCCCGGTGGAAGAGGAGCGTGGCCAGAATATTCTGCAGGGCGTAGAGCGCCGCAAGACAGAACACGATGTACTGCGGCGGGAGCTTGCCGACGGCGAACCCCAGGACGATCACGATCACCGCGGAGATGGCCTGGTTGATCATGGGCGTCTTGGCATCCTCGTGAGCATAGAACGCACGCCCCATCATGAAGGCGATCGTCAGGAACGGCCCGCCGAGGGCAATGATCGAAATGACCTGCCCGATGACCGCCCCCTGGGCCGGATCGCCACCGCCGAACAGCATGCCGACCGGGCCGGCGTAGACCACGAGGGCGACCGCGCAGAAAATGGTGGCGACCGAAGCCACGCGGAGACCACGGGACAGGGTCTGTACCAGGGAGGCGTCGTCGTTCTCGTCAGCGAAGCGAGACATCTGGTTGAAGAGAACCGTGGCGATCGAGAGGCCGATGACGCCGTGCGGCAACTGGTACAGCATGGTCGACTGGTCGAGCACGTTGTTGCCGGCAATCGGATGAGAGAAGTCCTGTTGGGCTCCCTCAGGCTTGGTTGCAATACGGGCCAGGAACAGGAAGGACAGGTTGGCGACGACGCCGGTTGCCAGGGTCCAGCTTCCGATGCGGGCCGCAGTGCCGAGGCCGATGCCCCGCCATCCCAGCTTGATGCCGAGACCGAGCTTCAATGCCTTGAGAGGAATAAACAGAATCAGCGCCTGGGCCGCGACGCCGATGGTCGCCATGCCGGCGAGCCAGAAGGTTTTGTGCGCGTTCCAGTTGGACGGGTCGTGGTGCGCGGTGCCCCACGATCCGAACATGAAAATGAACACCAGGAGCGAGACGATCGCCACGAGATTGTTCAACACGGGAGCCCACATGTAGGCGCCGAACGCTCCTCGCGCATTGAGGATCTGCCCGACCACGGTGTACAGGCCGTAGAAAAAGATCTGCGGGAAGCACCAGAGGGCGAAGGTCGTGCCGAAATCAATCTTCTCGGGCGACCAACCATTGGCCATGACGGTGATGATCGGACGCGCGCACAGGACCACAATCGCGGTGATGACGAACAGGCCGATGACCGCCAGGGACAGCAGGCGGGAGATGTAATCGGCGCCGCCGTCCGGCTTCTTGGACGCCTTGATGATCTGGGGGACCAGGACGGCATTGAATACGCCGGCCGCGACCAGCACGTAAATCAGGTTCGGCAAGGTGTTGGCGAGTGCGAAGACGTTGCCGGCCGTCGTCGAGGCTCCGATGGCGATGGCCAGGAGCATGGTCTTGACGAAGCCCAAGAGGCGGGAAACCATGGTTCCCGCGGCCATGATGGCGCTGGAACGAGCACCAGTTCGTGCCATATTTGCTAAGCCCTATCGATGAATTCTGGGATCGGCACCTGCCCGGAGAGCCACCCCCGCGGTTCTAGATCTGGTGGATGATGTATTCCCGAGCGATGTCCGCAATCCTACGTTCGTTCGGAAACGAGAGTTTACGCCCCAAATCGTCGATGTCGGACCATGCCACGTCGATCGCCTCGTGGTCAGGGTCCTTCTCGGTGGTCAGGTAGCCGCCCGTAGCCTTCAACAGGAAGTGGTGCACGGTTTTGTGCACCCTGTGGCCGGAAACGGTGAACCAGTAATCAATGGAACCCAGCGGGGCCAGGATACGACCCGCGATTCCGGTCTCCTCCTCGATTTCCCGACATGCTGCTTCCTCGTTGGTCTCTTCGCCCTCCGGGTGTCCCTTCGGCAGGCACCACTCCAGGCGCCCTCCTCGGTTAATGCGGGCGATGATCGCGACAGGATGTCCCGGGGTCTCCAGATCGACGACGATACCCCCGGCAGAGACTTCTTCCACCGTGGGCAAGGGGGAAGGCGGGGTGAATGCCCGCTTCTTCGGCGCCCGGGGTACTGGAAAAGTCATACGTCCACCTTACAGAGTCACGCCTTGACACGTGCTGAGAGACCGCGTGTGTGACCTTGGTCCAATGGCTCCTTCTGCGCTTCGAAGCGCCCCATGGCAGGGTTTTCTGGCACGATTTAAGGACTATGGTTAACCTCTTTGACAGCTCATCCATTCACCCTGCCGCTCTGGACCTCGGAAAGCTCTTCGAGGCCAGAGGATTCGAGCTGTCGCTCGTGGGCGGCCCCGTGCGCGATCTCTTCCTTGGGTCGGCGGCGTTGGACCTTGATTTCACAACCAATGCGACGCCCGACGAGACGCTCGACGTCGCCCGTGACTGGGCCGATGCTCACTGGGAAATAGGTCGCGAGTTCGGGACCATCGGCCTGCGCAAGGGTGACGCGATGATCGAGGTGACCACATATCGCGCCGAAGCCTACGATCCGGATTCCCGGAAACCCATGGTTGCGTTCGCCCGAAAGCTCGAGGACGACCTCTTCCGGCGCGACTTCACGATCAACGCGATGGCGCTGAGGCTTCCGAACCTGGAACTGGTTGACCCCTATGGGGGCATCCAAGATCTCTCGGCGGGCATTCTTCGCACGCCAGGGAAGCCTGAGGACTCCTTCTCCGACGACCCCTTGCGGATGATGCGGGCCGCGCGGTTTGTCTCCCGGCTCGATGTCGACCCGTCCGCGGACCTGGTGGCGGCCATGACGGACATGGCCGAGCGCATCCGTATCATCTCCGCGGAACGGGTACGGGACGAACTGATCAAGCTGATCAACGGTGATAACCCACGCCGCGGCGTCGAACTTCTGGTCAGTACGGGGCTCGCCGACTCTGTGCTGCCAGAGATCCCCGCCCTCAAGCTGGAGACCGATGCCCAGCACCACCACAAGGACGTCTACGAGCACTCACTGACCGTGTTGATGCAGGCCAAGGACTTGGAGACCGACGACGGCCCGGTTCCTGCCCCCGACTTCACCTTGCGATTCGCGGCCCTCATGCACGACGTCGGGAAACCCGCCACACGGAAACTGGACGGTACCGGGGCGGTGAGTTTTCGCCACCACGACGTCGTGGGAGCGAAACTGGTCAAGAAACGCATGCGCGCCCTTCGGTTCGACAACGAGACGATCAAGAACGTGGCGCGCCTGGTCGAGTTGCATATGCGTTTCTACGGATATGGGGAGTCCGGGTGGACCGACTCCGCGGTCCGCCGTTACGTGAGGGACGCGGGGGAGCAGCTCGAGAGGCTTCACCGTTTGACCCGATCCGATGTGACGACACGGAACAAGAAAAAAGCACAGCGGTTGGCTCACGCCTATGACGACCTGGAGCGCCGCATCGACGAACTGGCCGAGCAGGAAGAACTCGATTCGATGCGCCCGGACCTGGATGGGCAGCAGATCATGAGGATTCTGGGGATCGACCCGGGACCTATGGTCGGCAAGGCATATAACTATTTGCTCAATGTCCGATTGGATGAAGGTTCCCTCGGCGAGGAGGAGGCTGAACGACGCCTGAAAGAATGGTGGGCCTCCTCGGACGACTCCTGATGCGGACTGTGAAGGCACCGTCGGGCGACACCTGCCGGGGGCGCGCTTCACGCGGAGAGCATCGAGACTGAGGTAGAGCCAGCTCTACTGTCGTTCATACCCTGGTATGAAATCGTCCTCGTTCCCTGGATTCTCAGGGGGCGAGGAGGTTTTTGCTTATAGGGTGGAGCACAGACGACGTTGGACCCGGCAGTGCCGGGTCCGGAAAGGAGCCCCCATGATCGAGGTCTCAGGTCTCTCGAAGCACTATGGGTCCAAGCGCGCCGTTGACGACATTTCCTTCACCGTTCAACCGGGCAAGGTCACCGGATTCCTCGGCCCGAACGGTGCCGGCAAGTCCACCACGATGCGCATGATCCTGGGCCTTGAGCGGCCCACCGCTGGACAAGCGCTGGTGGACGGTAAGAAATACAGTCAGCTGTCATCGCCGCTCACCTCGGTCGGCGCCCTGTTGGAAGCGCGTGCCGTGCACCCCCGCCGTAGTGGAATCAACCATCTGCGGGCCCTCGCCAGAACTCACGGGATCCCCAATTCCCGGGTGGACGAGGTCATCGACATCACCGGGTTGAGCAGCGCGGCCAAGAAAAAGGTCAGCGGGTACTCGCTCGGTATGGGTCAGCGCCTCGGAATCGCTACTGCCATTCTCGGCGACCCCAGCACCGTGATTCTCGACGAACCGGTCAACGGGCTCGATCCCGAAGGCGTCATTTGGGTTCGCCAGATGGCCCGCTATCTTGCCTCACAGGGCAAGACCGTCTTCCTCTCCTCCCACCTCATGTCAGAGATGTCCCAGACCGCGGACCACCTCATCGTGATCGGTCAGGGCAAGGTCCTTGCAGACCAGCCGCTTGAGGAATTCCTCAGGCAGACCGGCGATGACCAGGTCCTGGTGCGCACGGACGACCCGGATGGTTTCGCAGAGGCTCTTCGCCGAGATCAGGTGGAGGTCAACAAGCAGGACGACGGCGCTCTCGTCGTGAGTGCCGATGGTCGCGACGTCGCCCAGCGGGCCCAGTCGCAAGGCGTCCTGTTGTGGGAGATCACTCCTCAGCAGGCATCCCTGGAGCAGGTCTACATGTCCATGACCAGCGACTCGGTCGAGTACCGCTCCTCGGACCCGAACGCCGGTTTGGGCTCGGGTGCCGTGAATTCGACGGCGGGTGCCGAATCCGCTGGTGGACAATCGGCTGGTGGACAGTCGGCTGGTGGCGCGCACACCGCGGCACAGCCGGAGGTCACCCCGACCGACCAGGGCGAGAATTACCAGCCTTCGCACTCCACCGAACAGGCTCCCTGGAACCAGGAGGAGAAGTAAGCAATGAGTACTGTCGCAGATACGAACTCTCCCCGAGGCGCGGACACCGCGCGCTCGGAGTCGTCCAAGTACAAACTGTCGTTCTTCGGAACGTTGAGGTCCGAGTTCCTCAAATTCCGTACCCTGGTCTCCAGCTGGGTCCTGATGATCGTGACTGCGGTTATCATGATCGGTTTCGCGGCGCTGAGCGCGTACCAGGCCAAGGACTACGCGGATCAGATGCACGAGGCCTTGACCGGGGGAAAGAAGATCCCCGAGTACTACCTGCAGCTCGGTGACCCGAGTGAGTTCGCCCGACAGGCCGTGGACTCCGGCTACGTATTCGGATACATCATCCTGGGCGCGATGGCCGTGGTGTTCATCGCCTCGGAATTTGGTACCAAATCGGTCATCTCCACGCTGACGGCCTCGCCCCGACGCGGCATGGTCTACGTTGCCAAGACCGTCCAGATCACGGTCGTCGCGGCGGTCGTCGCGATCGTTTCGGGAGTTCTGGCCTGGGCCGTGGCACAGTGGGTCCTTTCCACCTCGGACATGGACATCACGTTCAAGCTCTTCGAAGAACAGACACTGATGAACATTCTTGGTCTCATCGTCGTCTTCGTGCTCACCGCGTGGATGGGCGTCGGTCTCGGGGCGATCATCCGGAACAACGCCGGAGCGATCGTGATCCTGGTGGTCCTGCTCTTCATCCTCCCGTTGTTGCTCATGCCGTTCCAGTGGGAATGGGTCAGGGACTTCCAGAACTACGTTCCCTCGGCCCTGGCGGCGAACCTGACCAACCCGGCCGAACCGATGCAGGACCCCAAGTATGTGGAGTCCGGCGTCTGGTATGCGGTGTGGTCACTGGTTCCCCTGATCCTGGGATACTTCTCCTTCACCCAGCGCGACCCGAAGTAGAAGCAGAAGGGAACCGGACCGCTCCGAAACCCCTGTGACGATGGCGACGGGAACAAACCCGTCGCCATCGTTGTATTCATGGGCAGAAGGACGCGGTTGTGACCGGACCTGGTCCTAGGCCCTGCGAGTGAGGCCGAACCGACCCGGTGTCGTGCCCGTTACCCATTGATGGAGGAGAAACCTTGAGCCACCCCACCCCCGAACACCACACACCCCAGTACTTCAGTCAGGGATCTGGTCCTGGTGGAGCCCATCCCAGGCCCGTCTACGTCGTCCGGAAGAGCGTTCTGCTCTCCTACATCCTGTGGCTCTTTCTTGGGCTCTTCGGGATCCACAAGTTCTACCTGCGGGCGCCATTTATGGGCATTTTCTACCTGATTCTGCACGGTCTCGGGTGGCTGCTGGCCCCGATTTTCGTCGGCTATTTCTTCTTCGCCCTCCTGGGTCTGCTGATGTTCATCGACTTGTTCACGATCCCGTTCCGAGTCGGGCTGATCAATGCGGCTGAGACTTCCCGCGTCAACAATCGTCGTCGCTTCTGACGCCTGACACCCTCCGGAGAAGCGCGCGCCAGGGCTTCGCCGCGAGGTGGCAGTCTCGTGCGACATTTGGGTCCAAAACCGCACAACATGCCGTATCGTGCCGGAATCTGCACGACGACGTCGTGAACTCCGTCCCACCGCGGGTGCCAGGCGGCGTTGTGTGCTGTAAACTCTGTGAAGTCTGTGCCGACTCGGTCAACCCCCGAGCTCGCAGACAACGCGCAAGCGAACCTCCTGCTACGGAAAGACCGTAGCCGCCAAAGACCAAAGGAGGTGGGTTCAAACATGCGTGAATACGAACTCATGGCCATCATCGACCCCGAGGTTGACGACCGTGCCGTTGAGCCGACCCTCAACAAGTTCCTCGACGTTGTCCGCAATGGCAACGGCACCATCGAGAACATCGACATCTGGGGTCGCCGCCGCCTGGCCTACGAGATCCAGAAGAAGTCCGAGGGCATCTACGCCGTCGTCAACTTCACGTCGGATCCCGAAGTTGCCAAGGAATTGGACCGCGTTCTGGGCCTGAACGAGTCCATCATGCGCACCAAGATCATCCGCCCGGAAGAGCAGAAGATCTCCTAAAGTTTCCACACATTCACCGGATGGGGTCTCAAGGGGCCGTGACCGGTGCTTGACTGGAGACACTCTTCAATACGACTCAGGAGGTCATGATGGCTGGAGAAACCATCATCACGGTTGTCGGAAACCTCACCGCCGACCCTGAACTGCGGTTCACCCCTTCGGGCGCCGCAGTCGCGAACTTCACGATCGCCTCGACCCCGCGCACTTTCGATCGTCAGACCGGCGAATGGAAGGACCAGGAAGCCCTGTTCCTTCGTTGCTCGATCTGGCGCGAGGCCGCGGAAAACGTGGCGGAGTCCCTGACCAAGGGGCAGCGCGTGATTGCGCAGGGTCGTCTCAAGGCTCGGTCGTATGAAACCAAGGAGGGCGAACGCCGTACCTCCATGGAGCTGGACGTCGATGAAATCGGCCCCTCGCTCCGCTTCGCCACAGCGTCGGTCAACCGCAACCAGCGCTCCGGAGGAGGAAACTTCGGAGGCAACCAGGGCGGGCCCGGTGGAAACCTCAACCAGGGCAACGGCGCCGGTGGCAACCAAGGGGGCTTCGGAGGCAACTCCGGAGGTTCCAACGGATACGGCGGCAACGGATTCAACCAGGGCAATTCGCGGGGCGGCCAGCAGGCTCCCGCGGCGGACCCCTGGGGCCAGAACTCCGGCGGAAACTACGACTGGAGCGCCGGTCAGGACGACGAACCGCCGTTCTAATCCGGGGCCAACCCTCCGAACCAATCAATAACCCATCCCGCGGTACACAACCTGCGGGCTCCACAACAATGAAGGAGCACCACGATGGCTAAGGCTGAAATTCGTAAGCCCAAACCAAAGCAGAACCCGCTCAAGGCTGCTGAAGTCACTGAGATCGATTACAAAGACGTCGCTCTCCTGCGCAAGTTCATCTCCGATCGCGGCAAGATCCGTGCCCGTCGCGTCACCGGCGTGACCGTGCAGGAACAGCGCAAAATCGCGCAGGCGATCAAGAACGCCCGCGAAGTTGCTCTGCTGCCCTACTCCGGCGCCGGTCGCTAAAGAGAAGGAGAGTAGAAGAACATGGCAAAGATCATCCTTACTCAGGAAGTCAACGGCCTCGGTGCCGCTGGCGACGTCGTCGAAGTCAAGAACGGCTACGCACGCAACTACCTTCTGCCCCGCGGCTTCGCCGTGGTGTGGACCAAGGGCGGCGAGCGTCAGGTCGAGTCGATTCGTCAGGCTCGCTCCGCACGTGCCCAGCACAACCTCGAGGACGCACAGGTCCAGGCGGAGAAGCTCTCGGCTGCGGTCGTGAGCGTTCCGGTCAAGGCCGGCGCCGAGGGTCGCCTCTTCGGCACCGTCAAGCCTGCTTCGATCGCGGAAGCGATTGAGGCCGCGGGTCTCGGGTCCGTCGACAAGCGGGCCGTGACCATCCAGAACAACATCAAGAAGACCGGACGCCACACCGTGGCCGTTCGTCTTCACGAAGACGTTGTTGCGAGCGTCGAACTGGACGTTGTTGCGTCCTAGTTCGATGGGCTCTGTGGGGAGCGCGTAATTCGTGTTCCACCACGCAACCGGTGATGCCCGGCATATCCTTTCGGGGACATGCCGGGCATTGCTGTATTTCCGGACAGGGGGTCACATCCGACTCCGAGATTCGCATGAAAAGATGAGTACATGGCGCACACTGACAAACAGTCCGACTGGGACACCATGTGGGACGAAGCGACGAACGACGCCCGGACCGAGACGCCGCGCAAGCGTTTGGGCAAGAACGGGCGCAGTTCGTTACTTCCGAGCACCAAGATGCTGGTCATTGCGACCGGATTCTGGCTTGCCGCTGTTCTCCTGATTGTTCTCGGCTTCGTTGCCGGCAATACGGGAACCAACTCTTCAATCCTTGCGTTCTTCCTGGTGTGTCTGGTGGTTTCCTCGATTGCCGGAGCCTTCGCGAGTTTTCTGGCCCTGTTCGGTCTGTTCAAGTACCGACGGCGGAAGATCCTCAACCTGTTGCTCCTGATCATTTCCGTGGTGACAAACCCCCTCATCCTCATCATGCTCGCGACGAGCGCCATCGCCTGACTGGACAAACCAAGGAGAACTCATGGCACGCATCGTGATCGCCTGCGACAAATTCAAAGGCTCTGCCACGGCCTCCGAAGTCGCGGAAGCCCTGCGTCTGGGTATCGCGGACGTGCTCGGCGAGGACGCCGAGGTCACCTCTGTACCGGTGGCGGACGGCGGCGACGGAACAACGGATGCTGCCCTGTCTATATCCTTTGAGCGGCATACATGCCGAGTGACTGGTCCATTCGGACGACCCACCGAGGCCGTCTACGCCTACGATCCTGGACGTGGCACCGCAGTCCTCGAAGTCGCCGAAGCCTGCGGGCTCGGGCTGATTCCCTCCTCGGAGGTCGGCACCGAAAACGCCGACGGCAAGGACGCGAGCTCGAGCGGCGTCGGTGAACTGATTGCCCACGCCCTGGACAAGGGGGCCCGACGAATCATCCTTGGTCTCGGCGGCAGCGCGACCACGGACGGTGGTGCGGGCATGATCGCCGGCCTCGGGGCCCGGTTGTTGACGGATTCCGGTGATGAGGTCGGTCCCGGAGGGGCGGGTCTGAAGGAACTGGCTGCCGTGGATCTTTCGGGACTCGATTCCCGGATTGCGGAGGCCGAGATCGTGATCGCTTCCGATGTTACGAACCCCTTGTGCGGCGGCGAAGGTGCCGCTGCTGTCTACGGACCGCAGAAGGGCGTGGCCTCTGCCGATGTACCAGACCTCGACGATGCCCTCTCCCGATTTGCGAGGCTCGTGGAAGGGGAACTGCGCGTTGGCTCGGGCTCCTTCGCGGAAACGCCGGGTGCGGGTGCCGCAGGGGGCCTGGGTTTTGCTTCTCTCGCGGTGCTCGGCGGAACGATGGAATCAGGTGCCGACCTGGTGCTCGATCTTGTCAGGTTCGATCGATCAGTCGACGGTGCCGATCTTGTGATCACGGGAGAAGGGCGATTCGATGCCCAGACCCTCCAGGGGAAAGCGCCCGCGCGAGTGGCCCAGCGGGCTCGCGAGGCGGGAGTGCGTACCGTGGCGATCTGCGGGGCAACGGAGTTGTCCGCGGCTCAGGTCCGCGACGTCGGTATCGAGGAGATGTACGCGCTGACCGATGTGGAGCCCGACGTCGCACGGTGTCTGGCCGAACCCCTGCCGCTCATCCGGAGGCTGGGGCGACGGATCGCCTCGAACATGGAATGAGTGGACGGTAGACTCCTTGTGGATAACTTGAGGACAACCAGCAGGATCCAAAGGTTCAACCCTCACGTGAGGGGTGATGGTTGGACGGTCGTGGGGTTGTTATCCACAGGATGTGTGGCCCCATGACCGCGGAATGACGGGGATTTGAGGGTGTGGGTGAGTCTTGTCCACAGTGCCATCCCCAACGACTCCACAAATGCAAGAAACTTGTACACAGGTTTTCCACAAGGGCTGTGATTTGATGCCCACCAGGCGTGACCATGAGGGTCAGAAAGAGGAGACCACCACCGATGTCTGATGCGGTCCAGGAGCAGGATGTAGGGCGCACGCCGCCCCAGGACAATGTCGCCGAGCAATCGGTGCTCGGCGGCATGATGCTGTCGAAGGATGCCATCGCCGACGTCGTCGAGGTGCTGCGCGGGGTCGACTTCTATCGCCCCGCCCACGAGTCGATCTATGACGCGATCATCGACCTGTATGGCAAGGGCGAACCTGCTGACGCCATCACGGTCGCCGACGAACTGACCAAACGCGGCGAACTGAGCCGAGTCGGCGGCGCCGCTTACCTTCACACGCTGATCTCTTCTGTCCCGACCGCCGCCAACGCCGGTTTCTACGCCGACATTGTCCGCGAACGCGCCGTGCTCCGCCGCCTGGTCGAGGCGGGCACGCGGATCGTCCAGCTGGGCTACACCCCGGACGGTGAAGTCGATGACGTCGTCAACCAAGCGCAGGCCGAGGTCTATCAGGTCGCGGAACGGCGAACCTCCGAGGACTACGTGGTCCTCAAGGAGATCATCGGCGAGACGGTCGAGGAGATCGAGGCGAACGGCGACAAAACGGACGGCATGCAGGGAGTGCCGACCGGCTTCTACGAATTGGACGAGCTGACCCACGGTCTCATGGGCGGCCAGATGATCGTCGTCGCCGCCCGACCGGCCGTCGGCAAGTCGACCCTGGCACTGGACATCGCCCGTTCGGCGTCGATCCATCACAACATGGCCAGCGTGATCTTCTCGCTGGAGATGTCCCGCAATGAGATCGCCATGCGCCTGCTTTCCGCGGAAGCCTCCCTGAACCTTTCCGACCTGCGGCGGGGTTCGTTGGAGGACAGCCAGTGGTCGAAGATTGCGGAGGTCATGGGCCGCATGGACAAGTCGCCGCTGTTCATCGATGATTCACCGAACATGTCCATGATGGAGATCCGAGCGAAGTGTCGACGACTCAAGCAGAAGAACAACCTGCAATTGGTGGTTCTGGACTACTTGCAGCTCATGTCATCGGGCAAGCGCGTCGAATCCCGTCAGCAAGAGGTCTCCGAATTCTCGCGTTCCCTCAAACTTCTCGCCAAGGAGCTCGAGGTGCCGGTGATCGCCCTGTCCCAGTTGAACCGTGGATCGGAGCAGCGCAACGACAAGAAACCGATGGTCTCGGACCTGCGTGAATCCGGGTCGATCGAGCAGGACGCCGACATGGTGATCCTCCTGCACCGCGAGGACATCTACGACAAGGAATCGCCGCGGGCCGGTGAAGCCGACGTGATCGTTGCGAAACACCGTAACGGTCCGACCAAGACGATCACCGTCGCCTTCCAGGGCCACTACTCCCGGTTCGCCAACATGGCCAACGACGGCGGCGGTTTCTAGACGGCTGTCGGGTCTTCGGGCAGGAGAGAAATGTAACCCCGTTCACTCAGAGCAGGTTCACGAGTAGCCTGACAATTGAGCGACTCGTTTCCACTGATGCTGGCGCCCTGCCGGCACCTACGGTGAGTCCCGCTCATGTCAACGAGTTCAGGAGGAACCATGACTGAGTCGAACAACAATTTCAACGAAGACGAAGGACCTGCTGACGGTGGTGCCGCTGGCACCCCGGGTGTTCACGACGGCGGAGCCGATGGTGGGGCCGAGGGTCCTGCTGATGGTGGTGCCGCTGGTACTCCGGGTGTTCATGATGGTGGTGCTGATGGTGGGGCCGAGGGTCCTGCTGATGGTGGTGCCGCTGGTACTCCGGGTGTTCACGACGGCGGAGCCGATGGAGGGGCCGACCGCTCTTGAACCCCTTCGACATCACCTCCCAACGCCCCGGATCCCCAACAGGGACCGGGGTGTTGGACTCTCTGCTCACGAACTGTGACCAAGACACCTTCGCCCGCGAAGTCTGGGGCAAGCGTGCCTTGCTTTCCAAAGGCGCGAGCGACTTCTCCGACCTCTTCTCGGGACGGGCCGTGGACGAGCTCATCTCTCGACGTGGCTTGAGGTCACCTTTTCTGCGCGTGGCAAAGGACGGGTCGACCCTTCCGACCTCTTCATTCACCGGACCAGCCGGTGTGGGGGCCACGATTACGGATCAGCTCGACGACACGTCCCTGTGGCGCCACTTCGACGACGGCGCAACCCTGGTTCTCCAGGCATTGCAGAGAACGTGGGGACCGGTCGGCGATTTTTCGGCCCAACTCAGTTCCGAGCTCGCGAACCCGATTCAGGCAAACGCCTACATCACGCCGCCTCAGAACCAAGGTTTTGACGACCACTACGACGTCCACGACGTTTTCGTCCTCCAGATCGAGGGCACGAAACGATGGGTCATCCACGAACCGGTTCTCGATTCCCCTCTGAGGGACCAACCGTGGACCGATCGTCGCGATGCGGTGGCCACCGCGGCCGCTGGGGAACCCTACATCGACGCCGTGCTCGAACCGGGAGACGCGCTCTACCTGCCTCGGGGGTGGTTGCACGCGGCCACGGCCCAAGGTGAAGTATCGATCCACCTGACTCTCGGCATCCACAACAGGACTCGATACGCGGTCGCCGAACAGGTGGTGGCCTCGGTTCTGGCGAACCTGCGCGACGATCCGCAGATGCGCGCCAGCCTGCCGCTCGGAATCGATGACCCTGACTCGGCCGATCTGGACATGGTCAAGGAAGCCATCCTCTCTGCGGTGCCGGAGGCTGACCCCTATCCAGAACTGGCCCGGGTCCACCGTTCCCAAGCTCGTCCGGGACCCCTGGGGCCCTTGGCACAGTACGAACTGCTGAAGAACCTGACCGAGCAGACTCCGCTCCAGCTGCGTGACAGCCTCGATGCGCGATTCGAGGGCTCACGTCTGCGGACCCGCGTGGGCTGGCTGGAATTCTCGGACGACGATCTTGAGCATGTCCGCGCACTGGTCGTTGACCGGATCACGACTGCGGGGGACCTCGGCGTCGACCTCGCCGAACGTCTCGTCAGAGCGGGCGTGCTCGTGCCGGTTGCCCACTGATCTGTCGTGTCGGCATCATCAATCCCTGCCCGCTGCGCCGATGCGGCCCGGCAACGCGGTGACTCTATCGGTGGCACGGCACCCCGCGGGACCTACTGGGTACTCATCGAATACCGCGGTGGTTGGCCTATTAACGGCTTCGACGGACTCGACCTCGATCCGGACGTGAAAACCGAGGTATTCCAAGCGGCCCAGGCCCTTCGCGCCAGGATCCTGCTGATCAGGCGACACGGGAAGCGGGCCCGGGAAGGAAGCGCACACTGGGCGGTCATGCACCTCGGCGGACCCGGGAACCTGGTACAACTCTGGGGGACCTGGACCCAGGATTCGGACTTGCTCGGCATCGTTGCCGCATTGCCACGGTGCACGGAGAACTCCGCATCTTCACCGGACACGCAGACCCCGCTCGTCCTGGTCTGCGCCCACGGCCAGCACGACGTCTGCTGTGCCATCCGCGGACGGCCTGTGGCGGCTGCCCTGAACCAACGGTGGCCCGAGAACGTCTGGGAATGCACACACGTCGGTGGAGACCGTTTTGCCGCGAACATCCTCCTCGTTCCCGACGGCATCTATTACGGAAATGTGGACGCCGACTCAGCGGTGGACGTCGTCGACCGTTACCTGTCCGGTCAGGTGGTTGGCGAGTATCTTCGCGGATACACGGATCATGGACCTGTTGAGCAGGCGGCGATCCGCGCCGCACTGAACCGGAACGGTTCTGCCGGCCGGTTCGACTACACGATTGCGGACATTGCGTCCGACGGCGGCTCGTGGACGGTGCGCGTCCGCGGCCGGCGCCCAGGGCAGACCGACCTCGACGTCGGGATGCGCGTGAGCCGGTCCGAACCCGAATATCTGACGTGCCGCGGCCTGGAAAAAGCCGTCGCCTCCAGGATCAGCGTCACGAGAGTCCGGCCGGTGGACGCCGAGGCGCGGTGATCTCGGGCGGACGGCCACCCGCGCCGCCCCCCTGCTTCCTGATGGCGGCCGAAGGCTAGGTGAAGATCCCAGACACGAGGCTGACACCGGTCGCCAGAATCACCGTGCCGAAGACAAAGGACAGCAGTCCGTGGCGCAGCACAATGGCACGCAACGTGGTGGTCAGTACCCCGACGTCGGTGGTCCCGTACGTCATTCCGACCATGAAACTGAAGTAGAGAAAATCGATGTAACAGGGCTTTCCGGGCTTCCCGAAATCCAAGCCGCCGGATTCGTGGCCGCTGAAATAGACGTGCGCATACTGGGTCGTGTACATCACGTGAAGCATCGCCCAGGCGAGAAAGACCCCGGTCAATCCGACGAGAGCGGCCAGGGATCCGCGTCCCGAATCGTCGATGACCATCACCATGACCATTCCCACCATGCTGATGACAGCGACGATGGTGATCAACAGTTCTTCCAATACCGGGTTGTACCGCTCCCGCATTGCGTGTCTTTGCGTCTGCTCCGGGTCCATGGGCCACAGGGCCATCCAATTGAGAACCACGAAAGCAAGGGCCACTACGGTCAGGCCGACCAGAACGCCCCAGGACACGTCTAGGCCGAGGGTCATGAAGAACCCCACCAGAACCCCTAGAACGAGGGAGTACAGGAGGCGAACGTGGGCGGAGAGCGGAAGAAGCCTTCGCATGGTCTCAGGCTATCTCCCATAGCGGTTGCTGAGGAGGGGCCCGCCTCGTCGCCGTTCCGGTGAACCGCTCCCTGTGCTGGATGGCGCTTTCGCCCCTCGTCCGGGCCGCCCCTTCCGGAAATGGTCCTCCTGGGCCGGGAACGCCCATGGTGACATCAAGGTATGTCCTTTCGCGACGGCGCATGACGTCACCGCCGAAACACCACTCCACACAATTTTTGTTGACTCTCCTTTGTCCCCTCTTCCGAGACGGGAAAACGGCATTGGCCACCGCCCGTTCAACTATTGCATTCCATGACGGATTTCTCCGCGAGTCTTCCCGTGAATAGGCCGTTGACCAGGCTTTTTCGCCTGCTCTAGCGTCCTCAATCAATACCTGTTGAACAGCAGGAATTGTAAAAAGCGCACACGCATCACTCATGCATCACGAGCAGTAACCGGGACCTGACGATTTCAGGCTCGGGCGAAAGGTCACACACCATGCCATCTTTCTCGAAGGGTCTCGCCCCACGCCATGGGCCAAACGCATCGCCTTCCCACGATGCGGGCCTGACGAGGCGGACTGCGCTCCTCGGCCTTGGTTCCCTGGCGGCGATGGGATCGGGAGCGCTGCTCACGGGGTGTGGCGGTGATGCGAAAGCCGCCGAAAGCAGCGACGTCGTCCGTTACCAAGGCTGGCCCCAGACGGTCCTGTTCGCTGAACTCGCCCAGGACCTCGGGTACATCCCCAATGTCACGCTCAAACATATTGGAAGCACCACGAGCGGCCCACAAGACATTCAGACGGTCGCGACTGGGGACGCAGAAATCGGCCACGCTTTTTCCGGAGCAGTCATCAAATTGGTAGAAGCCGGAATTGATATTCGTGGAGTATCCAATTATTACGGTTCGGATGACGACACGTTCGTGGGAATATTCGTGGACAAAAAGAGTCCCATCACCTCACCGCGAGACCTGATCGGAAAGACCGTGGGTATGAACACGCTGGGCGCCCACGCCGAAGCCTTCCTCTACGAATTTCTCTCGACAAGCGGCCTGAACGCGCAGGAAATCAGCGACATTACCTTCGTCCCCATCCCACCGAGTGACCTCGAGATATCCATCCTTCGAGGACATCTGGACGCGGGGGTGATCGACGGGATCGCCCAGGATGTCGCCAAGGACCATGGCACCCTCAGAACGCTGGGTCGCGACGTCGACCTCTTCGGAAAATTCCCCGCAGGGCAGATGGTCATGCGGCAGGAGTGGATCGATGACCATCCCGAGACTGCCGCCGAGTTGGCGCAGGGGGTCGACCGCGCCATCCGCTGGGCCAACGATCAGCCCCGGGAAGCGGTGATCGAGCGATTCACGCGGATCGTCTCCGAACGCGACAGGGGAGAGGATCCCTCCCCGCTCAAGTATTGGAAGTCCACCGGCCTGCCCCGCGGCGGCGAAATGGAGCCGGCAGACTTCTCGCGGTGGGAAACCTGGTTGCGAGACAACCACATTCTCAGCGGTCCGCCCTCCCCACGCCGCTATTTCACCAATTCCCTGATCCAGGCCACACCGTCGAAGGAGGCATCGTCATGACCACTGCCAAGATCCGCGTCAGCGACGTGAACAAGATCTTTGAAGTACCGGGCTCACGTCGAGTACCGAGGCACCTCGCGACCGCCGTCGAAGGGATCGACTTCGATGTTAACGACGGCGAATTCGTGACCATGGTCGGGCCTTCCGGCTCCGGAAAGACCACCATCCTCGATCTGGTGGCCGGGCTGACGACACCGACCTCCGGCAACGTCCTCGTGGACGGGACGCCGATCAACGGGCCGGGGCGCGACCGCGGCGTCGTCTTCCAGCAGTATGCCTTGCTTCCGTGGAAGTCCACCCTGGACAACATCGTCTTTGCCCTCAAAGCTGCCGGTCGGGGGCGTCACCGTGCGGAGAGGCGCCGTTTGGCCAGGGAATATTTGGAGCTCGTGGGTCTCGAGGACCACGCGAACCGTTACCCGCACCAGCTCTCGGGTGGGATGAAACAACGGGTGGCGATCGCTCGGTCGCTGTCCTACCAGCCCGAAATCCTACTCATGGACGAACCCTTTGGGGCGTTGGACGCACAGACTCGTGAACTCCTGCAGTCGGAACTGCTCCGGCTCTGGAAGAGCACGGGAACCACGGTCCTGTTCATCACCCACTCGGTCGAGGAAGCCGTGTATCTGGGCCAACGCGTCGTCGTCCTCGAGGCACGGCCGGGACGGGTGAAAGCAGTGGTCGACGTCGACCGCCCGGAACCTCCGGCAGGTACGGATCCCAGATCGACGCCGGAGTTCATCACTCACCGACGACGCGTCTGGGAACTCCTCCACGGCCGGGACCAACTGACCGAAAACCCCGTGGATCCGGATGCTCACCACGGTCCCGCAACCCACGAGTTCTCCACCGTCGGCCTGACCGGAGACGCGCACCGTCTTGAAAGGAACCCCGAATGAGCACGACGACGACCGAGAAACCCCTCGACTCGCGAACGAAAACACCCACGTCCTCCGGGGCGACGCCGCCCGAAACAGGGCCGAGGGAACGACGGAACCCGAAGCGGTCCGGCGGGGGTCGAACACCTGGACCCTCACAGCGGGCGGCGCCCGCCTGGCGCGCACGACTCCGCGGTTCGTACGCGATTCTTGCCTTCATACTCCTCTGGGAATTTGCGCCTCTGCTCGGATCGCCAGCTTTCCAGGTATTTCTGCCTCGCTTCCACGAGGTCGCTCTGGCGTGGTGGGAACTATTGGTGTCGGGGCAACTCTGGGAACACTTCGCTGCGAGTTTCGCCCGATCGATCGTCGGTTTCGCGATTGCGACGGCCGCAGGAATCGCGCTGGGACTGCTCATCGGGTGGTACCGCGCGCTGCACGAAGCGCTGAATCCGCTCCTCGAAGTGTTCCGCAATACCGCGGCACTGGCCCTGCTTCCCGTTTTCGTGCTGCTGCTGGGCATTGGCGAACTGTCCAAGATCACCATCGTTGTCTACGCCGCCTTCTTTCCCGTGCTGCTCAACACGGCCGCAGGCGTCAAGACCGTGGACCCGCTACTGATCAGGGCCGGTATGACCCTCGGCCTGAACCGATACCAGCTGTTCACGCAGGTGGTCCTCCCGGCCTCCGTTCCCACGATTTTCACGGGGATCCGCATCGCCGGCTCCTCGGCGATCCTGGTCCTCGTGGCGGCCGAGATGGTCGGCGCCAAATCCGGACTCGGGTTCCTGATCACCTCGAGCCAGAACAGCTTCCTCATCCCACAGATGTACGCGGGCGTGCTGACCATTTCCCTTCTGGGGTTGATCGTCAACAGCGCCCTCGTCGCCCTGGAACGCCGGGTCTCCCGGTGGAACTCGACCCTCTAAGGAGAATCCCATGACCAATACCAGCACGACATCGCAGACCACCTCGGCCAATACGACCGGTCCGGGTGGTGCGACCGACCACGGGTTCAGCGTCCGACCCCTCGGGCAACACATCGGCGCCGAGATCCGGGGGCTTGACCTCACCCGTGAACTCGCCCCCGATATCGTGGCCCGCATCCGGGAACTGCTGAACCGCCACAAGGCGCTTGTCTTCAAGGGCACCGGGCTTACCACGGACGAGGAACAATCACGGTTCGCGGAGCATTTCGGCCCACTCACGGCGGCACACCCGACGGTACGTTTTACTGGGCAGAGCTCCAGCAATGTGCTTCCCGTGGACAGCGAGTCCTCGGTCGCCAACAAGTGGCACACGGATGTCACCTTCGTGATCAATCCTCCCCAGCTCTCGACCCTGCGCAGCGTGGTCCTGCCCGAGTACGGCGGGGAAACCTTGATCGCCAACGCGGCCGCAGCCTACGCCGACCTCCCCGAGGAATTACGAGAATTCGCGGAACGACTCTGGGCGGTGCACAGCAATGATTCGGACTATGTCCGACCCGACCGCGTCACCTCCGATGCCGAGCGGAGCTATCAGGAACAATTTGTGTCTTCCGCATTCCGCACGGTGCACCCAGTGGTGAGGGTCCACCCGCTCAGCGGTGAGCGCGGCCTGTTCATCGGTGCTTTTGCCCAACGGTTGAAAATCCTGGGGGTGACCGCCGAGGAGTCGTTGGACATCCTGCGAATCCTCCAACGACACGTGACCAAGCCGGAATATGTGGTGCGAGTGACGTGGGAGCCGGAACAGCTGGTCCTGTTCGACAACCGCATCACCCAGCATTACGCCATCGACAATTACGACCGGCAGCCCCGAAAGCTCAACCGCATCACGGTTGCCGGGGACATTCCGGTCAATGTGAAAGGGGAGCGCAGCTACTCGGTCGAAGGTGACTCGTCGGACTACTCGCAGATCGTGGAACCCTGATCGAGCGGTCGTCGTCGTCCGTTCCCCGCATGCGGGATCCGGTCCGGAGAGATACGGCGGGGGTGTGGTTGTTCTGCCCGGTCAGGAGGCGAATCTCCGTGGACCTCCGCCGTATTCCGGTCCGTTGGCCTTACGATGTGTAACTAACTCGACGAGTTACAGGCCGCACGGAGGGACGACTCCCATGACTACCCAAAATCCCGGTCCCACGACCGTGGTGGAAGATATCAACCGGTACAGCGATGACTCCCGGCGCTGGACGGCCGAAGCCATCAAGGCTGTGCAGGCCGACGCCCAGCGTTCGGCAGATACGCACATGATCCGGGTGCCCTTGCCCGAAGAGTGGGGCATTGACCTGTACCTCAAGGACGAGTCCAGCCATCCGACCGGATCGCTCAAACACAGGCTGGCCCGGTCCTTGTTCCTCCACGCCCTGTGCAACGGGTGGATCCGACCGAACAGGCCGGTGGTCGAGGCATCGAGCGGGTCCACCGCGGTCTCGGAGGCCTACTTCTCCCGTCTGATCGGGGTGCCATTCATCGCCGTCATGTCGAAGACGACGAGCGCTCGCAAGGTCGAGTTGATCGAGTCCTACGGCGGACAATGCCACTTCGTGGACAGCCCCGACCAGGTCTACACCGTTGCCGCGGATCTGGCCCGCGAAACGGACGGGCACTACATGGATCAATTCACCTACGCCGAGAGGGCCACCGACTGGCGCGGCAACAACAACATCGCCGAGTCGATCTTCAACCAGCTCCGGCTGGAGCCGCACCCCGAACCCGCGTGGATCGTGGCCACCGCCGGGACGGGGGGCACCTCGGCCACACTGGCCAGGTACGTCCGATACACGGGCCGAACCACGGGCATCTGCGTGGCCGACCCGGACAACTCGGCGTTCTTCGCCGGCTGGCGGGACGAAAATCCGGGTGCCACCACGGACAGCGGATCCCGCATCGAGGGGATCGGACGCCAGCGCATGGAGGCCAGTTTCATGCCGGCGAGTATCGACCGCATGATGCACATCCCCGACGCCGCGAGCGTGGCGGCGATCGTTCTGCTAGAACGCCTGATCGGGCGAAAGGCGGGAGGCTCCACGGGCACCGGACTCTACGCCGCCTTGAAGATCGTCTCCGACATGCTCGCGGCGGGGGATCGGGGTAGCGTTGTGGCACTCATCTGCGATGACGGCGACCGCTACCTCGACAAGTACTACAACGCAGACTGGCTACGCGACGAGGGGTTCGACGTCGATGCCCACAGCGCGCGGCTCGATGAGTTCATGCGCACGGGACGGCTCTAGACGCCGATTCTGCGCGGGCTCCCGGCGCTCCGGGGCTCCTGCGCCCCGGGATCCTGTGCGAGGTGGCAGTTTTGTGCGGAATTAAGCCTTGGATCGGCACAAAACTGCCACTTCGGTCGGCCTCGCCTGGGGCGGCGGCGACGTCGTGGTGTGGCGCGGCGCGGTTTGGTGGCGGTCACCGCTTGAGTGGCGGTTGCCGGCCACGTAGGGCTGCGTGCGCGGCGATATTTGGTGGTGGTTACCCGACAGAGAGGCGTTTTCCGTCGTTAGGTGGCGGCTAAACCCCCACATAACGTCGGAAAACAGCCCCGAATCGGGTAACCGCCACCTAACGCTGACGGCACGCGCGCCAGGTCGGGTATCCGCCACCGAACGCTGCCCGTGCACCGTCCAGTGCGCGGATTGCCGGCGCGCGGCCGAAGCCTTTCGCGGCCCCGACCCGCGACCCGCACTCCTCGACCCGGCCCGAACCCCGCGGCATCAGGCGAAGGGGGCCGAGGCCTCGTCGAGTCGCGATACTTCGGCGTCGTCCAGGTCGAGGGACGCCGCCGCCATCACTGCCGTCAGCTGGTCGGTGGTGCGTGCAGACGCGATCGGGGCGGTGACTCCCTTGGCCAGCAGGTAGGCCAGAGCCACGCTGGTGACCTCGACGTCGCGCGCGCTCGCGACCTCCTCCAAGGCCGACACGACGTCGACGCCGCTCCTGAGGCTTGCTTCAGAGAAGTAGTCGTCGATCATGTCCTTGCGGGCCGACCCCTCGATGTCGGAGGTGCTCCGGTACTTGCCGGTCAGGAAGCCGGAGGCGAGGGAGAAGTAGGAGAACACCGCAGCATCGAATTCGCGGGTGATCGGGGCGTACTCCTGCTCGTAGTCCTTGCGCTTGAGCAGGTTGTAGTGCGGTTGGATCGCGACCGGGACGGTCAGTCCCTCGGCGCTCGCGTACTCGAACCAGCGGCGCATTCGCTCGGGGCTGTAGTTGGACACACCGATGGCGCGTGCCCGGCCGGACTCGACGATGTCGTGGTACGTCCGGGCCTGGTCCTCGATGGAGACGGATTCGTCGTCGAAGTGCGCGTAGTACAGATCCACGGCATCGATCTGGAGGCGCTTCAACGACGCATCGATGGCCGCGAACACGTTGTCTCTCGACTGGCCGGACAGTTCCGGATGTGCCCCGGCTTTAGTCGCGATGACGACATCATCCCGGTTGCCGCGGGCCGTCAACCACTCGCCGAGAACAGTCTCGGACTCCCCGCCCGAATGGCCCTCGGCCCAGGCCGAATACACGTCGGCCGTGTCGATGAAGTTTCCTCCCGCGGCCACGAACGCGTCGAGGACATCGAAGGACTGTTGACGATCGGATGTCCACCCGAAGGTGTTGCCGCCCAGGTTGATGGGGAACACGGAAAGATCGGTGCGGGGTATGCGTTGCGATGTAGCCACGAAAAGCTCCTAAACGGTCCGGTGTGAAACTCTGTCCTACGCCACAACGACGCGTCACCGGGTGGATATTCCGGGGCCCACCGGTCAGTCCTCGTCGAAGAGGATGATCTGCCGGACCGCCTTTCCTTCCGCGAGCGTGTCCATGGCCTCGTTGATGTCGTCCAGCCGGATGCGGTTGGAAATCAGCTCATCGACCGGCAATTCGCCCTTGCGCCAGAGATCCTCGTACTTCGGTATGTCGCGTGAGGGGACGGCGGAACCGAGGTAGCTCCCGACGACGGTGCGCGCCTCCGAGGTCAACAACAAGGGGTGAATCACGGACTCGGCCTGGGGATGCGGGAGTCCCACGGTCACGGTCCTCCCGCCCAAAGCGGTGGCGTTGAAAGCGGTCTCGAACGCCTTGGGGTGGCCGGCGGCCTCGACCACCAGGTCTGCCTTGACCCCTTGCTCTAGGACATCCTGCGGGGAGTAGGCCTCGTCCGCTCCCAGCTCGCGTGCCCTGACGAGCTTGTCCGGATTGGCATCCACGCCAATGACCTTGCCCTTCTTGAGCCCTATTGCGGTCATGAGCGCCGCTATTCCGACGCCGCCCAGCCCAACGACCATGATGGTGTCGCCATCCTCCGGCTCGCCCGCATTGATCACCGCGCCGCCGCCGGTCAGGACCGCGCATCCCAAGGGTGCGGCGGCCTCGGGCGGAAGGTCGGAGCCGACCTTGACGACGCTGGCCTGATTGACCACGGCATGGGTCGCGAAAGCAGAGACGCCAATATGGTGGTAGATGTCGCCGTCGTTCGGATCATGGATCCGGATCTTGGCTCCGCCCCCGGGAAGGAAACCGGCGTTGTTGGACTCGAGACCGCGACTGCACGGCAGCTTGCCATCGGTCCGACAGTTCTTGCACTCGCCGCACCGGGGCAGGAAGACGGTGACCACTCGGTCACCCGGTTCGAGGTCCGTAACCCCCTCACCGACCTCCTCGACGACGCCGGCCCCCTCGTGCCCCAAAAGCATCGGCACGGGGCGGGGTCGGTTGCCGTCCACGACGGAGAGGTCCGAGTGGCATACTCCGGCCGCCGTCATGCGCAACAGGACCTCGCCCTCTTGCGGAGGATCCAGCTCGAGTTCTCGAACCTCGAGAGGGCGAGACTCCGCGAAGGGAGCCTGGGCATCGGATGTGGTCAGTACGGCGCCGCGAATCTTCATGTCGGTTCCTCCGGTCGAAGGCGAACGGTTTCCTCCATCACAGTACGCCCGAACGGAGCGTATTTCCCAGAATTATTTTTACATTACCGGGCCACAGAAACGTGAGTGAATTGGGAGGTTCCTGCCATTGACACCCCCGAAGAGTAGTGCAAGTGTGACCCACAACGCTTGTTGGCAATCGAGATCGACCAGAAGAACCTCAAGGGGCACCCGATGGAAATGAAAGCGCACGTTCTCCATTCCGGAACCATGGAAGCCGATTACACCTGGTTGTTGTTGAAACCGGGTCGCATTATCAGAACGGTACAAGATCGGGAGGTGCCTCGAGAGTTCGGGGAAGTGCCGACGCACGCCATCCTGGTGGAAACCCCGGAGGGACGAATGCTCTGGGACACCGGCGTGCCGCGAGACTGGCGGCAACGCTGGGAACCCACTGGCTTCGACGAATTCTTCCCTGTCCTGGACGATGAAACGGAACCGCACTCGGGGTATCTCGACCACAGCCTGGCGCAAATGGATCTCTCCCCGGAGGATATCGATCTGCTGGTCCTCTCCCACCTCCACTTCGATCATGCCGCAAATGCGAAAATGTTCGACAATGGGAAAACCAAGATCATGACCAGTTCTGCGGAATTGGAGGGCGTCAAAGGAATTGAGGGATACAACCAAGGTGCCCACATTCCGTCAGATTATGAGGGGCTGAATATATCCGGAATTTCGGGGGACGAGGAAATCCTTCCCGGCGTCAAAGTGATCCAGACGCCGGGGCATACCTGGGGCACCATGTCATTGATGTTGGATCTTCCCAATGACGGTAAGAAACTCTTCACGTCGGACGCCGTGTACATGCGGGATTCGTGGGGTCCGCCCGCGGTCGGTGCGGCAATTGTGTGGAACAACCTGGCCTGGCTCGATTCGGTCGAGAAATTGCGGCGGATTGCGGAGGAGGAAGAAGCCGAGGTCTTCTTCGGGCACGACGCTGACCAGGCGGAGAACGACATTCGCTGGGCTCCGGAAGGACACTATTCGTGATTCTCTACGACTTCAGATGCCGAGACGGTCACCGCTTCGAGGCGGCCGTGGAATCCATGACCTCGGAAAATCCGCCCTGCGCGGTGTGCGGCGAAACGACGTCGCGCGCTTTCTCCCGGGTCAATATAGGAAATTCTGCCGATGCCGGGCCCACCAGGGAAGAGATGCCGCACAGCTGGGAGGGCATTGGCCGGGGCCACCCGGACGCCGTCCGGCACTGGCGGAAGAAGATCGAGAAGAGGGAGAAACTCGAGGAACGGTACCCCGAGCTGGCGGGCGACCGTCGACCCGTTCTCGCCCACGAAGGAATCTTCGCCGGGTCGCCGTTGCGGGCGGGTGACGACGTCGGAGCCTCGGTGGACGCAGCGCTCAAGCGGTCCGGGTCATCAGGATCGAACGAGACGGCCGAGGGGTCATCGAGCGCGGAGGGACAGGGCTGAAAGCCTGATTCGGTAGGGTGTTTCTGCCACTCATCCGTCGTTTCAGGAGGTCAGCATGTCGAGCCCCGCCATTCGATCGGCCGTACCAGAGGACGTTCCGGAGATCGTGCAGCTCATCGTGGAGCTCGCGGTCTATGAGAAGGAACCGGACGCCGTGAAACTCACGGAGGAAAAACTGGCTGGTGACCTCTTCGCCGAGCACCCCGCCGTATTCGTGAATGTTGCTGAGGCACCGTCCGGGGCAGGACGCCGCATCGACGGGTTTGCCCTGTGGTTCCTCAACTACTCCACGTGGGAGGGGGTCCACGGTATATATCTCGAGGACCTCTACGTCCGTGAGGACGCTCGCGGATCCGGGGCGGGGAAAGCCCTTCTGCGCAGCCTTGCCCGCACCGCCGTCGATCGCGGTTACAAACGGGTCGAGTGGAGCGTCCTGAAGTGGAACGAGCCGTCCATCGGTTTCTACAAGAGCCTGGGCGCTTTCCCTCAGGAGGAGTGGGACACGTATCGGCTGACGGGCGGCGCGTTGGAGAATTTCGCCCGGGCCTAGAGGGACTGTTGGCACTGAGCGCGCATCGCGGTTCAAGGGATTGGCCCGGCGGCCTATCCGGCGCGAATAACCACGTTTTCCGCCTCGGTAGCTTCTTGGGTCTTTCCTCCGTGTCGCCGGAGGACCAGGTGGATGAGCAACAGCATCACGCCCGAGGTGATGCCGAAGGCTCCGAAGGCCACGAAGCCCCACTTCTCCAGGCCGAGAGCGAAGAGCTGACCGCCCATCCAGGGGCCGAAGACTGCCCCGAAGCGCCCCATGCCGGTGGTGAGTCCGAGGGCGGTCGCACGGGACTCGGTCGGGAAAACGTGCGATACGGCGGCGTAGATCATGATCTGCGCACTGAAGAGGAAGACGCCTGTCACGAAAACCAGGATGTAGGTCACGACCATGGTGGACTTGATGCCCATCGCGCAGACGCCGACGGCCGTGAGCAGGAACCACAGCATCGAGACTCGCACCGGCCCCCAGGTGTCCGAGACTTTGCCGGCCACCAGGGTTCCCACGATCCCGCCCGCATTGATGAGGCACAGGAGCACCAACGAGTTGCCCAGGTCGAACCCCAGGGATTCCATGAGTGATGGCAGCCAGGTGCTCATTCCGTAGACGAGCAGGAGTCCGCCGAAGGATCCCAGCCAGAACAGGAGAGTGACCACGGCGTTGCGCCCTCGGAACAGCTTGGAGAGGTTCTGACCGAAGTTTCCCCCGCGGTTCTTGATGGTGGACTTCTCCAGTGGGACAACGAGGTCGAATCGCTCCGCCAGGGCGCGGGCCTTGTCCAGGCGGCCACGAGCCACGAGGAAGGTGGGGGACTCGGGCAGCAGGGCCAGGATCAGTGGAACGAGGACGATCAGGGGCAGGACGCCGACCCAGTAGATCGAGCGCCATCCCAAAGTGGGCAAGAGGTAGAGGCACAGGAGCGGGGCGACGATGCCGCCGGCCTGGTGCGCCGTCATGACTGCCCCGACTGAAAAGTTGCGCACACGGTCCGGAGCGAATTCGGAGACCATCGCAATCGCGGTGGGGAGCAGACCGCCCAGGCCAAAGCCCGCGATCGTGCGCCAGATTCCGAAAGCCCCCGCACTGGCCGCGAGGGCGCACCCTGCGGACGAGATCGAAAAGATCGCGGAACACAGGATGATGCTCCACCTGCGGCCGATCGTGTCGGCAACAATGCCGATGGCCAGCGCGCCGAGGAGCATTCCGAAGGTTGCCAAGGATCCGATGTTGCCGGCGTGCGCCGCGGTCATGTGGAACCCGGGGTCGGCCGTCATGCTCGGGATGGTGGACCCGTACATGAAGGTGTCGATGCCGTCGAAGAAGATGGCCACCCAACACAGGATCAGAACGATCTTGAATGCTCTGTTGTTGGTGATTCTCTGCGTGCGCGGTGCAAGGTCGTGAGTCGTCATGAGGTCCCCTAGAAGTCACGGACCTCCTCGTCGAGGTCCCTGGGATGCGGCATCCCTGAGCCTCCTGTGGCAAGGGGGCCGCATCGGGGATCAGTGAATCAGGACACACTCACATTGTCAACAATTTAGTTAATCATGGGAGCGCGGATGGATCATGTATCCGTGGAACGGATGGCCTCGGCGACGCTCTCGAGGTGCCGACTCATGGCCTCGGATGCGGCGTCGGCGTCGTGCGAGCAGACCGCCTCGATGATGGCCAGATGCTGGGGGAGGGAAACGCTCGGGCGCCCTGGGTGGTTGGAGAGTCGGAACTGGTACCTCACGGCTTGCCCGCGAAGTCGCTTGATGGTTTCGGCGGCAGTCCGCTGCCCGCTCATGTCGATGATGAGTGCGTGAAGGTCCTTGTTGCACTGGGAGTATTCCGTGAGGTGGCCGGTCTCGACGGCGCGTGTCATTCGTTCGGCGATCGAGCGCAATGTGCGGATCTCTTCTTGTCCGGCTCGTTTGGCTGCCTTCGCTGCGCACATCGCCTCGATGGCTCCGCGGACCTCGGTGATCTCGACCGCCTCCTGGATCGATACTGCGCGGACGCGAGCACCCCGGTTCTGGACGCGCTCGACGAGGCCCTCCACGCTGAGTTCCGACAGGGCGATGCGCACGTTTCCGCGAGAAGCGTTGTACTCCTCGGAGAGGTCGGCCTCGACCAGCCGTTGGTTGGGCACAAGCTGTCCGGAGACGATCGCGTCCCGGAGCATGGCAACCAACTGCGGAGCGGGAGTCGACGGCGTGCGACGGGATCTTTCCGCGCCGTGTGGCGCTTCTGTGGTGGCTGAGCTCTCCTTCGGCAAGGCGGCTCTCCTTCGGGTTGTTCGGATGTCTCCAACTCACACATCTTACCGGGTGGCACCTAAATCGTTTGCAGGATTGTAAACAATAACGTTGACGATGTACGCTCATGTCATTCACATCACGCCTCAACGTTGAGGTCAATCAGGAGGAGGTCAGTCCGGATGACTGAGACCTTTGCGAAGTCCCCGGGCTGGCTTGATTGGGACTCCGACATCGGCAGCCCGAATCTCGAGCTGCCGCACGGTGCGGTCGACTCCCACTGTCACGTGTTCGGGCCATCGACGGAGTTTCCCTTTGCGCCCGAGCGGAAATACACACCCTGCGACGCGGGGAAATACGATCTCCGAAACCTGCGCCGGACGCTGGGGGTATCGCGTTCAGTGATCGTCCAGGCCACGTGCCACGGTCGAGACAATTCGGCAATGCTCGATGCGCTCGACTTTTTCGGCGAGACCGCCCGCGGAGTGGCGACGGTCGGGCCGGATATCGGCCGCGAAGACCTCGAGTCCATGCACCAACGCGGAGTTCGGGGCGTCCGGTTCAATTTCCTCAAACGCCTGGTCGCCGAGGACCCTTCCGAAGACCTGTTGTCGGTCGCGGCGAAGATCAAGGAGTTCGGGTGGCACGTGGTCCTGTACTTCGAACCGGACGCATTGCCCGATATCGAACCGCTCCTGGCGCGGATTGATGTTCCCGTGGTGATCGACCACATGGGGAGACCGGATGTTTCCTCTGCCCCGACTTCCCGTGAATTCGGACGGTTTCTTGAGGCCGTCGACAGATATGAGGCGTGGGTGAAGATCAGCTGCCCCGAACGCCTTACGAAGACCGGGCCTTACGCCGAGCGGGGCGCGAAGAGTCTGTACGACGACGTCGTCCCGTTCGCCCGCAAAGTCGTCGAAGAGTTCCCCGAGCGGGTCCTGTGGGGCACCGACTGGCCTCATCCCAACCTGAAGACGCACATGCCGAATGACGCTGTGCTCCTGGATTACATTCCCCGCGTGGCGGAATCGGAGGCCGCACGGCGCGCGCTGTTGGTGGACAACCCGATGTCTCTCTATTGGCCGAGCCACTCCTCGCGGAAGCGCGAAGACGGCGGGGATGCCTGATGAACACGGCAAACTCGATCAATCGGATCAATCGGCTGCCCGTGACTCGGTATCACAAGACCATGATCGCGCTCATCGCGGTCGCGTACTTCTTCGAATTCGCGGACATCAATACTTTTGCCGCCACGGCTCCCGAAATCAGGAGAGTCTGGGGAATGTCCGTCCCGGACATCGGCTACATCACCTCGATTGCCTTTGTCGGCATGTTTCTGGGGTCTCTGGTGGGCGGCTGGTTGGCGGACCGATGGGGTCGCAAGTCCGCGTTGCTCTCGACCACGGTGTGGTTCTCGGTATTCTCGCTGCTCACCGCCGCGGCCTGGGACTTCACATCCATGGCCGTTCTCAGATTCCTCACGTCCGCAGGTCTCTCGGCGATGACGGTCATCGCAGTCATCTACGTCAACGAGGTATTCCCGGCCAGACTCCGCGGACGGTACCTTGCGTACGCCATGGTCATCGGCATTTGCGGAACACCCGTGACCACCTTCGTCGCCAGCTTGGTGATTCCCTGGAGCGATTCCAGTTGGAGGCTCGTGTATTTGTGGGGGGCACTCGGAGCCGTTCTCGTGCTCGGATTCAAGGTGCTGGTGGAGTCGCCGACGTGGCTTGAGAGCAAGGGCCGCGTGGCGCAGGCCGACAGCGTGTTGCGGCGGATGGAGGAGCGAGTATCCGCTTCCGGTGCGATTCTCGACGACGCCGCACCACCCGAGGAAGAAATCAGACGATCGGCCAATACCCCGCTCAAAACACTCCTCCACAAGCGCTATCTCGCCCCCTTGCTGGTTCTTTCCGTCCTCTGGATCACCCAGACCGTCGGATTCTTCGGATATTCGAGTTGGGCACCGACGCTCCTGGCGGACCAGGGGTTCCTGGTCGAGAAGTCGATCTTCTACGTCGCTTTGACTACCGTGGGTGCACCCCTGGGCTCCCTGCTGGCCGCCTTCATCACGGACACCTTCGAACGGAAATGGCTCTTGGTTGTTTTCGGGGTTGTGATCGGCGTGTGCGGTCTGCTGTACGGCCTCACCTTCAACCCGGTCATGATCGTGGTCTTCGGGTTCCTGGTGAACATGTTCGAGCGGGGATACACGTCATTCGCGTACGCCTATTCCCCTGAACTGTTCGACACGAGGACTCGTTCCCTGGGTACCGGAATCACCTACGGGATCGGGCGACTGTCGAACGCCGTCGGACCACTGGTCATCGCCGCGATCTATGGGTCGTCCGGGTATTCCTCAGTCTTCGTCTTCATTGCATGCACGTGGTTCTTCGGCGCCGTGGTTCTGGCCCTGTTCGGGCGAAGAACGCGGGTCAGGAGCACCGAACCCGTGGAACCGATCGCAAAGGAACCGAAACTATGACAGCATCTCCGACACCCGCGGGATGGGTTGCCTCCCAGACGGCGATCCCGGCCCATTTCATGCGTGGCGGGACCTCGCGCGGACCGTTCTTTCACGTTTCCGACATGCCCGGTGACCGGGAGCTCAGGGACCGCGTTCTGGTCTCGCTCATGGGCAGCCCCCATCCGCTCCAGGTGGATGGAATCGGGGGTGGCCATCCTCTCACCAGCAAGGCCGGCATCGTCTCGGGCTCCGACGAGGCCGGGATAGACCTCGATTTCGCCTTCGTGCAGCTCCAGCCCGGGAGCACCAGCGTCCAGACAACCGCCAACTGCGGGAACATGCTCTCCGCCGTGGTGCCCTATGCGCTCGAGACCGGACTGATCGAACCCGGTGGAGAGACCACCACGGCAGTGGTCAGGACCCTCAACACCGGGCTGGTCTCAGAAATCACCGTCCGGACCCCAGAGGTCGGAACCGGTCCCGACTCGCGGCGCGTGGTGGCCTACGACGGTGATACTGCAATCGACGGCGTCGGGGGAACGGCTTCTCCCATCAGGATCATGTTCCGGGACACCGAGGGATCGGTGGCCTCGTCCCTGTTGCCCACGGGCCACGAGCGTGACGTCGTGGTCCTTGCCGGTGGGCGTGAACTCGAGGCGACCCTGATAGACAACGGCCAACCCATGATTCTGGTGCGAGCGGCCGACGTCGGGCGGACGGGATACGAGTCCACGGAGGAACTCAACGATGACGCCGATCTCAAGGAACTTCTCGAAGAACTGCGTATCGAAGGGGCGGGCCTCATGGGTCTCGGAGATGTGCGGGACAAGAGCTACCCGAAGATGACCCTCCTCGCCGAACCACGTGGTGGGGGTGCGGTCTCCACGAGATGCTTCATCCCGCACGTTGCGCACGAGTCCATCGGAGTGCTCGCCGCGGTAACGGTGGCGACCGCCGTCTGCATGGACGGAACCGTGGCCCATGACCTGGCCGAATCCGGGATCGGTCGCCAACGCACCCTCGCGATCGAGCACCCGAGCGGCAACTTCGACGTCGACCTGGAACTGTCCGACCGCGGCGAGGTGCTGCGTGCCGGGATCACCAGGACGGCACGTCTGTTGATGTCAGGAAACCTCTGGGTTCCCCGCACGGTGTGGGACCCCGAGAGCGAGATTCCAGGAACGGAGAGAACCGAGTCATGATCGTCGATTGCCACGGGCACTACACCACGGCCCCGGAAGCGCTAGGGCGCTGGCGGGAACAACAGATTGCGGCGCTGGACGGAGGTCCCGAACCCGACCCGGCCGGTCCGGAGATCACGGATCAGGAGATCAGCGAGAGCATCGAGGCCAATCAGTTGCGCCTGATGGACGAACGGGGCATCGACCTCACCGTCTTCTCGCCGCGGGCTTCTTTCATGGCACACCACATCGGGGACTTCCGCACGTCGTCGGACTGGGCGCGCATCTGCAACGACCTCTGTGCACGCGTTGCGTCCCTGTACCCGGACCGGTTCGCGCCCGCGGCCATGTTGCCCCAGTCGCCGGGGGTCGACCCCTCGACGTGCGTCGAGGAGATCGATCGTTGCGTCCGGGAACACGACATCGTGGCGATCAATCTCAACCCGGACCCCTCAGGCGGCTACTGGACGGCTCCACCACTGACCGACGAATCCTGGTTCCCGGTCTACGAGGCCATGACCGAGCACGGGCTCCCCGCCATGATCCATGTCTCGACGTCGGTCAATCCCGCCTTCCACACGACCGGGGCCCACTACCTCAACGCGGATACGACCGCCGTGATGCAGCTGATCCAGGGCGATCTGTTCGCCCGCTGGCCCGACCTGAAGTTCGTGATTCCGCACGGTGGGGGAGCCGTGCCGTACCACTGGGGTCGCTTCCGGGGCCTGGCCCAGGCTCTGGGTAAGCCCCGCCTCGAGGAGCACCTGCTCGGCAACGTCTACTTCGACACCTGCGTCTACCACCAGCCGGGAATCAACGAGCTGCTGTCCGTGATCCCGCACCGGAATGTCCTGTTCGCATCGGAAATGATCGGGGCCGTTCGGGGCGTGGACCCGGAGACCGACCAGTTCTTCGACGACACCGCCCAGTACATCAAGTCCGCCGCGCTGACCGACGACGAGCGGGCGAACATCTTCGAACGCAACGTCCGCGAGGTCTACGGCCGTTTGGACCGGCGCATCACGACCACCCGTTCCACGGAAGAGAAGGAGAACCGTACTCATGTTTGATCTCGGAATCGTTCACACCGATGTTCACCGGCCCGACCCCGAGCACGTTGCGGCCCTGGACCGATTCGACGTGCCGACCATTCACGAAGCCATGGGGCGCGTCGGGCTCATGCGCCCCTACATTCGTCCCGTCTATCCCTCCGCCAGAGTGTGCGGAACCGCCGTGACGGTGCTTCTGCAACCGGGCGACAACTGGATGCTCCACGTGGCCGCGGAGCAGGTCCGGGAGGGCGACGTCGTCGTGGCGGGGTGCACCACGGAGAGCGAGGACGGATTTTTCGGCGAATTGTTGGCGACGTCGATGCGAGCCCAGGGGGCCAAGGGGCTGGTGATCGACGGCGGATGCCGGGACACCACGCAGCTCGAGGATATGGACTTTCCGGTCTTCGCCCGGGCCATCAACTCGAAAGGAACGATCAAGGCCACCCTGGGATCCGTCAACGTGCCGGTGGTCTGCGCCAACGCGCTGATCCACCCGGGCGATGTGGTGGTGGCGGACCATGACGGAGTCGTCGTGGTCCCGAAAGACCGTGTGGAATCGGTGGCCCGGGCGGCGCAGGAACGAGTGGATCGGGAAGAGAGCAAGCGCGGGAAGTTCAGGGACGGAACCCTGGGACTCGACCTCTACTCGATGCGCGAACCGCTCGAAGCCGCCGGGCTGAAATACATCGACTGAGCCGACGATCGAGAAAGGACACCTCATGGCCGAGACAGAGAATTTCGACCTCTCCCACGTGGGAGCCGTTGAACTCTACACCCCCGAATTCGAGAAGAGCCTCTGGTTCTTCCGCGACCTGCTCGCAATGCGCGAGATCGCCCGTATCGGCGACTCCTCGTACCTCCGGTGCTGGGACGAGTACGAGAACTACACCATCAAACTCACCGCTTCAGAAACCAATGGCGTGGGGCGCACGCTTTACCGAGCATCCAGTCCGGACGCACTCGAACGGCGGGTCACCGCGATCGAGGCGGCCGGGCTCGGGCACGGTTGGAAGGAACCCGAGGTCGGAGTCGGCCGGTCCTATGAATTCGAGGATCCGGACGGCCATCTCATGGCGGTGTACTACGAGACGGAACGCTACGTTCCCGACGTCGAGGACACACCGGCGCTCAAGAACCAGGCCGCGGCCTACCCCGGGCGGGGAGTCAATGCACGGCGTCTGGACCACATCAATTATCTCGCGAAGGACGTCAATGCGGTCGGTGAATTCTGGCGAGATGTGATGAAGGCGCGGGAATCCGAGCGCGTCAGGCTCGATCGAGGAGGGTACGGTGCCTGGTGGTTCAGGTTCCAGCAGAAGTCCTACGACGTCGTGTACTCGGACGACTGGACGGGTGAGCGCGGGCGCTTCCATCACCTGGCCTTCGCTCCGGATACTCGCGAGGACATTCTCAAGGCCGCGGACATCTTCCTGGAAAACGGCGTGTACATCGAGTACGGGCCGTACAAGCACGCGATCAACCAGACCTTCTTCCTGTACGTGTGGGAGCCCGGCGGAAACCGCATCGAACTGGCAAATGCCGGTGCGCGACTGGTGATGGACCCCGACTGGCCGGTGGTCGAATGGTCCGAGGCGGAACGTGCCAAGGGGCAGGCCTGGGGCATGAAGACGGTGCCGACCTTCCATACCCACGGCACGCCGTACGTGAGGGATCAGGAGCGTATTGACCGCGAAGCCATGGACGGCGTCCGGCACGAACAGGTCAAAGAGGTCTACACGGACTGACCCCGATGCGTGCCGGAGTGCACGGCCCGTTTCGCATAGTGATCCCGAAATATGGGGCGTCCCCGTGCCGGAGTAGCCTGGGGCACAAAGGCCTGGGTCGCCGGTCACACGGCTCACCCCGGGTCTGTCATGAGCACTTCTGAAAGGATCCCCGCTTCACGATGTCCACCTTGTCCGACCAGATCAGCGCAACTATTTCGAGCAATGGGAGCGAGATGGTCGCGTTGCGCCGCGAGCTCCATCAGATTCCCGAGCCCGGGCTGCACCTCCCCGAGACCAATGCTCGGCTCCGGCAGGAATTCGAGGCGTTGGGCATGGACATGACCGATGCTCAGGAGGTCTCCGGGTTCACCGCGGTGCTCCGGGGCGGCGCCGGTGCGTCGTTGCCGATCGAGAAGCGGCCGATCGTTCTCCTGCGCGCCGATATGGATGCCCTCCCCGTGACCGAGGAGACCGGGCTGAGCTGGGCCTCGACCAACGGGGCGATGCACGGATGCGGACACGACATGCACATGGCCGGCCTGGTCGGGGCGGCACGAGCGTTGCACGCGGTGCGCAAGGAGCTGAAGGGCGACGTCGTCTTCTTTCTCCAGCCCGGCGAGGAGGGGTGGGACGGCGCCCAGCACTTGATCGACGAAGGTCTGCTGGAGTCCGCGGGACGGCTGCCTGACCACGCCTACGGCCTGCACGTGTGGTCCGCGCAGTACCCGAGCGGAACCATCGTGTCGAAGCCCGGACCGCTGATGGCCTCCTCGGACACGATCAACGTGCGGGTTCACGGCGTCGGCGGTCACGGGTCGGCCCCGCACAAGGCGTTGGATCCCGTGCCGGTGGCCGCGGAAATGGTGACGCAGTCCCACGTTGCGGTCACTCGGGAGTTCGACATCTTCGACCCGGTGGTCGTGACCTGCGGCAGCGTGGTTGCCGGCTCGACGGCCAATGTCATCCCGGACCATGCAACCGCCAAATTCACCCTCCGGGCCTTCGACCCCGACACTCGCAACCGACTCATCGATACTTTGGTCCGCCTGTTCGAGGGGGTCGCGGCCGCTCACGGCACGACGTGCGAGATCGAGGTCAAGAAGCTGTATCCGGTCACCACGAATGACGACGACGAGACGGGCTTCCTCTCGGAGGTCACCGAGGAGGTCTTCCCCGGTCGCTGGTCGGAGCTGACCGATCCCGTGGGTGCCGCCGAAGACTTCTCCAAGATCCTGGAACGCATCCCGGGAACCTTTGCCTTCGTCGCCGCGGTGGACCCGGACAAGGACCCGGAGACCGCTGCCTTCAACCACTCGCCGTTCGCGACCTACGACGATTCGGTACTGGTGGACTGCTCACGCCTCCTCGCGGAGCTCGCCGCACGACGGCTCAGCGTCTGAGAGCCCCCTTAACTTCCCTCCTCACTACACCTCGAAAGGACCAGTATGAGTTCCTCGAGCACCGCGACGGCGCCCGCCCCGAGCAAGCAGTCGCACGCCAAAACCCTCCTGGGCACCGGTATCGGCAACGCCCTGGAGTGGTTCGACTGGAATATCTACGCCAGTTTCGCCGTATATTTCTCGACCCAAATCTTCAACGACGACAACCCGCAATCGGCCTTCCTGGAGACCATGGCGGTCTTCGCGGTCGGGTTCGTGGCACGGCCATTCGGCGGCTTCGTGTTCGGTTTCCTGGGCGACCGGTGGGGGCGTAAACGCTCCCTGACGCTTGCCGTGGTCTGCGCCTCGATAGGGTCGCTGATCGTTGCGGTCTGCCCCACGTACGACAAGGTCGGTTGGCTGGCCTCGGCCCTCCTGCTGCTCGGCCGGCTCGTCCAGGGGCTATCCCACGGTGGTGAACTCCCGGCGGCCCAAACCTATTTGGCGGAGCACGCACCGCGCGAGAAGCGTGGCCTGTTCGCGAGCTCGATCTATGTGACCGGAACGATCGGACTGGTCTGCGGACTGGTGCTCGGGCTCGTCCTTCAGGGCGCCCTGACCGAGGACCAGATGAACTCTTGGGGTTGGCGGGTGCCCTTCCTGGTGGGCGCATTGCTCGGCGTCGTCGCCATTTGGATCCGTTCCTCGATGGAGGAGTCCGAACTGTTCACCGAGCACATGGAGGCCGTGGAAAAGCAGGAGGTCAAGAAGGAGAACATCCTGCTGGCCGTCCTCAAGAACTGGAGGACGGGTCTCCAGGTCATTTTCCTGACCGCAGGTCTCACGATCGCCTACTACGTTTGGTCCGTATCCATGGCCTCCTTGGCGACGACGACGTTCGGGTACGACTCCCAGACCGCCTTCACCGCCTCCCTCATCGGCAACGTGGTGTTCATCCTGGTCCTGCCGTTCTGGGGCATACTCTCGGACAAGATCGGGCGGAAGCCGTGCATCCTCATCGCGATGCTCGGGAGCCTGGTCCTGTCGATCCCGATGATCAAACTCGTCTCCGGAGGAGAAGGGTGGCAACTGATCCTCGCGATCTGCGTTCAGCTGGTCCTGCTGGGCGGATTCCTCAGCCACGCCCCGGCAACGTACGCGGAGATGTTCACGACCGACCAGCGCACGGCCGGTTTCGGGATCCCGTACTCGATCGCCATCGCCCTCTTCGGCGGAACCGCAAGCTACGTGCTGACGGCGCTCGGCGACCCGTACAAATTCGCGGTCTACACGATGGTGTTCCTGGCGCTGTCGGCCCTGACCGTCCTGACCCTGCCGGAGACGAAGGGCAAGGACCTGAGGTAGCCGGCGCTCGCGGTCGGTCGTGGATCCGCGCTTCGCGGGGTCGTCCCTGTGCCGAGTCAGTCATAACGTTCGTCGGCCGTGACCCAGACCGGGAACGGATCGGGCATCACATTCCACGTCTCCGGTGCGCTGAGCAGTTCTCGGTCATTGAGCGTGGCATCGTCGAGGGCCTGCGTCAGGCGAGTCGGTTGGAGATCGACGCCGGTCAGGATGATGTCCTGACCAAAGCTGAGGGGCTCTTGGGCGGCGTCGTCCCTGGCCAGGGGCTCTATGACCATGGCTCCAC
>JAKDJD010000022.1 GCA_030454085.1 Kocuria sp.
CGGCCCGCGGCCCGCGGCCCGCGCCCCGCACCCCACCGCCAGGTGGCCCGCTCGTGCAATTGTGGCCGCCGCAACCCCACAACAACGCCACTACGCGGAACGAAGCCCTCACGTCTTCTCAATATTTGGAACGTTTGTCCACCATGTAGATGCCGACTTTATGGTGAGAAGACGATCACGCACCATGGCGGCCGTGCGAGCCGTCGTTCACAACATGAGGAGCCTCGATGTCACTTCCTGACACGTCCGTTCCGACCGGTTCTTCTCCGGCCGAAGCCCCGCCCGTGGAACAGCGAGTGCCGAAACACCGCATCATCACGGCCTCCCTCGTCGGCACGACCATCGAGTTCTACGATTTTTACGTCTACGCGACCGCCGCCGTTGCCGTCTTCCCGGCGTTGTTCTTCACGGGCCAGGACGATACGACCAAGCTTCTGGCGTCGATGGCCACATTTGCCGCAGCGTTCTTCGGGCGACCTTTGGGTTCGGTGGTCTTCGGCCACTTCGGTGACCGGATCGGCCGCAAGGCGACTCTGATCGGCGCCTTGCTGACCATGGGGGTGGCGACCTTTCTGATCGGGCTGCTGCCCACCTATCACCAGATCTCCTTCTGGGCCCCGGCGCTGCTCACGATCCTCCGTTTCGCTCAAGGTATGGGCCTTGGCGGTGAGTGGTCCGGTGCGGCCCTGCTCGCCTCCGAGTACTCCAAGCCCGGCAAGAGAGCGCGTGCCGCAATGTGGCCCCAGCTGGGAGCCCCCATCGGCTTCATCTTGGCCAACGGTTTCGTGCTCCTCCTGACCACGTGGATGAACTTCGACTCCACCAAGGATGCGGCCGCGACTGACTCGCCTTTCCTGATCTGGGGATGGCGCGTCCCGTTCCTCTTCTCCGTGCTGATGGTTGCCTTGGGACTGTACGTGCGCGTCCGGCTCGAGGAAACCCCGGTGTTCAAGCAGGCGGTCCAGAAGGGCGAAAAGGTCAAGACTCCCCTGGTGGACGCTTTCCGCACGGCGTGGAAGCCGATGCTTCTCGGAACCTTCATCATGCTGTCCTGCTACGTGCTGTTCTACCTGATGACAGCCTGGATCCTGTCCTATGGCATCGGCAAACCGTCCAAGGGCGCAGGCCTGGGCATCCCGTATCACACGTTCCTGCAGGTTCAGCTCGTCTCGGTACTGTTCTTCGCGGCCTTCGTTCCGGTCTCCGGTTGGCTCGCGGATCGCTTCGGACGGCGCCGTCAGCAACTCGTGACCAACGTACTGATCCTCGCGTTCGGTCTCAGCTTCGGTCTGTTCATGGCCCCGTCGACCATCGGTACCGGGACAGGCGCCAACATCCCCGGCCTGATCATTTTCATCTCGATCGGCATGGCCATCATGGGCCTGTCCTTCGGGTCGATGTCCGCGTTCCTGCCCGAGCTGTTCCCCACCAACGTTCGGTACACGGGCTCCGGAATCGCTTACAACGTCGCATCGATCCTGGGTGCGGCCATCACCCCGTACATCGCGGTGTCCCTCAACGCCTGGGGCGGGGTCAGCGCCGTGGGCTGGTACCTGGCGGGTGCGGCGGTCATCACGATGATCGCTCTGCTCATCTCCCGGGAAACCAGGGACGTCGATCTCGCCTCGATCAGCTCCGACGCCTCCTAGACGCGGCCCCCGGCCTCACCGCACAAAGACGCCGCCGCGCCCACCTTCTCACGGTGGGCGCGGCGGCGTCTTTCGTCGTCCGCTTCGGGCCTAGACAGGCATCTTGTGCAACCGTCGGGCCGCTTCGGATATTGATCCCGTCAACGAGGGGTAGACCGAGAAGGTGTCGGCAAAATCGTCCGCGGACATCTTGGTGTTGACCGCCAAGGAGATCGAGAAGATCAGCTCGGAGGCACGAGGACCGACGACGACGCCGCCGATAACCGTCCCCGACCCCTTGCGGGCGAAGACCTTGACGAAGCCGTCTTCCACGGCCATCATCTTGGCCCTCGCGTTGGTCGAGAGGGACAGCATGACGGTGTCCGCCTGGTACTTGCCGCTCTCGATATCGGCCTGGGAAACGCCCACAGTCGCGATCTCGGGAGACGTGAACACGTTGGAGGCCACGCGGTGTTTCTTGAGAGGCGACACGGAGTCTCCGAGCAGGTGCGCGATGGCGATCCGGCCCTGCATCGCGGCCACGGAGGCCAGGGGCATCACGCCGGTGCAGTCTCCGGACGCATACACGTTCGGCGCGGTGGTGCGTGAAACGCCGTCCACCACAATGTGGCCGGATTCGGTCGTGGTCACGCCCGCGTTCTCGAGTCCGAGGTCCTTGGTGTTCGGAATCGAGCCGACGGCCAGGAGACAATGCGAACCGGAGACCTTGCGTCCGTCGGAGAGGGTCACGATCACGCCGTCGCCCTCGCGCTCGACCGACGCGGCGCGCGAGCGAGGCATGACATTCAGCCCTCGCCGGTCGAACACGTCCTCCAGAACCTTCGCGGCGTCCTCGTCCTCACTGGGAAGAACCCGGTCTCGCGAGGAGATGAGGGTGACCTCCGCACCGAGGCCACGATAAGCGGAGGCGAACTCCGCACCCGTCACACCGGAGCCGACCACGATGAGGTGCTCAGGGACCTCCTTGAGCTGGTACAACTGCTTCCAGTTGAAGATGCGCTCCCCGTCCGGTTTGGCGGTCTCCAGCTCACGTGGGTGGGCACCGACGCTGAGCAGCACTGCGTGCGTATCGAGCTCATAGGTCAGGCCCTGCTTGTCCCGGACCTCGACCGTGTGCTCATCGAGCATCCGCCCTGTGCCGTCGATGACCTTCACCCCGGCCTTCTCGAGACTCCGACGGATGTCCTTGGATTGCTGCTGGGCCAGGTTCAGCAGGCGACGATTGACCTTCTCGATGTGGACTTCGAGTTCCACGAGCTCGTCCCCGGCCCGGGTGCGGATGCCCAGGGCGGGCGCCTCGCTGAACCTGTTCATGGTGTCCGCGGAGGCAATCAAGGTCTTCGAGGGCACGACGTCGGTGATCACCGCCGAGCCTCCCAAGCCCTGCTCCTCGATAAGGGTGACGTCTGCCCCAAGGTTCGCGGCAACCAGCGCGGCCTCGTAGCCGCCGGGGCCGCCTCCGATGATGATGATCCTCTGTGGTGTAAATGCAATAGCTTCGCTCACGGTCCTCATTGTTCCCCACAGATCCGAACCGATCCAAGTCCCGGAGCCTCCTGCCTCGTCGCCGAGGACCGTTTTCACCTGTCAGACCTGGCCAGGAGCCCCATCGTCGAACGTATCCTGCTAGGTTTGGAGCGTGACGACCAGCAAGAACACACTTCCCGCGGAACTTCCGAACAACTCCTCGAGCATGGGGTTCGAACCGCATCGTTTGGCCCAGCGCGCCGCGGAGTACATCGCCGAACAGACCGGCGTGAAGCGCCACGACTATGGCCTCACCCTGGGGTCCGGGTGGGGCGGCGCCGCCGAGCTCATCGGTGAGGCGACGCATGTCCTCAACGCCGACGACGTTCCCGGATTCCGTTCCTCGGAGATTGCGGGCCACGCCGGAACCCTCACCTCCGTCAGGACGCCGGAGGGCCGCCGGGCACTGGTCATCGGTGCGCGGACCCACCTGTACGAAGGTCATGGCATCCAGCAGGTTGTCCATGGCGTGCGTACGGCCGCGGCCGCCGGGTGCTCGACCATGATTTTGACCAACGGGTGCGGCGGTCTGCAACCGACGTATCGCCCCGGCACGCCCGTGCTGATCAAGGACCACATCAACCTCACGGGCGGTTCCCCTCTTGTCGGAGCGCATTTTGTCGATCTGACGGATCTGTATTCTCCCCGCATTCGGGAGATCGCCCGATCGATCGACCCGAGCCTCGAGGAAGGGGTCTACCTCCAGCTTCCCGGACCGCATTACGAAACTCCGGCGGAGATCCGCATGGCCCAGACCCTGGGCGCGGACCTGGTGGGGATGTCCACGGCGCTCGAGGCCATTGCGGCCCGCGCCGCCGGCCTGGAAGTATTCGGTATATCCTTGGTCACCAACGCCGCTGCGGGAATTTCCGACAGCCCGCTGAGCCACCACGAAGTCCTGGAAGAGGGGCGGAACGCCGGTCCGCGCATCTCCGAGTTGCTGGCGCAGATCATTGCCCGCTTGGACCACTAGCACCACGGCACTTCAGGAAAACGACGAGGTTTATCCATGACGACGGAACTGATCAACGAAGCAATGCAATGGGTCGAGGCCGACCCGGATCCCCAGACCCAGCGCGAGCTCCTGGAGATGATCAGCCACGCCGAAACCGAGGAAGGCGAGGCCCTCCTGCGCGAGCGCTTCTCCGGGCGGCTCCAGTTCGGAACGGCGGGGTTGCGCGCGGCGCTCGGTGCAGGACCCATGCGCATGAACCGCGCCGTCGTGGCCCAGGCGGCCTATGGCGTCGCAACCTACCTCAAGGAGAGGGCCGCGAAGGAGAATTGGACGGCAACGCCTCGAGCGGTGATCGGCTACGACGCCCGGACCAAGTCCGACGCCTTTGCCCGGGACACGGCGGGGATCTTCACGGCGGCCGGTCTGGACGCTTTCCTCATGCCGGTACCCCTTCCCACGCCCGTGCTCGCTTGGGCGACTCGTTTGCTGAAGGCCGACGTCGGCATCATGGTCACGGCCTCGCACAATCCAGCGTCCGACAACGGCTACAAGGTTTACCTGGGCGGCCAGGCCGTCGGTGAGGATGCCCGCGGCGCGCAGATCATTCCGCCGATCGACACCGAGATCGCCGAGAAGATCGCCGACGCCCCCTCCGTCGATCGCATCGAGCGAGCGGATTCCGGCTGGACGATGCTCCCGGAGCGGCTCGCGCGCGACTACGAGCACGAGGTCACTTCCCTGATCCCGGGTATCGCCCCATCCTCTCGGTCCCTCTCCGTGGTTCTGACTCCAATGCACGGTGTGGGCGGGGAGGTCATGTCCTTCGTCCTGTCCCGGGCAGGGTTCGACCGTCTTCACGTGGTTCCCGAGCAGGCCTTGCCGGACCCCAAGTTCCCGACCGTCCGGTTCCCCAACCCGGAAGAGCCCGGTGCCATGGATCTCGCGATCGGATTGGCCCGGGACCGGGATGCGGATCTGGTGGTCGCCAACGATCCCGACGCCGACCGCGTCGCCTTCGCCGTGCCGGATGCGGAAGCGGACGATGGTTGGAGAATTCTCACGGGCGACGAAGTCGGGGCGATCATTGGACGCATCATGCTCGAGCGTCTTCCGGCGACGAGCGGTTCGCGCCGCTACTTCGCCAGCTCGATCGTTTCCTCGAGTCTGCTCGGGCGCATGGCGACGGCGCACGGGATCGAACACCGTGAGACCCTGACGGGCTTCAAGTGGATCGCCCGCGTCCAGGGGCTGGTCTACGGGTACGAGGAGGCCTTGGGTTATTGCGTGGCTCCCGACCTGGTCAAGGACAAGGACGGGATCTCTGCCGCACTGATCGTGGCCGACTATGCCGCCAAGCTCAAGGACGCAGGCAAGTCGCTCACGGACGTTCTCGATGACATCGCCCGACAGCACGGGGTCCACGCGACGTCCCAGTTGTCCGTCCGAGTCGAGGACCTGGACCGGATGACGGCCATGATGGGCCGGTTGCGCGGGACTCGGCCCGAGAAGCTGGGTGGTTCACCAGTGACCAAGGTCCGGGATCTCTCCCAGGGCTCCAAGAACCTTCCACCGACCGATGCCCTGGTGTACCTGACCGAAAACGGGGGACGCGTGATCGTGCGTCCGTCGGGCACGGAACCCAAACTCAAGTGCTACCTCGAGGCCGTGGTACCGGTCGAGAAGGAAACGCCCCTCGCAGAGGCTCGTGGCATGGCGAACCGTCGCCTCACGGCGCTCCGCGAGGACATCGCCCTTGCCCTGGGCGTGGACTCGGAGTCCTAGTGCCGCTGCCCCGCACCGCGTCTTTGCCGTCCCTTCCGCCGCGGACGGTCACCCCGAATGGAGAGCTCATGACTGAATCCACCGACCTTCCCTCGAACCTCGCCGGCATGATCGATCACACGATCCTGGCCCCGGATGCGCGGAAAGAGGATGTCCTTCGCCTGTGCCGCGAAGCGCGCGAGCACGGATTCGCCTCCGTGTGCGTGAATCCCATCTGGGCCAAACTCGTCGCCGACGAGCTCGAGGGGCATGACCCCGTGCCGTGCGTCGTGGTTGGCTTCCCTCTCGGCGCGACGACGACCGACGCGAAAGTCTTCGAGGCGGCAACGGCCCTCGCCGACGGCGCCCGAGAAATCGACATGGTCATCGATATCGCGGCGGCCATCGAGGGTGACGAGGAGGCCCTGGTCGCCGACATTCGTGCCGTGGCCGACGCGGTCCACGACCGACAGGGCGTGCTCAAAGTCATCATCGAGGCCTGCCTGCTCGACGACGACCAGAAAGTGCTCGCGTGCAGGGCCGCCGTGGCTGCCGGTGCCGAATTCGTCAAGACGTCCACGGGCTTCTCGACCGGCGGCGCAACCGTCGCCGACGTCCAGCTGATGCGCGAGACCGTGGGGCCCGACATCGGCGTCAAGGCCTCTGGCGGAATCCACAGCCGCGAGGACGCGCTCAATATGGTCGCGGCCGGGGCGACCCGAATCGGGGCGTCCAAAGGCATCGAGATCGTTCGGGACGCGAGATAGTCCCACAGCTCCTATACTGGAATGGACTCGTCATCCGACCGTGTGCCCGTCTGCTGTGGTGCGCGGGTGACCAACCTTGAGGAATGAGGACCGTATGACCCACGGAGAAGAATCGGCGTTCAGGCACGGCGCGTCCGGGCCCGCTCATAATTCGAAGCAGTACCAGACCAACCAGAAGGTACGCAGCCACTCGGGAGAGGGCCATCTGGTGACCAACCTGCTGAACTTCGTGTTCTGCATGATTCTGCTGGTTGCGTCGTTCTACTGCTTCGGTCTGTGGATTTCCGATTCCAAGGCCTGGTTGCCGTTTGCGATCGCCATCGTGCTCTACGGACTGACCTTCATGGTTCCGCTCAACATCCTGAGGAGCAAGACCGCCAAGGGCTCCCCCTCGGGCAAGGAACTCACTCAGCTCTAGACGCCGCGGAGAATAACCCGCACCGCGTAGACAGCGCCACGCCCCGGTTTGCCCGGGGCGGGGCGCTTTTCTGCGCGATCGAGGCTGAGCCGCACCTGATCCCCAAGAGACTCGGGCCTTGCGCCCTACGCCAGGATCGCGTCGATGAACGCCTCGGCCCAGTCCAGGATCTCGTCGTCCACGAGGTCCTTGCCGCCCACCGGGGCCGACTTCGGTTTGGGAACCAGGATCTGCTTCTGTTCCGTGCCCTGGACGACCTTCGTGATCGACTGCGGATACATGCGGTCGAGTCGCATCTGCCGCGACTCGGCCAGGTCGACCGGGTAGAAACGGATCTTCGGTCCCATGACCATGATCTCCGTGAGACCGGCCGCCCGCGCCTTGATGCGCAGGCGGGCGATCTTGAGCAGGTTCTCGGCGGGCTGCGGCAGCTCGCCGTAACGGTCCCGCAGTTCCGCGGCGACGTCGTCCACCGCTTCATCGCTCGCGGCGGCCGCGAGATTCCGGTACGCCTCGAGGCGAAGCCTCTCCCCCGGCACGTAGTCGTGCGGGAGGTGGGCGTCCACCGGAAGCTCGATCTTCATCTCGGCCGGGGCCTCTTCCTGGTCCTCACCGCGGTAGTCGGCGACGGCCTCGCCGACCAGTCTCAGGTACAGGTCGAAACCGACACCCGCGATATGGCCCGACTGCTCACCACCGAGCAGGTTGCCGGCACCACGGATCTCGAGGTCCTTCATCGCCAACTGCATTCCTGCGCCAAGTTCGTTGTGCGCGGCAACGGCTTTGAGACGCTCGAGCGCGACCTCGCCCAACGGTTTCTCCAACGGGTAGAGGAAGTACGCATAGGCCCGCTCGCGCCCGCGGCCCACGCGCCCTCTGAGCTGGTGAAGCTGGGACAGGCCGTAGTTGTTGGCGCGGTCGACGATCAAGGTATTGGCGTTGGAGATGTCCAGTCCGGTCTCGACGATCGTGGTGCAGACCAGCACGTCGAACCGCTTTTCCCAGAAGTCGACGATGATCTGCTCGAGGCGGGACTCGCTCATCTGCCCGTGAGCGACCGCGATACGTGCCTCGGGAACGAGTTTCTGCAGGTCGGAAGCGACGCGGTCGATGGAGGAAACCCTGTTGTGCACGTAGAACACCTGGCCTTCGCGCATGAGCTCGCGTCGGACCGCCGCCGCAACCTGCTTCTCCGTGTGCGGCCCCACGAAGGTCAGCACCGGGTGTCTTTCCTCGGGCGGCGTCGCCAGGGTAGAAGTCTCACGGATACCCGTCAGCGACATCTCGAGCGTACGGGGAATCGGGGTTGCCGACATGGCCAGGACGTCGACGTTGGTCCGGAGGGTCTTGAGCTTCTCCTTGTGCTCGACGCCGAAACGCTGCTCTTCGTCGATGATCACCAACCCCAGATCCTTGAAGGTGATGTCCGAGGAGAGCAGACGATGGGTTCCGATCACGACGTCGATGCTTCCGTCCGAGATCCCCGATTCGACGGCCTTGGACTCCTTGGGCGTCTGGAAACGGGACAACGTGGACACGCGCACCGGGAAACCGCTGAAACGTTCGGTGAAGGTCTCAGAGTGCTGCTGGGCCAGGAGGGTGGTCGGGACCAGGATCGCGACCTGTTTTCCCTCCTGGACGGCCTTGAAGGCCGCACGCACGGCGACTTCGGTCTTGCCGTAACCCACGTCGCCGGAGATCAGGCGGTCCATGGGAATCTCCCGCTCCATGTCGTGCTTGACCTCGTTGATCGTGGTCAACTGGTCGGGAGTCTCGACATAGGGAAATGCTTCCTCGAGCTCTCGCTGCCACGGGGTGTCCGGGCCGAAGGCGTGACCGCGCGAGGCCATACGCGCCGAATACAGCCGGATGAGATCGGCCGCGATCTCCTTGACGGCCTTGCGGGCCTTGGACTTGGTCTTGGCCCAGTCCGATCCGCCCATCTTGGACAACGTGGGTGCATCGCCACCGACGTAGTTGGTGACCTGGTCGAGTTGATCCGTCGGCACGAAGAGCCGGTCCCTCGGCGCACCACGCTTGGAGGATGCGTATTCGAGGACCAGGTACTCCTTCATGGGCTTCGGCTGCCCAGGCTTGATCATGGCCCCTGCGATCGGCCTCTGGATCAGTTCCACGAACTGGCCGATGCCGTGCTGCTCGTGGACCACGTAGTCCCCGGGCTTCAGAGCAAGAGGATCCACCGCATTCCGACGACGCCGCGCCGGCAGCTTCCTCATGTCGCGCGTGGTGTAGGGGCTCGCCTTCCCCAGCACGTCGGACTCGGTGAGCAGGGCGATTTTGGCATCCTCGAGGACGAAACCGGTCCCGTGCGGTGCCGTGGTCAACTCGATGATTCCGGCCTGGGGCTCCTCGGTCAGGTCATCCCTCCGGGCGGCCTGCAGGTCCGCGGACTGGAAGAGTTCGGCGAGCCGGTTCAACGGGCCCGGCCCGTCGGTCACGGCGACGACCTGCCACCCGTTGCGCACGTGGTCCCCGACCACCTCGAGCATGGCGTCGATATTCCCCGCAAAAGTCAGGGGAGCTCGGACCGCGATCGTCAGGCTGTCGGCTTCGTCCTCGATGGCTTCGTCGACACCGAGAGAGGTGACGGACCACCAGCCGTGCCCCCGGTCCAAGGCCTCGTGGCGCGCGTCCGCGACGGCCATGAAGCTGGCCTGCGCGAGGCCGGTCTCGTTGATATCGATGGGAGCCTGTTGTCCGTTGGACGCCTGCTCCCACGCGGCCAGGAGGAATTCCTCGTTCGTGGCAACCAGGTCGGCCGCTCTGGCCCGAATCTTCTCGGGCTCGAGAAGCACGGTCATCGAGTCGTCAGGAAGGGAGGCGATCAGCGTCGTCATCTCGTCGACCAGCAATGGGGCAAGAGATTCCATGCCCTCGACGTAGATGCCGCCCGCGATGCGTTCGAGCATGGACTCGGCCCCCGGAAGAGTGTCCTTGAGCTTTGCCGCTCGGGACATCACGTTGGGGGTGATGAGGATTTCCCGGCACGGTGGGGCAATCAGCTCCGTGGGGTCTTCCTCGTCCTTGGGTGTGAAGGTGCGCTGATCGGCGACCGCGAACCATTTCATGGTATCGATCTCGTCGCCGAAGAAGTCGATGCGCACCGGGTGGTCCTCGACGGGAGAGAAGACGTCGATGATTCCGCCGCGTACGGCGAACTCGCCCCGCTTGGTGACCAGATCGACCCTGGAATACGCGGCGGCGGACAGCGCCTCGACCGTTCCCTCGAAGTCGTGTTCCTCCCCCACCTCCAGTCGGACCGGCTTCATGGATTCGAGGCTGGCCGAAATGGGCTGGAGGACAGAGCGCACGGGAGCGATGACCACCCGGACGTCGTCGTTCGCCTCGGACATGCGACGCAGGACGGCCAGACGCTGGCCCACGGTGTCCGACCTTGGCGACAGGCGTTCGTGGGGCAGGGTCTCCCAAGCGGGGAACCGGGTCACGCTGCGCGGATCGATATACGATCCCAGAACTGCCTCGAGGTCCTCGGCCTCGCGATCGGTCGCGGTCATCGCCAGCACGATCGGAGCGTGGTTGCCCTCCCGTCCCGCGCGACCGGCGGACGCGGCGGTCGAGAGTCCGTCCGCAATCTGTGCCAGCAAGGGTGCCCTGAGCCCTTCGGCCGCCCCGATCACGGTTTCGGAGGACCGTTCGGACGCCGATCGGGATGCCTGCGCCAGGACATTCGCGAACGTGGGTTCCTGGTCGAGGGCTTTGCGCAACCCAGTGAGGCTCATGAGATGACGGTCCTTGAGTGGTCGGGGGCGATGATCGCGTCCGTTTCCGGGCACGCAGAAATGCGCCCGAATTCCGTTCCGGACGCGGGCACGTTCGGTCTCGGGCCGAACGGATACTACATTACGCCGGTCGTCTCGTGGGCTCCACGCCCGCATGCTCCCGGCTTAACCCCACCGCGAAACCCTCGCGGTCGGCGGGCTCCTGCCCGCTAGACTGAGGCCTGAACCATTCGACGACACGAAGTGAGACATCCATGGCCATGAAAGAATCGCACACCATCAACGCGCCGATCGACAAGGTCCTCGAGGCCTTCACGTCGGAGGACTTCGCCCGCCACGTGGCCAAGAAGGCCGGCGTCGAATTCGAGTCGTTGAAGGTCGAGGGCGAGACCTCCGGTGCCTTCACCGTGACCACCGTTCGCGGTGTCGGAGCGGACAAGGTCCCCAGCGTCGCCCAGAAGTTCGTCGGCAACGGGGTCAAGCTGACTCAGGTCGACAAGTACAGTGCACCGCAGGAGAACGGTTCGAGAAGCGTCGACACGTCGATCGACGTCGCCGGAATGCCCGTCTCGGCGAGCGCGCACCAGGACCTCGCATCCCAGGGCGAGCAGACCGTCGTCGACGTCGAGGGCGAGGTCAAGGCCAATATTCCGCTGGTCGGAAAGAAGATCTCCGCCGCCGCCGAGCCGTACATCGGCAAGGCTCTGTCCCTCCAGAGCACGACCGCCGAGGACTGGATCAAGAACCACGGCTGATCCCGGCCCCTCGCCTGCGGCGCCTCCCGGCCGTCCCACACAGCCTCGTCGTCACGAGGATTCGGTGGAGACCGGGAGGCGCCGTTAGCGTAAGAGCGGACCCCCACGATCCCGCACACTGAGGAAGACATGACGACAACACTCGAGCAAGAGGGCTACCACCAGAGCACGTTCGGTTCGAAGCTGCGCAACGGCAACACCGGTGGACTGCTGATGATCGCGGCCATGGTCCTCGGGCTCCTGTTCGCCAATTCCTTCATGGCCGATGGATACTTCGGTCTGCGCGACGCCCACCTCGGGATACCCGCGGTCGACAGCGCTTTCCACACGGTGGGCGAATGGGCCTCCGAGGGCCTTCTTGCCGTGTTCTTCTTCATGACCGGGCTCGAGCTGAAGTCCGAGTTCGTCGACGGCGAGTTGCGTCGGATCAAGAAGGCCATCGTTCCCGTTGTTGCCGCCTTCGGTGGCGTGGCCATGCCGGCCCTGATCTACGCCGCCATCAATCTGATCTGGGGCGACGCCGCTACCCTGCGAGGGTGGGCCACTCCCACGGCCACGGACATCGCTTTCGCCGTGTCCGTCCTGGCGGTCGTGGGCTCCGCGCTGCCGACGGCCATGCGGACCTTTCTGCTGACCTTGGCCGTGGTCGACGACCTGATCGCCATCGTGATCATCGCGTTCGTCTATTCGGAGGGCGTGAATTTCCTGTACCTCGGGCTCGCGATCCTGCCCGCGGCCCTGTTCTGGATCCTGACCCATCGGTGGCCGCGGTTTTTCGCCCACAGCCGGTGGGCTCCCTGGGTCATCCTGTTGCCGATCGGCGTGGTGACCTGGGTGCTCATCTACTCGGCAGGCATCCACGCGACCATCGCCGGCGTGGTGCTCGGTTTCATGGTTCCGGTGCTTCGCCGTTCCAAACCGCAGGCCGGTGAGGCTCCGATCGGCTTGGCACCCCGGTTGTCCCATCGTTTCTCGCCGCTGTCGAACGGCATCGCGATCCCGGTATTCGCGTTCTTCGCCTCGGGCGTTGCCGTGGGCGGATGGCCCGGGATCGTGGATGCCTTCTCGGACCCCGTCGCCATCGGCGTCGTCGTGGGACTCGTGGCCGGCAAGACCATCGGAATCTTCGGGTCGACGTGGATTCTGACGCGGGTCTCCGGGGCGGAGATCGATGAGGACATGAAGTGGATCGACGTCTTCGGACTGGCCATGATGGGCGGCATCGGCTTCACCGTCGCGCTGCTCGTCGCGGAGCTGAGCTTCGGTCTGGGCACGATCCATGACGACCACGCCAAGGTCGGTGTGCTCACCGGTTCCCTGCTCTCGGCGATCTTGGGCGGAATTCTGCTGGGCATGCGCAACACCCACTACAAGCGTCTTCGTGCTCAGGGCGTCGCGGTGGACACCTACGACGGCGCCACCCCGGACGAATCCGAGGCGACGCAGGCACGGTCTCAGGACGACCCTGCGTCATCCTGAATCGGTCCCGAGCGGCCGGGGCTCCCCGGACGAGAGGCCTCGGGGCTGGTCAGAGGGCCGCTTCCTTCGCGGCTTCCTCCGCCGCGACCCAGGCCAGCATGGCGCATTTGACCCGCGCCACGAATTTGGAGACCCCGGCGAACGCTGCCGCGTCCCCGAGTGATTCCTCGTCCGGTTCGATCTGACCGCGCGACCGCAACATCTGCCGGAACTCGTCGACCCTGTTCGCGAACTCCCCCATGCTCATGCCGGGTGCCATCTCGGAGAGCACGGATGCGGAGGCCATCGAGATCGAGCAGCCGTCACCCTCCCAGGTGAGGCTCTCCACCCGGTTCCCGGCGTCGTCCAGGCTCACGCGCACGTTGATCTCGTCCCCGCACGTCGGGTTGTACTGGTGGTTCTCGGCGGTGTGTCGAGTACCGCCGGATTCGAGCCCCTCGCCCGTACGGCGTCGGGAGTGGTCGAGAATGACCTGCTGGTACAACTGGTCGAGATCGCTCATGACCGTCCTCCGTCGGAGGCGCCGCCCAGCCCGAAGAAGGGCCGGACGTCACCCAGGGCGTCCAGAAACCGGTCCACGTCCGCGGTCGTGTTGTATACGTACGCGCTGGCCCGAGTCGAGGCGGTGATCCCCAACCGCCGGTGCAGCGGCTGGGCGCAGTGGTGCCCCACCCGAACGGCGATACCTTTGCTGTCCAGGAGCTGCCCGACGTCGTGGGGATGGACCCCATCCACGTCGATCGACACGAGCCCCGCACGTTCGGCGCCGGGTTCCGGACCGAGCAGACGGACGCCGTCGATCTGTGAGACTCCCTCCGCGAGCCGCCGCCCGAGTTCGGCCTCCCACACGTGCACGTTGTCCATTCCGATCTCGTCCAGGTAACGGACGGCACTGGCCAGCGCTACGGCCTGCGAGACGCGCTGTGTGCCGGCCTCGAACCGCATGGGCGGCTCCATGAATTGTGCCTCATCCATGGTGACCTTGGTGATCATGGATCCGCCGGTCAGGAATGGCGGCATGGACTTGAGAAGGTCGTATCGGCCGTACAGGGCACCGATCCCGGTGGGACCCAGCATCTTGTGCCCGGAGAAGGCCGCGAAATCCACTCCGAGGTCGGCGAAGTCGACCGGCATGTGCGGGACGGACTGGCATGCGTCCAGGACCGTCAGGGCATCGTATTTCTTGGCCAGCCGGACGAATGTCCGGACGTCGGTGACCGATCCGAGCACGTTGGAGACATGAGTGAAGGCGAAGATCCTGGTGGCCGGTCCGACGATGCCCTCGGCGGCGTCCTCGTCCAGCAGCCCGTCCTCGCCCACCGGGATGTAGCGCAGCGTCGCACCGGTTCTGGCGGCCAGTTGCTGCCATGGGATGAGGTTGGCGTGGTGTTCGGCTTCGGTGGTCACGATCTCGTCCCCCGGGCCGAGCGCGAATCGTTCGGCTTCGGGTCCGCCCAACCCGGCGGAAGCGTTGGAGAACGAGTAGGCGACCAGGTTGATCGCTTCGGTCGCGTTCGACGTCCAGACCAGTTCGTTCTCCGTGACGCCCACAAAATCGGCCACCGTGCGGCGAGCATCCTCAAACGCGTCGGTCGCGGTCACGGCCAGGCTGTGGGCCCCGCGGTGGACGGCCGAATTGTTGTGTTCGTAGTAGTCCCGTTCGGCATCGAGCACGGGAGCGGGGTTCTGGCTCGTGGCCCCCGTGTCGAGGTACACCAACGGGTCCTCACCGTCTCGCCTGGCGAGTATCGGAAAGTCCCGGAGCAGGCTCCGAACCTTCGCGTCGTCCAGGGGGCCGGTGGCGGAAGGAGAATTCTGGCGGGTCGAATTGCTCATGGCCCCCATCCTAGGACCAGTGCTCGCGGATATCCGCCGGGGTGCCTTGCGGCTTAACGTGCATGGAATTTCTGCTGGGCCGCGGTCAGGCCCTGGGTCATGACGAGCTCGACGGCATCCGCCGAGTCCTCGAGGAGAGCCGGCAGTTGCTTGGCCTCGGCAGACGAAAAATTCTTCAGCACGTAGTCGGCAGCGTCCATCCGTCCGGGTGGGCGGCCCACACCGACGCGCACACGCAGGTAGTCCTTGGTCCCCAGTGCTTTCGAAATATCCCGCAGTCCATTGTGGCCGCCTTCTCCCCCGCCCTGTTTGAGCTTGACGGTGTCGAAAGGGATGTCGATCTCGTCATGCACGGCAATCACGTGGTCCGGATCGACTTCGTAGAACTTCGCGAGGGCCGAAGCGGGGCCGCCCGAGGTGTTCATGTACCCCGTGGATTTGGCCAGGACCACGCGAGGCCCACCGATTCCGAGCCGGCCCTCGACGACGACGGCACCGGTCTTGTGGCGTTTGAACGAGGCCTGCATGCTGCGGGCCAAGGTATCGACGACCATCTGTCCCACGTTGTGGCGAGTATTGACGTATTGGGGGCCGGGGTTTCCCAGTCCCATGACCAGCCAGGTTTCGGCCATGATGTTCTCCTCCAGGCCGGGGCGCCCGGCGTCGTCATTGTGCGGATGGACCCGGTGGCGATGATTCGCTCACGGGCAACGGACAAGGGAAAGGCCCGTCGATGCGCATCGACGGGCCTTTCGCGAGGTTTCGGCGAGTGTTACTCGCTGTCCTCGTCGGAATCCTCGGAGGAGTTGTCCTCGGAGGCTCCCTCTTCGGCTTCCTCGCCCTCGGCTTCTTCGTCGGTCTCTTCGCCGAGGTCCTGCTCGACCTCCTGGGAGACGTTCACGATGATCAGGTCTTCCTCGGAGACGAGGTTGACACCCTCGGGAAGAAGGAGATCGGCGGCGGTCACGTGCTCGCCGTCGGAACGGCCGTCGATCGACACGAGGACTTCCTCGGGAACATCCAGAGCGTCGGCGTCGACGACGACGACCTGCTCGGGCTGGGTCCAGAGGTTGCCCGGCGCGACCTCGCCCTCGACGGTGACGGGGATCTCGACCTCAACGCGCTCACCGCGACGAACGGTCAGCAGGTCGACGTGGTAGATCTCCGGACGAATCGCGTGGCGCTGGATGTCCTTGATCATGGCGAGGTGGCTCTTGCCCTCGATGTTCAGGGAAAGGACAGCGTTGGGGTTACGCGCGGCCATCATGGTCGCGTGCCCCGGAAGGACGATGTGGATGGGGTCTTCCCCGTGACCGTAAATCACGGCGGGGATCTTGCTCTCGCGGCGGATGCGGCGGGCAGCGCCCTTGCCGAATTCGTTGCGGTTTTCCGCGGAGATCTTTGTGCGATCAGCCATGCTGAATCACCTTTCGTATCGGAACGGTTCTGATGTGCGCCAAGTTGATTGGAACTGGCGCGGTTCCGGACGGGATATCTCCCACGGTGTTTCGCAGACCAGCCATCGTCGATTACGGAGGATCATTCCTCCCTCGCCTTGGCATGCCGTTCAATTATGCGGTCTTCCCCGGCTTCCGGGCAAGCCCGGGATCCCGCAACGTACCTCACGTGTCTCCTGGGCGCGATGCGATCGGCTCGCGGCACGAAACCCGTTGCCTGGGACTCGTCGACGACGCCCTCCCAGAACAGGTGCCCTTCGAGAGTCCCCACGGGCGCGTGCCCGAAGAATTCGACGCAGCAGCATCAGGCCCAGAATTGATCCGAGAATGCCCCCGATCGAATTGAATACGGCGTCGACGGGATCGAACACACGCCCCGGAAGAAAGAGCAGCTGGAACAATTCGATCGAACAGGAGCAGAGCGCCGAGAGAATCCACCACACCCAGATTCGAAAGTGCGGAAATGCCAGAACAAGGCACGCGGTCAACGGCACGAAGACCGCGGCATTCATCCCCTGTTCCACGACCCTGGGCCCGATGTGGTCGTGGAGCCACGGTGTCGGCGTCAACCACGACCAGATGCTCACCAGTATCCCTCCGATGAGAGACCCGTCGGGCCAGAAGAAGCACCATGCCGCGATCATCAGGAGCCCAGCCAGCACGGTCATCGCGGATCTGCGGACGGTACGCAGCACGTCGCCGTGACCGATATCCCGCCTGTTCGACGCCAGGAGTGCAGATGAGCGCACGTGTTCCCCCGTTGCGGTGCTAGATTTGGTATCGCCAATTCCCGGTTCCCGAGAATCGTTCAGGATTCTGCTCGACTCCCTATTTCGGATGTACCGCGCGAAATCCCTTCTGGGCAGATGGGGCTACCCTTGAGGAATCACATGACAATATCGAGATTTATTAGGCTGACCAGTGCAAACATTCTTTTGCGCTGTACCGGTTCGCTTCGAGCCGCCCTTGCACGGGGCCAAGAAACAGGCCGACGCCCAGGCCCCGGTGCGAGTGTCCTGACCGGCCGCAGTTCCTAGGGCCGAGGGGATCATGGACGCCGTCGAATTGGGTGGCCGCATCCGCCTCGCTCACGCCAGCCTGCAGGCCGTCGCGAACGCGTGCGGAGCCGATATCCTGCACGTCAAGGGGTATGCCGCGACGGAAGGCTTCTACCGCAGCAATCGACACAGCACCGATGCGGACATCCTGGTACGCCCGAGCCACGTCGATACCTTCACGCATCGGTTGGTCGCGGGCGGATGGGAACAAGTGGCAGATTTTTCGTCCGGGTCGGCTTTCCAGCACGCGGCAACCTTCCGCCACCCGTGGTGGGGAGCGGTGGACATCCATCGCTATTTTCCCGGCATGGATGTCCACGCCGAGGACAACTTCGATCGCCTGTGGGCCGAGCGGCAGTCTCTGCCCATAGCCCATTACCCGTGCACCGTCCCCTCCGACGCCGACCAGATTCTGCTGATCATGCTTCACGCGGGTCGGGATGGGTGGCGCGGGACCCAGGACATAGAGTACTTGCGCAGGGTCCTGTCAGCACGCGACCTGGAGCGGATGCGACGCAGGGCCGCCGAGTTCGGCGCGGAGATCGCGCTGGCCGCCTCGTTGGGGGAACTTGAGGAGTACAGGAACCACCCGGACTACTTGCTGTGGAAGTACATGACTGTGGGAGGTTCCAGGATCGACGAATGGATTGCCCGGTACGCGGCGGCACGTACGCTCCGCGCCAAGGCACGGGTTGCCGCTTCGTCGTTGCTGGTGAACAAGGACCATTTGTCGATGCGGCTCGGGCGCCGGCCGTCCCGTGCCGACATGGTCGCGGAATGGGTGCGCCGCATGCGTCGGGCGGGCGCCGACATCGGGCATCGTGTGCGTGGGGGCCTGGGGGGTTCGAAAGGACGAGGAAGCCAATGACCCGGATTTCGGACGACGTGGCCTGGGTGCTCGCGAACGGACCGGACGGGCCGCACTGCCTCGTCGCCCGGGTTCCGGACCACCAACCGCTCCAATTGTCCGGCACAGCGATCGACCTGTGGTTGTCCTGGGCAGACGGAAGGAGCCTTGAAGAGAGCATCCAAGAAATGTCGGCCCTCTACGAGGTTTCCAAAGCCGATATTCGCCCCGAGTCGGAGCGTTTGTTCCGCAAACTCGAGGCCGGAGGGTACCTCAGCGAGTGAAGGCGCCGGCGGAAGCCATCGCTTCGGCGCCACAGCATTCGCATGGACGGCCCTGATGCCCCGACAATGGGAGCTAGACCTCCTCGCCGAGGTCTCTCAGAATTGACCGGAGTTGCTCCTCGAACCGCGCCTGGCCGAATTCTTCTGCGTGCTGACGCAGTACCTCGCCGTCGAAACGGGAGGGGTCGAACTGGTCCAGGGCTCGTCGGATGCCGGCCGGCGTCGGAGAGTCCACGAAGGCGCCCGTCTCCCCCGACCCGACCGTATCCAGAAAACCGCCGGCCCGCAGTGCAATGGTCGGTTTGCCGAAGGCGGCACCTTCCAGGGGCGCTATTCCGAAATCCTCGTGGGACACCGCGACCACGGCCGAACAATGCGCATAGCACCACCGCATCTGGGCGTCGTCAAGGTTGTGGAGCATCCGAACATTTGCCGGGGCACGCGAGCGGAGCTCCTGTTCAAGAGGCCCCGTGCCGACCACGACCAGACGATGGTGGGTGCCCCGGACCGCCTCGATGACGCGGTGGACATTCTTGTACGGAAGCAATCGCGAAACGACCAGGAAAAATCCGCCGTCCTCGGCGTCGAATCCCGGAACCGGAGTCTGGGCTTCTTGGGAGTCCACGCTCTGCGGCGGGTGAACAACGGGGGCGACCACGCCGTAGGCCGCCCGGATACGGTCTCGCACCACCGTCGAGTTGGCGATATACGGCTGGTCGAGTCGTCGCGCTGCCCACTTGTCCCATCTGATGAGCGACGGTTTCAGGACCCTCAGAAACAATCCGACGGCCCTTGCCGCCGCACCCTCCCCCATGTACTGGTCGCTCAGGTACAACCACCGGGCCGGACTGTGGCAGTACACCACCATTCTGCCGGTGGCTCTGAATCCGTGCGCCCACCCCGTCGAGGAGACCATGGTGAGACGGGCTGGCACACGGAACAGCGTCGAGACCAGAGGCAGCAACGGCAACGCGAGTCTGTGATTCCTCCGGAGCAGTCCGATCTTGTTCAGCGCCGAGGTTCGGATGTCCGCGTCCCTGAACTCCGGGAAAGTGGCCTCAGGGTCGTAGAGCGTCGTGTAGATCGGAGCCTCGGGAAAGATCCGATGCAGGGCCAGAACCACACGTTCGGCTCCGCCGCGTTGGGTCAGGTAATCGTGGGCTATGGCCAGCGGACAGTCCGGATTCCGACTTCCGGGCATCAGATGTTCGGCCACACGTGCCATGGTGCGATACATCGATACTCCTAGAAATTTCGGCGTGTGCGGCGGGGTGCAGCGTTCCGGCGAAGCTCACAGTCAGTTCCGGACCGGGACGAGCGGCGGCTCCCTTTCCGATCAGCCGGCATCCCGTGCACATGTCCTCCCAACCGTATCTTTTGTACCTCACCTCGTAGCCTCCCGCGAGGTGATGTGCGGCGCGCGTGGCGAGCCGATCCGCTCCCCCATGCGATGACGACCGAGCGGTGGTCAAGGGGTTCATCGTGTCTCCCGACGCAGCGACTTCAGCCGAGTGCGTCAAGGTCGTCGAGGACCTGGCGCATCCGGACCGCGGCAGCCTCCGGTGAATACTTTCGACGCCACCGTTCACGGCCGGCCGCGATCATGGCCGGGAAGGATTCGTCGGAGGCCGTAAGCGCGTGAATCGCGCGGCGCAGGGTCTCGGCGAGAGAATCGACGTTGCCCGCGGCAAAAATCCATGGGTGACTCTCCCCCACCACGCCCGGCAGACTTCCGGCGTCACTGACGACCACGGGAAGGCCCGCGCTCATGGCCTCGGCCGCCACGAGGCCGAATGCTTCCGGAAGCTCCGAGCCGCAGACCAGAAGGTCGACGCGGTCGAAGAACTCCTCGACCGGGACATTTCCGGTGCGATGCAGTCTGTTCCGGGGTACGCGCGCGAGCGCCCTTTCGACTGCGACCACCTCGCCCCATCTCACGTGTCGCTGGCCGCCCGCGAGGTGCAGTTCCAGGTCATTCCCTTCTTCCATGAGCCGCACGCAGGCATCCGCCAATGTCACCACTCCCTTGCGCGGGCTGATTCGCCCGATGTGACCGACCCGGATCGTCCCGTCCGCACGAGGACGTCGCTCGCGGCACGACACCTCCGGTACCCAGTTGTCGAAAATCCGGCTCCCGGGCACGCGTTCCGACATGTAGGGCGACGGCGTGAGACACATCGTTGCCCCCACTTTCGCGATTGCGCACAGCGGCAGATGGATGCGGAGCGGGACCTGGTGCAGGTGCACAATCCGTCGGGGGTGACCTGAGAGCGCGAACGAGGGCACCAGACCGTTGCACCAGATCCGGTCGAGTCGATGCGTCAGTCCGAATTTCGCGAGACCCCGCATGTACTGCACGCGATTCCGCGCCGTAATCCCGTGCACGGGGAATCCTTCTCGCACGGCACGGTCCAGGACATCGCGCGGGAAGGTCGGCGCCACGACGACGACCTCGCGACCCTGGTCGCGTGCCGCCCGGGCCATGTGGAACAACATGGTCTCTCCACCGGAAATATCGCCGTTATTCGTCGCAAGAAAGAGACGCCGGCCGGATGCCCGGTTCCTCGTCATGGCCTCCGCCCGGCTCCGGGCCGGGTAGGCGGCGACGATTCCGCTCACCATCTCGTGGACCGATGCGGGGCGGTCATCACGGGACACCGCGGTCCGGGGCAGAGCGTCCGGAAGCAGCCACCCCTGATCGGCAGACGCGTCGCTGACGATATCGGGCGGGATCAGGGCGTCGTCGTCGAGGATCTCGCGGTTGCCCCCGACGTCGGTCGCGACGACGGCCACCCCGGCCGCCACCGCATCCAGAAGGGTGTAGGAGCAGTTCTCCCATTCGGAGACCTGCACCAGCACATCCGTCCAGGCCAGCGCATGCTCGGGCTCGACAAACCTCATGAAGTCGACAGATCTATCCAAGCCGAGGTCCTGGGTCAGTGCCACCAGGTCGTCCTTGGCCGGCCCCTCTCCCGCGATGCGAAGCACCGCGGTGGGTTCCTGGGCCGCGACGACCGCGAAGGCCCGGATCACGGCGTCGATCCTTTTCTCAGGTGCGAGCCTGGACAGCGTCAGATATCGGGGTCCGCGGGCGCGCGGGGTCCGAGCGCGCTCGCGGTCCACGGCCTCACGGACCGAGGCGACGTCGACGCCGTTGCGCACCACCCGAACGTGACGCGCCCGCCATGTGTCGGCCATGAGGCGACGAGTCGATGCGGAGACCGCGATCGCCCCATCGGTGACACGCAGTCTGGCAGTGTGGAGCAGGTTCATGATGCGTGCCCGCCGGACCGACGTCCGATAGGTCGTGTCCCCGGGCGCTATGCCGTGTTCGGTGGACACGAGTGCCGGCGCAGGAGGGACCCCGGGCATGACCGCGGCGATCTTCATCCCGCCGATCACGGCCGCGGCGACGACGTCGGCATAGGCGAGGTGAGAGTGGACGACCTGAGGCCGGAGGCCACGGACGATGCGGCGCAGAGTTCGCGCCGAACGGAGGACGCCGGCTCGGGGACCGAATGCGCCGGTGATGACGTGCGCCCCCTGATTGCGCAGGCGGGCTGCCAGCTCCCCCTCGGGGCACAGCACCGTGACGTCCCATCCCGGCAGACCCACCCGGGCGACGTCGAGCACGTGCCTGGCCACTCCCCCGTACTCCGGTACGGGAACAATCCACAGGGCCCGCGGCACGCCTACGGCCATGGCTCCGGCCGGTCAAAGGCCGCTCCCCCGTGCCCAGATCCCCCGTGGACACACTCGTTGTGCATGTTCCCCACCATCACATGATCAGTACCGGCGGAACGGGCCCATATCCCGTGACACCGGTCGAGTTTCCTAGCCGACGCCGCCGAACAGGCTCGTGACCGAGCCGTCCTCGAAGACCTCCTTGATGGCGCGCGCGATCATCGGCGCGATCGAGAGCACCGTGAGGTTTTCGAACTGGCGCTCCTCCGGCACGGGGAGCGTATTGGTCACCACGACTTCGTTGGCGCCCGAGTTCTCGAGACGTTCGCAGGCGGGGCCGGAAAAGACGGGGTGCGTCGCTGCGATGATGACGTCCTTGGCCCCGGCGTCCTGCAGGACCTTCACGGCGCCCGAGATGGTTCCGCCGGTGTCGATCATGTCATCGATCAGCACGCACGAGCGGCCCTCGATGTCTCCGACGACCGTCTTGGACATGGCCTGGTTCGGCACCGAAATATCCCGTGTCTTGTGCACGAAGGCCAGTGGCGCCCCACCCAGCATCTCCGACCATTGCTCGGCCACACGAACACGGCCGGTATCCGGGGAGACCACGGTGACGTTGTTGAGGTCCACACGCGTCTTGACGTATCCGACCAGCAGCGGGATCGCCATGAGGTGATCGACCGGGCCGTCGAAGAAGCCCTGGATCTGGGCCGTGTGCAGGTCCACGCTCATGATGCGGTCCGCGCCTGCGGTTTTGTAGAGGTCGGCGATCAGGCGGGCCGAAATCGGCTCGCGACCCTTGTGCTTCTTGTCCTGGCGAGCGTACGGATAGAACGGAGCGATGACCGTGATCCTGCGGGCCGAAGCCCTCTTGAGAGCATCGATCATGATGATCTGCTCCATGAGCCACTGGTTGATCGGTGCCGGATGGGACTGCATCACGAAGCAGTCCGCGCCCCGCACGGAATCCTCGAACCTGACGTAGGTCTCACCATTGGCGAAGTCATAGGCCGACGCGGGAAGAAGGTCGCATCCGAGCTCGTCGGCCACGGACTCCGCAAGATCGGGGTGCGCCCTTCCCGTCACCAGGACGAGCTTCTTTTCTCCTGGGTTCGTCATGGTCTGGGTCATGGGCTCTAGCCTTCCTCGCTGCTGTTCGCATCGGTGTCGCGCGCTTTCCGCGCGGCTTCCGCCGCCGGTGTGCCTGCACGCTTCTTTTCGACCCAGCCCTCGACATTGCGCTGGGGAGCTTCGTTGACGACCAGGGCGCCCGGCGGGACGTCCTTGCGGATCACCGTTCCGGCACCCGAGTATGCACCGTCACCCACATGGAGAGGGGCCACGTACATGTTGTCGGATCCCATGCGGACGTTGGACCCGATGACGCTGCGGTGCTTGTTGACGCCGTCGTAGTTGACGAACACCGAAGCCGCACCGATGTTCGAGTTCTCGCCGATCTCGACGTCACCGGCGTAGGTCAGGTGCGGAATCTTGGAGCCGTCACCGATGTCGGCGTTCTTGGTCTCGCAGAACGTGCCGATCTTGCCCTCTTCTCCGAGGACTGTCCCCGGCCGGAGGTACGCGAAGGGACCGACATTCGCCCGTGCACCGATCCGTGCGCCCGAGCCGTGTGTCCGGACCACGCTGGCGTCCTCGCCGATCACGACGTCGGTCAGAGTGGTGTCCGGGCCCACGGTGGCCCCCGTTTCGATGACGGTCTGCCCGTGCAATTGCGTCCCGGGAAGGATCGTGACGTCATTGGAGATTTGCACGGTGGTATCAATCCAGGTGGTTGCGGGGTCCACGATCGTGACGCCGTTGCGCATGTGCTTCTCGGTGATGCGTTGGTTGAGGACGCGCCCCAGTTCCGAGAGCTGCACGCGGTCGTTCGCTCCTTCGACCTCCCAACGATCCTCGACCGTCAGGGCGGAGGTGCGGCGTCCGTTGACGCGGGCGATGGAGAGGACATCGGTCAGGTACTTCTCGGCCTGAGCGTTCTCCGTGGTGACCGCCTTGAGGGACTCCCGGAGCGCGGCGGCATCGAAAGCGTAGATCCCCGAGTTGACCTCGGTGATGGCCAATTCTTCCGGGGTCGCGTCCTTCGCCTCGACGATCGCGGTCACTTCGCCGCCCTCGTTGCGCAGGATGCGGCCGTAGCCACCTGGTTCCTCCAGGTTCGCGGTCAGGACCGTCACGGCATTGCCCTGTTCGCGGTGGTACGTGGTCAAATCGCCGATAGTCGACGAGGTCAGGAGGGGGACGTCGCCGTAGGTCACGACGACGGTGCCCTCGATCTCGCCCTGGCCCAAGCCGTCCAGGGCATCGACGGCGACCTCGACCGCCCGGCCCGTCCCGGGGATTTCGTCCTGGTCCACCACGAGCACGTTCTCGTCGAATCCGGTCACGTGTTCAACGACACGGTCCCTTTGGTGCCGGACGACCACGGCGAGGTGGTCCGGCTGGAGTTCACGGGCGGTGGCGATCGCGTGTTCGACCATGGACCTGCCGCCGATCGAGTGCATCACCTTGGGCAACGAGGACTTCATACGAGTGCCGGCACCGGCGGCCAGAACGATGACCGCTGAGGGCGCTTCCTGAATACCAGAGGTCAAGAGAAGTGGACTCCTTGTTGTGGAGGCTGCCGGCGCGGATGCGCCAACTCGTTCCGCCTCTAGGATTCGAACCTAGACAAACGGCTCCAAAGGCCGCTGTGCTGCCATTACACCAAGGCGGATTGTTCCCTGGGGCGCGGCCCCTCGAACGGTTTTCTATCGTATCAAAGCATGCGCGCGGTTCTTCGCGCGAGTCAGGGAGCACGTAGGCTTAACACCGTGGCACATCTACTTGGAGGCGAAGCGCTTCACATCGAATTTCCCACCCGGACCGTATTCGAGGGAGTCACGGTCGGCGTGTCCGAAGGCGACCGCATCGGCGTCGTCGGAAAGAACGGAGACGGCAAATCCACTCTCCTGTCCCTGCTGGCCCAACGCATCCAGCCGGACTCCGGCCGAGTCACGGTGCGGTCCGGCGTCCGCATCGGCTACCTGGATCAGTCCGACGTCCTCAATGATGACCACTCGGTCGGTTACGCCCTCGTCGGCGACACCCCCGAATACGAGTGGGCCTCCAACTCCAGGATCCGCGACATCATCTCCGGTCTCGTACAGGACCTCGACTGGGATGCACCCGTCAATTCCTTGTCCGGCGGACAACGCCGCCGCGTGGCACTCGCGGAACTGCTCGTGGGCGACTGGGACGTCCTGATGCTGGACGAGCCCACGAACCACCTGGACGTCGGCGCCATCACCTGGCTCGCGGGCCACCTGAAGAACAGGTGGCCGAAGTCTCAGGGTGGATTGCTGACCGTGACGCACGATCGGTGGTTCCTCGACGAGATCTGCACCGAAACCTGGGAGGTGCATGACGGCGTCGTCGAGCCCTTCGAGGGCGGTTACGCCGCGTACATCCTGCAACGCGTCGAACGCGACCGCCAGGCCGCGGCCGCCGAGGCCAAGAGGCAGAACCTGATGCGCAAGGAGCTCGCCTGGCTCCGCCGCGGCGCACCGGCCCGCACCTCCAAGCCCAAGTTCCGCATCGATGCCGCGAACGAGCTCATCGACGACGTCCCGCCGGTCCGGGACACCGTGAAGCTCTCCCAGATGGCCGTGTCGCGTCTGGGCAAGGACGTGGTGGACATCGAGGACGTCTCGGTCTCCTACCCCCTCCCCTCCGGTGAGGAGAAGCCCGTGCTGGACCATGTCACGTGGCTCATCGCCCCGGGCGAGCGTACGGGGATCCTCGGGGTCAACGGTGCCGGCAAGTCGACTCTGCTGGGGCTCGTGACGGGCGACGTCGCACCCTCATCGGGTCGGGTGAAGCACGGAAAGACCGTCCGGGTCGCCACTCTGACCCAGCAGCTGGACGAGCTGAAGGAAATCCAGAACGACAGGGTCTCGGACGTGATCGGGCGCAAGCGCACGAGCTACGTCGCGGATGGCAAGGAAATGACGCCGGGGCAGTTGCTCGAACGGTTGGGGTTCACGAATGCCCAGCTCTCGACGCCCGTTCGCGATCTGTCCGGCGGCCAGAAGCGTCGGTTGCAACTCCTGCTGATCCTGCTTGACGAGCCGAACGTGCTGATCCTGGACGAGCCGTCCAATGACTTGGACACCGATATGCTCGCCGCGATGGAGGACCTCCTGGACACCTGGCCGGGAACGCTCCTGGTCGTCTCCCACGACCGATACCTCATGGAGCGCGTGACCGATCAACAGTTCGCTGTCATGGACGGTTCGTTCCGACACATGCCGGGCGGCATCGACCAGTACTTGCGGGAGCAGGAGCAGGCCGAGTCCAGACACCGTGAGAAGCCCACACCGGTTGCCTCTTCCTCCGCCACGACCGCGCCCGCCCGGTCCGGTGCCGAGATCCGGGAGGCACAGAAGGAGATGAAGGCCATCGACCGGAAGCTGGCGCGCCTCAGCGAGTCGAAGAAGGAACTCCACGAACAAATGGCCGCACACGACCAGTCGGATTACGAAGGACTCGCCGACTTCGGGCGGCGCGCCCAGGAGATCCAGGACGAGGTCGACGAGCTGGAGATGCGCTGGCTCGAGCTATCCGACATCGTCGGCTGATCTGAAGGCCGGTCCTCTGCCTCGAACAGAGAATCATATCGAGGGGGATTCCGCGGCCTGGGCGATCCGGATGAATTCCTCGATGCCCAGCTTTTCCCCTCGCAGTCCGGGGTCGATGCCGGCGGCCTCCAGAATCTCGCCCGAACGCTCCGAAGATCCGGCCCAGCCCGCGAGCGCGGCCCGAAGCGTCTTGCGACGCTGGGCGAAGGCGGCGTCGATCGCGGCGAAGAGGACGGTCCGGTCGACGTCGGCCAGGGGCTCCGCACGGCGGGTGAACGAGACGAGGCCGGAACGGATCTTGGGGGCGGGCCAGAAGACGTTCGTCCCGATGATTCCCGCTTTTCGCACGCTGGCGTACCACGCGGCCTTGACCGAGGGAACACCGTAGATCTTGGAACCCGGTTGAGCAGCGAGCCGGTCAGCAACTTCGTCCTGGACCATCACGAGTCCGTGCCGTATCGACGGAAATCGATCGAGCAGGTTCAGCAGCACCGGCACGGCAACGTTGTACGGAAGATTCGCCACGACAGCGTCCGGGACCATGGGCAGCTCTCGGACCTTCAGCGCATCGGCGAGGACGACGTCGAGCCGGTTCGCGCTCTCGGGGCGGTAGCGGGCGACCGTGTCCGGCAACTGCGCGGCCAACGGCGGATCGATTTCGACGGCGACCACGCGTTCGGCAACGTCGAGGATGCCCAGAGTCAGCGAACCGAGCCCGGGGCCGACCTCGAGCACGGTCTCCTCCGGACCGATCTCGGCGGTCGCGATGATCCTTCGGATCGTGTTCGGGTCGATCACGAAGTTCTGGCCGAGAGTCTTGGTCGGGCGGATACCGGCCCGGTCCGCGAGGTCGCGGATCTCGGAGGCACCCAGGAGAGCTGTTTCGTTCACCCGAAGGATTCTACAGGTGCCCCGTCGCGGGTCATCGGTTCCCGGGCTTCGCCGTCGGGAGCTCAGCGGTCCCTGCCAAAGCCGGGAATGCCCCAGGATCCGTAGACGTCCAGGGAATTCTCGCGAATGCGGTCGCACAGGGCGGCCAGATCGTCTCCCCGACGCTCGGCCATGTACCTCACCGTGTAATTGGTCATGTAGGAAGCATTCGGTCGGCCCCTGTATGGGTGTGGGGTCAGGAAAGGAGCATCCGTCTCGGCCAGGACGAGTTCCGGCCGGGCCATCTCCAAGGATTCCTGGATCCCGCGCGAGTTCTTGAACGTCACGGTTCCGGAGAAGGACATGTACCACCCGTTCCGGTTGCAGATCTCGGCGAGGTCCGGGCCTCCGGAATAGCAATGGAAAACGGTCCGGTCCGGGGCTCCTTCCTCTCGAAGGATCGCGACGACGTCATCGTGCGCATCCCGGTCGTGGATCTGCAGGGCCAGGCCCAGCTTCTTGGCGAGCCGGATGTGGAGCCTGAAGCTCTCCCGCTGGGCGTCGCGTCCGTCCTCGTCGGTACGGAAATAGTCCAACCCGGATTCGCCGATGGCGCGGACTCTGGTCGATCCCGCCATGTCCTCCAACGTGCCCAGGGCGTCGCCGAGCCTGCCCTGGGCCGCCAACCCGGGAGCCTCGTTCGGGTGGATCGCGACTGCAGCGAGCACACGGGGGTCGCTCTCCGCGGCCGTGACCGCGTATGCCGAGGATTTCAGGTCGCAACCGACCTGCACGATGGCACCGATACCCGCCGCCGCCCCGGTGTCCAGGGCGTCCAGCGCGGAGATCTCGACCTCGCCGTCGAGCAGATCCATATGGGTGTGATCGTCCACGACCGGGGAAGGCAGGGGCTCTGGGGCCGGAGGAAAAATCAGGTTTCGGGAGCGACCGTCGTCCCCCGAGGCGCTCCGACGTCGCGTGCCTTCCCCCGATGCCTCATCGGCGATACCCGTGTACCGTTCGGCCTCGTAGGCCGGTGGAGTCTCCCCCGGAACGAATTTGGGGCGTGCGCTCGGCTCCGGCCAGAGGGATCTGATCAGCTCCTTCGCGTCGGGCGCGAGATCGTGCCACGTGGGATTGGCATGCGTGCACATGGGTGGTGTTGCTCCTGGTGATTGAGGATGGGGAGGGGGCCTCAGGCGTCGTCCTCGGCGCGGCGAGCCAGCACGGCCTCGTAGAGTTCTCGCTTGCTGACCTGGTGGGTGGCCGCGATCCGGTTCACGGCCTCCTTGAGACGAACGCCGTCGGCCACGAGCTGTTCTGCCTCGTCGGTCAACGATTCGGCGCTCTCGGCCTCGGGTTCCGGGGCACCCTCGACGACCACAGCGATCTCGCCTCGCACCTGGTGGTGGTCGGCCCACATGAACAACTCGCCCAGGCTTCCACGGATGACTTCCTCATGCAGTTTGGTCAGTTCTCGGGCGACGACGCCGCGGCGCTCGTCCCCGAAGCTCTCGACCAGCGCGCCCAGCATGGGGGCGAGCCGATGCGGCGCCTCGTAGAAGACCATGGTTCGGCGTTCGCCGATCAGTTCGGCCAACCGAGCCCGGCGCTCGGACACCTTGCGGGGAACGAAACCTTCGAACGCAAAACGGTCCGAGGGCAGGCCCGAGACCGCGAGCGCGGAGAGGACGGCCGAAGGCCCAGGGGCACAGGAGACCGTCAGGCCTTCTTCGACGGCTCTTTCCACTACCCGAAATCCCGGGTCGGAGACGGTGGGCATCCCGGCATCCGACATGAGAAGAACCGTCTGCCCTGAACGGACGGCGTCGACGAGCTCCTCGGCACGACGCTGCTCGTTGTGGTCGTGGTTGGTGACGACTCGGCCGCGGACACTCACTCCCAACCCGCTCGTGAGCTTGCGGAGCTTGCGGGTGTCCTCCACAGCAATGACATCGGCACTGGTCAGGTACTCCTTGAGTCGCTCGCTGGCATCCTTGAGATTGCCGATGGGCGTGGCGGCCAGAACGAGGATCCCTGCGTCGGATGTGCTCGGGGACGTTTCGGAGACTTCCGGTTTCGTGTTCACCCGTCCAGACTAGCCAATACGCGGCCGCGGCGAGTGGCCGGCGCCTGCCGGGCCTCGTCGTGGAGTCCTCCTTTCCTGGGGTTGCTCCCGTACCATGGGTCGGGTGAGAAACACCGATTCAGTGACCACGGACCCCGGATCCACCGCTTCCGCGCACCGTCACGGCGACCGCGACCCGGTGTTCCCACGCGGTGCGTTCCGCCTCGATGCTCTTCTCGATCGGCTCCGGGTGGCTCCTGTCCATCTGCCCCGGTACTGGTGGGTTGCGCCCGCCGTCGTCCTGATCCTGGCCGCTCTTCTGCGGATCGTGGGCCTCGCACACCCGAATGCCATGGCCTTCGACGAGACCTATTACGCCAAGGACGGCTACTCGTTGCTGCATTTCGGCCACGAGCGCCAATGGCCCAGGGACGCAAATGCCTCGTTCCTCTCGGGCGACCCCGTCCGCCCCTCGGCGATGGCCGAGTATGCGGTGCATCCTCCCCTGGGCAAATGGATGATCGCCCTCGGAATGATGCTTTTCGGCGATGACAACCCCTTTGGGTGGAGGTTCGCGGCCGCACTCTTCGGAACGCTCTCCATTGGCCTACTCATGTGGGTCGCGTGGATGATGTTCCGGTCGATCACCCTGGCGAGTATCGCCGGGTTCCTGATGGCCATCGACGGGCTCCACATCGTCCAGTCCCGCCTGGCCCTGTTGGACATCTTCCTGATGTTCTGGCTTGTCCTGGCCTTCGCGTTCTTGGTGGCCGACCGCATATCGACCCGACGCAAGCTCGCGCATGCGGTCAGTCGTGCCGGAGGCCATGGCCCTTCCGGTGCCCCCTCCTCACGGTTCCTTGCTTACGGCCCCTGGCTCGGGATCAGGTGGTGGCGCATCGCCGCCGGAGTCGCCTGCGGCGCGGCCGTGGGAGTGAAATGGAACGCCCTGTTCTTCGTGGCCGTGTTCGGTATCCTGACGGTCCTGTGGGACGTGTCCGCACGACGCGTCGTCGGGATACGCGGATGGTTCACCGGCGCATTGCTCAAGGATTCGTGGCCCGCCGCCCTCTCGGTCCTGGGCATCGGACTCGTCACGTACCTGGTCACCTGGACGGGATGGTTCGTTTCCAACGACGCCTACGACCGGCACTGGGCCGAAGAACACCCGGGCGAGGGCGTGACCTGGTTGCCTCCTGCATTGCGCAGCCTGTGGGAATACCACGGGCAGGCCTACAGTTTCCACACGCATTTGGATTCGCCTCACACGTATATGTCCCCGGCGTGGCAGTGGCTCATCCTCGGGCGCCCGACGTCCTACTATTACGAGTCCTACGATTCCGGCCAAGCCGGCTGCGCTGCCTCGCGCTGCTCGGAGGCCATCCTGAACGTGGGCAACCCCCTGATCTGGTGGGCGGCCGCCGCCTCCATGCTCTTCGTTCTGATCTGGTGGATCATCAAGAAGGACTGGCGCATGGGTGCGATCTTCATGGTCTTCGCCGTCGGCTACCTTCCATGGTTCGCGTATCCGGATCGCACCACGTTCTACTTCTATGCCTTGTCATTCCTGCCCTGGATGATTCTGGGTCTGACAGCCGTCCTGGGTCTCGGCCTCGGCAGGCCCGGGGACACGGTGCGGCGACGCCGTCTCGGGCTGGTCGTGGTCGGGACGTTCCTCGTCGCGGCGCTGCTCATCACGAACTTCTTCTGGCCCATCTGGAGCGGGCAGATGATTCCGTACGAGCACTGGCGGTGGCGCATGTGGTTCGACGCCTGGATCTAGCGGGCACCCGGCTCGCACGGAGCGTCGGGCGGGCCGGCGGGCGCGGAGCGTCGGGCATCTCGCCTCGAAGTGGCAATTTTGTGCATCCTGCGCCGCGCGGAACCCCGTGGGGAGCCCAGGTCCTTCGTGTCCGCGCATCGGCGAGCCGGCCGAAGAAGGTGGTGAGTCAGCGGCTCAAGCGGTCGCGGATCTCCTGCCGGTCGTGGACGGACTTGAGCGCGCGCTGGCGCCGGTAGGCCGTGGGCCACGTGCTGATGAGCAGCACGGCACTGACCACGACGCCGAAGATCGCGATCCCCACGGCGGCGTCGACCCAGAACTGCTCGGGGAACAATCGGATGAGACTGTCCGACTCCCGGAATGCCCAGTTGCCTCCGGAGAAGAAGACCTCGTGGAAGCCCGTGAACAAGGCTTGCCAGCCCAACGCCCCGAAGATTCCGAGAACCACGAGCACGGCCAGTGTCAACCAGGCGCCCCAGAAAATGCTCTTGCGGATCGCCCCTGGGGCACGGCGCCTGAGGCCCTTCATTCCCACCAGGGCAACGAGGCAGAACAGGACGACGCCGACCATGGCCCACAACATCACGTGCTTGACGTCCGTCATGTGCGAGACCTCAGCCGGGGTGAAGATTGACTGACCGTCCGACGTCGTCAGGTCGCCGAGGTAACGGCTCGGCGCCGCATTGAGAACGTATTCCAGCCCGTAGGACCCGTAGGTCATCCGGTCGTCGGTCGAGAACCCGAAGGAGTCCTTCGGAAATCCCGGCCGATGGTACTCGAACCACAGGAAGGCCGGGGTCGCGATCGCACGGACGCCGAGCATGAGGGTAGCCAACGGAACCGCGATGGTCATCAGAGCTCGGCGCAATCCGAGGGCGCGGGGCTTGTCCTCGATCGCCGCGTCGCGGGCAGTCCTGGTCCGGGGTTCCGTTCCCCGTTGAGTCTGAGCCCGACCCTGCCGTGTCGTATCGTCATGACCTCCGGGCTCCAAGGGCCCGTTGCCACGGTGGTCTTCGCTCCCGGTAGACCCAGCGCTCCTCCGAACCGCCGCGGCCCCCTGCTGTTCAGAGGGCCGTTGCTGTTCAGGGGCCACCTGCTTTTCGGAGGACCGCCGTGCCTCGGGAGCATCCGTCGCAGCCTCCTGGGAGACCGCGGGAAGAAGATTGTCCCAGTCCTGTTCGGGAGACTCCGCCCACGGTGTGTCTTCTCCCTGGGGCCGGGACGTGGAGGACATGCTTCTCCTTACTCGATATGCGGCGGTCGGCAGACTTCACACGCTCGGAACCCTGGTCCTCACGCGCCCTGGCTGCCGGGGGTCACCAGTTTCCGTGCCAGCTGGTATCCGTGTAGTGCTCCCACGGGATGTTCCAGTCCCCGTACCCGTTGTCGGGGTTGGCCTGGCCATAGTCGGTGTTCTGGGTCTCGACAATGTCTCCGACCTCGAAGGTGTCGAAGAAGAATTCGGCATCGTCGGGCAGCAGACCGATACAGCCGTGGGAAATATTGGCGACACCGACCACATTGTAGGCCGAAGGCTCCGCCTGGTGAACGAATGCGCCGCTATTCGTCAGGCGACTGGTATTGGTCGCTTCGAAGGGCTCGTACCAATGCTCGTCGCCCTTCTTGAGTCCCAGGGTCTTCGCATCGAACTTGTATTTCTTGGCCTGCTCGAGGATGACCAGCTTGCCGGTCACGGACGGCCAGTCCTTGCTGCCCAAGGTCACCGGCGCTTCTCGCACCATGTTGTCGTTGACATACATCTTCATACTCTTCGTGTTGTTGTCCACGAAGGCATAGTGCTTCTCGCCGATCTTGAAGGTCACCTTATAATTCTGGTTGCCGATCTGGCCGTTGCCGAGATCCTTCCCCAGAATGTTCGCCTCAATGGTCACCTCGGAATTGGGCGCCCAGAGGTCCTGCGGGCGATACCGGACCATGGTGTCCGAGTACCAGCGGAAAAGACCGGGTGCGGCCCCGCCCCCGGTGACCGTGATGGACTTCTCGATATCGCCCTTGTTGGTCACGGGCTCCGAGAAATCGAATTGGATGACCTGTCCGGTGCCGTAGGTCTTCCCTTCCTGGACGTTGAGCTTGGCGTCGGCCTCATTGGCGGCCACGACGGTCGCGAAAGAACTCTGCGACTCGTGCTCGCCCTTGTCTCCGGTGACCTTGTACTTGATCGTGTAGTTCGTATCGAACTCGAGATCGCCGTCCGAGGTCCAGGTCTTGCCGTCCTCCGACACGTGACCCTTGACGTCTTCCTTGCCGCCAGTGATCTCGACCTCGGACATCCTGCCCTCGGCGGTCGTGACACTCACCGGCACGACGGGATTGACCTCCTTGGCATTGGCCTCCGGGGTGACCGTGACCTGCGGGGTGAAGGTCTTGGACGGTGACGCACTCGCCGAGGAATCCTTGGACGCCTGATCGTTTCCGGAGCAGGCGCTCAGTACCGCTGCGCTGAAGACACCCAGGGCGCCTCCTGCGAGTGCTCGGCGCCGTGTAAGACCGAAGGACGCCCCATCGCTGTGGGCGGTTCTGTCCTGTGTGGTCCGGCCGGAGCCAGACCTGTGGTTCTTTGGAGTAGGTTCGGTCACTCTTACAATATTCCTTCCGACGTGCGGCGCGAGCGGTCTACCGCGTCCCCCGACGCGGCCCTCAATTTGCTATTAAGAGCGCGGGCCAAGACCGCGCAAGAAGTGAAGATTTGTCACATTGTCCGGCACCGGGGCGGCATTGTCCATTCCGACCGGAGACGTCTCGGTGATGCCCTCTCCCTCGGACATGACCGGGCTTCCTTCGCCGTCGACTCGGACAATGTCCCAGCCGCGGGGAGCCGTCAATTTGGACGCGTGAAAAGTGCACATGTCGTACGCGTGCGGTTCCACCCTGGTGGCCAGAGGGCCAATGACCACGGTGGATTGCGAATACGCATACGTCAAGGTACATGAGGCTTCGCGACGGCACATCATGCGCGAGCACATACGAATTTTCTCAGTCATGGGATCCCAAAAATACTCTCACCGGCTGTGAGGGCGGTGTGAGCCGCTCAGCTTGCTCTCTTGCGAAGACGACGGCGTTCCCTTTCGGACAGCCCGCCCCAGATTCCGAAACGCTCGTCCTTGGCCAGGGCGTAGTCAAGGCATGCCTCGCTGACCGGGCACTCGGAGCACACGCGCTTGGCATCGCGGGTCGAGCCTCCCTTCTCAGGGAAAAACGCTTCGGGATCGGTCTGAGCGCAGAGAGCATCTGCCTGCCACGCGAGCTCGCCCTCTTCATCGTCCGTTCCGTACTGGCCGGCCGCGGCCTGCCACATCTTCAGGATGTCGGGGTCGGAAGAGAAGAGGTCCACACGGCCCTCATCGGACTCGCGCGGGGAGGAATGCGCCGCTTCCCTGCGTTCTGCCGCCTCGAGGAATGCCGTGGCCTGATCATCCAAAGACGACGAGGCACCTTGACCTCGTCCGGCAGAATCGGCAGGATCTACGTACCAGTCGGACGGAACGGAAGAACTGATGCCCTTCTCGTCGGAAGCGGGTGATGTGCCTCGGCGCCGCAGTGCTTCGCCCATGCTCGTCCTTCCTTGCGCTTCCTGCCGCGCGATACTCGTGAGAATTCCACTCATAATTACAACGGTGTAAGCCCGTGACGTCAAGCTCGAATGCAGTTCAAAAGTCAAGGACCAACGTTGTTGTCCAGCTCACGGCGGCATGTCGTGGTCTCGGGGCGTCGTCGTTAGACTCGGCGTCATGACACGTACCGTTGCGTCCCAGAATTTCGCAAATCTCGAAACCTTCAGCCGCCTCCTGGCCTCTTCCCCCAGGCCCGCCCTGATCTGGTACGGAACAGATGGAGAACGGGTCGAACTGTCTGGGAAGGTCACGGAGAACTGGATCGCCAAGTCCGCGAACCTCTTCGTGGACGAACTCGACGCCACCCATGGCGATTCCATCCGGCTGGCCGCGACCCAACACTGGCGGAGCATCGTGGCCGCTCTGGGCGCATTGCGCGCGGGCTGTGTCATCGATTCCGAGATCGACCGGCCCACCTTCTGGTTGGGGTTCGAGATCGACGAGCGCGCCGATCAGGCCGAGGTGGCCGTGGTCATGGACCGCGCGGCTCTGGCCACCCGATACGGTCGCGGCACCGGTGATTGGCCCGACGATGCCATCGACTACTGCGCAGAGATCAGATCATTCGGCGATCTTTTCGACCCGATCGACACCGTCCCCGGATCCCATGAGATCGGGATGGCGACGACGGACGGTCAGACCACTGCCGTCACCCTGAGCCAGTGGATGGAGGAAGTCGCCGCGTGGTGCGATCGCGCGAGCGGACTCGGCGAGGAAACGGACGGCGTCGTCGTGATCCCGTCCGCCGAACCTCTCGGCCTGGACGTCCTGGCCAGGTCCTGCGGCATCATGGCAGCGGGCAAGGCCGTGATTCTGGTGGATCGCCAGGTGGCGAAGAGCGCGGAAAGCTTGTCGAGCATCTCGGTCGACGAACGAGCGGTCTCGACGGTCTGACGGCGCAATGGTCTGACGGCGCGATGGCCTGACGGCGGGATGTGCTGGCAACGCAATGGCCTGGCGGAGCCACGGGCTGACTACTCGAAGGACCGTGCGGCGTCGGTCATCGGTCCCCGAGGCCTCTCCCCCGCAGCGGGGATGTGGAGCGTCGTGAATTATTCCTCAGGCGATGCGTCCGAGGGGCCTCTGCTCTTCGAGCGACGCACCACCTCGTCCGCGTCGAGGGTCCCTGTGACAATTTCCGTGGCTTCCGTGACGAATCTGCCGACCTGTTCCTCGCGGGTCATGTGGTCCCGGTCCTGGTCGATATCCTCGCGCTGCTGCCCGCCATAGACCCAGTACCGGTAGGCGAAGTACCTGACGATCGTTCCGAGCACCGTGCCGACAATCGTCCCCGAGACGAAGGAGGCTTCCTTGGACGTCAGTCCGAGGACATAGAAGGTGAACATGACACAGCCGGACTCGACGCCGATCCCGATCAGATTGACGACCGCGAATTGGATGGCCTCGCGGAATTTGTTTTCCTGGCGCTTGTGACGGAACGTCCAGAGACGGTTCACGATCCACGAGAACAGGGTGGCGACGACGCCTGCAATGAACTTGGCCTTGGCGTGCCCCTCGTCCTGGAACCAAGTGTTCATCAGAAGCAGGGTCACGGTCGCGTTGACGACGAACGCGAGCGCACCGACGATCCCGAACTTCAGAACCTCTTTGAGGAATAGGTCCCAGAGCCCACGGACTTTCTCAGCAACGGTCGACACTCATTACTCCACGGATTCGGGGTCAGGGGAAGGCGCCGCGTCATTCGCACGGCGCACGGGAACAAAGTGGCGCCGTCCGCGAAGACATCGCATCACGGATGCGGCGCGTGTGGCCCAGTCTGCGAGTCTACCCGTGTGCTGCCCGATTCGAATGCACAAATGGCGGTAAAACTGTCACTCGTCGGGTGATCACCGGGTACGCTGAAGGGGTGAAATCTCCCAGTAGAGCTCCTGTTGTCGGTGTAGTTGGCGGTGGGCAACTGGCCCGCATGATGGCCCCTGAGGCCAGCGAACTCGGAATAAATCTGCGAGTTCTCGCAGAATCTCCTGAGGTGTGCGCGGCGCAGGTCGTCCCGGACTCCCCCGTGGGCGAGTACACAGACCTCGAGACGCTACGCGGCTTCGCGCGGGAGTCCGACGTCCTGACCTTCGATCACGAACACGTGCCGACCCAACACCTCCGTGCGCTCATGGCCGACGGCGTGGCCGTGAACCCCCAACCGGAAGCCCTCGTCCACGCGCAGGACAAGATCGAAATGCGACGCGCCGTCGATCGCCTCGGACTGCCCAATCCCTTGTGGGAGGCCGTGACGAGCCCCGAAGAGCTTCGCGCCTTCGGCCAACGGGCCGGGTGGCCCGTGGTCCTCAAGACTCCCCGCGGTGGATACGACGGCAAAGGAGTCATGCTCGTGGACGAGCAGTCCACGGATTCCGCCGAGGTCCTCCAATGGTTCGAGAAGGCCGTCGAGGCCGGATGGACCGGCGGCGCGCTTCTGGCCGAGGAGAAAGTTGAATTCTCCCGCGAACTGTCCGCCCTGGTCGCCCGGAGGCCGGAGGGCGAGTCCCGGGCCTGGGACGTTGCCGAGTCCATTCAGGTCGACTCGGTGTGCAACGAGGTCATCGTTCCGGCGCCGAACCTCGACCCGGACATCGCCGAGTCCGCCCGGCAGGCCGCTCTGACCATAGCCTCGGAGCTCGGCGTGACCGGCGTGATGGCCGCTGAGCTGTTCGAGACGCCGGGCCGCGGGCCGGGCTTCCTCATCAACGAGCTGGCCATGCGCCCCCACAATTCCGGCCACTGGACCCAAGACGGCTCCGTGACCAGCCAATTCGAGCAACATCTCCGAGCTGTCCTGGATCTGCCCCTCGGCTCCACGGACCGCGTTGCGGAGTCCACCGTGATGAAGAATGTCCTGGGAGGCGAGAACCAGAACCTGTACGGGGCCTTCCCCGAGGTGATGTCCGAATATCCCGAGGCCAAGGTGCACCTCTACGGCAAGTCCGTTCGCTCCGGCCGCAAGGTCGGTCACGTCAACGTGACCGGCCCGTCCGAGTCCATTGATCGCTTGCGCCGTGTAGCGAACGAGGCGGCCGCGGTCATCAGAGACCGTGGAGCCGCAAAGAACGCCTGAACCCGCAACGGGTCGATCAGCGTGAAGGAGAAACAATGAATGAGTCCCTGGATAGCCCTCTCGTCGGTCTGGTCATGGGGTCCGATTCCGATTGGCCGACGCTGGAGCCGGCCGCAGAGATCCTCGAAGACTTCGGCGTGTCGTACGAGGCCGACGTCGTCTCGGCGCACCGGATGCCTGAGGACATGATTCGGTACGGCAAGACCGCGGAAGAGCGCGGCATCCGTGTCCTCATCGCCGGGGCCGGGGGCGCGGCCCATTTGCCGGGCATGTTGGCTTCAGTGACGTCCTTGCCCGTGGTCGGGGTCCCTGTCCAGCTCAAGACCCTCGATGGCATGGATTCTCTGCTCTCGATCGTACAAATGCCTGCCGGCGTCCCGGTCGCGACCGTGTCCATCAATGGCGCGAAGAATGCTGGTCTTCTCGCCGTGCGCATTCTCGGCGCCGGGGACACCAAGGAGGCGGAAGAACTCCGCGGGCAATTGGCCGAATACGCTGAAGGACTCAGGCAGACGGCGAAGGACAAGGGCGTCGCCCTCGCGAAGAAGGTACGGTCCCGGAAACAAGACAACGACGGGCCGGATGGCCACGCCGCATCGGACCGCACGCCCGAGGCCGTGGAAGATTACGACGACGATCCTCCGGCCGGCTACGCTCCCTAACCTGAGCGCCTGCTCAGACTTCCCCCAACTCCTCCGGCAAAGCCACGTGTTTTCGCTGGTCAGACTGTAAGATCGGGTCGATCATGACTACTCCCCCAAGCAACCACGACCCCTCGGACGACATCGAGGCAGCCCGCGGACTTGACGAACGGGCCGGCGGCTCGCGCATGACGGATCCTTTGCGCAACCCCCGGTCCGGTGGATCGGTCACGCGCACCAAAAGGGCCTGGCTGCTGCTGATTCTGACCACCGTGATTCCAGGTTCCGCTCAGCTCGTCGCGGGAAACCGGAAGGTCGGACGCGTGGCCCTGACGGTCACCCTGTGCGTGTGGGCTCTGATCATTCTTCTGGTGCTCACCTGGCTGGTCCATCGGGCCTGGGTCATCGAGCTTGTCACCGGCCGATTCATTTCATTGGTCCTGATGATCGTGCTCATCGCCCTCGCGATCTTCTGGGCGTTGCTCTTCTTCGACACGCTACGACTGATCAGACCGGTCCTTCTCGCCAAGGGAATGCGCCCGGCCGTGATCATCGGTTTCGTGGTGCTCCTGTTCTTGACGGCCGGCGGCGTCGGCTACTCGGCCTACCTCGTCAATGTCGGACGCGGAGCCGTCAGCGGTATCTTCGCTCAGGGGCCCAAGATGAAACCCGTCGACGGGCGGTACAACTTCCTTCTGATGGGTGGCGACGCAGGCGACGATCGCGTCGGTCGCCGCCCCGACTCCATGACGGTCTTCAGCGTGGACGCGAAGACTGGTCAGGCCGTCACGATTTCCCTGCCCCGCAATATGCAGAACGCCCAGTTCGCCAAGGACTCGCCCCTGTGGGACGTCTACCCGGACGGTTACAACTGCGGCGACGAGTGCATCCTGAACGCGTTGTACCCCGATGTCGCCAATGACCACAAGGACCTGTACCCGGACTCGAAGGACGCCGGGGCCGAGGCCATGAAGGATGCCGCGGAAGGGATCACTGGCCTGCCGATCCAGTCGTATGTCCTGGTGGACATGGACGGATTCTCCAAGCTGATCGACGCCATGGGTGGGATCGATATCAACGTGGGCGGTCGCGTTCCGATCGGTGGTGGCCACGACGAGATGACGGGCGAACAGAATCCGATCGACGGCTACATCGAACCGGGCAAACAGCACCTGGACGGGTTCCACGCGCTCTGGTACGGACGGTCCCGTGAGGGTGCCTCGGATTACGACCGTGAGGCCCGCCAGAGGTGTGTCCAGTCCGCGATGCTCAAGCAGCTTGATCCACAAACGGTCCTCACCCGGTTCCAGGACATCTCGGATGCCGGTCAGAAGATCATCGAAACCGATATCCCCGAGAACCAGTTGTCGAGCTTCGTCGATCTGGGGCTCAAGGCGAAGGATCACGACCTCATCCAGTACGGCATGGCCCCGCCGTACTTCCCTGAGGACTTCCCGACCTACCCCGATTACGATGAGTTCCGCTCCTCGGTCGACAAGGTCATCCATGACTCCAAGGACGGCAAGACCCCGGACACCCAGGCCGCGGACGGGGCCGGTGGCGGAAAGACACCCGTCGCCTCGGTCAACCCGCTCGTGATGGCCCAGGTTCTTGGCCTGAGCGGCCAGTCCCAGGCCACCGGCGACACGGGCACTTCCGGCTCCTTGGACGTCCAGCAGGCCGCCGACCTGACCGAGAACGGCACCTGCTCCGTTCCCTGACTCTTAAGATAGGAAGAATGAGCACAATTCTGCAGTCCGACGCGTGGGCAACGTTCCAGCGCGATCTCGGCCACGAGGTCTTCCAAAAGAACGGCCAGGGGTACTCCTACCTCGCCACCCTGGAGGGAGGCCGCACAGGGCGGTACCTGTACTGCCCGTACGGACCGATCGCCGATTCCCCCGAAGGTTTCACGCGCGCCCTCGAGGACCTCCGCGACTTGGCCGCGAGCAAGAAGTGCCTGTTCGTCCGTCTCGAACCCACCCGGGACGAGATGTTCCCGGAGGGCGCGGACCAGGCCGAGGACCTCAAGGAGAGAGGCCTGCATTTCGCGCCCCGCCAGATCCAGCCCAGCCACACGTGGATGGTCGACCTGACCCAGGACGAGGACGCGATCCTCAAGGGGATGAAGTCGACGAACAGGAATTTGCACCGGAACATCCACAAGAAGGGTGTCAGCTTCGAGGAGTCCCACGATCCGGCGGACGTATCGGTGTTGCTGGAATACCTGAACAAGACGGCAGAGCGGGTCGGCTTCAATCGTCAGAAGGACGACTACCTGACTCAGGCGGCCCGCTCTCTCATGCCCCTGGGCGCGGCCTCCCTCTACCTTGCCCGGGTCGACGGCGAAGCGATCGGCGCCGCCCTGGTGTACGACTCGAAGGACACCAGGACCTACGCGCACGCCTCCATGTCCTTCGAACATCGCCGGCTCAGCGCCAACAATCCTCTCGTGTCCACGATGATGCTGGACGCCAAGGCCAAGGGGTTGAAGAGATTCGACATGTTCGGGATCGCTCCCGAAGGCGAACCGAATCACCCGTGGGCAGGTTTCACCGGGTTCAAGAAGTCCTTCGGCGGGTACCCGGTCACGCTCCCCGGAACTTGGGATCTCCCCGTCCGCGCCCTCCCCTACAAGGCCTATCGATGGGCCTATTCGGCTCGGGACACCGGTCTGCCCGCGATCAAGAACTCCGTCTCGGCCACGGTGAAGCGGCTGCGGTCCGTCGTCAAACGGTAGGTTACGGGTCTATGCCGCCAGGTTGCCGGACTCGTCCCCTCCCCCGGCGACGGCGGGCGGGTTGAGGATACAGAAACGGCCCCGCGGGGCCGGGGGTGTGCCCGGGCCGCCCGGGCCCCCAAGGACCGGGGGGCAGGGGTTCCGGGGGGAGGTGG
>JAKDJD010000023.1 GCA_030454085.1 Kocuria sp.
CGCCATATCCCGCCCGGACGGGTTCAGTCCATGGCGGGCAGGGCGTCGACGAACCAAGAGGTGATGCTGGTCGGGTGCGTGATCGCGGTCCCCACCACCACGGAGTCGGCTCCCGCGGACAGGGCCGACGCGGCCTGGGCCGGGGTGTGGATCCGCCCTTCGGCAATGAGCATCCGGCCGGTGCCCTGCGCCGCGATCTGTTCGATGAGTTCCAGGTCCGGGCCATCGGTCTTGGGGCGTTCCCCCGTGTACCCCGCGAGGGTCGTTCCGAGAACGTCCGCACCGGAGTCGACCGCGGCCAGTGCGTCGTCGAGAGAGCCGCAATCGGCCATGACCCTTGCCCCGGTCTTTTCGTGGATCACGGCGATCGTTTCAGTCAGACTGCGACCATCGGGGCGTTCCCGCCGGGTCGCGTCCAGGGCCACGATGTGGGCACCCGCCTGGGCGACAGCGAGGGCGTGATGGAGGGTCGGGGTGATGAAGACCCCTTCGCGACCGTCCTTGAACAAACCAATGACGGGCACCTCCACGGCCGACCTCGCGTGCTGGATGTCGGCGAGACCCTGGACCCTGACGGCCCCCGCCCCACCGAGCACGGCCGATTGGGCGACCTGGGCCATGGTCCGAGGGTCCCGCATGGGTTCACCAGGGTATGCCTGGGCCGAGACGACGAGTCGCCCCCGCAGGCCGTTCAGCTGTTCGTTGGTGAGGAGCATGGCTTCCTTTCCGCCCGGAGGGCGCGTCTCAGTCCGTGGGGGCTGCGGGGTTACGGTCCGACCAAGCGAGCGAAGCCGCACCCAGGAGCGCCGCCATATCCCCGGACGAGGCGGCCACGGGGCGCGTGGTGATCCCGGGCAGTCGGACCTTCGAGAAGGTCTCGATCATGGGCTCCCACCACGAAGGTCCCGAAGCTGCCAGGCCGCCGGAGAGCACGAGCTCGTCCGGGTCGATCATATTGACGATCCCACCGAGGAATGCCCCTGCGATTTCCGCCGAAACCCTGACGACGCGGCTTGCAGAAGCGTCTTCATCGGCCCGTGCGAACACTTCGCGGGCAGTGCTGAGTTCGGCTTGTCCGCCGGCGCTGCGATAGGCCTCCGCGAACGAGACGCCGCCGCACGCGTTTTCGAGGATCATGTGCTGAGGCGTCTCCGACCCGGCCGCGAAGAGCTCGGCGTCCGGGTGGTGAGGCATCGGCGTCATTCCCACGTGACCGGCGACGAAATGCCTGCCGACCTGTGGTTTGCCGTCGATCAGCATGGCACCTCCCACACCGGTCCCGAAGGCGACCAGGAACATCGTCCCTCCCGCCGTCATGCCGTGGTTCTTTCTGTACAGCGCCTCGCCCAACGCATGTGCGTGGACGTCATTGACCGGCCGGACGGTCGTGATGGGCCGACCGGGAACGTCCTCCAACAACGCGGCCAGGTCGCGTGACAGTGCGGTCCCGGTCCAGTCGCGGATGTTGGGCGTTGCCGAGACGACGTCGCCGGTGTGCGGGTCGACGACGCCGGCCGACCCGATGCCCAGGACGGGACGGACCTCAATCCCGCGTTCCCTGGCCTCGTCAAGCAGTGTCCTGGACACCGAAGCCGCGGTGGCCATGACCGCGGACGCCCCGCGTTGGGCCGGCGTGGGTTCGGCGGCCTGCCCCAGGATCTCTCCCGTGGCGGTGATGAGCGCTCCCGCCGTTTTCGTTCCACCCAGGTCGAGGGCGACCGCGGCATGGGTCATAGGAGTCCGGTCCTTTCCAAGATCGTACGAATCGAGGCGGCCTCGTTCTCGTTGAGCGCCGCCATCGGCTTGGACATTGTATTCGACGAGATTACGCCCAGTTCGACCAGCGCGGTCTTGAACGCGCCCAGCCCTGCGGCACCGCCGGAGACGCGATTCGAGTCCACGCACCCGACGATCGTGAACAGATCGACCAGACGGTTCTGTTCACGACGTGCGGCTTCCCAATCGCCGGATGCCGCCGCCTCGTACAGACGAACGTAGCCGGAAGGATCCACGTTGCCCAGCCCGGGCACAATGCCGTCCGCCCCGGAGAGCATGGCTCCGTCGCACACGACCTCGTGGCCCGTGAACAGGGAGAACCCCGCGACGTCGCGCGTGGCGAGCGCGAGCTGCCGGAAGGCGACGTCGTCGTTGGAGGAGTCCTTGACTCCGACGATCGTACCCTCGTGAGCCAGCTGGGCCAGCAGGTCCGCGCCCAAGGGGATATGGGTGCGAACGGGAACGTTGTAGGCGAAGACGGGGACATCCACGGCATCCCGCACCATGCGGAAGTGATCGAGGATCTCGTTCTGGTTCGTGATCACGTAGTACGGACTGGAGGCGACAACGGCGTCCGCACCGAGCCGGGTCATTCTCCGTGCTTCTTCCGCGACCCGCACACCGGTCTGGTCATTGGCGCCCACGATCACGGGCACCGACCCGTTCACGATCTCGGCGGTCAGTTCGACGACGGTGCTCCGTTCGTCATCGCTCATATAGGGCGTCTCGGCGGAGGACCCGAGCATGAACAGGCCATGCACTCCTCCGTCGATCAGGTGACGGACGACCCGTTCGAGGCCGTTGCGGTCAATCTCGCCGTCGCTGGATCGGGGGGTGACGACGGGCGGGATGACGCCGCGGAATCGAGGATTGCTCATATCTTCTCCTTTTTAGGGGGTCAGGCTCTTCTTGTCAGAGCGAGGTCAGGGATTGCCGCGACTCTTCGAGCCACGACAATGGGATGCGGGTGAAGTAGATGCCATGCCATTCCCTCTCCCACAACAGTCCGATCGATCCGTCGCTCAACTGAGCCATGGACTGATAGACGTAGTGGCGAGGGTTGAACACTTTGTTGTGCGGCCAAGTTCGACCGTCGTCGTAGGAAAGCCGCAGTACCCCGCAGCCGCGAAACGGCAACAGCTGAGAGGCGTTCGCGAAGACGACGCCTCTCCCCCGTTCGGTGCTGAGGGCGACCGCGTTGGGCTGGCTGAAAATCTCGGTCAACTGGGGATCAAAATCGACGGGGCCCCACGTCTGGCCACCGTCCGAGCTCCGGGACCGGGCCACCCTGCCGCTGCTGTTCTGATTGCGCATGAGCAGTACGAGTTCACCGTTCTCCGCCTCGAATACGGTCGATTCGTGGAGAGATGCGGCGTCGTAGCTCAGCGTCCGGGAGTGGACCGTTTGTCCGTCGATCTCCCGTTCGTCGTTCGGGGACCCGCCCAGGCACCAGGTCGTTCCGCCATCGTCGGAATACACGACCGCGACAGAGAATGTAATGTTCTCTTCCCTGTTGTAGTAGACGGGCATGACAAGTCGGCCGGCATACGGCCCCTTCTCGATCTGGATTCCGGACCCGGGGGACGTTCCCAGGAAACGCATCCACGGCTGCTTGACCTGCGGCGTGATATCCACCGGGTCGCTCCATGTCTCGCCGTCGTCGTCGCTCGTGACCATCCAGAGGTAGCAGCTGAGAAGCGGGCGCAGAGGCGGATGGCTCGTAGAGTCCCAGATATTTCCCTGCTTCTCGCCACTGAGCAGAACCGTCCCGTCCGTCTCGACCCGGTACTCTGTGGGGGTTCCGTCGCCACGAAGGACCTGTCCGTCTTCCTGGAGCTCGTGTTCGTCTCCGTCGTCATCCGTGAGGAGCAGACGACCGGCATCGTTGAAACCCGTGCCGAGCGCGGAATTCGGTTGTCCGACGCCGCCGGGGAAATGGTCGATCAAGACGACGATCCTGCCGGTCGACCTGTCCTCGACCAGCAGAGAATCGATGACCGATGCGCCTTTCGGCCCTTCGCCCGGCGAAGAAATGACGGTTTGAAGATCCTCCCACGTCGCGCCGTCGTCCAGGCTTCTGCGGATCACGAAGTTGATGTGGTTCGGGCTGTCATTGGCGATGGCCGTCCGCTGGTCCGCTCCGGCGATGAGAACACCGCTTTGCGTCCGCAGGAGAGAAGGAATCCTGTAACTGACGGAACCGAGCATTCCTGTGTCGAAGAGAGCGTTCGTGTCCAGGGGGTCCACCATCGACAGACGCTTGACCTGCGCATCGGAGAGGATTTGGTCGAAGACCATCGCAGTCGAGGCCTCCCCGAAGAGTCGAGAACCGTCGATGTCCATCCCCACCGTGACGACGTCGACGTCCGCGACGTCGCGGAAAAAGGCTACCCCCGGAGCACGACCAACCTGGAAACCGTCCACGTAGATGATGGTTGCTCCATATCCGGAGGTCACGACGATGTCGTGCCACCCTCCGTCGTCCCAGTTGCCTGGGGCCACCACATCCACCAATGTTCGACCACCAGCCGTGACGCTGTAACGCAGGTCCCCGGAATCGATCCGTAGGGTCACCGCATGCTGTCCCGGATCCTGCTTCGCCAAACCGCCCTGAAGGATGACTCCGCCTTGGTGGCGCCCTCTCACACGGAAACGTGCCCGCAGAGAGCCCACGGAAAGTTCGGCGCAGCGTCGGGCATCACGGTCCGCGAGTCTCTCTGCGGCAAACTCAACCAGGGGCCGCGTTTCTTCGGTGTGCGCCAAGACTCCGCGCGGGGTCAGGACGTCAGACCTGATAGTCAGGTGGGAAACCTCCGGAACCCCTTCCCGACCCACCTCAAGAGCTCCGAGCTCACCCAACGCCTCGAAGAAGCTGACATCAGTGGCGGTAAAGAGCTCGTACCCGTCCAGGAAGATGGACGTCCCGCGAGGCCCGACCACGACCGCGACGTCGTGATCCCGCCCGTCATTGAGCCGGTCGGCATCTTCGGCATCGAGGAATGAGGAAATCCCGCCGTCAACGGTGACGCGCCGGACCAGACGATTCCGTTCGATCGCCAGCTCCCACTCCGCACTCTCGTCGGCGGCCCGCGCCGACAGCAACGTGCCGTCGACGAGAGTCGCAAACTTCAGCAGAATCGTTCCCTCGCGGAGCCCCTGCAGCACATCCAGCCGCTGAGCCGTCGCACGATTGATGTCGGCGCAGGAACCGACTTCGTCCACAAGAACCCCGCTGGCATGCAGCGATGCTTTCATGACAATTCCTCCGTTGAAGAAGCTATCCACAAGGTGCCCCTCGACACATAGGACATCCTATGACTGCACTCTAACACCTCGATCGAGCCTGGTCAGGAATCGAATTCTCTGGGCGCGGGAGGGACGTTGACCTGGATCACTCAACCTGCTAATTTCCGCGTAGGACGTCCTACCTATGACTGACATCTCACCCGCGGCCGAATGCCGGCCTTCAGAGCAAGGATCTCGTGGTCATGAGTTCTCCTCATACTTCATCTCGTACCTCCCCCAGTACCGGGAAGCGCTGGTGGCAGCACCTCGATTCACAGGACGGAAAATCGTTCTTCGCAGCCTGGCTTGGCGTTCTCCTCGACGGGTACGATTTCGTGCTCATCTCTTTCGCCCTTCCGGCGATGATCGAGACCTTCGACCTCACCCTCGTTCAGGGCGCCTCTTTGGTATCAGCGGCCTTCATTACCCGCTGGCTCGGCGGCCTCGTCCTGGGCGCAGTCGGCGACAAGTTCGGCAGGCGTCCCGCGATGGTCGTCTCGATCCTCATGTTCGCTGTGGCTTCCATCGGCATGGCTTTCGCGCCGAACTATTGGTTCCTCTTCGTCTTCCGCCTCATCATCGGGTTTGCCATGGCGGGCGAGTACTCCGCCTCGGCCGCATACGTCATCGAGTCCTGGCCCAGGCACATGCGCAACAAGGCCTCCGGCTTCCTACTGTCCGGATATGCCTTCGGCGTGGTTCTTGCGGCCCAGGTCGACAAATACCTCGTCCCGTGGGCCGAGCAATTCGGGCATGGGTGGGGCTGGCGAGCCCTGTACCTGACGGGCATCGTTCCTATCGTCGTCGCGATCTACATGCGCCGCTCGCTTCCCGAAGCCAAGGATTGGGAGGAATCCAAGAAGACGGGACCGGCCCAGGAAGCGGACATGCTCACGACCCTGTTCGGCGGCCCGAAGAAAATCCTCAACCTCATGGGCACCGTGGTGGCTGCGGTGTCGCTCCTGTTCATCTTCGCCGGATTCGGCCTCCCCCGGTACGCTGTGGTCCTTCTGGCCGTGGTGTCGGCCGCGGTATTCATCGCCTTCATCGTGCAATTCGACAAGATGCGTTGGGCCACCGGTATCGCCATCGTGGTGACAGTCTTCGCGAGCTTCATGTACACCTGGCCGATTCAGGGCCTGTTGCCGACGTACCTCAAGGGGGTCGGCATGGATCCCAACGTGGTGGCCAACATCGTCACCATCGCGGGCTTGGGCAATGCCCTCGGCTATATCGTGGCCGGTTTCGCGGGGGACGCCGTCGGCATGCGCCGCTGGTACGCCATCAGCCTGACCATCTCCCAGATCCTTGTGTTCCCTCTGTTCCTGCAGAATGGCGAGTACGTGGTCCTGGTCGGGATTCTGCTCTTCTTCACCCAGATGTTCGGACAGGGTGTCTCCGGCCTTCTGCCCAAGTGGGTTTCCAGCTACTTCCCGGTCGAAAAGCGAGCGGCCGGCTTGGGGTTCACCTACAACGTGGGCGCCCTGGGCGGCGCAGTCGGCCCGATTCTTGGTGCGAGCCTCGCCGACAAGTTCTCCCTGGGCACCGCACTGGCGGTTCTCTCCGTCGGGTTCGCTCTCCTCGTCATCCTGTCCATCTGGCTGAATCTGCCTCGTAGGGCTCAGACCGCCGTATCAGCTGAAAGCGTCCGGCCTGAGGACGGAAACGACGAAATCATCGCAACCACGGACTGAGTCGTCGCCCTTTCACTTCATCACTTCATGCCTCATTGACGAGCCGAAAACTCCTCAACGAACGAACATCATGAGGCCATCCGTGGATCGCCGACTATCCCGTCGTAAGGTGAGCCCCCTGGAAGGCTGACGCCGCACAAGCGCCCGTTCGAAGAATTCTTCGAACGGGCGGTTGTCTCCTTGCGCTCGAGCGCCCCGGCCTGTCGCCGTGCCGGCTTCGCCCTCAGTCGAGAAACGACGGAGCGGCCTTCAGCAAATTCACTGTGTATTCGGACGAAGGATTGCCCAGCACGTCCTGCGCCAGCCCCTGCTCGATGGCTCGCCCCTGGGTCATGACCAGGAGGTCATCGGAGATATGTCGCACGGTCTGGATGTCATGCGAGATGAAGACCATCCCGATGCCGAGTTCCTTTTTCAGATCGATCAAGAGGTTGAGGACCTGGGCTCGCACGGAGACGTCCAAAGCGCTCGTCGGCTCGTCGGCGACGATGACCTCGGGATCCAGGGCGAGCGCTCGGGCGATGGCGACGCGCTGGCGCTGGCCTCCGGAGAGCTGGGCCGGAACCGCTTCGGCGGCCGATGTAGGCAGCCCCACCATGTCCAGCAGTTCGTAGACCCGATCCGACCGGCCCGGTACGCTGCCCATTCCGTGCACGTCCATGGGGTCCCTGATGATGTCGTGAGTGGTCATGCGAGGGTTCAGCGCGGTCGAGGCGTTCTGGAACACCATCGTCACCGCCTTGCCGAAGGCCTTCCGGTCCGCCTTGCCGGTGCCCACCGGCTTGCCCCGATGCAACAACCGTCCGCCGGTGGGCTCCTGAAGACCGACGAGGACGTTCGCGAGCGTCGTCTTCCCGGAACCGGACTCACCAACGATGCCGACCGTGCGACCGCTCTGGACCTCGAGGGAGATCCCGTCCACCGCTTTGACCACCTTTCGCCGGAACAGTGAACCGGTTCGACTGGTGAAGTGGACTTCGAGGTTCTCCAGGGAGAGGACGGACTCTGCGGTCCGGGATTCCGTGGCGCTCATGAGTCAGCTCCTTGAATGATGTTGACCGTGGCCGTTCCGGAGGCCGGTTCGTTGGTTGCCCAGTAGTGATCGGAGTCGCCGACCTGCTCCATGCGCAACGGCGCCAAGGGATTGGCATCGTGGCGCTGGGATCTGGGGGCAAAACGATCTCCGGGGGCAAAATCCCCAGGGCTCGGAACGGTTCCCGGGATCTGGTAGAGCCGCTCTGTCGAGGACTCGATGGACAGCACCGACCCCAGGAGCCCCTGCGTGTACTCGTGCCGCGGGTCGGACAGGACTTCCGAGGTGCTCCCGCTCTCGACCACCTGGCCCGCGTACATGACGGTGACCCGATGGGCCAGTGACCCCACCAGGGCGAGGTCGTGGCTCACGAAAATCATCGCGAAACCCAACTGTTTCTGCAGGTCGAGCAGGAGATCGATGACCTGCCGCTGGACGGTGACGTCAAGCGCCGTTGTGGGTTCGTCGGCGACCACCAGCTTGGGCGATCGAGACAGGGCCATCGCTATCAGAACACGCTGGCGCTGCCCACCGGAGAGCTCATGGGGATAGCTCTTGAGGGTTCGGTCCGGGTCGAGCTGGACGAGCTCCAGCAGCTCTGCGGGACTCATACGCCCACCGCGCTTGGTCAGCTGCTCCATTTGGTCCTTGATGAGCATCGACGGATTCAACGAGGACAGGGCGTCCTGATAAATCATCGCGATCTGTTGGCCCCTGAGTCCGGCGAAGGTCCGGTCCAGGGCCTGCTGCCCGGCAGCCGAGGGGACGAGCTCCTTGCCGCCGAAGTCGATCGACCCGGTCACCACCGCGTTGGGCGCCTGGAGGCCCATGATGGCCAGGGAGGTGATCGACTTTCCGGATCCGGACTCGCCGACCAGCCCCATGGTTTCTCCCGGGGCAACGGAGAAACTCAGGTCGCGCACGACCTTCGTGTCCCCATACCTGTCCGGGAAGGAGATCGACAGATTCTTGACCTCGAGCAACGGCGCGGCGTCCGGGTCGGGAGCAAACCGGTCCGTGCGGCGGGCCTCGGCCGCGGCGAGAGCGGCGAGCTGGGAGTCCAGGACGGATTTGCCCCGCGGACCAACAGTCTGGATGTTCGACGTCGGAATATCCTGCTCGGAATCCGAGGCGAAGATCGCTTCCGTGGTCGGTTGCGGGTTCTCCCTCCGGCGCTCATCGGGCTCAGCGCCCGCCGCGTGCGAGCGCAAACGAGGGTTGGCCATCGCATCGGTCATGCCTTCGGACAGGACATTCAACGCCAGGACGGTCAGAAGGATGGTGATACCGGCGAATGTGGTCGCCCACCAAGCGCCCGAGAGAACCACGTTGCGCCCGTAGGAGATGACGTTGCCCCAGCTCGGGTCGGGATCCTGGATCCCTGCACCCAGGAACGAGAGGGACGCCTCGAAAATGATCGCGTCGGCAACCATGACCGTGGCGAAGACCAGCACCGGGGCCGCACTGTTGCGCACCACGTGCTTGAGTAGGATGAAGCTCTTCGAGGCACCGACAATGCGTTCGGCGCGAACGTAGTCCTCGTTCCATTGGGTGAGGATATTGGCTCGCACCACGCGAGCAAGCTGCGGGGTGTAGATGATCGCGATCGAAAGGATGATCACGGGGATCGTATTGCCCATCGTGGACAACAGAACCGCGGCGAGGGCGATGCCCGGGAACGCCATGATCACGTCCATGACCCGCATGACTCCCTCGTTGACCCACCTGCGCCCGGTCGCGGCGATCGCACCGAGGATGCCGCCGAGCACCAGGGCCAGGGCCACGGACCCCAGGCCGATGACCAGGGAGCTGCGCGCCCCGTACAACAGACGGGAGAAGATGTCCCTGTTGAGCCGGTCGGTGCCGAACAGGTGATCCCCGCTCGGTGGCTGCGGCACTCCTGAGCCTGTGGCCAGCGGGTCGTGGGGTGCAAGCACCGGGGCAAGGATCGCCGCGAGAGCGATGATGACCAGGAATGCCATGGACAGCTTGGATCCCCAGGGCATGGTCCGGAAACGGATTCCGGGCCGGGACAGCCGGTCGGCGAGCTTGAATCTCATGGCCACACCGTCCTAATGCGGGGGTTGATGAGCAGGTAGAGGAGATCGACGATGATGTTGACCGCCACGAAGGTCACGGCGATCGTCACCACGACCCCTTGGACCAGGTTGATGTCCTGATTCGTGATCCCATTGAGGATCAGCTGACCCATGCCCGGCATCGAGAAGATCATCTCGATCACCACGGCGCCGCCGAGCAAGTAGCCGATGCGCAGACCGAGCACGGTCACGGGCGTCACGAGCGCGTTGCGCAGAACGTTCTTCCTCAGGACTTCGCCTCGAGGGACGCCGTTGCCGATCGCGGTGCGGACATAGTCTCTGTCGAGTTCTTCGACCATGGAGGTCCGGACCACGCGAATGAGGGAGGCGCACACAGGGATGGCGAGCGCGACGGAAGGCATCAGCATCGACGTCGCGTACTTGCCGGGGTCATCGAAGATGGAGGTGTAGCCGCCCGAAGGAAGAATCCGCCACCCGACGGCGAACCATTGAATCAACAAGATGCCGAGCCAGAAGGAAGGAGTCGCGACGGCCGCGATCGAGAAGACACGGATCACCTGGTCGGGCCACCGGTCTCGCCAAAGGGCGGCGACGACGCCGAGCACCAGCGACACGATGGCCGCGATGACCACTCCCCAGAAGGTCAATTGCAGGGTCACGGGGAAGGCTCCGGCGATCATGGTGGAGATCGGGGATTCGGGCGGCGTCGTGACGCCGAAGTCGAGCCGTACCAGGCGCCCCAGGAACGACAAGTACTGAACGACCAATGGATCGTTGAGACCATGGGCTGCCCGGTATGCTTCCTTGGCGTCGGAGCTGGCGCCTTCGCCGAGAGCAGCGGTCGCCTGGTCCCCCGGGGAGAAGTGCAACACGATGAAAACGAGCAGCGTGATGCCCAGGATCATGAAGGGCAGGGCGACGAGCCGACGCCCGAGGAGTCTGAGTATGTTCCCCACGAGAAATCCTCCTTGGATCGTGTGCGGGAGAAGGTGGCTGGGTCAGTTCCGGTCGACGCCGAGGAAGGACAGGCCCGTGGTCGGCAACGGCTGGAAGCCCTTGAGCTCGGAGCCGTGCCACGCCGTCGGCAGCTTGCGATGGAAGATCGGGTAGAGGGGAACCTGGTCGGCGATGATGTCGATCGCTTGGCCCCACAGGCGCTGCGCCTTCCCGTGATCGGTCGTTCTGACCGCCTGGTCCATGAGGCTGAGGGTCTGGTCGTGCTCCGGCGTTCCCGCCCAGTGATACCTCTTGTCCGCCCACGTCTTGCCGCGGAACCACCACGAGAGCAGCAGATCCATGTCGTTGCCGAAGACGGAGGGGTCGCCCGGAGCCACACAGACGTCGTACTTCCCGGCATCCACGTACTGGGAGTAGAGGGCACCGGACTGGAGTGCTTTCATGCTGGCCGTGACCCCGGGAATCGTGTTCCACGACTCGAGAACCACCGGCATGACGTCCTTGACCCAGGAGGTGTCCGTGGTGTGGACCGTGAACTCGAGCGAGTCCGCCCCGGCCTCCCTCAGGAGGGCCGCCGCCTTGTCCGGATCGTAGTCGTACACGGTGGAGGCCCTGACGTAATCGGGGTGCTCACGGTGCACGTACGACGTCGCCGCGCTGGCGTTTCCCAGGAGCCCCCGCTGAATGACCTGCTCGGTGTCGAGGCCATAGTGCAGGGCTTTGCGCACCCGGACGTCGTCGAACGGCGGCTTCTGGAGGTTGAACATCAGGAACAGCAGCCCGAAAGAAGGAACCTGTTTGAGTTCGGAGCGTTCCTTGAGCCATTCGGTATCCAGGTACGGGACGTCCTCGATCGCCTGGACGCGATCAGAGTCCTGAGCGGTGACCCGGGCCGCGGAGTCGGAGAGCAGGAACCAGGTCATTTCGTCCACGGTGGGCTTGTACTTCCCGCCGTAGTCCTCGAAGGCCTTGAATTCGATGCGGTTGTCCTTGAGCGCCCGGACGAACGAATACGGTCCCGACCCGACCGGATGGGCATCGAAGCCCTTGGGGTCCTTCTCGACCGCGGCCTTCGGCACGATCTTGACGCACGAGATGCGCTCGGCAAACTGCGGGAAAGGACTCTTGAGGCGGAACAACACGACGTCCTCGCCTTGGGGCTCGACGGCCTCGATGAATCCGAGGAATTGCATGAGGGTCGAGGAATTCTTCGGGTCCAGAATCCTGGTGAACGAGTACACCACGTCCTGGACGGTGACGGGAGAACCATCGTGGAACTTGGCCCCGGAGCGCAGTGGGACCTCGTACGTGGTCTCGTCGATTTGCTTCGGCATCTCCGAGGCCAGAGCGAGATACGGTTCACGCGTCGCCGGGTGGAGGTCCACGAGCCCTTCGAAAACGTGCAGGTTGACCGCCATCGCGGTGGCGCTGGTCGTAATCATGGGGTCGAATCCGCCGGAAAGCGTGTAAGAGATACCGGCCTCAATGCGTTTCTTCTGCGGAGCGGACTCCCCCGCGCAGGCGGAGAGGCTGGCCGAGAACGCGAGCGCCGCACCGAGGCCGCCTACGGCCGTGATAAAGCCGCGCCGTGACACACCGTGCGCGGTCTGAGACTTCGTCATCGAAGGCTCTGGGTTCATCGGGACCTCCGGGAGATGGGATGTAGGATGTCCTAGCTAAAGTGCGAATTTATAGCTATTGCACGATGTTGTCAACATCACGTCGAAGAAGCGAGCCGGCGCCGGGGTTGGACGGCGCAGCCAACACGATAGGATCCACAAGTGTGAATCATCGACGAGGGGAATCGCATGCCGGAGAAGGAACCGATGCCCAAACGCAGAGTGGGCGCCGCTGATCGCATGCGCGCGCTCCAGCAGGACATCATGGAGTTCATCCTGGACCGAGGATTGGCTCCTGGGGATCCCATGCCCACGGAGTTCGAACTGGTCGAGGAGCTCGGCGTCGGCCGCAATACGGTGCGTGAAGCCCTCAAGGTCCTTCAATCGATGGGCATTGTGGAGGTCCGCCACGGATACGGGATGTTCGTGGGCCGCAAGAACCTCGAGGCCCTGGCGATGGGGCTCGAGTTCCATGCCCGCATGTCCCTGCAGGGTCGGGGTGACGAGGCCCTGGAAGTGGTCGAGGTCCGCCAGGCCCTGGAATCGGCCCTGATCGGCTCGGCCATGGACGCCATGACCTCGAAGGACCACATGGCCCTCGAAGCGTGCATCCGAGGCATGGAGGAGTCCGCGGAAGACGGCGCCCTGAACGCCGAGCACGACCACGAATTCCACAGATTGCTCTTCGCGCCCTTGGACAACGACCTCTTGGCCAATCTGCTCGAGGTTTTCTGGTCCGTCTATGGCCGGATCCGTGAACAGGTCGGCCAATCGATCCCGATGGCCAAACAGAATGCCCGGGCACACCGGGAGGTCCTCGAGGCCGTCAGGCACGGGGAGAAGGAACGTGCCGCGGTTCTGCTGACATCGCACTTTGATGCGCTGCGCGATGTGCTGCGCAGCTCCGCCGGCTGACCCGAGCCAGGCATAATAGCGGAACATGTATGCCATCATCATCGAAGCCACGGACGCGCCCGGCCTGGGCAAGCGCCTGCGGTCGCTCCCGGCGCTGACCGAAGGCACCGAACTTGGGTCGCCGTCATCGGGCCGGTTGAGCGCCGTGTTCACGGAGCCCGGACCTGCGATCGACGTCGCCCTCGAGGCTCTCCGCTCCCCCGGCGTGTCCGTGGGAGTCGGGATTTCCTCCGGCGGCCCCGACGACTCCGGGTACGCGAGCGCTTATGCGCGGGCGGCGGTTCAGCGGTGCGCTGCTGCCCCCTCCGCCGGTCGGGCCGCGTTCCGCAATGTCTTCGTCGAGGCCCCCGATCCCGCCCTCGCCGATGCGGCCACGGCCCTGGCGAGGCTGCTGGCTCGCCTGGTCGGCACGAGGACCGAGGCCGAATGGCGCGTCGTGGATCTTCTGGTTCCCGGCGTGCGTGGACAGCACCGTGCCGTCGGAGAGGCATTGGGCATCTCCCCGCAGGCCGTCAGCAAGGCCCTGATCCGCACCGGGTGGCATGAGCAGAGCGAGGGCCGGGCGGGCCTTGTGGAGATTATGAGGCGTCTCAACAACTCGTGATATCATTGTGGCTGTTATCCCGATGGAACCACGCATCAAGGAATCAGGTTTCATGAACAGCCCTTCAGTTGCCGTCATTCTGCCTGTCTACAACACCGCGCGAACGGTAGTTCGATCGATCGACAGCATTCTCCATCAAACGCACACAAATTTTGAACTCGTCATCGTCAATGACTCATCACCGGACGACGCAGATCGTGTCATTCGCCAGCACCTGGCGGAAACGAATGATTCTCGCGTTCGTTATGTGGTCAATGAGCACAATCTGGGATTGGCGGGATCACGTAATCGCGGTCTGAGGAGCGTGAGTTCGGACTGGGTGGCGTTCCTGGATTCGGACGATGTTTTTCATCCCGAGTTCCTCGAGAAGATGCTTGCTGCCGCGGGACCGGCCACGGACGTCGTCGTATGCAGCCATGACGTGTTGTACCCGGACGGAACGCATCGGTACCGGTCTCGGGGCAGACCCGGCCGCTATACGGGGAACCAGGCCATGACTCTCCTGATGAAGGACGAAATGACGCCCTATGCGTGGGACAAGCTGTTTCGCTCCTCGACAATTCGAGGGTTGGAGTTTCCCCTGTTGAATCGGGTCGAGGACGCCGGATTCTCGATCGCGGCGTACGAGCGCGCTCGAGAAGTCGTATGCATCGAGGACTCACTCCATTTGTATTCGGTGAATCCGCAATCCATTACTTGGGGGTCGGTTCCACCGATTCCTGAAAGTTACCGTTTTATGGAATTCCTCAAGGAGACCACCCGGGCCCATGAAGGGTCGCCGTCGGCAAAGAATGCCCTGGCGGCAGCATGGATTCTCACTTTCCTGAACTCCGCCCAGGCCGCCCTCAGACTTACTCCTCCGGACGTGGGCCACCACATTCGCGAGTGCCAGAGCGCCATGAGATTCTCCCTTCTTCTTCGCTGCCTCAGGGCACGCCCCGATTACGCGCTGGCGGGGCTCCTGCTCAAGACCTCTCCCCTGGTGTACGGGATGCTCTACAACGAATTTGTCAGACGTCGCTACGGGATCTGAGACGGGCATCTGCCTCCGGGGGCTTTAATCACGGCGCACCGGATTCGCCTGACGCTCTTCCCTCCGGCACGGCAAAGGCGCCCCAACCGGTCTCATCCGATCAGGGCGCCTTTCGTGTCCCCCGCCCGAAACCACATCGCGGTCCCTGGGCGTGCGGACTTCGGGCCTGTGCGGCCTACTTCTTCTTGACCAGGCCCTTGTCCGCCATCCAGTCGAAGGCCACGTCCCCAGGATCCTCGCCCTCGACGTCGACCCGATAATTCAGGTCCTGCATCGTCTTGTCGTCCAGGAGCTTGGAGACCTCCTCGAAACGGTCCTGGAGCTCGGGGTACTCCTTGACCAGGTCGGAGTTGAAGACCGGTGAACCGTTGTACTTCGGGAAGAATTCCCTGTTGTCCTCGAGGACCGTCAGGTTCAGCGCAGGGATACGACCGTCGGTCGTGAAGACCTCACCGAAGTTGCAGTCGCCCTTGGCCGTGGCCGCATAGACCGTCCCGGTGTCCATCACCGATACCTTGTCTTCCGGAACGCCATCCGGGGCCCCACGCTTCAGCCCGTACTTTTCGAGCATCGGGTTGAATCCGTCGCTGCGGGAGTTGAATTCCGACTCCACGCAGAAAGACCGTTCCTCGGGCGGAACCTTGGCGATGTCCTCCAGGGTCTTGACGTCGTACTTGTCCTTGAAGTCCTGGCGAACCGCGAACGCGTACGTGTTGTTCAGCGGGGCGGGCTTGCCCCACGTGAGGTCGTTCTTGGCGTCTTCCTTCTTCACTGCCTCCCACTGCTCCTGGGCATCCGGGATGGCCTTGTCCTTGCCCATATAGGTCAGCCAGGCGGTGCCGGTGTACTCCCAGCCCAGCTGTGCCTGGCCGCTGACCATGAGGTTGCGGGAGGGCTGGGACCCCGGAACGTTGGTCATATCGGTCACGTCGAAGCCTGCCGCCTTTGCGGTCAGCACGGCGATCTTGCCGAGCACCAATTGTTCGGTGAAGTTCTTGGAGGTCACCGTGACCTTTTTGTCTCCTGCGCCGTCGATGGGCTTGATCGCCCCCGACTCCAGGTCGGGAAGGGTCGACGTCGCCGGCTGCAGGCCGCACCCGGCCAGCGCGAGCACCCCGACGGCGCCCAAGGCGGCGAACCGTATCTTCTTCTGTCCAAACATGTCTAGATTCCCTTCGGTCGAGCGACCTGCTCGACGACGCGAGCAATCCAGTCCACGCTCAGCGCGAGGAGGGCCACCAACAGTGATCCCGCGATGAGGACCTTGTTCAAGGACAGGTTGACGCCCGTGGTGATCAGGAGGCCCAGACCGCCGCCGTCGACGAACGTTGCGAGAGTTGCCGTGCCCACAAGGAGCACGAGTGCCGTGCGGATGCCTGCGAGCATGACCGGAACGGCCAGCGGCAGCTCGACCTTGAGAAGAACGGCCATGCTGCTCATGCCCATCCCGCGGGCGGACTCCACGAGCCTCGGGTCAACGGCGTCGAGCCCCACCATCGTGTTCTTCAGAACCGGAAGGAACGCGTACAGGATCAGGGCCAGAGCAGAGGCTTGGAACCCGAAGCCGAGCCAGAAGGCGAACAACACGATCAGGCCGACCGGAGGTGCCGCCTGCCCCAGGTTCGCAATCGCCATGAACGGGCTCCCCAGCCATCGCATGGGTTTCCGGGTCAGGAGAACTCCGATCGGGATCGCGAGCACCAGCACGATCACGGCCGCAACCACCGTCAGCTGGAGGTGCTGCCAGGTCAGTTGCAGAAGGTTCTTGGGATCGAGCGTAACCTTTTCCGAATCGGTCAGGTTGGCGCTGGTCAACCACCACGCGATGGCCGCCAGGGCGAGAATGATGACGATCGGCTGGATCACGAGTCCGCCCCATTGACGGCGTCCGGTGTCCAGATCCGCCGACTGAGCTGACTGGGTCATGAACGGTCACCGCTTTCGTTCCACGGCTCCCGACCGGGGGCGCGTCCCGAGGGGTCGGCAGAGGACGTCGTGTCCTCCACGACCTGAGCATCGGAGTCCTTGGACTCGGTGCCTGCGGTTCCTTCCGCCTCGTCGGAGGCCTCGGAGTTCGTGCGCTGGACGGTCACCGGGATCTCGCCCGTGTTGTTTCCGACCGGCGTGTAGTCCCCCGGGGTGTAACGACGCAGCTCGGTGATGGCGGTCATGACCGTTTCGACGGTGATGATGCCCCGGTATCGCCCGCGCGCGCCCTCGACCACAGCCTCACCGGTGCTCGCGACCAGCATCGTGTCGAGAGCATCGTTCAGGGTGGACCTGGTTCCCACGAGGGGGAGCTCCTTGTCGAGGTGCGAGGGAACCGTGGTCATCCGCGTCAGCTGTTCCTTGGAGAGCCATTGGATCGGACGCTCGCGTTCGTCCACGATGACCGCCGAGTTGTACCCCGTCTTGTCAATGTGGCCGACCAACTCGCGGGCACTCTGACCAGGATGGCCGAGGACGCCGGAAATCAGGTCGACGTCGCCCACGCGGGCCAGGCCCAGTTGCTTCAGGCCGGCCCCGGAACCGATGAAGTTCTCCACGAACTCGTTCGCGGGATTCGCGAGGATCCGCTCAGGGGTGTCGTACTGGACGATCCGGGCCCCTTCGTCGAAGACCGCGATCCAGTCGCCGAGTTTGACGGCCTCGTCGAAATCGTGGGTCACGCACACGATGGTCTTGTGAAGTTCGCTCTGGATGTTGATGAGCTCGTCCTGGAGCCGCTGCCGGGTAATCGGGTCGACGGCGCCGAATGGTTCGTCCATCAGGAGAACGGGCGGGTCCGCCGCGAGGGCGCGGGCGACGCCGATACGCTGCTGCTGGCCGCCCGAGAGCTCCCGCGGGTACCGGTTGCGATACGTGTCCGCGTCCAGGGAGACCAGGTCCAGCAACTCGTCCACGCGCTCTGCGATGCGCTTCTTGTCCCACCCGAGCATCTTCGGGACGAGGCCGATGTTGCTCGCGACGGTCATGTGCGGCAGAAGACCCCCTGCCTGGATCACGTAACCGATCTTTCGACGGAGCTTGTCACCGTTGATCTTGGTGACGTCCTCGTCGCCGAGGATCAGTCTGCCCTCCGTGGGTTCGATCAGACGGTTGATCATCTTGAGGGTCGTGGTCTTGCCACACCCGGAGGGGCCGACGAACATGATGATCTGCCCGGCCGGAATTTCCAGGGTCAGCTGGTCGACCGCGGGTGTCTTGCCGCCGCCGTAGCGTTTGGTCACGTTCTCGATGAGGATCGAGGCGCCCTTCTGGCGCGCTTCTCCCCCGCGGGTTGCGTTGTTCCGGGTTTCGTCGGCCGGCGACGTCGTCTGCTCGGTTCCGACGCCCTGGGACGCGGCGTGGGAGGAGGTGGTGTTGTTTCGGGTGTTCTCAGACACGGATACCCCTTGAAGTGGTCAGACGGCCGACGAGGATGAGGACCACGTCGAGTATGAGGGCGAGGATGATCACGGCGACGATGCCTGTCACGACGGATTCGAGGGAATTCGCGCCTCCGAGCCGCGAGAGGCCCGAAAAGATGTAACCACCGAGTCCAGGGCCGAGCGCGTAGGCGGCGACCGCCGCAATGCCCATCGTCATCTGCGCCGAGACGCGCATTCCGGCCAGAATCACCGGCCAGGCGAGGGGCAGTTCGACGCGGAAGAATGTTTTGACGCGGCCCATGCCGATGCCTCGAGCGGCCTCGATCGTCGATTGGTCGACGCCCGCAAGACCGACCACCGCGTTGCGAAGAATCGGCAGTACGGCGAAGAAGGTCACGACGACCACGGCCGGCACCACGCCGAAGCCCAGAGGCACGATGAGGAGGCCGATCAGGGCGAAGGACGGGATGGTAAGGCCGACCGCGGAGACGTTGTTCGCCACGGAGGTCAGCGCACGGCTTCGGTAGCACAGCGCGGCTAGAACGATCGCGATGACCGTAGCGAGCACGAGGCACTGCACCACGAGGCTCATGTGTTGCCAGCTGGAGAACAGGATCTGTCCCCAGCGCTGGCGCAAGAATTCGCTCATGGTGTTCCTAGTGTGATGACTGCTGACATGGGCGAATACCCATATCCTGCCCAACGATAATCAGCCTGCTGATGAGAACCAACTATTTGCGGTAAGTGCAACCTTCCTAGCCCCCTTGGTTCATCAGCATCCTGATCAATGAATACGCGGGATTCGGCGCCGAGAGGCGGCGTCGTCACATATTGGGCCGAGCGCGACACAATCGAAACAGTTGCGGGCGGCCTCGCCGTCGGCCGACCATAAATGGAACATCGTTGTACGCGAGCATCGACCGTCGAAGAGGACCAGCATGGCCGAACACACCTTTGGATTCAGAACCCGCGCGCTCCACGCCGGGGGGACCCCCGACGCCGAGCACGGTTCGCGAGCAGTCCCGATCTACCAATCGACATCCTTCGTTTTCAAGGATTCCGACGACGCCGCCAACCTCTTCGCCCTGCAGAAGTACGGCAATATCTACTCCCGTTTGGGAAATCCGACCGTCGCGGCCTTTGAGGAACGCGTCGCTTCGTTGGAAGGCGGCATCGGTGCCGTGGCCACGTCATCCGGAATGGCCGCCGAATTCATCACCTTCGCGGCGCTCGCCCAAGCGGGCGACCACATCGTGTCCTCGGCGCAGCTCTACGGCGGCACCGTGACACAGCTGGACGTCACGCTTCGACGTTTCGGAATCGAGACCACGTTCATCGACTCCATGGATCCGCAGGCGTTCAAGGATGCACTGCAGGAGAACACCAAGGCCGTGTACACCGAGGCCGTGTCGAATCCTGCGTGCCAGGTCGCGGACCTCGAGGGGCTGGCCCAGGTCGCCCACGAGGCCGGAATCCCTCTCGTGGTCGATGCGACCATTTCGACCCCGTATCTGGTGCGGCCTCTCGAACACGGCGCTGACATCGTGATCCATTCGGCCACCAAATTCCTCGGAGGCCACGGGACCACGTTGGGCGGCGTCGTCGTCGAGTCCGGTCGTTTCGACTGGGGCAACGGAAACTTCCCGTCGATGACCGAACCGATCCCCTCCTACAACGACATTTCTTGGTGGGGGAACTTCGGTGAGTACGGGTTCCTGACCAAACTGCGCTCGGAGCAGCTCAGAGACATCGGACCTTCGCTCTCGGCACAATCGGCGTTCCAGCTGATCCAGGGGGTGGAGACGCTGCCGCAGCGCATGGACGCCCACCTGAGCAATGCGCGGGAGGTCGTCGATTGGCTGGATGCGGATCCCCGCATCGCCTACGTGAATTACGCGGGTCTCCCCGATCACCAGCATTACCAGCGAGGCCGCAAGTATCTTCCGCTCGGCGTCGGCTCGGTATTCAGCTTCGGTGTCGCCGAAGCCAACGGCCTCTCCGGCCGTGAGGTCGGAGGCCGATTCATCGAGAACCTGCAGCTCGCGAGCCACCTGGCGAATATTGGTGACGCCCGCACCCTGGTGCTGCACCCGGCCACCACGACCCATCAACAGCTCTCCGCGGAGCAACTGGCCGCGGGCGGCGTTGCGGAAGACCTCATCCGCATTTCGGTGGGCCTCGAGGACCCGGAAGATATCCTCTGGGATCTGGATCAAGCCCTGACGGCGGCCACGGGACTCACCCGCGATTCCGCCGAACAGAAAGGTCTGTGAGACATGACGAATCAGAACGCACGCACCTGGATCGGCCCGAGTGCGCCGGAACGCCTCAACATCCTTCACAACACGACGTCGGTCGCGATCGTGGGCATGTCGGACAAACCGGCACGCGCCTCGTATTTCGTCTCGACCTACCTGCTCTCGAGTTCCCCCTACCGGGTCTACTTCGTGAACCCGGTCCTCGCTAGCAAGGGAGCCAAGGTTCTTGGCCAAGAGGTATACCCTTCCCTCGATGCACTGCCGGAAACGCCCGACGTCGTCGACGCATTCCGGAAGCACGACGATCTCCCGGGAGTCGCCGAGGAGGCCGTGAAGATCGGGGCCAAGACGCTCTGGTTGCAGCTGGGGTCGTGGAACGAGGAGGCCGCGGCGATTGCAGAAAAGGCCGGGCTCAATGTCGTGATGGATCGGTGCATCAAGATCGAGCACGCCCGGTTCCACGGCGGCCTGCACCTGGCCGGGTTCAATACGGGGGTCATTTCCTCGAAGCGGCAACGGACGGCGTAACTCTACCGGGCGGGCTTGTTCTCCCGCACCCTTTCCACCGTCCCCCCAGAGGCCGGATCTCCACGGCGTCGTGTGAGGCCCGTGGATCGGTCGACCACGGGGCACGTCCCGACGGGTTCTCGCCTGATCAGGACCCCTTCGAGGACGAGCCATCGTCCTGGCTGGGACCCCACGTGGTGTACCCGTCGGGACCCTCGACCTGTTTGAAGGACATGTCCTCGGTGTCGGCGTCGGCGTCGAAACGCCAGTCGTCGTCCTTCCACTGGACCGTAAAGGTCAGCTCGCCGTATCCGGCGCCGTCGTGGGCCGAGATCAGAATTTTCACTGCGGCCTTGTCCTTGGTGTAATCGGCCAGCTTGAAGCCCGCGACTTTGAGGTTTTCGGCTTGGCTGGAGGATGAGGCGGACTGGCCTTCCTCTTCGAAGCGATCGGCAACCTTGTCCCGCGAATCATTGGCGATGGCCTGCTTCCTGATGACCTTGGCCATCAGACCGTTGTCCTGGGAGACCACGGGAAGGCTGTAGTTCGTGGCGGCGAAGAGTGCGCCCTCCGGGGAGTGGCTGAAGCAGGACGGCACCTTGTCGTCGTCAACTTTCTCCGGGCCGAACTTGTCCGAGGCTGGGATCTTCAGGCCGTTGAGACCGTCTTTCCAGTCGGTCTTGGGCGCAGAATCGAGAGTCGTCTTGTCCGACGCGTCTTCTTTGCAGATCGACGTCTTCTCTTTCGAATCACCCGCATCGTTCGATCCGCCCATTCCGCAACCGGCGAGGGCCAGAACGCCGATGGCGCCGAGACCGATGGCCCTGGACGCGTGGTTCAGTCGTGACATGGTGTGCCTTACGTCAGGTATGAGTCTTATATCACCATGCTAAATGCTTTGGTTCACTTTTCAATCAGCGAAGCGGGCGTCTTCCGCGAGCTGTCGATTTTCCAGCACGACGTCGTACAACCAGATCAGCACGCACAGCGCCGTCATCACCCCACCCGCAATGCAGACTCCGGCCCAGTGCCCGGCGCTCCAGGCCCACACGCCAATGGCAGATCCCACCGCGGCCCCGACGAAGTACATCGTCATGTAGACCGAGTTCAGACGCGCCCTGGCCTGAGGATCCAACGTGTACACGGTGTTCATCGAGATGATGTGCACCAGTTGGACGCCGATGTCCGTGAGAACCATACCGACGCAGAACCACAGCACGCTGTGCCCACCCAGAACAAAGGCTCCCCATCCAAGCGCCAGGGCTGCGAGACCCAACATGGTCCCGCGGCGCCCGTGGCCCCGGTCGACCATTCCGCCGGCCACGCTTGCCATGAGCGCTCCCGCCAGCCCGGTGAGGCCGACCAGGCCGATGGCCGTGGGGCTCAACCCGAAAGGCTCACCCGCCAGAAGCAACGTGGTGGTCGCGAAGATCGCACTCATCGACGCGAAGGAAATACCGGAGATCAGCGAGCGGGTGCGCAGCCGCGGGTGACGTAGGATCAGGCGCCCCATGGAGAGGAACAGACCCGGGTAACTCGGTGGGTCCTCGGGATAGGACCGCGGCAGCACACGCCATAGCCCGATTCCCACGAGGATCATCAGGACCGCGGCGACGTGATAGATCAGGGTCCACCCGCCGATGTCCGAGAGGATCCCGGCCACCGCTCGAGCGATCAGGACGCCCGCGAGCAATCCGGACATCACGGTCCCCACGGCCCGTCCGCCCTTGCCGGGCGCAGCCAGGATTGAAGCATAAGGGACCAACACTTGCGCGGACACGGAGAAGAGACCCGCCACGGCGACACCGATGAGGAAGACGCCGAACCCAGGGGCGAAGCCGGCGACGGCCTGCCCCGCGGCGGTCAGCCCAATGAGGCCGACCGTGAGCTTGCGCCGTTCGAACAGGTCACCCAGAGGCGCAAGGAAAACCAGGCCAACCGCGTAGGCCACCTGAGCGACCGTGACCGATGTGGCCGCCGTGGAGGAGCTGACCCCCAGCGCCTCGGAGATTTCGTCGAGGAGAGGCTGGTTGAAGTAATTCCCTCCCGCGCACAAGCCTGTGGCAAGGCACATCAGGAACAGTACGGAACGAGTCAGCTGGGGTGCGGGCTTGGCTGTGGTCACCCCGCAAGCCTAAGCCGATCCGAAGCGTCAGTGGTAAATGCGGAGTGCGCCGGTGTGAACGTTCCACCCCAGAATGTATCCTCGCGAAAAGTGCTGACGAATTTCGTTTCCTCGGCGATATTCGTTGGTCACGGGGAACCCGAATCCTCGTTCGTAATCCGACCTGGACCAGAGGGTTCCGATCGCACCGTATTCCTTGACCCAGTGGGCGCCGGTGCGTTCTGTCCACAAGAATTTGAAGCGCTGCCCGTGTTCGTCCTCGAAGATCTGGTACCGCCCGCCGGTGGCATTGCTCTCCGGGATGATCGGCCGGCCGAACACCCTTTCGCCTCCGTTGGCGCGATAGGCCTGACCGATGGCACCGTACGGCGTGAGGGCACCCAGCCTCTCCCCCGCGGCACGGCTGCCCCACACGGAGTCTGACGCATCTGAGGGTGCGCCCCCGTATTCGTATCCGTAGAGATTGACCGTTCCGAGCAACCGCCAGGGGGCTCCCGTGCGGGACAGGTACCCGTCGGCGTAGGTTAACGCTATGCCCACGACCCGGGCCTTGGGGTTGAGCAACGCCGCGCTATGGGCCGGCGAGGTCTTCCACCATTCCAGCAATTGCAGCACGTCCGTCTGGTAGGTCAGGGCGATGACCTCGTTGGCGTGCGAGTACCGCCCGGCTCGCCGATCCGAGAGGAAGTCATTGGTGTGATAGAAGGTCTCCGCAATGACCTGTTCGTCCGAATGTCGTTGTTCGATCTGTGTGAGCTGGGCGGAGAACTTGACCGGGCGCAGGCCCCGAGAGCCGCGGTAGGCGTTGATTCCGTCCAGCAGCCTTTGCGTGTCCTGGAGCCGCTTCTCTTGGCTGACTCGGAGGATGTCCTGCTGGGCGGCCCGCCCGGGTGGCGGGGCTTGGAGTTGGGTTCCGACCAGGGCGACGGCGGCCAACGCGGACGCCGCCACCATGTTGCGCGCCGTCGACCCGTGGATCATCGCGCCCACCATGGATCGCCGCCGTTGCGCATGACGCGGGACGTAGCGATTCCGACCTCGAAGATCCGGCAGCGCGATCGCACAGAAACCCATGGACGACTCCATTCATGAAGGAGACGAATGATCAGGACTCAGCCAGCGCAGAACTCTTTGTCTACACTGAAACACCACCATTTTATGCAGACAAAGAAAGATAAACTACTAAGAATTGATATCCGATATAGAAGCGAAACTATCAATTAATGGGTTTGTGTCATTGTTTTCCTGATCCGAAGGCATGACCCGGTCGGGCCACGTGGTGGCCTCGCCGGTGTCGCCGGCCAACCGACCCGCGATCCACACATCGAGCAGGCGCCCGTTCACCGTGGACAACGCCCTGCGGGAGAGGCCTTCATATGAAAATCCCAGCCGTTGGGCCAGACCGGCCGAGGCCTCATTGCCGACCATGGCCCTCCACTCGATGCGGCTGAGCCCGAGGCCGGAAGGCAAGTCCTTCGGGTCCGATGCTTCCGGCTCGCGGAACGCGAAGTCCAGCACCAGACGGCAAGCCTCCGCCGTATAGCCCCTTCCCCGGGCGCCTTGAGCGGTCCACACACCCATGCTGGCGATCCGCCCGCTGGTCATGGAGAGGCTCACGACGCCGGCGAAGAGCCCGACGTTCTCGTCACCCGGCACCTGGTCGGCCGCGTCGCGAGGAACCTGGATCAGAGTCCCCTCATTCGGATGTTTGGCCTCGTCCCTGATGTGGAACGCCCACACCAACTCGTGCCCGGATTTCCACCCCGGGGCGACGACGCCCTCGATGTATTCCAGTGCGTCATCCTCCTCGTACGGGTACGGAATCGAACCAGTCCATCGCGGAATCTGCGGATCCTGGCACGCATCGACGATCGCGGCGACGTCGTTGGCGCACGGGGCATCAAGGGCCAGGCGGTTCGACCAGAGGCTGACATTTCGCATGTGGTCAGTTTAGGGCGTCTCGCCCGTTCCCTCCCGGACGCAGACGAATGGCGGCGGCCCCGCAGAAGCGGGACCGCCGCCAGAATCGGTCCGGCAGATCGCCGAACCTCGCGCGGACTAGGGCATTAGGACTTGCGATGTCCGCCGGCAGCAGGTCGGTTGGCAACCACCGGGTGCAGTCCGGTGACGCCCTCCCGCTCCGCGGCGATCTCCATGACTCGACCACGCACGGCGAACCATCCGACGATCAGGGCCGGGATCACGATGACCATGGAGCCCAGGGTGAATGTACCCACCGGGTAGTCGAGGGCGATCAGCACGACGACACCCGCCATGAAGAGGAGCACGAGCCAGTTGGCGTAAGGCGTCAGCGGAGCTCGGTAGTGCGGCCGCTGGTACAGCCCCTTTTTCGTCAGGGAGACGAACTTCATGTGGCAGATAGTAATGGTCAGCCATGCGCTCATGATGCCGATCGACGCGAAGTTCAGCACGATTTCGAAGGCGCTCTCCGGAACGAAGTAGTTCAGCACCACGCCCAGCAGCGCGACGACGGCGGTGAGGCAGATGCCGCCGTACGGAACGCCGGATCGGGTGAGGTTCTGGGCGAATTTGGGCGCGGACCCGGCCATCGCCATCGAGTGCATGATGCGTCCCGTGGAGTACAGGCCCGCGTTGAGTGACGAGAGCGCCGCGGTAATCACCACGAGCTGCATGATCGGACCTGCGGCGTCGACCCCGATCGAGGAGAAGAACGTGACGAACGGGCTCTCCGTCTCGCTGAACGCGGTGTACGGGAGCAGGAGGCAGAGAAGCAGAACGGAACCGACGTAGAACACGGCGATACGCAGAATGACCGTGTTGATCGCTTTCGGGATGATCTTTTCCGCGTTCTTGGTCTCGCCCGACGTCGTGCCGACGAGCTCAATACCGGCATAGGCGAAGACCACGCCCTGAGTAATGATCAGAGCCGGCATCAAACCGTTGGGGAAGATGCCGCCGTTGCCGGACATCAGGTGGAACCCGGTGGGCTGGCCGTTCGGGGTCCCGAAGATCACGAACACGATGCCGAGGGCCAGGAAGATGAGCAGGGCGATGACCTTGATCAGCGAGAACCAGAACTCCATTTCGCCGAAGACCTTGACCGAGATCAGGTTCATCACGACGACGATCACGACCACCAGGAAGGCGATGACCCATTGCGGGATCGCGGCGAAGGCGTCGAAGTACTGCCCGAACCAGCGCACGTAAATCGCGATCGCGGTCGCGTCCACCACCGCCGTGGTCGCCCAGAACAGCCAATACATCCACCCCGAGAAGTACGCGGCCTTCTCACCGAAGAACTCACGGGAGTAGGAGACGAAAGAGCCAGACGAAGGCCGGTGGACCACGAGCTCGCCGAGGCAGCGGAGGATCAGATAGCCCATGAAACCGCAGACGGCATAAACGAGGAAGAGCGAGGGTCCGGCGGAGGCCAGACGCCCTCCCGCTCCCAGGAAGAGGCCGGTGCCTATGGCACCGCCGATGGCGATCATCTGGAGTTGGCGGGGGCCGAGCCCTTTGTGAAAACCCGCCTGTTCATCATTGAATGTCTGTTCGGTGCCGTGGCTCTGGGGCTCGGCACCGGACCGCGAAGCTTTGGATGACATGGGTCAATACCTTCTCTTAGAAAACCTCGAAGGGTGTGAGTGACCGAAACGTTACCGCTCGGGTGTGACGAATATGTTACCCACAAAAATGAGGGACCGTGCTGCACACCACACGGTGCGCGACACGGCCCCTCTCTCGACGAGGTCGGCCGACGATCAGCCCACGGGCTTCATCGCATTGACCAAGGAGAACAGGTCCTTGGGGTCATCGGGGTCTGCCACGAGGTCAACGTAGCTCTGCAGTTCGGAGCCCGCGGTCGCGTCCCTGACGCACCGCAGGGCGGAGAAATCGTTGATCGCGAACCCGACGGAGTCGAAGATCGTGATGTCCTCGGCGGAAGTGCGCCCCTGCGCCTCGCCGTTGAGGACCTGCCAGAACTCCGTCACGGGGAAGTCCGGGTCCATTTGCTGGATCTCGCCCTCGACCCGGGTCTGCGGAGTGAACTCCACGAACACGTTTCCGCGATCGAGGATCTCTGCCTCCAACTCGGTCTTGCCGGGGCAGTCACCGCCCACGGCGTTCAGGTGAACGCCCGGCCGAACGTGGCGGTTCGCGAGGATCGTGTTCTGCGCCTTGTCCGCGGTACAGGTGGTGATGATGTCGGCGTCGGCCACGGCCTCGTCGACCGTATCGGCCACCGTGACACGGAATCCGAGGGGCTCGAGGTTCCGCTGAAGCTTTTCGACGGCCTGGGGATCGATGTCGTAGACCGTCAGGTCCTCGATACCCAGGGCGGCGCGGAATCCGAGGGACTGGAACTCGGACTGCGAGCCCGCGCCGATGAGTGCCATGCGCTTCGAATCCGGCCGGGCCAGCTTGCGCGCGATCATGCCCGACGTCGCGGCCGTCCTCAATGCCGTCAGCAAGGTCATCTCGGCGAGGAACGTCGGGTAGCCGTTGTCGACGTCGGCCAGCACGCCGAACGCCGTCACGGTCTGGAAACCACGCGCGGGGTTGGACGGATGTCCGTTGACGTATTTGAAGGAGTACTCCTCACCGTCCGATGTCGGCATGAGCTCGATGACGCCGAACGGAGTATGGCTGGCCACCCGCGGGGTCTTGTCGAACTTGGCCCACCGGCTGAAATCGCGCTCGAGGTAATCCATCATCTTCCCGATGATGTTTTCCACTCCGTCGCGCTGGATCCAGCGCGCCATGTTCTGGACATCGACGAATTGCGTCACGGCAATCCTCCCTCTCAAAGTGACTCGTGTTCCTATCGACAGTGTAATATCCACACTCTTTGACCGAAACGGACAATCAAACAACACATTTCGCACAACATGAGCAGATTACGATCCATGAGTTAGCATTCTGTTCATGGCAAAGACTTCAGATCTTGATCGACGACTCATTGCGGCCCTGCGCAAGGACGGCCGCGCCTCCATCGCGGCCCTATCCGAAGAGCTCGGCGTATCCCGAGCCACCGTCACCAAACGCATCGATTCCCTCACGGCCCGCGGCATCATCGTGGGTTTCAGCGTGCGGGTCAGGGACTACGCCGAGGCCTCACAGGTCCGAGCGATATCCCTCATCGAGGTCGAGGGACGGACCACCGATCACGTCATCAATGAGCTGAGAGGCTTGCCCGAAATCCTCGCGCTCCACACGACCAACGGTGGATGGGACCTCGTCGCCGAGATGCAGTGCGTCGATCTCCAGGACTTCGACGCCGTACTCAAGTCCATTCGGGGGATCTCCGGTGTGGTCAACAGCGAGACGAGTCTCTTGCTGAGCTCCGTGGTCAGGTAGGAGTGCAGAGCTCCGCCGAGGCCCAACGGCGCGAGCGTCGACACCACCCCGGACGCACCATGCTTGCGGTTTTGTAAGTAGTTAGTAACTGGTAACTTCTGGGCATGGTCGAAAGAATGAGCCGCTCGAAGCGACGAGCACAGATAGCGGAGATCGCGGCCGAGGAGTTTGCCGCACACGGCCTTCACGGCGCCTCGACGGAGGCCATCGCGAAGAAGGCCGGAATCTCCCAGGCGTACGTGTTCCGCATCTTCGGGACGAAGAAAGCTCTGTTTCTCGAGCTGATCCAAGAGGCCTTCGGGCGAGTCACGGAAGGCATGCAGAAGTCCGCCGGAGCGGACACGGGCCTCACGGCTTTGTCCGAGATGGGACAGCAGTACTACGACTCGCTCGCCGACCGAACGAATCTGTTGCTCCAACTCCAGGGACTGGCAGCCTGCGGTGACCCCGAGATCCAGGACGCCGTGCGACAAAGTTTCGGGGACATGTGGACGGCGGTCGCTGGGACCACAGGCTTGGACCCGGTCACGGTCAAGACATTCCTCGCCTACGGCATGTTGCTGAACTCCGGAGCGGCCATGGACGTCGAAGCACTCGACGAGGAATGGGCCGAGGGCATTCGGACACGAATCCGCCCGGACCTGTTCCGCCACATCACCGGGGAGACGAATCAATGACCTCGGCCTCGAGTCGTCGCGGCGCACCCCCCGGACTTGGTCCGGCCATCGTCGTCGTCGCGTTTCTGGGAGCAGTGATCGGAGGCGTCGGCGCACCCCTCATCACCTCAGTCGCCATCCACATCGGGACAAGCCTCGAAGCGGCACAGTGGTCGCTCACGATCACCCTGTTCTCTGGCGCCGTGACCGCTCCGGTTCTGGGGCGACTCGGCACGGGTCCACATCGGAGAAGCTCGCTCCTGATCGCCCTCTCTCTGGTGGCTGCGGGTGGTTTGCTGACCACATGCCCCGGGCCGTTGTGGCTCCTGATGATCGGTCGCGCATTCCAGGGATTCGGCCTGGGCGTCACGGCTCTCCTCATGGGCATCGCGAGGGATCACCTCCCGGAGAAGCAGGCCGAGTCGACGATCGCGATCGTCTCGGTCGCCTCCACGGTCGGGATCGGCATCGCCTACCCCTTGATGGGCCTGATCAACGAGGCAGCGGGACTCCGCGTCGCCTTCGGCACGGGATTTCTTCTGTCCCTGGCTGCGGTGCTCGTCGCGTGGAAATTCGTTCCACGAGACCGGCCGGGTCCTGCTGCTCGTGTTGATGTGCCTGGTGCGGTGCTTCTTGCACTCGGCATCCTGGGGGCTCTGCTGGTTCTGGCCCAGCCCTCGGTGTGGCGGCCCGCCTGGCTGGGTCTCTCGATCGTGATCGCATCCGCCGCCGCGTTCATCGCATGGGTCGCGGTCGAACGGCGCACGGCCGAACCCCTGGTGAACCTGGCCGTCCTCCGGAACAGCGGCGCCTTGCGTGCGAATGCCGCCATGCTCGTCTCGGGAGCAGGCATGTACCTGTTGTTCTCGTTGCTCACGCGGTATGTTCAGACACCGACCGCGGCCGGATACGGGTTCGGGCTCTCCGGCGTCCTTGGCGGTGCCGTCCTGATTCCCTTTTCCGCCGTGGGGCTCGGGGCAGGCCGCCTCACGCCAGTCCTCAGGAGTCGCGTGTCGCCCCCATGGATATTCACGATATATGCCGCTTCGGTAATGCTCGCCGCCTGCATCTTCGCTCTCGCGCAGGATTCGCTCCTCGTGGCGTTGGCTTCGATGGCGGTTCTCGGTTTCGGCGTCGGCGGGGCGTCGTCCATCATGCCGCGACTCGTGCTCGAGGGCGTACCCCAGCAGGAATCCTCCAGCGTCCTGTCCCTCAACCAGATCGCACGCACTGCCGGCTTCAGCGCAGGGAGCGCCGTCGCCGGCCTCCTCCTCGCCACCGCAACGACGAAGGGGGCCGTATTCCCGACAGAGCACGGCTATTCGACGGCCGCTGTCTGCGTCGTCATTCCGCTGCTGATCGGCGTTGCCCTGGTCCTCCCCCGCAGAGGCCGACAAACGTAGGCCACGACCGCGCACGGTGACTGGTAGCCACCGCGCTCGGTCGCGGCCGTGAGGGCCGCCGTCAGTCCTCGTCGTCGTGCTCGTCGTGAATCTCCGGGGAGATCACGGCCCGAGCCTGGTGCGGGTGGTGCGGGTGCTTGGTCTCAGCGGCCGGACGTGCGGCGACGATCGGGTGTGTCCCCGTGACGCCCTCACGCTCCGCGGCCAACTCCATCACCCGGTCCCTGACGAGGAACCAGCCGCCAACGAGCAACGGGATCAGGATCAGCATGGAACCCAACGTGTATGTTCCCACGGGGTAGTCAATGGCCATGAGGACCAGAACGGCGACGAGGAACGCGACCGTCATCCAGTTGGTCCATGGTGCCAGGGGCGCCCGATAGCGGGGTCGTGTGTACAGGCCCTTCTCGGAAAGGCTCACGAACTTCTTGTGGGAGAGCGTCACCGCGGCCCATGAGGCCATCGTTCCGAGTGCAGAAATGTTGAGCACGATCTCGAAGGCCTGCTCCGGAACGAAGTAGTTCAGGATGACGCCGATCAGTGACACCACGGCGGTCAGGCAGATTCCGCCGAAGGGCACACCCGACGAATTGAGCTTCGCCGCGAACTTGGGAGCCGACCCGGCCATGGCCATCGAGTGCAGGATGCGGCCCGTGGAGTAGAGCCCGGCGTTGAGCGACGAGAGGGCGGCGGTGATGACGACCAACTGGACGATGGGTCCGGCGGCGTCGACACCGATCGAGGAGAAGAACGTCACGAAGGGCGATTCCTTCTCACTGTAAGCGGTGTACGGCATCAGCATGCACAGCAAGAGCACGGATCCGACATAGAAGACCGCGATGCGCAAGATCACGGTGTTGATCGCTCTGGGGATGACCTTCTCCGGGTTCCGGGTCTCCCCCGACGTCGTCCCCACGAGCTCGATGCCGGCGTAGGCGAAGACGACCCCCTGGACCACCACGAGCGCGGCGAGCCCGCCGGAGGGGAAAAGGCCCCCATGGTCCGTGATGAGGTGAATGCCGGTGGGCTCACCATTCGGCGATCCGAAGATCACGAAGATGATGCCGAGCACCAGGAAGAGGACCAAGGTCGCGACCTTGATGAGCGAGAACCAGAATTCCATCTCACCGAATACTTTGACAGAAATGAGGTTGGTGATCAGCACGATCGCGACGACGGCCAGTGCACAGACCCACTGCGGAATGTTTCCGACGAAATCACTGTATTTGGCGAACCAGCGCACGTAGATCGCGATCGCCGTCGCGTCGGCCACCGCCGTCATGGCCCAGTTCAGCCAGTACAACCAGCCCGACACGTACGCGGCCTTCTCCCCATAGAACTCTCGGGTGTAGGAAACGAACGAACCGGAGGAGGGTCGGTGGCACACCAGCTCCCCCAGCGAGCGGAGCATGAGGTATCCGAAGAATCCACAAACTCCGTAGATGATGAAAAGCGAGGGACCGGCCGAGGCCAGGCGTCCGCCCGCCCCCAGGAAGAGACCGGTGCCAATAGCCCCACCGATCGCGATCATTTGGAGCTGGCGGGCTCCGAGCCCCTTGTGGAGCCCCGCGTCCTCGTTGGCCACCACCCCGGCAGTGCCGTTGCTGCTCGGAGCAGGACGATTATCAGGCGCAGATGTCGATGACATTGTTCAACCTTCAGGTCAGGGAGCAACCACGCGCGCAACCGGGCATCCCGCCGGTCCGCACGAACGGTGCTCTGCTCGAAATATCACCGGCGGGAAGAGGACGATCTCACGACACTGTGGTTCACCTCACCCGAGCGGTTCACTGTGGAAGCTTACCTCGGGGTCACCCCAGAATGCGCCAGCACCGAGGACTGCACCGTGTTCGGCGTGGGCGCCGAGGCACCGGCCGGCTATTCGTCGTCTTCGTCGTCGTCGAGGCGGATGGTGGTGTTGGAGCGTCCGTGGTCGAACGGTTCATCGGCGTCCTCCGTGGTCGGCCACTGCGCGACCACCGGGAACTGGCCCGTATAGCCCTCGCGCTGCGCCGCAACCTCCATCACCCGGCGCCGAACCATGAACCAACCGATGATGAGCAAGGGAATGATGATGAGCATGGAGGCCAACGTGTAGGTGCCCACGGGATAGTCGAAGGCGATCAGGATCATGACCGCCACGAAGAACGCCATGGTGATCCAGTTGGTGAAGGGGGCCAACGGCGCCCGGTACTTCGGGCGCTGATACAGGCCCTTCTTGGCCAGCGACACGAATTTCTGGTGCGGCAGGGTGATAGCGGCCCAACCGACAATGATCCCGACGGCCGACATGTTCAGCACGATCTCGAAGGCCGCCTCCGGGACAAAGTAATTCAGCACGACGCCGAGCATCCCCACGCCCGTGGTCAACAGAATCCCCACGAACGGGACCCCGCCCTTGGTCAGCTTCTGCGCGACGCGCGGAGCCGAGCCTGCCATCGCCATCGAATGGACGATGCGACCGGTCGAGTAGAGACCGGCGTTGAGGGACGAGAGCGCGGCCGTGATGACCACGAGCTGCATGATCGGCCCGGCGGCGTCGACCCCGATCGAGGCGAAGAATGTGACGAACGGGGATTCGTCATCGCTGTACTGCGTATAGGGCAGCAAGAGGCAGAGGAGCAGGACGGAGCCCACGTAAAACACCGCGATCCTGAGGATCACGGAGTTGATCGCGCGGGGGATAACGCGTGCGGGCTCTTGCGTCTCGCCCGAGGCGGTGCCGACGAGTTCGATACCCGAATAGGCGAAGACCACGCCCTGTGAGACCACCAATGCGGCCAAGAGGCCGTTGGGGAGCATGCCGCCGCTCTGAGAGATCAGGCTGAACCCGGTCGGCTCCCCCGAGGGCGACCCGAAAATCACGAAGAGGATGCCCACGACCATGAATGCGACCAGGGCCGCAACCTTGACGATCGCGAACCAGAATTCCATCTCGCCGAAGACCTTCACCGAGATGAGGTTCATGACCGTGACCGCCGCGATCACCAGGAACGCGAGCACCCACTGCGGGACGGAGCCGATGAAGTCGATGTACTGGCCGAACCACCTGATGTAGATGGCCATCGCGGTTGCGTCCACGATCGTTGTGGTTGCCCAGCTCAACCAGTACATCCACCCGGTGAAGTAGGCCGACTTCTCACCGAAGAACTCGCGACAGTAAGAGACGAAGGAGCCCGACGACGGCCGGTGCACCACGAGTTCACCCAACTGGCGCAGGATCAAGTATCCGAAGAATCCGGCCACGGCATAAAGGATGAACAGGGTCGGGCCGGCCGACTCGAGGCGGCCACCCGTCCCGAGGAACAAACCCGTACCGATCGAACCGCCGATAGCGATCATCTGGAGTTGGCGAGGGCTCAGGCCCTTCTTGAACCCCTCCTGCTCGGCTTCGAATTGGTTCTGCGCGGCTTCGGGTGAACGACTCGCCGCCGACGAGTCCGAGCCGGATGCTGCCATGGGGTCCTCCCGTTGCTTGGAATCTGAACCTTACACGGTCCGCGAAATATCGCTCCACAGCCTACCGCGATGCTCGGACTCGTGTAACCCAAAACACAACAAATGTTGTTTTGGGGGAAACCCCTTCATAGGACCCCAGGCCCGCGCGAGGTGGCAACCATGTGCGGCCTGTGGCCCAATTTCCGCACCAAACTGCCGCCTCGGCGCGCGGGGAGGGACCGACTTACTCGGGAACGATGCGGACGGCGCCCTTGTCGGCGCTCGTCACCATCGAGGCATAGGCACGCAACGCCGTGGACACCTGACGCTCACGCGGCTTGGTCGGCTTCCAGGGCAACGGGCCGCGGGCCTCCCGCCTGCGGGCCAGCTCCTCGTCGGACACGTGGACCTGGAGGAGCCGGTTGGCGACGTCGATCTCGATTTCGTCGCCGTGCTCGACCAACCCCACGGCGCCGCCCGCGGCGGCCTCCGGCGAGATGTGACCGATCGAGATGCCCGAGGTACCTCCCGAGAAGCGTCCGTCCGTGATGAGGGCGCACTCCTTCCCGAGGCCCAGGCCCTTGAGGTACGACGTCGGGTACAGCATCTCCTGCATGCCCGGACCACCCTTGGGGCCCTCGTACTGGATCACGACGATATCGCCCGGCTCCACGTGCTTGGACAGGATCTCGAACACGGCTTCGTCCTGCGACTCGACCACGAACGCCTTGCCACGGAAGTGGAACAGGCTCTCATCGATGCCCGCGGTCTTGATGACGGCGCCGTCCTCCGCGATGTTGCCGAAGAGGATGGCCAGGCCGCCGTCCTTGGTGTATGCGTGTTCGACGGAGTGGATGCACCCGAACTCGGGGTCGGTGTCGAGCTCCTCGAACTTGTTGGCCGTCGAGAAGGCCTGGGTCGTGCGGACGCCGCCTGGCGCGGCCAGGAACAGCTCCCGGGCCCGCTCGGTGGCCGTGTCGCGGCGGATGTCCCACTCGTTGAGCCAGTCATCCACGGACTCCGCGTGCACGGTGCGCACCCCCTCGTGCCGGAACAGGCCGGCACGGTCCAGCTCGCCCAGGATCGCCGGGATTCCACCGGCCTTGTGCACGTGCTCGATGTGGAACTGCGTCGAATTCGGCGCGACCTTGGCCAGACACGGCACGTGCCGAGACAGCTCGTCGATGTCCTTGAGCGTGAAGTCGACCTCGGCCTCCTGCGCGGCCGCGAGAATGTGCAGCACGGTGTTGGTGGAACCGCCCATGGCGATATCCAGGGCCATCGCGTTGGTGAAGGCGTTCTTGGAGGCGACGTTGCGCGGGAGAACGGATTCGTCGTCCTCCTGGTAGTACTTCTTGGCCAGATCGACGACGGTCCGTCCCGCATTCAGGAACAGGTCCTTGCGGGCGACCTGCGTAGCCAACGTGGTTCCGTTGCCGGGCAGCGACAGGCCCAGGGCCTCGGTCAGGCAGTTCATCGAGTTCGCGGTGAACATCCCGGAGCAGGAACCGCACGTCGGGCATGCGTTCTCCTCGATCATGCCGAGCTGGTCATCCGTCACGGACTCGTCCACGGCGTAGGACATCGCGTCCACCAGATCGATCCGGTGTTCGATGACGCCCTCGACCGCGTTGCCCGACTCCATCGGGCCGCCCGACACGAAGACCACGGGAACGTTCAAGCGCATCGCGGCCATGAGCATGCCCGGCGTGATCTTGTCACAGTTGGAGATGCACACCAGGGCGTCGGCGCGGTGGGCATTGACCATGTACTCGACCGAGTCGGCAATGATGTCTCGGGACGGAAGGGAATAGAGCATTCCGTCATGACCCATAGCGATCCCGTCGTCCACGGCAATCGTGTTGAATTCCTTGGCGACGCCGCCGGCCTCCTCGACCGCGCTGGCAACGAGCGCTCCCATATTCTTCAGGTGAACGTGGCCGGGCACGAACTGGGTGAAGGAGTTGGCGATCGCGACGATCGGTTTCCCGAAGTCTTCCTTCTTCATTCCCGTCGCACGCCAGAGCGCGCGGGCTCCGGCCATGTTGCGCCCGTGCGTGGATGTTCTGGAACGCAGTTCAGGCATATGTCCTCCTTCGGCCTCTGATGCTCATTCCAGACTACTCCCGCAGTTTCGGCTACCACCTGCCGAGACGTCATGTCTTGAATGATGGAACGCCGCACGCGGTCGACCATCCGTCGCTCCCCGCGCCGGAAGTGGACCACCGTCCCGCACGTTCGAGGCCGGCTATCCGGTGTCCTCGGCGTCGAGGTGACGCACCAGATCGACGACGGAGGACCGAAGCCGGGAGATCCCCTGCGCCGGATCGTTCTGCGTAACCAACCGGGCCGACGGCCTGCGCCCCAACATGTTCCGGAGATCGGCGATCGTGGTTCCGTGCGCGGAGCCCTCATCCGCCACAACCTCCACGGTCGTGGTCACGGCGTCGTACTCCGCATCCCCGATGGCCGCCGCAGAGGCAAAGAAGTCGTGGATGTGGGCCATGTATCCGTAACCATGTTGCTCGTGGAACTCGAAGTAAAAACGAAGCGCGTCGTCGAGCACCTTCAGCAGGCGCGCGCCCCGCCCGTCAGGATAGAGAGGACGATCCGCCGCGGCGTCGATGGCCCACGTCGCCGCGTCGTCGGGCTGGAGCTCGTAGCGTTCGGTCGTCTCGAGACCGCAGACGAGCGGCAATTTGTCCTCGGGCAACCCCTCAAACGCCTCGTAGGCCGCGAAGACCTCCCGCGCGGCCAGAGGATCCGAGTGGATGTTCCATTCGGCCAGAGGCGTCGTGTTGCCGGGATGGAAGAATGCGCCGCCCATGATCGTGACCGAGTGCAGCAACTCCGGGAGCCTCGGCTCCATGCGCAGGGCCAGAGCAAAGTTCGTGAGCGGTGCCGTGCAGATCGCGTCGAGTTGGTCCGGGTTCTCGCGGGCCAGCTCGACCCACACCTCTGGCGCGAAACCTTCCGTGATCTCCACATCGGAATCCACTCGGGCGTACCCGATGCCCTGGGGGCCGTGGGTCTCCGGGGTCGTGACCAGTTCCTTGCCGAGCGGACGCGATGCCCCAAGGAAAACCGGCACGTCGTCGCGCCCGCACAGGCTCAGCAGCCCCAGATTGTTCCTGGCGACGTCATCGGCGGGAACGTTTCCAGGAGTGCACGAGACGGCCTCGAAGATGATCTCGGGCTGGGCCGCCAAGTACACGAGCGCGAGCGCATCGTCGATACCGGTGTCGTTGTCCAGAAGAATGCGGGGCATGGCCCCAGCATAGGGGCTTACCCCTCCGGATCAGCCCTTGTCGGAGCCGTCTTCGGGATCCTGGCTCTCGTCCTCCGCATGGATGATCGTTGTGCTGCCGTGCCCGCGGCGACCCTCACGATGGGTGCGTCGGGCCGCGGGCCGGTCCGCAACCACGGGATACAGACCCGTGACGCCCTCGCGCTCCGCTGCCAGTTCCCTGACCCGGCGTCGCACCACGAACCAGCCGACGATCAGGGCAGGAATGATGATGACCATGGTCGACAAGGTGTACGTGCCCACCGGATAGTCGAAGCCGATCAGCACGATCACACCCGCCAAGAAGACCAGAGTGATCCAGTTCGTCACCGGAGCCCCGGGCGCCCTGTACGCAGGCCGCCGGTACCTACCCTGCTTGGTCAAGGAAACGAACTTCATGTGGGCCATGGTGATCGCGACCCAACCGGCGATGATGCCGAGAGAAGCAATGTTGAGCACGATCTCGAAGGCGGCCTCGGGGACGAAGTAATTCAGCACGACGCCGAGGAGAGCGACCCCTGCGGTCAGCAGGATCCCGCCGTACGGAACACCGGATTTGGTGAGCCGCTGGGCGAATCGCGGGGCGGAACCCGCCATGGACATGGAGTGAAGTATGCGCCCCGTGGAATACAGGCCGGCATTCAGGGAAGAGAGGGCCGCGGTGATGACCACGAGTTCCATGATCGGACCGGCCGCCCCGACGTTGATCGAGGAGAAGAACGTGACGAACGGAGACTCGTCCTCACTGAAGGCCGTGTAAGGCAGCAGGAGAGTGAGCAGGAAGATCGCGCCGACGTAGAAGATCGCGATGCGCAGGATGACCGTGTTGATCGCCTTGGGAATCACCTTGGCGGCGTCGCGGGTCTCACCGGAGGTGGTGCCGACCAACTCGATCGAGGCATAGGCGAAGACCACGCCCTGCATGATGATCAGCGCCGGCATCAGACCGTTCGGGAACAGACCCCCGTTTTCAGCAATCAGACCGATGCCGCGAGGGGATCCCGTCGGGGTTCCGAAGATGACGAAAGCGATCCCGAGCACCAGGAAGACCACCAGCGCGGCGACCTTGATGAGAGCGAACCAGAACTCCATCTCCCCGAACACCTTCACGGAGATGAGATTCAGGGCCACGACCAGAACGATGACCAACAGCGCCACGAGCCACTGGGGTATGGCATCGACGAAGGCACTGTACTGACCGAACCAGTGCACGTAGATCGCGATGGCCGTGGAGTCCACGATGGCCGTTGTCGCCCAGTTGAGCCAGTACATCCACCCCGAGACGAACGCCGCTTTCTCACCGTAGAACTCGCGGGTGTAGGAGACGAACGAACCGGAGGACGGACGGTGGACCACCAGTTCGCCCAACTGTCGGAGAATCAGATAGGCGATGAACCCGCACAGCGCATAGTCGAGAAACAAGGAGGGGCCGGCGGAAGCCAGTCGGCCACCCGCTCCCAGGAACAACCCGGTACCGATCGCCCCACCGATGGCGATCATCTGGAGCTGGCGCGGGCCGAGGCCCTGCTTCAGCCCGGCCTGTTCCTGCTCATACGCCATTTCTTCGGGATATTTTGCGGTGTGCCTCTGACTCGTATCGGTCATGGATTCCTCTGCATATCTTGACGCCGCCGGCCGACTGTTCGCCTGTGCGATGGGCAAGCCAGAGGAAGATGCGGCGTCTCTAGTTCTCTCGACAACCGTGCTCGGACCACCCCAGTGTGGCCCTGGCTACGTGTATTGGTGACGCGCGTCCAAAAGACGCCATCGATACGATAACCCCGATAGTCACAATCGCGTAACAGGGCTTGGTCGAGAAATACCGTGTCACACGCCGCGACGAGCCGGAACCCGCTGGATTCCCGAGGACGAACCGAGAAAACTGGGCCGGGCACACGGACCATCCCGAGCGGCCGAGAGACTTGGCTCGACGACGCCGCAGCAACCCGCACTCCCGAAGCAGGTGCTACCGCCAAGACCGATGGAGGAAAGACATGCTGAACAGCGCCGACCGCATCCGCACGACCCACGTGGGCTCGCTCCCGCGAACCGACGAACTGATTCGGGCCAACGCCCGCCGCGCACGCGGTGGGATCTCCGAGTCGGATTTCCAGGCAGTCCTGACCGAGTCGGTCGACGACGTCGTGGAAAAGCAGGTCGAGTGGGGCATCGACGTCGTCAACGACGGCGAGTACGGTCACGCGATGGCGAGCGACGTCGACTACGGCGCGTGGTGGCACTATTCCTTCGCCAGAACCGGTGGCCTCGAAACCGTGGACAACACGTCCTTCCAAGAGATCCTCAAGACGCCGGGCAACGGTCGGTACAACAGCTTCGCGGTGCGCCGGGACTGGAACCGGTTCGCCGATTTCTACGAATCCATCAACCTGGGCAATGACCCGGACGGCGAATTTCCGATCGCGACGGGTCCGCTCACTTACCAGGGGCAGGACGCGGTTGCCGCGGACATCAACAATCTGCGCACAGCCGTGGAGAAGAATGCGGCGTCGGAGGCGTTCATCGCGTCCCTCTCACCGGGGTCTGCATCGCGTATTGGCAATCACCACTACGCGACCGACGAAGAGTTCATTTATGCCTGGGCAGATGTGCTCCATGAAGAATACAAAGCCATTACGGACGCCGGATTCATCGTGCAATTGGACGACCCCTCCATCGCGGAGGCCTGGGACCAGCTGACGCCCGAGCCGACCATCGAGGAGTACCTGCGGTTCAACCAGCTCGCGATCGAGGCCGCGAACTATGCCTTGCGCGGCATTCCCGAGGAGCAGGTCCGCTTCCACCTCTGCTGGGGATCGTGGCACGGCCCCCACACCACGGACATCGAGATCAAACACCTCATCGACTCGCTCTTCACGATCAACGCCGGAACGTACGTCTTCGAGGCGGCGAACGTCCGCCACGCGCACGAGTGGAAGGACTGGGAGGGAGTGGACCTTCCCGACGGCAAGCTGGTGATCCCCGGCGTCGTCTCCCACTCGACCAACGTGGTCGAGCACCCAGAGCTCGTGGCCCAGCGGATCGAACAGTACGCTTCCGTCCTGGGCAAGGAGAACGTGATCGCCGGGACTGACTGCGGTCTGGGCGGTCGGCTCCACCCTCAGGTCGCTGAGGCCAAGCTCAAGTCCTTGACCGAGGGCGCGAGGATCGCCACCGAACGCTTGTACTGACGCCGCGGGTCGGGTCGGGGTGCGGGGCGCCAGGCGTGCGCGGGGCCCGGGCTCGGTTCGCGGGTGCGGGCGCGGGCTCGGTTCGCGGGCGCGGGGCGCGGACGCACCCCGAGGTCACGAATTGGCAAAAAGTGCATGCCCTCACGACCGGATGCGTCTAGGGTGGATTCCAAACTGTCGTCCCTGACGATTTCCGAATCCCCCAAGGAGTCATCTCATGGCCGCTGACCAGACACAAGATTCGAACCTTCTCGCCCCGCTCGCCGGGGAAGTCATCCGCATCGACCACGTTCCCGACCCGGTCTTCGCCCAGAAGATGATGGGCGAGGGTTTCGGAATCCAGGAGCCCTCATCGGGCGAGATCGTCGCTCCCGTATCGGGCGAGGTCACGGTGACGACCAGCAGCAAGCATGCCCTCGGCATCAGGACCGATGACGGCCTGGAGGTCCTGCTTCACCTGGGCATCGACACCGTCGAGCTCAAGGGCGAGCCCTTCGACCTCGAATCCGCCAAACACGATCGCGTCACCGCGGGCCAGCGGCTTGGGTCGATGGACATCGAGGCCGTCCGCGGCGCGGGCAAGGACCCCACAACGATCGTGGTCGTCACCAACTCGGCCGACCGGCTTGACGCCCTGGCCGTCCAGGGCGGCCGATGCGAGGCCGGCGACGTCGCCGCCGCCGCGACGCTGCGAGACTGAGACGGCGAGCAGGCTGCGTCGGCGGGGAGACTGAGACGGGGCCTGGCTGACACGGCGTCGGGACCGAATCGGCGTCCGGGCTGACCCGGCGTCGAGGTGTCAGTTTTGCGCACGACCGTTGCCCGAGGTGGCGGATATGTGCGGAATTCACCCCAAAATCTGCACAGGGTTGCCACTTCACGCCGGGCCAAGCGCAAAAGCTGCACCGGATTGCCGCCTCGCGAGGATTGGCGACGGCATCAGGCTCTATGAGCCCGTTGCGTGGCGCTGTTAGGTGGCCGTTGCCCGATAGATTGGCGTCTTCCGTTGTTAGGTGGGGGTTCAACCGCCTCCTAACGGCGGTTACCGCCACCGAG
>JAKDJD010000068.1 GCA_030454085.1 Kocuria sp.
GTCACCCGCTGAGCCCGGAAAATCCGCTCGCGAGCCTTGCGGCACACCTCATTCCCCTCCCGCGTGGCCTTGACCCTGCGGATCCGCCGGTCTCGCTCATCCGGAACCCGCTCGACCAAGCCCTCTCCCTGCAGCCGGTCGACGAGCGCCACGATCTGACTCGGATCCAGGGTCAGCATCTCGGCCAATGCCTTCTGCGTCGGAGCATCCTCCTCCCCCGCCAGGCTCAGGACGCTGAAGGACCTGGCGTTGAGGCCGAAGTCCCTCAATTCCCGATTCGCATCCAGGGTTCCGACGGCCCCCAACTTCTCCAACAGGAAGACCGCGTCCCGCGCGATCTCGGTCGACTTCAGACCGGCACCTCCCGGCCCACACACTCCCTCACCATCTGACCCACGCAGGTCAACCTTCGGCGGTTTCGGTTCAACTCGATTAGTCATAGGAACATCATAGAACGAACCAATGATTGACAATTTCAATTATATCGGCTTTGGTGACTGAAGATGTAACCCGAATCACGCAAGGAGTGGACATGACCCTGAAGGACAAAGCCGTCATCGTGACCGGGGCCGGGGCCGGGCTCGGTCTCGCCTACGCCCGCGAAATCGCTCGTCAGGGTGCGAACGTGGTCGTCAACGACGTCGATCGGAAGGTTGCCGACGACGCCGTCGCGCTGATCCGCGGCGAAGGCGGCACGGCCACGGCGTGTGCGGTCGCGGTCGGGACGACCGAGGCGGCCACGCTCCTGGTCCGGACCGCCCTCGAAGCATTCGGTCGACTGGACGGTTTGGTGACCAACGCCGGGATCCTCCGCGACAAGTCCCTGCTCAAGATGCAGGACGAGGATTTCGACGCCGTCATCCAGGTCCACCTGCGAGGCACCTTCACGTGCGTTCGTGAAGTCTTCCGGCACTTCAAGGAGAACGACGTCCAGGGGTCGATCGTGTGTATCGGTTCGCCCACCGGACAGCGGGGAAACTTTGGGCAGACCAACTATGCCGCGGCCAAAGCCGGAATCATCGGCATGGTCCGAACGTGGGCCCTCGAGATGAAAAAGGCCGGCGTCCAGATCAACGCGGCCGTTCCCGTTGCGTCGACCGCCATGACCCGCACGGTCCCCTACTTCCAGAAGGCCATCGAGGCGGAGGACGAAGGCCGCCCGATGCCTTCGTTCTTCCGCCACGACCTCGGGTTCGGTACCGCGGGCGACGTCGCCGGCCTCGTAGCGTACCTGGTCGGCGGCGATCTCGGTGAGAGCGGGCAGGTCGTCGGCATCGGCGGCGACCGACTGCAGGTGTGGACCCACCCGCAGCCCGAGACGACCGAGTACCGCGATGGCGGTTGGGACTACGACCGGCTCGCCACGGGCCTGCCTGCCCTGGTCGACCAGCACCGCCAGTCGGTCGGCGAAGAATTCCTGCCCCTCCCGGATGATCTTCGTCCCGAGGAGAAATGATCATGACTCGTTACGAATGCGCCGTCGATCCCGCCGCTGTCTCGGCCATCGACGTCCACACCCACATCGAGCAGGACTCCCACGGCCACGAGTCCATGCCCCACGAGTTCATCGCGGCGTCGGAGAAGTACTTCAAGGCCGGTGACCGGACGCCGCACCTCGAGACCATCGCCGAGCGGTACCGCGAGTGGGGCATGGCCGCCGTGGTCTTCACGGTCGACTCTGAGTCGGCCACCGGCCACCCTCCGATCAGTTCGGAGGAGATCGCCACACAGGCCGCGGACCACGCCGACGTGCTGATCCCTTTCGCGTCGGTCGACCCCCGCAAGGGTCAGGCCGCGGTGGAGCAGGCCAGGAGCCTCGTCGAGGACAACGGGGTCATGGGGTTCAAGTTTCATCCCTCGTTGCAGGACTTCGACCCGTCCGACGAGGCGTTCTCCCCCCTCTGGTCGGAGATCTCGGACCTCGGCGTTCCCGCGCTGTTCCACACCGGTCAGAACGGAATCGGCGCCGGGCTGCGCGGCGGGGGCGGCATCAAACTGGCTCGGTCGAATCCGCTGCTCCTGGACGAGATCGCCGCCGACTTCCCCGACCTGGACGTGATCATGGCCCACCCCTCGGTCCCCTGGCAGGAGGAGGCCAACTCGATTGCGACGCACAAATCCAACGTCTGGATCGACCTGTCCGGGTGGTCGCCGAAGTACTTCCCGAATTCCCTGATCGCTGCCGCCAACCGGTTCTTCCCCGACCGGGTCCTCTTCGGCACGGACTACCCCTTGATCCCGCCGGACAAGTGGCTCCGAGCCTTCGAAGAACGCGAGTTCCGTGACGAGATCCGGGAGGACATCCTCAAGAACAACGTCGCCCGTCTTCTCGGCCTGACCCGGGAAGACAACGCGAAGAAGGAGGGCTGACCCATGGCTCCGACCGCCGACCCGCACCGTTCACTGTTCCCGATGTCCGATCCCCTGGGCGTCTCCGCGTCGCTGACCGACGCCGAGCGCGGCCTGCTCGAAGCCCTCGAACGGACGCTGGCGGACGACGTCGCCCCCTACGTCAACGAAGCGTGGGATCAGGGACGTTTCCCCGACCGCATCGTCCGGCCCCTCGTGGACCTGGACTTGGTGGAGCCGGCCGTGCTCGACGCGGATCCTCGCCCCTTGTTCCGGGGGTTCCGATGCTTCACTCTCGCGAAGACCGACGCGTCCGTCGCCACGTTCCACACGGCCCAGGCGGGGTTGTTCCGCACGGCCGTTCTCGAGGGCGGGGACGCGGAGATGATCGGCGAGTGGAGACCCAAGATCGCCTCGTGGGACCGGTTCGGGGTCTTCTGCCTGACGGAGCCCGATCACGGTTCGGACGTTGCCGGCGGCCTCGCGACCACGGCCCGGCGCGAAGGAGACACATGGCGACTGACCGGGGCCAAACGATGGATCGGCGGCGCGACCCAGGCCGATTGGCTTGCCGTCTTCGCCCGGGACAAGGACGACGGCGAGGTCAAAGGATTCCTCGTCCCGACCGATGCTCCCGGGGTCGAGATGGAGACGATTCAGGGCAAGGCCGCCCTGCGCATCGTGCAGAACGCCCACATCACCCTGGACGACGTCGAGGTCCCCGAATCGATGCGCCTCAAGAACGTCCGATCCTTCAAGGACGTCGCGAGAATGTTGCGCCTCATGCGCTCCGATGTCGCGTGGATCGCGGCAGGGGTCGCCGCCGGCTCCCTCGAAGCGGCCCTCCGCTACGTCACGGACCGCGAACAATTCGGCATGTCCATCGGGTCCTTCCAGCTGATCCAGGAAAAGCTCGCCCGAATGCAGGGAAACGTGGCCCAGTCCATCTCGATGTGCGCGTCCCTCTCCGAGGCACAGGAGAACGGATCCTATCGGGACGAGCACTCGGCCCTGACCAAGGCGACCGTGTGCCTCCGCATGCGCGAAACCGTCGCTCTGGCCCGGGAAGTCTGCGGCGGGAACGGGATCACGTTGGAGGCCGACGTCGCTCGCTTCTTCGCCGACGCCGAGGCCATCTACTCCTACGAGGGAACGCACGAGATCAACAGCCTGATCGTGGGGCGCTCACTGACGGGGATCGGTGCCTTCGTTCCACGACGCAGGAGCTGACACGACAGGTCCAGAACAAAGGAGTTCCCATGACCACCATTGACTACGGGATAGGCACCTACCCGGCCCGCCGCGCCAAGATTCGCGGTGAAGACGTCGCCATCTCCTTCGAGGGAGAGGATACGACCTACGCCCAGTTCGCGGGTCGCGTGAACCGCCTCGCCAACTCCCTCAAGGACCTCGGTGTATCGCCCGGGGACCGAGTCGCCTACGCCGGGTTCAATCATCCGGCGTTGCTGGAAACGTTCTTCGCCACGACCCTCATCGGCGCGGCGTGCGTGCTGGTCAACCCCCGCCTGGCGGGCCCCGAGGTCGAGTACATTCTGCGGGATTGCACCCCGTCGGTCGTCTTCTTCGGCGAGGAACAGGCCCAGAATGCCGAGCGGCTGAGCGCCGGGAACGACCCGGAGGTCCGTTGGTTCGGCGTCGACGACGGCGACGTCGAGTCGCTGCTCGCCGCCGGGTCGGACGACGACGCCGTCGTGCCCCTCGACGAGGACGATACGGCGCTCATCATGTACACCTCGGGGACCACGGGCAACCCCAAAGGCGTCATGCTGAGCCACCGCGCCCTGTTGTTCCAGTATTTCAACGCGATCCTCGGTGAGGATTTCCGCCAGGACGACGTCAACCTGTCCGTCGCTCCCCTGTTCCACATCGCCGGCCTGAACATGTTGGCGGTCCCGACCTTCATGATGGGCGGGCGCATCATCATCCACCGTCGCTTCAAAGCCAGGGAGGCTCTTCGCGCGCTCGCAGAGCATCGCGTGAACTCCGCGTTCATGGTTCCGGCGATGCTCGACGCCGTCGCCCACGAGGAGGGTTTCGACGTCGCGGACCTGTCCATGCTGCGCAACCTCATGGTCGGTGGAGCGCCGCTCCCGGAGCGCATGTTCACGACCTGGGCGGACAAAGGAATCTCGATCAGCCAGGGATTCGGTATGACCGAGACGGCTCCGGGGATCCGCATGCTCGACCCGCGCGACGGGGTCGTCAAAGCCGGGACGGCGGGGAGAGAGCACTTCTTCACCGAGTCACGCGTCGTGGACCTCACCGGGAAGGACGTCCCGCCCGACGAGCCCGGAGAAATCTGGGCCCGCGGTCCCAACCTCATGACCGGTTACTGGGGCAAGCCTGACGAGACCGCTGTGGTCCTTCAGGACGGGTGGTATCGCACCGGCGACGTCGGGAGTGTGGACCCGGACGACTACCTGCGCATTCACGACCGCATGAAGGACATGTACATCTCCGGCGGCGAGAACGTGTACCCCGCCGAGGTGGAGAACGCGCTGCTCAACATCGCCGGAATCGCCGAGGCCGCGGTGATCGGCGTCGACGACGACCGGTGGGGCGAATCCGGGGTTGCTTTCGTGGTTCTCGAACCCGGGGAGGATCTGACTGGGGAAGACATTCGGGACGACGCGCTGAAGCGGCTGGCCAAGTACAAGGTGCCGCGCGAGGTGCGCGTCGTCGAAGACATGCCCAGGACCACGACCGGGAAAATTCGCAAGAACATCCTGCGGAAGACCTACTGAATTCACGCCCTTCCGACCGAGGACGGGCGACAACGACAACGACAACGACAACGACAACGACAACGACAGGAGCACATCATGACCGCCAAGAACGTCACGCTGGCCGAGTTGCAGGATCTCGTGGGCCAGGAGCTCGGCCCCTGCGAGGCCCGTGAGATCACGCAGGACCAAGTCAACACCTTCGCGGATGCGACCGGGGACCACCAGTACATCCATGTGGACCCCGAGCGCGCCGCAGAGGGCCCGTACGGCACGACCATCGCCCACGGTTTCCTGACCCTGTCCCTGACCCTTCCGATGTTCGCGGAGATCCTCGAGGTCACGGACGTGTCGGCCAAGATCAACTACGGCCTGGAGAAAGTGCGTTTCCCGTCACCGGTGAAGGTCGGCGAGCGCGTTTCGATGACCTCGGTCGTCGCGGACGTGAAGGAGATCGAGGGCGGGGTCCAGCTCGAGGTGGACAACGCCGTCACGGCCGAGGGCGCATCCAAGCCGGCCGTCGCAGCCCGGTCCGTTCTGCGCTTCTACTCGTGATGCGTCGGCGTCCGTCGGCAGAAAGATGAGAGAGCCATGAGCACCACCGATCCGAAGACCACGTCGGCCCATCTCGGCGCCCGGGACCTCCGGCGTGAGGCGAGAAGGGTCATCGCGTCGAGCTTCATCGGCAGCACGATCGAGTACTACGACTTCCTGCTCTACGCGACCGCAACAGCCCTCGTGTTCCCGCACGTGTTCTTCACCAACCTGGACCCGTTGGCCGGCGCCATCGCCTCTGCCGGGACCTTCGCGGCGGGATACATCGCGCGGCCTTTGGGAGGTGCCGTCTTCGGCCACTTCGGCGATCGCCTGGGTCGGAAAAAGATGCTCGTGTTGTCGATGGTGGCCATGGGGTCCGCGTCGACGCTGATCGGGCTGGTTCCCGGTCAGGCGAGCATCGGTTCCTGGGGTGCGATCATCCTGATCATTCTCAGGGTCTTGCAGGGCATCGCCATCGGGGGCGAGTGGGGCGGCGCCGCGCTCATGGCCCTCGAACACGCCAAAGGCGGCCGGCGAGGATTCGCGGCGTCGTTCACGAATGCCGGAGCCCCCATGGGTGCCGCTCTGGGCACCACGGTCATGGGTCTGGCCAATCACTGGACGGGTGACGCCTTCCTCGAGTGGGGCTGGCGCATCCCGTTCGTGCTGAGCGTGGTGTTGCTCGCGGTCGGCGTCTTCATCCGGTCCAAGATCTCCGAATCACCGATCTTCCGGGAGGCAGTCGAGGCGGACACGAAACAAGGGGACCGGCCCAAGCTGCCGATCTGGCAGATCCTGAGGCGACCGAAGAACCTGATCCTGGTCATGCTGGGAGGCGCGGGCGGATTCGCTCTCCAGGCGGTCATCTCGATCTTCGCCGTGGGATACGCCGTCGACCACGGGGCGGACCGATCCACGGTCCTGTATCTCTTCGCGGCCGCTTCGGTCGTGAGCATCCCGTGCGTGGTGGGCTGGGCGCGGTTGTCCGACGTCGTCGGCCGCAAGCCGGTGATGATCGGGGGAACCGCTGTCTATCTGTTGCTGATCTTCCCGATGTTCTCCTGGTACGCGTCGGGCCAGGCCGGCTGGATCTTCCTGGCCATGGTGATCGGCCTCTGCTCCCACGCCGCGATCTTCGGTCCCCTGGCGGCGTTCGTGTCCGAACAATTCGGAACCACCGCACGCTATACGGGTGCGTCCCTGGGGTACCAGTTGGCGACGCTCATCGGGGCGGGATTCACCCCCACGATCATCACGTCGATCTTCGCCAAGGCCGGCGGGGAGCTCGCTCCGGTCTTGTGGTACCTGATCGGGATGGGCGCACTCTCGGGGATCTTCATCCTGCTGACGCGGGAGTCGAAGAACAACGACCTGGAAACCTACGAGCACTGAGTCAATCGGAGCCACGCTCGAAGACGCTCCGTGGGAGTGCATCGCGCCCGGGCGCGAGGCCACCCGCGACGCCGCCCCCCACCCCGCTTCGCTCGACCGTCCGGGGGATCAGTAGACTGCTCGTGCATTCCATGACAACCACGCCGCACGGCAGGGACCGGTTCGCACTCGTCCTCTGCGGCACGAGACGAGGAGGCACCCCGTGAGCGAGTCCCCGGTCAGTAATCAGTCCACGTATCGGGGAAAGGTCGCGGTGATCACCGGGTCCTCCCGAGGTATCGGCAGAAGACTCGCGCTCGACCTGGCTGCCCAGGGTGCCTCCGTCGTCGTGAACTACCGGACGAATCACGAACTGGCCGAAGAGGTTGTGGCAGAAGCCGAGCGCCTGGGCGGGCATGCGGTTGCGGTCCAGGCCGACGTCGAAACCCCCGAGGGCGTGACCAGGCTGTTCGACGCCGTCGCTGAGCAGTACGGCCGCCTGGACGTCTTCGTCAACAACGCGGCCGCGGCGGCCTTCAAAAAGATCATGGACCTGAAGCCGCACCACCTCGACCGCTCGTACGCGATGAACGTCCGCCCCTTCGTGCTCGGCGCCCAGGAGGCGGTCAAGCTCATGGACGACGGCGGCCGGATCGTCGCGGTCACGAGCTACGGGAGTCGCCAAGGATTCGCGACCTACGCCGCCCTGGGGTCCTACAAGGCGGCCGTGGAATCATTCATCCGCTACATGGCCGTGGAGTTCGCGCCTTACGGAATCACGGTGAACGGGGTCAACGGCGGGCTCATCGATTCGGACAGTCTGGCCTTCTTCTACGACCAGGAGGGGATGCCGGATATGCAACAGGTGGTCGACCAGATTCCTCTCCAGCGCCCCGGCACCGTGGAGGACATGGCCAACGCGATCGAGTTCCTCGTCTCTCCGCAGGCTGGTTACATCACGGGGCAGACGATCGTCGTCGACGGCGGCCTCACGGTCGCCGCTCCGCCGCGCTACTTGGAGGTCTCCGGTCCGATGACTCTGCCCGAGCGCCCCACCCGGTCCTGACGCATCGGGCCTGACCGCGAGGGGCGGAACCGGAGTCATCACCCGTTGCTGAACACCGCCGAGAACACGACGAGAACGGGGACCGCGACGATAAGGCTGAGCAGCACCGCGTCGCGAGCGAGTGCCGTCGACCCGGGGTAGCGCAACGAGTAGACGTACACGTTCTGGGCGGTGGGAAGAGCCGAACAGAGCACCGGCGCGAGCAGGTCCTTCCCGCCGAAACCGAAAACCGTGGAGCCGATCGCGACGGCGACGAGCGGCGCCGCAACGGTCTTCAGCGCAACGGCCAGGACGATTCCGGCAGTGTCGCCGTTCCGGAACGGCCTGCCGTTTCGCCTGAGGGACATGCCGAAGGCGAGGAGCATCAGGGGCACGGTCGCCTGGCCCACGAGCTCGAACGGGGTCAGG
>JAKDJD010000005.1 GCA_030454085.1 Kocuria sp.
AAACTTGGTACAACATTCAAACAAAGCACACTATTGAGTTCTCAAACAACAAACCTATACTAGGAACTTTCACCTGATAAGATGTCCGCTCCCGCGGTTGCCTGAACAAGTTTACCGGCTGTTCTCCGGCGAGTCAACTTGACGTTTCCGTCCTGTTCACTCCCTTTGTCACCCCTTCGAGCTGATGCTTTTCAGAGCGACAATCCACCAGCTTAGCTGTTCGTTCCTGACGACGCAACTCGTTGATCCTGAGATCTTGGTGGAGGTTTGTTGCCACTCCCCGGTCTTGACCAGGTCGCCGTGGCAACTCGCATTACTTTACAGACGCCCACGGGCCCCCGCAACTCGGGAGACCGTGGGCTGCGTCACTGCTTATGGAGCGCATCGGAAGGCCGCAGGTCAGGCTCCGCCGGCGCTTTGACGAAGGCGCGAAACGTCGTAGAGCGCAATGCCTGCCGCCAGTGATGCGTTGAGGGATTCCATCGCGGAATCGATGGGGATGGAGACGATCTGGTCGCACTTCTCCGCCGTGAGGCGTGAAACCCCTTTGCCCTCGGATCCCACGACCACGCACAAGGGTTCCGTCGCCAGCTCGAGGTCAGGCAACTGCACATCGCCGTCGCCGTCGAGCCCAATCACGAATACTCCCTGATCCTTGAGCTTCCCGATGGTCCTGTTGAGGTTGGTCGCCTTGGCCACCGGAATACGTGAAACTGCACCCGCGCTTGTCTTCCACGCGGAAGCCGTCACGCCAGCGGCCCGGCGCTCCGGCACGATCACGGCCTGGCCGGAGAACGCGGACACGCTCCTGATGATCGCGCCGAGGTTCCTGGGATCTGTAATTCCGTCCAGTGCGACGAAGAGCGGCGGTTGGGCCATCTCCCCTGCGTGCCACTTCTCCAAGATCGTCGAGGTCAAGTCGCCCGCGTCGGGATATTTGTACGGCGGAATCTGCAGGGCAAGCCCCTGGTGGACCGCGCCTTCCGTCAGACGGTCAATCTCACTCCTCGTGATCTCCAGGGCAGGAATGTCCCGATGCGCCACGGTCGCAAGAATTTCCTTGACCCGATCGTCCTGTTCGATATTGGCCATCACGTAGATGTGCTTCGCAGGAATTTCCGTACGCAGAGCTTCGAGTACAGCATTGCGTCCGGTCACGAGCTCTTCGCTGGTCCGTTTTCCGCCCAGTCGCTGCTGGCGCGGCTGGGCGCCACGCTGCTGGTTGCGGGCAGCGGCTTTCTTGGTCTTGTAGGCCTTGTGGTAAGGCCGGTCTTCGGCCTTCGGTGTGGGTCCCTTGCCTTCCAGGGACCTACGGCCGTGGCCGCCCGTCCCCTTGAGCGGGGCACGCTTCTTCTTCCGGATCGCTCCGGGTCGATTGTTCTCAGCCATGGTTTGCCTTTCTGTACTCGGTCCGGTCTCAGACCGTCCAAGTCGAGCCGTCGCCGGAATCCTTCACAGTGATTCCGGCGGCGGTGAGTTCGTCACGGATTTGGTCGGCGCGCGCCCAGTCCTTCGCGGCACGCGCCTCGGCCCGTTGGGCCAGGAGTGTTCTCATGAGGGAATCGAGCGCGGATCGCTCCGCGCCGGATCCGTTCTGGGGCTCGAGATCCATCAGAGGTGTCAGGCCCAAGACGTCCGTCATTGCCCTGACCGCGTTCGCTTCGAGCTCGACGTCGTCGGCTCTCCCCTCCGACAGCGCCGAATTGCCCGCCTTCACACGTTCGTGGAGAACGGCAAGCGCCTGCGGGATGTTGAGGTCGTCGTCCATGGCCTGGCCGAAGGCCTCCGGCACCGCCCCGTCCGGGGCGCCTCCCCCAGACTTTGCCAGGAAGGACTCAACGCGTTCGACCGCGACCCGCGCTTCATCGAGTGACGTGGGGCGGTAGTCGAGCACAGACCTGTAGTGAGCCTGACCAAGGTAGTACCTCACGACAAGTGGACGTGCGGTTTCGAGCATCTCCTCCGGGGAAACGGTATTGCCGATGGACTTGGACATCTTGTCGCCCTCGTAGGTGACGAGACCGTTGTGCAACCAGAAATTCGCAAAGCCGAAGCCGGCCGCGGTCGATTGCGCAAGTTCGTTCTCGTGGTGAGGGAACCGCAGATCAAGCCCCCCGCCGTGGATGTCGAAACGCTCACCCAGGTATTTGCCGGCCATGGCAGAGCACTCCAGGTGCCACCCCGGGCGGCCCCGTCCCCACGGGGAATCCCATGACGCTGTCTGCGGCTCTCCCTCTTTGTGCCCTTTCCACAACGCGAAGTCTCGCGGGTCCCGTTTGCCCCGAGGATCGGCGTCGGGCGCCGCTTGCATGTCGTCGATATTCTGGCGAGTCAGAGACCCGTACGGGTCCCAAGACCTCACGTCGAAATAAACGTCTCCGGAATCGTCCAGGGCCTGGTAGGCGTGCCCACGATCGATCAACCGCTGGATGAGTCCGAACATCTCGGTGATATGGCCAGTGGCCCTCGGCTCATACGTCGGGGGCTTGATGCCCAAGGTGTCGTAGGCCGAGGAGAAAACGCGTTCGAATCGATAGGCCAGGGCCCACCATTCCTCCTCGGGGTAATTTCCGCAGTACCCCTGTTCGAAACTGGCCTCAGAATTGGCCAGAATCTTGTCATCGATGTCGGTCACGTTGCGAACGGTGGTGACCTTGTAGCCGCGATAGCGCAACCAGTTGCTGAGCTGGTCGAAAACGAGAGCAGACCTGATGTGCCCGATGTGGGGCATCCCCTGGACGGTCGCTCCGCAGTAATAGAGGCGGGCCTCCCCGGGATTCACCGGTTCGAAATCTCGGACAGTGGCAGTATCTGTACTGTAAAAACGCAAGCTCACGGGGCAATTCTAGCGGCGATGTCCAGCGGCGGTGTCCAACAGCCAGGCCCCACACTTCGTGGCGCACGGTCCATTGCCGCGGGACAATTCTTCAGGCGGCTCGGCGGGCCGCGGGTAGCGGACGCCTTAAACAACAAAAGCGCGTCCCTCCCGAACGGAGGAACGCGCGATCGTCGTCTTCAATGACGCCGCGGCCCACGCAAACCCGGCGAACCGGGCGCCTGGTGGACGAATTCAGTGCTCCAGAATCTTGTCGAGCTCCGTCTCCGCGGCTTCCTCGTCAATATCTCTGGCCAGTGCCACCTCGGACGAGAGAATCTGCCGTGCCTTGGACAGCATGCGCTTCTCCCCCGCGGAAAGACCCTTGACCTGTTCGCGCCGCCAGAGGTCGCGGACGACCTCGGCGACCTTGAGGACATCCCCCGAGGCCAACTTCTCCGAGTTCGCTTTGAACCTGCGGGACCAGTTGCTGGCCTCCTCGACATCCTCGGCCTGAAGTACGTTGATGACCTCCTGGAGGCCGTTCTCATCAACGACGTCCCTCACGCCCACCATGTCGACGTTGTCCGCCGGAACCTCAATCGTCAGATCCCCCTGGGCGACCTGGAGCTTGAGATACATTTTTTCTTCGCCCTTGACTATGCGAGTCTTGATCTCTTCGATCGTCGCAGCGCCGTGGTGAGGGTAAACGACGGTTTCGCCAACCTCAAAAAGCATATGGATGAACCCCTTTCAGCCAACCCAGTTTACCACGGCCCATTTACACCAGGGACCGATGAGTTTCCTACAATGAAGCGCAGGAAAACATGAGGTATTCGCCACCAGTTGCGGATCGCTCGGAGCGAGAATTCGGGGATACGGGACCCGTGCGCCGCCCTGCCAGAGATCGGGACGATCGCCACGGGAGCCGTTGCAGACGAAGCGTCCACAAAACACGCTAAACTGACCAGGGAATGAGTCCGCGACGCTTCAGACAAGGGCGCCGCTCGATCCTCGCATCACCACACAAGGAGTGAGACGTGAAGTCTTTCGGTCGCCAGAACGTCAAGCGCGCTGGAGCAACGGCAGCCATCGCAGTCGCGGTTCTGTCCGCCACCGCCGGTTGCGGCTACATTCACGAACAGCCCACCACGATCCACTACGCCGCGTCGGACGGCGTCCACGCGGACGTGGCCGATGCGGAATTCCGCAACCTGATGGTGATCGCCAAGGACAAGAATTCCGCCGGACGTCTGCTGGGCACGATCATCAATTCCTCGGACAAGGAAATGAACGTCACCATCGACACCGGTGACGCCACGGCCTCCGTCAAGGTTCCTGCCGACGGCAAGGTTCAGCTCGAGAAGCAGGAAACTCTCCTTAACCCCGTGGGCAAGGCCCCGGGCGAAACCCTGGAAGACACCAAGCTCTCCGTCGGACCCCAGAGCACCACCTCCAATGTTCCCGTGCTTGACGGGACCATGGAGGAATACCAGCAGTACATGCCCAACCTGGCGGATACGCAGCCCTCGAACGGATCCTCACCTAGCTAGGAGTCCTCGAGCTCCGGCTCCTGCGGCCCCGAGAACCGGGCTCAGCCCGCCGGGTCCGAGCCCGGCGGAAGACGTACACACACGCGAAGGCTCCCTGCCGAATCATCGGCGGGGAGCCTTCGTGCATTTCGGCCCGGGTCCGGCCTAGGGCTCGAATTTGTAGCCGAGACCGCGGACCGTCACCAAGTACCTCGGGTGTGAGGGATCCGGCTCGATCTTGGACCGGAGTCGTTTGATATGGACGTCCAACGTCTTGGTGTCCCCCACGTAGTCGCTGCCCCACACGCGGTCGATGAGCTGCCCGCGGGTCAGCACGCGGCCCGCATTCCTCAGCAACATTTCGAGCAGTTCGAACTCCTTGAGCGGCATGGCCTTCTGCGATCCGTTGACGCTCACCACGTGGCGTTCGATGTCCATCCGGACCGGGCCGCCTTCAACGGTCGACGTCACGAGCTCCTCGGTCTCCGTCTGGCGTCTCAGCACGGCACGAACCCGGGCCACGAGTTCTCGCGACGAATACGGTTTCGTCACGTAATCGTCTGCGCCGAGCTCCAGGCCGAGGACCTTGTCGATCTCCGTGTCCTTCGCGGTCAGCATGATGATCGGGACATGGGATCGCTGCCGCAACTGCTTGCAGACCTCTGTTCCGGATTGCCCCGGAAGCATCAGGTCCAGCAGAACGAGGTCTGCTCCGGCTCGATCGAACTCCGCGACCGCGTCCAGACCGTTGTCGATCACCGTGACCTCGAACCCTTCACGTCCCAACAAGAACGCCAGCGGCTCGCTGAGAGCCTCCTCGTCCTCGATAACCAAGAGTCGAGTCATGCTTGAGTATCCTCCTCGTCAAGACCGGATCCAGCCGGTCTGCTCTTCTCCGCGGGCCCCGCGGGGGCGTCGTCCACCGCCGTGATGGAAACGGGTTCCTGGTCCCGAATCGGCGCAGGCTCCGATTCGCTGTCCCGAAGGTCTTTTTCGGTTGCTTCGTCCAACTCGGGAAGACTCACCGTGAAGGTTGATCCTTGCCCCGGAGTGGACCACAAGGAAATCTCGCCGCCATGCTGTGCCATAACGTGTTTCACGATGGACAGCCCAAGCCCGGTTCCACCGGTCTGGCGCGAACGCGCGGCGTCGACGCGATAGAACCGCTCAAAGATCCGGTCCTGCTCGTCATTCGGGATCCCCGGCCCCTGGTCCTTGACCGAGACCAAGGCGGTGCCCTTCTTGGATTTGATGCCGACGCCGATCCTGGTGTTCTCCGGCGAATACCGAATCGCGTTGTCGATCAGGTTGCGCAACGCAGTCATCAGCAACTCGGGGTCCCCATGGACCGGACGGGTGGCCGTGCCGCCGACGCGGATCGATATGTTCTTGTTCTCTGCGGCCAACTTGTTGCGATCCGCTGCCTCGTGCACCAGCTGATTGAGATCGATGATCGTCCCTTTCTGGACGATGTCGGTTCCCTGCAGCCTCGAGAGTTCGATGATGTCGTGCACGAGGGCGGTCAGACGAGCCGATTCCTTGTGGAGCCTCCGGGTGAAGTGCCGCACCGCTTCCGGATCCTCCGAAGAACCTTCGATCGCCTCGGCCAGCAGACGGACAGCCCCCACCGGAGTCTTCAGTTCGTGAGAAACGTTGGCGACGAAATCCGTGCGGATGGCTTGTGCCCGTGTGATCTCAGTCCGGTCGTCGGCCAGCATGAGGATGTATTCGTCGGCCACGGGGGCGATGCGCACATTGAGCACGAGTACGCCGCGCCCCATCGGTCCGCGAGATATTTCCACGGTCTTCTCGACGATGACGCCGTCCCGACGAACCTGTCTGATCAGGTCCAAGAGTTCCGACTGCGCCACGCTGTGGCCTCTGACGAGTCCATAGGCATAGGATCCCTGGGACGCCCGCACGACTCCGTCGACGGCGTCGACCAAAACGTATGCCTGCCCGACGACGGCCAGCACCTGGGCCGCACCATCGTTGATGGTGGGCTCATCCACAACGGCCCATTCGGCGCGCTGACGGTCGCTCCTGCGCAGGGCGAAGTGACTCACCACGCCGAGCGCCAAACCAATCAGACCCCACATGAAGGCCATAGCCACAGAACTCACCCTTACAGCTTAGGCACACTTGGGCCATCGACACCGCTCGGACCATGGTTCACATCGGTGGGTTCAACTAAGGTTCATCCAAGGCCGGCACTGCGTTTACGCGAGATGGCCAGACTCGACAGGTAGATACGCGTTGTCAGGAAAGGACCGTTTCATCGTGCGCAAAGTATTTCAGGCCGAGCTCCAGCAGGTGGGCGACGACCTCGTCGAGATCGCGAATCTCGTTGAAACGGCCTTCGACCGAGCGTCAGACTCATTGCTGAACGCGGACATTCAGGAAGCCGAGCAGGTCATTTCCGACGACGCCCGCATCGACTTCCTCCAGAACCAGCTCGACGAGCGTTCGATCGACCTCCTGGCGTTGCAAGGACCCGTGGCATCCGACCTTCGCATGATCGTGGGCGCGCTCCGTATGAGCGCTTCCCTGGAACGTGCGGGCGACCTCGCCCGTCACCTCGCTCAGGTGACCCGGTTGCGATACCCGGAGACTTCAGTTCCCGAGGACCTCGTGCCGACGTTCCAAGAAATCATCGATCACGACAAAGCGATCATCAACAACGTCATCCACCTTCTCGAGACGCGGGAACTGGCCTACGCGGACGAGATCTATGCCGCCAAGGGGCGCATCAACGTGCTCCACGAGTCCGTTTTTGCTCACATCGCCGAAGCCGACTGGGGGTCCGACGCCCAGACGACCATCGACATGACGCTCGTTTCCCGTTACATGGAGCGTTTCGGCGACCACGGGGTCTCCGTGGCCCGAAAGGTCACTTACCTCGTGACCGGCGAATGGGACTCCGCGCCCACGGCAAGCCACTCGTAACCCACACCATGTGCCCGGACCGCATGGTCCGGGCCGGGGTCGCGCTCGGCGCCGGACGCGCCCCGACACACACCAGCCGCCCGACCATGGTTTTGGCCGGGCGGCTGGTGTGTACTTGTTGGGGTGCGGGCTACTTCTTGCCCTGGTTCGCAACGGCCTGGATCGCGTCCGCGGCCGCGTCCGGATCCAGGTACTCACCGGGCTTGACCGGCTTGTAGTTCTCATCGAGCTCGTAATAGAGCGGAATTCCGGTCGGGATGTTCAGGCCGGAGATATCCTCATCCGCAATACCGTCCAGGTGCTTGACCAATGCCCGCAAGGAATTGCCGTGTGCGGCGACCAAGACCGTCTTGCCCGTCGCAAGATCCGGTTTGACCCCCTCGTGCCAGTAGGGAAGCATCCGCTCAAGAACATCCTTGAGGCACTCGGTCCGGGGAGCATCTTCGACGTCCGCATACCGCGGATCATGTGCCTGGGAGAATTCGGAGTCGTCGTCCAGGGGCGGCGGCGGAACATCGTAGGAACGACGCCACTGCATGAACTGTTCCTCGCCGTACTTCTCCCGGACCTCTGCCTTGTCCTTGCCCTGAAGGTCGCCGTAGTGACGCTCGTTGAGACGCCAGTTCCGCTTGACCGGGATCCACAGCCTATCGGCCTCGTCCAACGCGAGGTTCGCTGTGTTCATGGCACGACGCAACAAGGACGTGTGTACGACGTCCGGAAGGATGCCACGCTCCTTGAGCAGTGCACCACCACGGGCGGCTTCCTCCCGCCCTTGATCGGACAGGGGCACATCGACCCAGCCGGTGAACAGGTTCTCTTTGTTCCATTCGCTCTGCCCGTGACGCAGCAGAACAATTTTGTACGTTTCAGCCATGTCCCCCATTGTTCCACTTTCCGGCACGTCATCGGGAGGAGAACCACAGGAAATAAAAGTGCCCCGGGCGAACCCGGGGCACTGTTCGTTGTGCGTTCGTCATCGCGCTGGCCGGTGAGGGTCCTCCGGAAGGAGCTATTTCCTGGTGCGGACCGCCGGACGGACGTCGGCCAGGAATACACCCACCGCCGATGCGGCGATCAATTGAAGGAACAGGCTCGAGGAGCCGCCGCGCAGGGCGCCGAGCATGGATATCACGGCCGCCAGCAAGCAGGCTCCCGTGACCAGGACCCAGAACTTCTTCGTGCGTTTGAACGAGTACTGGTAGGCGTGGTCGCTCGCCCCGAGCGCTGAGACGAAGGCCCACATCGCGAGTAGGAAGAGGATCAGCCCGAGCGCAAGATCGATGATTCGTTCCAGGGCCATCGTGATGGTCAAGATCTCCATGCGTTCACCCTATCGCTTCTCGACGTGGTCCAGTGCCCGGCTCAGGTCCGACCAGAGATCCTCGACATCCTCAATGCCCACCGACAGACGGAGAAGCGCTTCATTGACGCTCTGAGCCTCGTTCGAGTGTCGGCGACGTCGCTCAACCAGCGATTCCACGCCGCCCAACGAGGTCGCCGGCGTCCAGAGGCGCAAGGCCTCGACGACCCGCTGTGTCGTCTCGGCGTCGGCATCCAGAGTCGCCGACAGCACCGAGCCGAAGTTGCTCATCTGTGCCTTGGCCCGATCGTGTCCGCGGTCCTCGGGCAAGCCGGGGTACCTGACTTCGGCGACAGCAGGATGATCACGCAATCTTTCCGCGAGAACCTGCGCGGACGCCGACGACTGCCGGATACGCAAGGACAGGGTTCGCAGTCCTCGCAATGCCAACCACGCCTCGACGGGCCCGGCGATCGCTCCTCCCAGCGAGCGCTGGGCCAGAGTCGCTTCCCGCAGCTCGGGCTCCCGTGTCACAACGGCCCCCATCACGACGTCGGAATGCCCGGCCAAATACTTGGTTGCCGAGTGGACCACGAAGTCCGCGCCCCACTCCAGGGGGCGCTGCACCAACGGGGTCGCGAAGGTGTTGTCGACGGCCGTTCGGATCCCCAGGCCACGAGCCGCCGCGAGAAGGGTCGGAAGATCCGCGACCTCCAGCATGGGGTTGGTTGGGCTTTCGAGCCAGAACAGGACGTACGGCGCCTCGGCGCCAGGGGCGGGTTCGGGAAGAGATCGCACCTGCTCGGTCAGGACCTCGATCACTCGGTCCGTGTCTTCGACGGCCACCTCGACCAAGGTGCAGACACCACGCCGTTCCATCTGCCGGACCAAGGACATCGACCCCAAGTACGTGTGCTCAGGCATGACGATGACCGACCCCACCGGGACCTGACCGACGACGCCGGCGACGGCACCCATGCCCGAGCCGAAGAGCAACGCCGGCAGCTCGGATCCCTCGAGGGACGAGAGAACCTGTTCGAGGTCCTCCCATGTCGGGTTCGTAAACCGGCCGTAGGCCCGGTCCTCCGGCAGAATAGGGCCGGCGCCGTGGAACGTGGATGAGAGAACAATCGGCGAATTCACCGGAGCGTCATGTTCCCTCTCCGGTCGCCCCGCCGAGACGACCAAGGTCTCGCGCGACCACGGGGAATCGGCGTCCGTACCCTGGTGTTCGGCGCGCGCTTCTTCCGCGACGATCTCGTCGGGCTCGTGTCCCTTGCGTCCGTGGATATCCGAGGAATTCTGCTGCATAGTCCACAGATTACCCGTCCGTCCTCGGCAAACGGGGGTGCGCGCCGATGGACCGCCCCTGATTTCGATAGGCTACGAGGGTGACTTCAGAGCTCCACTACTCACCGCCCGAAGTGGCTTCCCAGCGCCCCGGAACCTTCATTGTGTTCGAAGGCGGGGACGGTACCGGGAAGTCGACTCAGGCGCGGATTCTCGAAGACCGGATCCGCCAACGGCTGGACCGTGAGGTCGTCCTGACCCGAGAGCCCGGAGGCACAGATATCGGGGAGAATATCCGTTCCCTCGTCTTGGACATGGGCAACGGCGTGATCGATGCCCGCACCGAAGCCTTGTTGTATGCCGCCTCCCGGGCCGCCCATGCGCATCAGCTCATCGCACCGGCCCTCGAGCGCGGCGCTGTGGTCGTGTGCGATCGATACATCGACTCTTCGGCCGCGTACCAGGGCGGCGGGCGAGGACTCGGAGAGGACGCCGTCACGAATCTTTCCCTGTGGGCCACGGAAAATCTCGTCCCTGATCTGACGGTCTTCCTGTCTGTCGACGGCGCGCATGCACGCAACCGCGTGGCCTCTCGAGGCACGCTGGATCGGCTCGAGACGGAGCCTGACTCATTCCATGCCCGGGTTCGGGAATCGTTCCAAGGACTGGCTCGGGGTACGGAATCCAAGAAAACGGTGATCGATGGATCCGGTTCCGTCGACGAGGTCGCGGACAGGGTGTGGCACAGCGCCCTGCCGACCTTGATGGCGGGTGAGACACCGTGAGCGTCTGGGACCAGTTGGTCGGCCAGGAACAGGCCGTCGGCCAACTCCGCAAGGCGGCGGCGTCGGAATTGCCTCCGCACGCCTGGTTGTTCACGGGCCCTCCAGGATCAGGGCGGTCAACAGCCGCACGCGCCCTGGCTGCGGCACTTCTCTGCGAGAAACCGGACCCGGCCGAGAGAGGGTGCGGGGAGTGCAAATCGTGCCGCACGGCCATGTCCGGAGCGCACGCGGACGTCACCAACTTCGCGACCGAGAATGTCCAGATCAAGATTGAAGAGGCGCGCGACCTCGTGGTCAAGGCCCAGGACCGCCCCTCCGTGGGCCGGTGGCGGGTCATGATCGTCGAGGACGCCGATCGCATGCCCGAGCGCACGTCGAATGTCTTGCTGAAAGCGATCGAAGAACCGCCTCCGCACACGATCTGGTTACTCTGCGCACCGAGCCCGGTCGACGTCCTGGTGACCATTCGGTCACGGTGTCGCGCCATCACTCTGAAAGTCCCCACGGCCGAGGAAGTCGCGGAGCTTCTTGCGCGCAGGGACGGTGTGGACCCGGAGACCGCGGAACAGGCCGCACGCCTGGCTCAGGGACACATCGGAATTGCTCGTCGGCTCGCGCTGTACCCCGAGGCGAAGGCCCGCCGCGAAGACGTGGTGCGGCTCCCCCTGGGTCTGGGCGGGATCAGCTCGGCCGTGGCCGCCGCGGATCGTCTCATCTCCACGGCGGAGGCCGAGGCAACCGCCGATGCCGAGGAACGCAACGACCAGGAAAAGGCTGACCTGCTCGTGACTCTCGGTGCGCCTGAATCCGGCCGGGTGCCGCCGACCATCAAGGCCGCCGTACGTCGCCTCGAGGAGGACCAGAAGCGGCGTGCCAAACGGATTCAGGTCGACACCCTTGACCGCTTCCTCATCGATCTCTCGACCTTCTATCGGGACGTGCTGACGCTCCAGTTGAAGACGGGCTCACGCCTGATCAACCACCATTTGGAACGTGAGCTGTCCGACTACGCCCTCAATTCGAGCGCGGAACGCACCCTGGAGCAGATCGACACGATCAACCTCACGCGCAGGCGGATCTCAACCAACGTCAGCCCGCGTCTCGCGTTCGAGGCCATGGCCGCCAGCCTGATACTCCGCCACTGACTGCCACGGGGCGTTGGTCAGTTCCGGAAGCCGTGCACCGGGGATGGGATGTGGCCCGCCCTGCGGACGAAGATCTCCGAGGATCCTTCGTGTGCGGGCATCACGGGGGCCCGCCCCAAGAGCCCGCCGAACTCGACGACGTCGCCCACCCCGAGACCGACCGCGGGAATCACGCGCACGGCGGTCGTCTTGTGGTTCATGACGCCGATGGCCGCTTCGTCGGCAATCATGGCCGAGAGTGTGGAGGCCGGGGTGTCTCCAGGAACGGCGACCATGTCGAGCCCCACGGAGCAAATGGCTGTCATCGCCTCGAGCTTGTCGAGGGTGATGTTCCCCGCAGCCGCGGCCTCGATCATGCCGATGTCTTCCGATATCGGGATGAAGGACCCGGACAACCCACCGACGCGGGAGCACGCCATGAGGCCTCCCTTTTTCATGGCGTCGTTGAGCAGCGCCAGCGCCGCGGTGGTTCCGTGGGTACCGACCACTTCGAGGCCGAGCTCCTCGAGAACCCGCGCCACGGAGTCGCCGACCTCGGCAGTGGGCGCGAGAGAAAGATCCACGATCCCAAAGGAGACCCCGAGCCTCTCTGCCGCAAGGTTCCCGACGAGCTGACCCACGCGGGTGATCTTGAAAGCGGCCTTCTTGATGACCTCGGCGCTGACATTCAAGGACGCTCCGGGAGTCTTTTCCAGGGCACGCTTGACGACGCCCGGCCCAGAGACACCGACGCTGACCACACAGTCCGTCTCCTGAACGCCGTGGAAAGCCCCCGCCATGAAGGGATTGTCCGAGACGGCGTTGGCGAAAACGACGAGCTTGGAGCAACCGAAACCGTGGGCTTCGCCCGTCAGATCCGCCGTCTCGCGGATCACCTCTCCCATGTCCCGCACGGCATCCATGTTGATGCCGGCGCGTGACGAGCCGATGTCCACCGAGGAGCAGACCACGTCGGTTTCCGCGAGCGCCCGAGGAATAGACGACATGAGAATGCGATCGGCTTCGGTTTGACCCTTGTCGACCAGCGCCGAGAATCCGCCGATGAAATCGACGCCGACCGCTCGCGCGGCCCGATCGAGCGTGCGGGCGTATTCGAGGTAGTCGGAATCTCCCGACGCGCCGGCCACGATCGAGATCGGGGTGACCGCGATGCGCTTGTTGATGATCGGGATCCCGAGTTCCGCCTCGATCCCTTCGGCGACCCTGACCAGGTTCTTCGCGCGCTGGGTGATTTTGTCGTAAATCTTCGCCCGCGCCCTGTCACCGTCGGCATCGATGCAGTCGAGCAACGAGATGCCCATGGTCACCGTGCGGATGTCGAGTTTGTCTTCCTCGATCATCTGGATGGTTTCGAGGATATTGGCGTTGGTGTCGATCATGGCGGGATGTCCTAGAGGGTGTGCATGGCTTCGAAGATGGCCTCGGACTGGATCCGGATCTCGACCTTCGCCGCCTGACCGATGGGTTCCATCGCCGCCTGGATGTCTTCGATGGTCTGCTTCGACTCGTCGAATTCACCCTGCATGATCATGGTGAAGTAGCCCTCCATGAGGGTTTGGGAGACATTGAGGATGTTGACGTGAAGATCGGCCAGACCGGTCGACACGGCGGCGATGATGCCTTCGTGGTCCAAGCCCGTCACGGTGAGGATGACTTTCATGGTGCTCTTTCGGGAGTAGTGGCTGACGGTTCGCGTCTACTGGGTGGTCTGCTGCTTGAGCCGCCGGTGCTTTTCTCGTTTGAGCCGGCGTTTTCGCGCGGTCAGGCTCGCGGGAGGTTCGGCGTCCTCCCCAGGTTCGGGACCGTAGGTCTTCCTCAAGGAATATCGACCGTCCTCGTGGACGAGTTGTTCCGACCAGCGCAGATCATTCGGTTTGCCCCTGGAATCGAAGGCCACGCCGATCCATCGCGATCTCGGGTCCGAATCGATGAACATCGCCTTGAAGAACAGGGTCAGCGGGACGGCGAGGATCGCCCCCAGTGGGCCGACGATCGCCGACCAGAAGATCAGCGAGACGAAGGTGACGGTCGTATTGAGCCCGACGGCGTCGCCAGTGACTTTCGGCTGGATCACCGACTGGGCGACGAAGTTGATCACGGAGTACAGAACCACGACCCAGATCGCAGTGGCCGGTCCGCCCGCGAGCAGTCCGAGCAGGGCCGGCGGGATCAGGCCGATGACGAAACCAATGTTGGGGATGTAGTTGGTGACGAAGGAGAACACGCCCCAGGTGAAGGCCAGCGGGACCCCCAGAATCATCAGGGCTATCGTGTCCAGAACGGCCACGATCGCACCGAAGACGGTATTCACGACCCAGTATTTGGAGGTCCTGTGGCTGAAGTCTGCGTAGGCCTGACCGAGACCCGGCTTGGCGCTTGCGATTTCCGAACGACGTCCGGGGATGATCGTGGCGTCAATGAAGAGGAAAGCCATCACCATCACCAGCACGAACAGCTGCGACCCCGCGGATGACAGGCCGCTCAGGACCGTGGTCGCGGCACTGAGGATCCGGCTCGGCTGAAGATATTCGAGCAACGAGTCCCCGACGTCCGTCTCGCTGAGTCCGTAGTCGCTCAGCAAGTGGCGCGTCTGCTGGTAGAGAGTCGCGAACTTTCCGCTGTAATTCGGAAGGGTCTCGACGAGCTGGAGGACCGACACGACCATGGACCCGATAATGGCGAGCAGTATCGCGTAGAGGAACAGCGCCACGAGGACCGTCGAGAGCCACCGGGGAACCTTGCGGTCGGCCAGCCACAATCGCATCGGTCGAACCGCGACGACGAGCGAATAGGCCAGGAACATGGGCCCGAAGATCTCCGAGATGAACTTGAGTCCGCCCATGAAGACCACGAGGGCCGCCAGGGCGACGAGAGCGACGACGCCGAGCGGCAGGTCAGGGCCACGGCGAGGAGCTCGTTCCTGCTCCTGCATCGGCATGTTCGCATCCGATTCTGTCGCTCGGGTCGATGCGGCGACGGGTCGATTCATGGGCTGGATGTTCTCCCTGCGTGGACGATCGGGGTCAGGTCCGGACGGCCGTGTACACCTGACCGTTTCCGGACAGGGTTAGGACGTCCCGCGACCCGATGTGCAGCGCCGACTCCGTGCCGCGCAGGGCGATTCGTTCGCCGGCACCGGTCACCTCGACGTCGCCTTCGACGCACAGAATAGCCGACAGCCCATCACAGGTGTACTCGACGGGGTCGTCCGGCGACACGGTCACGTGGTCCACGTGCAGTTGCGAGTCCCAGAGGTCGTAGCGGGCCACGCCCGGCTGCTGCTCCGAGGGGAGCATCGCTTCCGGGGCAGGCTGATCGGCAACAACCACCGAGAGCAGTTCCTTGATGTCGACGTGCTTGGGTGTCAGCCCGGCCCGCATCACATTGTCGGACGGATTCATGACCTCGATCGCGGTGCCCTGGAGGTACGCGTGGACCTGCCCGTGCGGCGTGTGGGCCGACTCCCCGGGCTTGAGAAAGAGCTGATTCATGGCCACGGCCACCAGGGTCCCCCGGTCACCGGGGTAGGCATCGTGGAGCAACAGGACGAGGTCGGCGACGGCGTCGAGGTCGAAACCCTCACGATCGCGACGGTAGGCGGCGTCGTCCTCATCGAAGGGATGGGCCAGGCTCCAGTCCATGGCCGCGTTCACCGTCGCATCCAGCGCCAAGGCTGAGCTCGTCTCGTCCTTGGCGAAGATGGCCTTGATGATCTCCGAGGCATCGTAATCTGCCAATTCGGCCAGCCACGTGAGGTTGAGTTCCTTGGCGATCCGTTTGAGCTCGGCCGCAGGCCGGATCCCGGTGAGGAGACGCAACGGCGAGTACGCGATGACGGTCTCCGGTTTGGAACGGTCGTCCTTGTAATTGCGTTCGTTCGCGTCGAGGGCGATGCCTGCCCGGTTCTCCTTCTCAAACCCTTCGACGGCTTGTTGTTCGGAGGGATGCACTTGGAGGGACAAGGGCGAATCGATGGCCAGGATCTTGAGCAGGAACGGGAATCCGGAGGTACCTTCCGGCAGGACCGAGTCCGGGTCCTCCTCGACCCAGTCGGCCAGGGACTTGGTCCCTTCTGCCGTGAGTACGGAGGATGGCGCCTTGGGATGCGCCCCGACCCACAGCTCGGCTTCCGGCTCGGAAGCGGGCTTGTCCTCGCCGCGGAGTCGGGCAAGCGTATCCCGCGTTCCCCATGCATAATTCTGGACTGGATTTACCATCTTGAGCAGCTGACCCATACCCATCATCCAACCACAACCGGTTCCCGCAACGCAGTCACGGCCCGAGGCTATGACGGCTGTCACCCCGGCGATTCCGCGGGTTTTCGGGGGCCGCCCACGTAGAATCGTGCGGGTGAGCATTAACCTACAAGAGTCGTTCAAGGCCTACGACGTCCGCGGGATCGTTGGCCAATCCATCACACGGGAAAGCGTACGTGCCACGGGTGCCGCCTTCGTCGATGTTCTTGACCTCTCGGGAAAGACCGTTCTGGTGGGCGGCGACATGAGGCCCTCATCCCCCGAATTCATGGACGAGTTCGCGGCCGGGGCCACAGCCAGAGGAGCCGACGTCGTGAAGATCGGTCTGATCTCGACCGACGAGCTCTACTTCGCGTGTGGAGTCCTTGACGCCCCCGGTGTCACTTTCACCGCGTCGCACAACCCCGCCGAGTACAATGGCATGAAGATGGCCAAGGCAGGAGCCGTCCCGATCTCGTCCGAGACCGGACTGTTCGATATCCGCGACGCCGCCCAGCGCTACCTCGAGAGCGGCGTCGTCCCCTTGGAGACCACCGGGAGCATCTCGGAACGGGACATCCTTGTCGACTACGCCCAGTACCTGCGCAACCTCGTGGACCTGTCGTCCATCCGCCCGCTGAAGGTCGTCGTCGACGCCGGAAACGGCATGGCGGGAATGACGACGCCTGCTGTTCTTGGTGACGCCGTCCTGCCCGCGCTGCCGCTGAACGTCAGCCCGCTGTACTTCGATCTGGACGGCACCTTCCCGAACCATCCGGCGAATCCGCTCGAACCGGCAAACCTGCGCGACTTGCAGGCCGCCGTCGTCGAGTCGGGCGCGGACCTCGGCCTCGCCTTCGACGGCGACGCCGACCGGTGTTTCGTGGTCGACGAAAAGGGCGACCCCGTCACGCCGTCCGCGATCGCGGCCTTGGTGGCCGAGAGGGAAATTTCCCGGGCCCAGGCCGACGGCATCGAAGAGCCGGTCGTCATCCACAATCTGATTACGTCGAAGGCCGTGCCCGAGCTCGTCGAGTCCATGGGCGGCCGAGCCGTGAGAACGCGGGTGGGACATTCCTTCATCAAGGGCGTCATGGCTCGCGAGAACGGCGTGTTCGGCGGCGAGCATTCGGCCCACTACTACTTCAAGGACTTCTTCAACGCTGACACCGGGATGCTCGCCGCCATGCACGTGCTGGCGGCCCTGGGGACGCAGGAGCGGCCGCTGTCCAGGCTGGCCGAGAAGTATGCACCTTACGTCGCCTCCGGCGAAATCAACTCGGAGATCGAGGACAAGGCGGCCGCGGTCGCGCGAGTTCGTGAGGCTTTGGCCGACGGGCCCATCGATGTCGACGACATGGACGGCACGACGTTCACCCACCGCACCGACGGTTGGTGGTTCAACCTGCGACCCTCGAACACCGAACCGTTCCTGAGACTCAATGTCGAGGCCCCTGATCCGGCAACCATGGAACGCGTTCGCGACGAGGTCCTGGGGCTGATTCGGCTGTAATAGCGACTGGCCTCAGAGCCGGCCGGGCCCGGGCGGCGCGTAGTCCGGGCGGCGCGTAGTCCGAGCCGTCGGGGCAAGGATCAGTTCATCACATGCGAAAGGACGCCGCCGGCCCGCCCCTGAGGGCGGCCCGGCGGCGTCCTTCATCGTGCCAGTGGTATCAGCCGTCGAGACGGGCGCCCAAGGCGTCCCTCTGTTCCTTGACCTCCGCAGGAACGCGGTCACCGAGCTTCTCGAACCACTCATCGATTCCGGGAAGCTCTTCCTTCCACTCGTCGACATTCACCGCGAGGGCGGCCTCGGTATCCTTCGGATCGGCGTCCAGCCCGGTCAGGTCCAAGTCCTCGACGTTCGGGACGATACCGACGGGGGTCTCCTTGCCACCAGCCGTGCCCTGCAGGCGTTCGATGATCCACTTGACCACGCGCGAATTCTCGCCGAATCCGGGCCAGGCGAATCCGCCATCCGGGGTGCGACGGAACCAGTTCACGTAGAAGATCTTCGGCATATTGTCTTCGCCGTACTTCTTCGCGATGTCCACCCAATGCTGCAGGTAGTCCCCCGCGTTGTAGCCGATGAACGGCAACATGGCCATGGGATCGCGACGCACGACGCCGACCTGCCCCTTCGCAGCGGCGGTGGTCTCGGAGGACAGCGTGGCCCCCTGGAAGACGCCGTGATTCCAGTCGAACGACTCGGACACGAGCGGAACCGTGGTCTTGCGTCGACCGCCGAAGACGATCGCCGACAGCGGGACGCCGTCGGGGTCGCTGTACTCGGGCGCGACGATGTCGCACTGTTCGATCGGCGTGCAGAACCGCGAATTCGGGTGCGCCGCGGGACGACCCGAGTCCGGGGTCCAGTCCTGGCCCTTCCAGTCGGTCAGGTGCTCAGGGACCTCATCGGTCATGCCTTCCCACCAGACACCACCGTTGTCCGTCAGGGCGACGTTGGTGAAGATCGTATTGCCCTTGGCGACGCCGCGCATCGCGTTGGGGTTGGTGGTCCACCCCGTTCCGGGTGCGACGCCGAACAGGCCGGCCTCGGGGTTGATCACCCGGGGCTTGCCTTCGTCGTTGAAGGTGATCCAGGAAATATCGTCCCCGACCATTTCGGCTTTCCAACCTTCGATGGTGGGTTCGATCATCGCGAAGTTGGTCTTGCCGCAGGCCGAGGGGAAGGCTGCGCTGATGTAATGGGTCCCGCCCTGCGGGTCGGTGACCTTCAGGATCAGCATGTGCTCCGCAAGCCAGCCCTCGTCGTGCGCAATGGCCGAGGCGATGCGCAGGGCGTAGCACTTCTTGCCGAGCAGAGCGTTTCCGCCGTATCCCGATCCGAAGGACCAGATCGCGCGGTCCTCGGGGAACTGCACAATGTACTTGTCCGGATTGCACGGCCAGGCGACGTCCTCCTGCCCCTCTTCCAGAGGCGCGCCCACGGAATGGAGGGCCTCCACGAAGAAGGCGTCCTTCTCTTCCATCGTACGCAGAACGTCCTGCCCGATGGTCGCCATGATGCGCATCGAGCACACGACGTAGGCGGAGTCCGTCAGTTCGACGCCGAACTTCGGGTCCTTGGCACCCAAGTGGCCCATGACGAAGGGGATCACGTACAACGTGCGTCCACGCATGCAACCCCGGTACTTCTCGGTCAGGGTCGCCTTCATCTCTTCCGGATCCACCCAGTTGTTGGTGGGCCCGGCACCCTCTCGCGTGCTGGAGCAGATGAACGTGCGCTCCTCCACGCGGGCGACGTCCTCCGGATCGGAGAACGCGGCGAATGAGTTGGGAAATTCATCCTCATTGAGCCGGACGAAGGTCCCGGCGTCCACGAGCTCACTGGTGAGACGGTCCCATTCTTCCTGGGAACCATCCACCCAATGGATGGTCTCCGGCTCAGTCAATGCAGCGACTTCGCGGACCCAGTCCAGCAACCGCTGGTGCTGGGTCGGTGCGCTCTTCAGGGCTTCTTCCACGGCTGGCTTCAGCTTGTCGCTGTTTCCGACGACGATGTCAGTCATTAATTGTTCCCCTCAACAGGTTTCGGCCCTCCCGGGCCATCACTCACGACATTGTGTGGGGGTGCTCGATGTCCGTTCGGACTCGCGCCCGCGGTGCGGGCCACGAATTCCAGCTCCGTCCCTTGTGACTAGACCAGGGTAGCGTAAACCGAACATAGTGTCCCAGGATTATGATGCGGCGGAGATCACAGAACCCCGAGTTGGCGTTCCGGAAACCCGCATGTAAGGTAGTACTCGGCCTTGAACGGTAATGCGTTCGTGGGCCGGGCGCCTGTAGCTCAACGGATAGAGCATCTGACTACGGATCAGAAGGTTGGGGGTTCGAATCCCTTCGGGCGCACATCAACGGAAGCCCCGTCATCCCCGGATGACGGGGCTTTTTCGCGTCCACATCCGCCCGCCTCTCCGGACCGACCCGAGCAGACGCCCGCCTGACGGATCGTCTCCGGGAACAACGTCCGGACCGCATACGCCGCGATCGCGGGCACAGGAAAAGAATCGACGCACAACCACCCGGATCCCCACCCTACGGGGGTGCCGGTTGGGCGATTCCGCGAAGAAACATAGAAGCCATGAACATTTCGACACTCTCCGGTTTCGCACTTCTTGTAGCTCTCATCGCGTGGATCTGCCTCCGGCAGTTCCTCTGGTCTCCGGTCCGGCCACAACGATCCATGAAAATTGGGATGATTCTGGGAATCATTGCCGTGGCGAATCTCGTGCATTCGCCGATTCCGGCCAAGGGCGGAGACCTGGGAATCCTGGCCATCGAACTCGTCGCCGGCGCCGCCTGCGGGCTCTGGCAAGCCAAACTCGCAGAGGTCAGGCCCATCAGTGACAAGACCATTGCGCGACTCGAAGCCAGGGCCCGGAGAAAGGAAGAACCGCTGACGGATCTGCCGGAGCAGGAGAGCCGCGCGGGCGTTCAAGGCCTGATCATTTGGCTGGTGCTCCTCGGCCTGCGCCTTGGGCTCGGAATCTTCGGCTCAGTGCACGGTTACGATCTGATGAGCTCGATGTGGCCGACGTACCTTGTCATTGCCGCCAACCGGATCGCCAACGGGGCCGTCTCCGCCCGACGTACAGTGGATAACCGTGTCACAGCTTGAAGCCGATTCTGGTCCGAAGGTTGCCCAGGCGCAGGCCAGTCCCGCCAGGATCATCATCACGGGCGCGGTCTCCGCGCTCTGGGCCTATGTGCTGGCCTCACGACTGGTCCACGGAGATCATCCGGTCTTCGCGGCTCTCGGAATCTGCGCCCTGGCCTGCTGGTTTGCTCAGGCTTGTTTCACACGCCCCGGAACCCGGTCCTTCATGGCGCTGGGTTTGGCGATGATCGCCGTCGGCGGTTTCAGTGGTCCCGGCACGGACGTCCTCGGAGCGATTCCCGCTTTTGCCGGGTTGCTCAGGCAGGCTCGGGACAGCACGATGTCGTTGCAGCGAATTTTCCTGACGCACGGGATGGGGATCATCGCCGTCGGTGCAGGGGCCGTAGTCAGCGAAGCGGACCTACCCACCAGTATCGGGTGTTTCGTCGGCTTCTTGGTGATCATCCCCTTCGGCCTCCTCAGGCGCCAGGCCGACGCGGTCGCCGTCGCGGAACGTGCCGCGCTCCAGGACCGTCTTGCCGCGGCCCACGAACGGGCACGAACGGCCGCCGCCGAGGAACGTACGGCAATAGCCCGCGATCTGCATGATGTCCTCGCCCACAGTTTGGGCGGGCTGACGATTCAACTGGATGCTCTGGCCGCCGAAATCGAAGCCGGGAAGAATACCGCCGCGCTGTCTCGTGCCCGAGATGCACGCGAGCTGGCCGGATCCGGATTGAAGGATGCCCGCCGCGCGGTAGCGGCCTTGAGGGCGCCCGCACCGGACTTCGGCACCGGAGCCGAGGAGCTGATCAGGATTCACCGAGAACTGGGCTTTGCCGCGGAGGCAGAAATCGCGGCGACGGACTCGATGTCCCAGGCATTCGCCGAGGTCCTCCTCAGTGGCCTGCGGGAATTCTTGACCAATGCTCGTCGGCACGCTCCGGACGAGTGCGCACACATTGAGTTCGTGCCTCTTTCGGACGGGTATCGTCTATGCGTACGGACGCCTGCATCGGCGGGTGGGCCGACCTCCTCGACCGGGGGAGGCTTTGGGCTCCTGGGGATTCGGGAGCGAGCCGAGTCCATCGGAGGCGTTCTCCGCGTCGAGAAGAACACAGTATTCCTCGTGACTCTGGAGGTGCCTCAGTGATCACTGTTCTGGTGGTGGACGACCAGGCAATTGTCCGCGAGGGCCTGACCGCAGTTCTTTCCCTGACGGAGGGCATCGAGATCGCGGGCGAGGCGGAAAACGGTCAACAAGCTGTGGAGATGGTCGACCGGCTCGGGCCGGACGTGGTCCTGATGGATCTCCGGATGCCGGAGATGGACGGTGCGGAGGCCACCGCGATCCTTCGCACCTCGCATCCCGACGTCGCGGTGCTTGTGCTGACCACTTTCGACGACGACGACTCGATCGCCCGCGCCCTCGCCAGCGGTGCCCGCGGATACCTGACCAAGGACGCCGGCCGAGAAGAAGTGGCCGCCGCAATTCGGACCGCCGCCACCGGACAAGTCACGTTCACTCGCGACATCGGGGAGAAGCTCGCCGGCTCATTCTCCCCGCAGAGCATCTCTCCGCGGGACCGATTCCCCAACCTGACCGCCCGAGAAGCCGAAGTCCTCACCCACATGGTTGCCGGCCGAAGCAACACCGAGATAGCTCAGCAACTCTTCCTGGCGGTGGGGACGGTCAAGTCGTATACCAATGACATTTTCACCAAGCTCGGGGCACAGAACCGTGCCCATGCGATCGCGCTGGCCACGGGGCGTGCAAAGAACGAGGGCTAGATCGCCAGATCGAGCGGCAGATCCGAGATATCCCGGAGCCGCCTCCCCTGGACCATCGTGTGAAGAAGCTCGGCACCGGCAGGATCGGTCTCGGGGTCGATCGCATCCAATAGTTCGTGCAACGCGAAGTGATACACGCAGTCGAGATCCCCCGTGCCGAGAGCAACCGACGCGATGCGGGACGGCATCGGCTCCCCCGTGACCAGCACCAGGTGAGGGGCCCTGCCCCGCCGGTTCCGGATCAGGTGCCGGGATTCCGCCTTGATCTGCTCGGCACGGTCGCTGCGCAGCGTCCACTTGCAGGAGATCACGGCGTGCAAAAGCGGTTTGGGCTGGACGGCGGCCCGCAGAGGGGTCGAGGTTGCCAGCGGCCCCATCGGATCGACCAGTCGTGCCGAACCGTTGAGCTCCGAGTCCGGGACGGGATGACGTGCGATGACGACGTCGGGGGCCATGATCTCTGTGTCGTGCCCGAGGAGGGCACGCAAGTCCCGGCGGCCGAGAATGGCCTCCCGCATCCCGGACACATGGTCGTATTGCTCGAAAATCTCGGATGCGTCCTCGATCGCGGTCCATTCCTCCCGGTCCCCCAGGCGTCGCACGACCCAGTCGCCCGGCCTCACGGCGTCGAGGGCCTGCGTCACGGACTTGAGGTACGCAGCGACTGCCCGTTCGAAATTCCTGCTGACGCCTTTGCCGGGCGCGCGGGAGGTTTCGGGCACGCCACCGATGCCCTGGGCCACGAAGCGCGCGTACCGAATGCTCGAGGCGGAGTCCTTGTCCGCGTTGGAAGGGACACCGCTGGCCGGGTTCAGGACCAGGACGCGTTCGTCCAACAGCGCGCGGTGAAATACCCGACGGGCACGGTCCAGAAGGTACTCGGGTTTGGACCTGTGGAAGGCCGCGACTTCGGCGCGGGTCATCTCCGCCTTGGCCTCGTCAAGATTCGGCGGCCCCGGAGTGACCGGTGCGCTCTGCGGAGACGGCGTCCGTGCCTCCGACGTCGGTGCCTGTTCCGCGCCCGAGGTCCCGGCACGGCTCTCTGTGCTCCCCTGTTTCGCCCGGCCGGAGGCCGCGCTGGTTTTCCGGCCCGCCGCTCCTTCAGCACCGCTCCGAGCCTGCACCGTTCCGGATCCGCGGGCGGTCTTTCCCGAGTCCTCGAATTCGGTGAGGTCGAGCGAGAACAGGAACTGCTCTCCCGGTTGGTCGTGCGGATGCTTCGGACTCATGAGGCCTCCTGGAGATAGGATCAGTCGCCAGATTACTGGACATGTCGCGCCGACAGAGCTCGCTATGTTTCCGGTCACTCCTTGTGAAGAGACGGTTACTCCTCCCGCTGGAGCCGGCCTACACTGTCCCGAGAGAAGAATTCGTCCAGCTTGGAGAGCAATGAGCATCAACATCACCGTGGTCGATGAGTCGGGAGAGGCCCAGGAGGTGGAGTGGAAGGACAACCAGACCCTTCTGGAGTGCCTTCACAAGAACCAGTACCCCGTGCTGGCCACCTGTGGGGGCAATGCCTCCTGCGCGACCTGCCACACTTTCATGGATCCGGAACATTTCGAGACCGGGGGCGACGAACGCACCGAGGCCGAGGAAGATCTGCTCGAGATGATTGATGACGTCGCCAACGACTACTCGCGCTTGGCGTGCCAGACCGAGTACAACGAAGGGCTCGACGGCGCGACGGTAACCCTCAAACCGGGGATGTAGGGCGTTTCGACCTCACGGTCGAATGGAGCGGACCGGCATGGATGCAATGTGGTGGAACCGCCCTGAGAATGCGCCTACCCTGAAATCATGGTCCAAGACACCAACCGACGCTGGAGAACGTCTCTCGCGGGAGCCGGCCTGTTAGTCCTGCTCCTGGGCTCGAGTGCGTGCTCCTCGGGCGGCACGCACGACGGAGACGGGTCCTCGTCCTCCGGCACCCCATCCGTTTCGAGCTCGGCCTCCGCTGATTCGCCGTCCGCGTCTGCGTCTGCGGAGCCTTCGGAGCATCCCAGCCCCAGCCCGACGACGCCGGCCCCGACGCCCTCGGTGGTCGAGGAATCCCCGGCCCCGGAGCCATCCGGGACGGTATCGAGCGCACCGGCCGAGGGACAGCCCAGTGAATCGGAACCGAGCGAACAGTCGCCCTCGTCGAATCCCGCCTCACCGAACCCGTCGGCTCCTCAAGGAGCCAAGGACTCAACCTGTGGGGACGGGGCGCTGAAAGTAGCCATCGAGGAATCTGGCAACGCGGCCGGATCGACGGACTACAATCTCACCTTCACGAACTCCGGCTCCGATTCGTGCAAGCTCTCCGGTTACCCCACCGTCAATTTCATCGACGGCTCGGGGCAGGTGATCGGGCCTCCTGCGATGCAGGCAACGGAGCTGCCCGGGAACGGAGCGACGCTGGAACCCGGCGGTTCAACCTCGGCGGTCCTCCGGAGCACGCAACCCGGTCTCTACGGGGAAACCTGCCAAAAGACCAGCGCCTCCGGTCTTCGCGTTGCCGCACCGGGAAGCGGACAGGTTCTGGATGTCAGCTTCCCGATGTCGGCGTGCGCGAATCAGTCTGTTCAGCAGCTGTCCGTGAGCAAGGTCGGCGTCCAGCGCTGATGCCCTTCGGGGCTCAGAGCGTAGTCGTGGATTCCTCGTAGGCGTAACGCGGGGAACGGTCGTAGGCCGGGTCCACTCCCTTGCCGATGTTGACGACGACCAGCGAGTTCAGATCGGTGCCAGCAAGCAGGTCCTAGTCCACGCCCGCGGCATCGAAGCCGGTCATCGGGCCGGCCGCGAGACCCAGGGCACGAACGGCCATCACGAAGTAACCGACCTGAATGAAGGCGTTGTCCCGTCCCGTCGAGTCGGCGAGCTCGGGGTTGTCCAGGTACATCTGGCCTACCTGCGGGCGAGCCGGCAGGAACTTGTCGAATTTGTGGTGCCACTTCTTGTCCAAGGCCAGCACGGCGACCAGGGGCGCACCGGAGGTCTTGGGCTGGTTGCTGGTCATCATGTGCGAAACCAGGCGATCGCGGCTCTCCCCCTTTTCGACCCACACGACGTGGAGAGGCTGGGAGTTGAAGGCCGTGGGACCCATTTTCGCCAGCTCGTAAATGGCGCGCTTCTGGTCCTCGGTAACCTCGACATCCTCGAATTCGCTGACCGTTCGGGTGTTGAAGAGCAGGTGCAGATCTTCGTCGGTCAGTTGGGCCTGGGTAACAGTATCGATCATTCGAGTTCCTTCGTCTGAGGGGCACGTCCGGACCGGATGTGCATTGCTTTACGGGTAAACGGATGGCGCGCTCAGCCTATTCCGCCGATTTCTCGGCGTGACTCAAATGTGATGCACGGCTCCCCCGGACGACGTCGGGCGGCGGAGACGGGAGACACAGGACCTCAGAGGAACCAGAGGCACAATGGGAGATATGCCATCGGCTCTCGAACGATTCAGTCCGGCCACCCGTGAATGGTTCACGGGTGCCTTCAGGCAACCCACCTCGGCGCAGGACGGCGCCTGGGACGCGATTGCCCAGGGGCGCCACGCCCTCGTTGTCGCACCGACCGGATCCGGCAAGACCCTCGCCGCATTCCTCTGGGCCCTCGACAGGCTCATGCACACCGGCAGCGGTCAGAGCGCGCCACGCCAGGGAACCCAATCGCCCGGGGACGGCGAAGCCTCGGAGAACACACCGGACTCGGGCCGACAGCGAGCGAAGAACCGCCGCAAGAAGGCCACCAACCGCACCAAGGTGCTCTACATCTCCCCGCTCAAGGCCTTGGGTGTGGACGTCGAGAGGAACCTCCGGTCTCCCCTGGTCGGAATCGCCCAGACCGCCAAGTACCAAGGGACCGAGCCCAACGAGGTCTCGGTCGGGATCCGCTCGGGAGACACTCCGGCAAAGGAAAGGCGGCAGCTGCTCACCGATCCGCCGGACATCCTCATCACGACGCCGGAGTCCCTGTACCTGATGCTGACCTCCAAGGCGCGGTCGAGCCTCTCCCAGGTCGACACCGTGATCGTGGACGAGGTGCATGCGGTTGCGGGGACCAAACGCGGCGCTCACCTGGCGGTCTCCCTCGAACGTCTGGACCGGATCCTGCCCCAACCTGCTCAACGTATTGGGCTCTCGGCCACGGTCGAACCCGTAGAGACGGTCGCACGGTTCCTGGGCGGCACCTCCCCCGTGAGCGTTGTCCGGCCCGAATCGGTCAAGAACTGGGACCTTTCCGTCTCTGTGCCGGTCCCCGACATGTCCAACCTGACGACGCCGGTGCCCCGAACCGATCTCCCGGGACAGCGTTCGGGGGTCAGCGCGGGATCGGCCTCGTCCGGCACGGCAACGCTCGAGGACGCTCTGGGGCTGGACCTCGAATCTCCCCTGACACGAAACGACGGGGCCGAGGAGGGCGCGCCCTCGACGTCCAGGCCCCTCCCTCCCGAGCCGCCCCACACCGTCGTCGCGTCCATTTGGCCGCACGTCGAGGAACGAATGGTCGACCTGATCGAGGCCAATCGATCCACCATTGTGTTCGCCAATTCCCGCGGGCTCGCGGAAAGACTGACGTCGCGACTCAATGAAGTCCACGCGTTCCGAGAAGAGCAACGAGGAAATGTTCCTTCCGGAACCGCGGGGCGGAACTCGGAGAGGGGTACGCGGAACAGACCGGAACAAGGCGATCCCGGCGCCCTTCCCGACGGCAACGAGATCCCCTACGCGCCGGCCGCGGTGAACCACCTGACCTCGGGCACCGCGCCGGCAGAACTCGCGCGGGCCCATCACGGGTCGGTGTCCAAGGACCAACGGTCCATGATCGAAGACGCATTGAAATCGGGAAGTCTCCGGTGTGTCGTCGCCACGAGCTCCCTGGAGCTGGGAATCGACATGGGCGCCGTGGACCTCGTGATCCAAGTCGAGTCCCCGCCGAGCGTCGCCAGTGGCCTCCAGCGTGTGGGTCGCGCCGGACACCAGGTCGGCGAGGTCTCACGCGCCGTGATGTACCCGAAGCACCGCGGCGATCTCCTCTCATCCGCCGTCACCGTGGAACGGATGCGTTCCGGTGCCATCGAACCGCTGCATATTCCTGCCAATCCTTTGGACGTCCTCGCCCAACAGACGGTCGCCGCCTGCGCCCTCGGACCGATCGACGTCGAGGCGTGGTTCGACGCCGTACGGCATACGGCACCGTTCGCTGCCCTGCCACGGTCCGCGTTCGACGCCGTCCTCGACCTCCTCGCCGGCAAGTACCCCTCTGACGAATTCGCCGAGTTGCGCCCTCGTCTGGTCTGGGACCGGGACGCGGGAACCCTCGAGCCCCGACCGGGTGCCCAACGCGTCGCCGTCACGTCGGGAGGCACGATTCCGGATCGTGGTTTGTACCCGGTGTACATTGTTGGCTCCGACGAGCAGACCCGCGGTCCGAAGCGAGTTGGTGAGCTCGATGAGGAGATGGTTTACGAGTCTCGCTCCGGCGACGTCATCGCCCTGGGCGCCACGAGCTGGCGCATCGAAGACATCACGCACGACCGCGTGAATGTGACTCCCGCTCCGGGCCAGGTCGGCAAGCTGCCTTTCTGGCACGGCGACGGCCCGGGGCGACCCGTAGACTTGGGCGAAGCGACCGGAAGATTCACACGCGAGTTGGCGACTGCACTCTCCGAGGGCGACGAGGGTGCCGCTGCGGCCCGCGAGCGCCTGGCCGACGCCGGGCTGGACGACTGGGCGGTCGACAACCTGTGCGCCTACGTGGGCGAGCAACGTGTCGCGACCGGGCAGGTGCCCAGTGAGAAGACCGTCGTCGTCGAACGCTTCCGCGACGAACTCGGCGACTGGAGGGTCATCCTGCACTCGCCGTACGGGATGCCTGTACATGCCCCGTGGGCCCTGGCCGTGGGAGCGCGCATCGACGAGCTCTACGGCCTGGACGGCTCCGCCATGGCGGCGGACGATGGCATAGTTCTCCGCGTTCCGGCCATGGAGGAGAATCCTCCCGGTGCCGATCTGTTCATGTTCGAGCCGGACGAGATCGAAGCCGTCGTGACCGAGCAGGTCGGCTCCTCCGCGCTCTTCGCTTCGCGATTCAGGGAGTGCTCCGCACGTGCGCTGCTCCTGCCGCGTCGTGACCCGGGCAAACGGACGCCGCTGTGGCAACAGCGCCAGCGTTCGGCCCAGTTGCTCGACGTCGCCCGGAAGCACCCGAATTTCCCGATCATCCTGGAGACCGTGCGCGAATGCCTCCAAGATGTCTACGATCTTCCGGCCCTGCGGCGCATCCACGAGAGCATCGAGTCCCGGCGCATCACAGTGCGCGAGCTCGAAACGCCCGAGCCATCCCCGTTCGCGAAGACGTTGCTCTTCGGATACGTCGGGCAATTCCTCTACAACACGGATTCTCCCCTTGCCGAGCGCAAGGCCGCGGCGTTGTCTCTCGATCCGGGCCTTCTGTCCGAGTTGCTCGGGAAGGACGAACTGCGGGAGCTGCTGGACCCGGACGTCATTCGCGAGACCGAGACGCAGCTCCAGCGACGGGCGGAGGGCCGACAATTGCACGGCGTCGAGGGTCTCGCGGATCTCTTGCGGATTCTGGGGCCTTTGACCACGCACGACGCCGCCGTCCGGCTCGAGGACGGAGAGGACGCGAGCTCCTTCGCTCAGGAACTGGTCGATGCGAACCGTGCTTTCATCACCAGGATCTCGGGTGAGGAACGGGTCGCGGCGGTCGAGGACGCCGCCCGCTTGCGCGATGGACTCGGCACCCCGTTGCCCATGGGCGTGCCCCACGCGTTCATCGAACCCGTGGACGACCCCCTCGGTGACCTCGTCTCCCGCTTCGCTCGAACTCACGGCCCGTTCACGACGGTTCGGGCCGCCGAAGCCTTGGGCTTGGGAACGGCCGTCGTCGAGACGGTCCTGAACCGTCTGGCCGTGGACCGGCGCGTGGTTCAGGGGCGCTTCCTGCCCCCAGAGCTGACTCGTGGGCAGGTTGGCGGAGAACAGGCCGTGGAATGGTGCGACGCGGGGGTGCTCCGCACGATCCGGCGTCGTTCCCTGGCCAAACTGCGGTCCCAGATCGAACCGGTCGACGGCGCGACCTACGCTCGGTTCCTCCCCGCCTGGCAGCACGTGAGAGCGGACGGGGCGCCCGACGACCCGCGCGTCGACGATTCCGACGGTCTGCTCACCGTCATCGACCAACTGGCCGGTTTCCCCGTCCCCGCCTCGGCACTCGAGACCCTTGTGCTGCCCGCCCGTATCCGGGGGTACCAACCCCGCATGCTGGACGAGGCCATGTCCCGCGGAGATGTCCTGTGGACCGGTTCGGGCACGATTCCGGGACAGGACGGGTGGGTAAGTCTGCATCTGACCGAATCGGCAGACCTGACCGTGCCCCCGGAGCCGCCCCAACGACTGGACGATCTCAGCGACGACGCACGCAAAGTATTCGACGCGATGGGTGAGGGCGCCGATTTCCTTCCTCGCATCGCGACCCGGGCCGGTCTCGCTCTCGGCACCGCGGGCGACGCACTGTGGGAACTGGTGTGGGCCGGGTTGGTCACCAACGACACGGCAGGCCCACTCCGTGCGTTCCTGGACGGAGGCAAGTCCGCTCATGCTCGCCCCAAGGCACCAGGGCGATCCCGATCGAGGGGCCGTCGAGGCGCCGGAAGGATCGCGACGGCTCGCCTTGGCCGTCGCCCCATGGGGTCCGGCGTCGACCCGTCGTCGACCGGATTGGAGCCCTCGCACGGTGGACTGGGAGATTCGCCCGCGGGGATGTCGGGGCTGAGCCCCCAACGCGAACGCGAGCTGAGCGGTCGGTGGTCGAGGGTGAGCGCGTTCCTCGACGACGACCCCCTGGACATGACCGTGCGCGCCGTCGCGATGGCTCAGCTCATGCTGGACCGATACGGAGTGCTGACGAGGGGCGCTGTTGCCCAGGAGGAGACTCCGGGCGGCTTCGCGGCGGTCTACCAGATTCTGACCGCGCAGGAGGACCAGGGCGAAGCCCGGCGCGGATATTTCATCGAGGGCCTTGGCGGTGCCCAGTTCGCCGCGCCCTCGACCGTGGACATTCTCAGGTCCTCGACGATCGACGACCAGCTCAGGGAATCGGCGTCCGAACCGCGGTCCCCCGAATCGGTGATCCTGGCCGCAAGCGATCCGGCGAATGCCTACGGTGCCGCACTGCCCTGGCCCGAGGCTGTTCCCCCGTCGCGGTTGCTCGGTCGCGCATCCGATGGACAGGAGGACGAGTCCCGCATGGCCAGGCCCGGGAGGAAGGCCGGGGCTCTGGTGGTGCTGGTGGATGGTGCCCCGGTGCTGTACATCGAGCGAGGGGGAAAGACGATGCTGGCCTTTTCCACGGACGAAACCGCTCTGGACCTCGCGGGCCCCGCCGTCGCCTCTGCCGTGCGGATCGGGGTCGTGGACAAGCTCGTGGTCGAGAAGGTCAACGGCCTGTCGATTCTCGAACGCGGGGCCACGAGCGACGACGGCGAGCGCGCCCCCATTGCCGTGCTCCGCGACAGCTTGGTCGGGGCAGGCTTCTACACGACACCGCGCGGCATCCGGATGCGACGGTAGGTTGGGACGGTAGGTTGGGACGGCTCTCTGAAGTCGGCTCAGAGACCAATGGTGGCCGGCCGGCGTCGACGACTCCTGCTGAGATCCAGGTCCCGGCGGTGATGACGTGGCTGTCGTCCATGCCCTGCTGGGGCTAGTGACACAACGGCCCGTGTGCGTTTCTCGGCCCGAGGTGGCAACCTCGTGCACGTTTGGCGGCCACAACCGCTCGAACTTGCCACTTCGCGCGCATTTCTGCATCGGAGTGCCACCTCGTCGGAGACGTACTGCTTTGGTCGGCAGGTCAGCCCGGCACAGGGTGGGAAAGCGCGAGAGGCACTCAGCGGTCGGCGGCGCCCCGACTCTTCCGAAAGAGTCGGGCGGCCTGGGCGTACCAGTCCAGAACCGAGGCATCCTCGGCACTGGACCGGTTCAACGTTCCCGGGTCCGCCCCCTGAAAGAGTTTCTTGACCGGAATCTCCATGAGTTTCCCGGTGCGGGTTCGGGGAACCGCGGGGGCCTCGATGAATTCGTCCGGGACGTAGCGGGGCGAGATCAGAGTCCGGATCGTATGCACGATCTCGGCTTTGAGCTCCTCCGTGAGCCTTGTTCCGGGCTGGGGAACCACGAACAAGGGCATGTAGTAGTCGCCCCCAGCGAGTTCGGCGCCGATCACCATGGACGCGGCGACGCCGTCGACCTGGTCGACGATGTCCGTGATGTCCGCGGAGCCCATGCGTATGCCTCCACGGTTGATCGTGGAGTCGGAACGCCCGTGGATGACCATCCGGCCGTCGTGGCGCTGGGTCGTCCAGTCGCCCTGGCGCCAGGTTCCGGGGAAGAGATCGAAGTAGGCATCGTGGTACCGGCTGCCGTCGTCGTCGTTCCAGAAGAAAACGGGCATGCTCGGCATGGGCACCGTCATCACAAGTTCGCCGACCTCGTCCCATACGCGCCGCCCGTCAGAATTCCAGGATTGCGCATCGACGCCGAGGTACGGGCCCATGATCTCGCCCTTGTAGACGTCCATGTACGGGTTGCTGCCGACGAAGGCCGTGGTGACGTCCGTGCCGCCGGAATCCGAGCCCAGCCGGACGTCTGGGCTGACGGCATCGTAGACCCAGTCCCATGCGGGATCGGGAAGGGGCGAACCTGTCACCAGGATGCCGTTCAGGGCTGAGAAGTCGTAGGTCGTGTTGGGGTGGAGCCCCGCGCGCTGGGCCATGCTGAGGATTCCGGCGCCTGTAGCGAAGAAGGTGACTTTGTTCCGCGCGACGAGTTCCAGGGACTTGTCCGGGCCGTTGTACGCGGGCGACCCGTCGTAGACCAGGATCGTGCTGCCGACCAGCAGGTTCCCCATGTGCAGGTTCCACATCATCCACGTCGTCGCGACGGCGGTGTAGACAATGTCCTCCTCGCCGACCCCGGCGTGGAGCCCCAGGGATTTCACGAATTCGAGGGTTACGCCGCCGTGGGAATGAACGATGCCCTTGGGCTTGCCCGTGGTCCCGGACGAGTAGAGGACCCAGAGGGGATGACCGAAGGGAACCTGCTCGTATCGCGGTTCGGCCGGGGCCGCGACAATGTCCGAGAACAGACTGACATCCGCGGGGATGCGCCCGACGTCGGAAGGGTCGCACTGGTCGATCATGATCACGTGTTCGACCGTCGGCAGGTGCTCACGGAGCGGCTGTACCGTCTCGGTCATGTCGCGCAGTGTTCCGTTGTAGGTGTAGCCGTCCACGGCAAAGAGGACCTTCGGCTCAATCTGGGCGAACCGGTCCGCGACGGCGGGTGGCCCGAAGTCGGTATTGACCACCGACCAGATCGCACCGACCGAGGCCGTCGCCATGAGTGCGACCACGGTTTCCGGGATGTTGGGCAATACGGCGGCGACGCGGTCGCCGGGCTTGACGCCCAAGTCACGGAGCTCTTTCGCGAGCGAGGCGACCTGCGCCTCGAGGTCCGCCCACGTGGTCTCGGTACGTTCGGCGGTTTCGTGGTCGCCGATGATGGCGACGTCGTTCGGCCGCGTCTGCGCCGCTCGGAGGGAATTCTCGGCGTAGTTCAGGCAAGCCCCAGGGAACCATTCCGCGCCCGGCATCTCTCGAGTCGTCAGGACCTGGTCCGATGTCCGCGAGGCCACGATGCCGAACCAGTCCCACACCTCCCTCCAAAAGTCCTCGAGGTTCTCGATGGACCAGGCGTGGAGGGAAGCATAGTCCGGGAGGTCGACGTCGTACTTCTGCTCGATGCGGCGAGCAAACGCATACATCCGGGACTGTTCAATCGATTCCCGGGTGGGGCTCCAGAGGAGCTTTCGCTGACCCTGCTCCTGGGGTTCCTGACTCTGGGACATCGGTGACCTCGTTTTCGTGGACTGTCCATCGGACTGGGGGCTATGGTGACCCAGCTTACTTTTCCTTCGGACGGGGCGGGAATCGGCAGGTTACCGCGGAGCGATGTGCGGATGCGTCCCACCGATACGGAGAAGTCCCCGGTCTATGTCGCTCACGGAGATCGACGCGCCGGGGAGTATGTGATACAGCCGCCCCGGCGCAGGACGACGACCGACGAGCACCGCTGGAGTTGATGACTAGCCAGGGGACCTCCGGTCTCAGAGGACTCATGACTCCGGCGTTCCTTCGAAGTAGTCGTACAACTCAGCCGCCACCGGTTTTTCAATGTCAAGTCTTATCCTGACGGCGTTCACCAATTCGGAATCGCCTGGCATTCGATAATTTTCCGCTGCGCGGGGGGAAGCTTTACCCAGATAGTAGAACTCCCGGCTTTCAGCAATATGCCTACGCACAAATAAATGAATTTTTGGAGGATTGACCGGATCTAGAATCTTCCGAACCGTTTTATCTTCAAGTGTTACCCCCCTCCTGGAATACCAAGTGAAGGTCGAGGTGCCATCGAACGAATCTTCATAATCGATCTGAGATGTTACCCCGATCGATTTATTATAATTAACAAAAACAGGGCATGTCATCGTGGCAGTATCCACCCTGTATCCGAACATTACCCCCTTTTGGTTCGACCGCCAATTGAGTAGTCTACAAACGTCTTTCTTAGAATATCTCGAACCGACAACAAGACCGCCCTGCCAGTCGAAACGATGCCTAGCCAGATGCAGAGAAGTATCAATAACATCGTCAACATATGTGCCAAATGAAGAACTGGACGCGTACAGGTCGGCAAAGTTATTGGAGAGCCGGACGGCATCGGTGAGGCGCGTAACGACTGGATCGTCGCCATATTTCTCGAGCTCTTGTTTCGTAGAGAACCCAAAGTCCAAAACCCGCAAGCTGGAGAGCAACGACGCGTCGATCGACTTGACCCCTTCACCATTCAAGACCTGCCGCAAGTCTTCTATGGTTGCGCATCCGCCCTGCACACGCAGGAGATGGCGAAGTACCAGGGCCTCATGTGGTCGCTTACTGCTAAGGACCTCGCTACTCAAGAAGCGCAGAAACTGCGCCTCTTCTTCGCTGGGGCAGTCACCCACGAGCTCAGCTTCCGCAAGGAAGCTCCAGTAATTTCTTGTCCTGGTAAGTGTCGCGACGAGCAATGGGTCGGCCACATCATGAAGCGCCAAATCCAGCAACCGTGGCACTGCCCCAATCCGGCGACCCAGATCTCTGACAGCCTGGCTGAGATTGCCCCAAGTTCCGATCCTCGCCTGATTCAGCGAGTCGATGATTCGCTGTCGTGCCACTCGGTCGAAGTTGACCCGGGAAACGCCAGCGATACTTGATGACTCGAGAACCTTGGCACGCAGCTCATCTTTATTCAGCGACGAGTTACCGTATAACGCCATGGGGATGAGAAAGTTATTACTGTAATTCCCAATGAAGTCGATGACACGAAGGTGATCTTTACCAGCCGCCTTTCGGAGGCCGCGACCGAGCTGTTGAGTGAATATGATGCTGGATTCCGTACCACGCATCATGACCACCTGATTAATGGAGGGTATATCGATACCCTCATTAAAGATGTCGACAGAAACAAGATAGTCAAGATCGCCATCCGATAGCTGCTGCATCGCCGATTCCCGTTCAGAAACAGGGACTTGCCCAGAGAGAGCACGCACCTTCAGAGGTTGACCATTAACCACCTTTCCAGTCATCCAACTGGCGACTCTCACAGCCTCGTCATTCCGCGAGCAGAAAATCAGCCCTCTAACGCCCCCTACGTGACCGTAGGTTTTGATCATCGAAAGAACGTGCCTCATGCGCTCGTCCGTCACCAATTTCGCCAGATCGCTCGTTTCGTTGACGGTGTTTCCGCTCAAGTCTGTGTAATCGCTGACGCCATAGTAATTAAAAGGAGCCAACATCCCAACCTCTAGGGCATCCTGTAGGCGGATATCGCACGCAACGTTATAGTCAAATAGCTGGTAAATGTTGAAATCGTCCATACGGTCCGGAGTAGCGGTCAGACCTAATAGAAATTTGGGGGCGAAATAATCTATAATTCGCAAGTATGTTTTCGAGCCCGCCCGATGAGTTTCATCGATGAGGATGTAGTCAAAATCAGCGGGAGATAATTTCCCGTTCTTAATTGCCTGGTGCATCGACTGGACTGTCGCAAAAGTCAGGTTTCGATCGCCCTGAAATTTTCCGCCGCCGATGGACCCGATCGCGTCCATGCTGATACCCAGTACACGGGCGAACTCTTCCTTCGCCTTATTCAGAATGCCCTCGGTGTGCGCTAGGAAGAGGCACCTCTGGGGCTGAGCCTGTTTTACTTCGAGGGCGGCCAGGATCGTCTTTCCCGTCCCCGTAGCGGAGACGACTAATGCGCGTTTCTCTCCCTCTTGTCTCAGAGTTGTAAGCGCCTCGAGGGCTCGAGCCTGCATCTCATTTGGGGTGATGCCACCGCTCGGGAGCACGTCACGAGGACCGGCTTCACGTTCTTCTGGCCCAACAAGCGCGACCCAACCCTCTCGATACTGCTCAATCCACTCCGGGGTCAACAGTTCAGATTTGCGCAGCTGCTTGTCGAGCGCCCGATGAACCTGCTCCGTAATGTGCCCTTCAGGCGCCGCCGCAAATTTCAGGTTCCACTCCTCGTTAGAAAGCAGCGCCTTTCGGGTGAGATTTGAGCTGCCCACGATGACAGTCTGCCCAGAATCCTGGTCAAAGAGATATCCCTTGGGGTGGAATCCGGATGCTTCATCCGGATAGACGTGGACATCAATATTCTTCAAGGCCAGCAGTTCAAGGAACATATCAGGATCGTTAAACCCCAAATACGTCGAGGTTATGATGGTTCCCCTGCCTTGGAAGTCCAGCAAGCATTGTTTCAGTAAGGCCAGGGCCCCGGAACTGATGAATGCCACCGAAAAGACGAACCGATTAGACTTCTTCAGCTCCGTTTCAAGCGCCCGGAGCATGGTCATTTCCCCATCATTCGAGATGAGCTCCGGGTGCTGGCGTCGGTCCGATGCTGCAAGACGATCGACAAACCCGTACTCGAGATCTGCGCGAAGTCCCGATTGTGATGCCGTCATGGGCGATTATCGCCCTGTATGATCTCCACCGCCGGCACATCTGCGGGTGCCCAGGAGAGCACGCTGAGTTCACTCACGGGAACCCAGCGAATTTCGGAGTGTTCGGAAAGTTCAGGATCTGAGCCCTTGAGTGTACACCTATACGTAGACAGGACGACGATTCCGAAGTCGTACTCGTGCTCGGTCGCGGTGACAAATTCACCGACCTCTACTTCGCAGTTTAGCTCTTCGCGCATTTCCCGAGCTAAAGCCAATTGAGGCGTTTCTCCCGCGCCAATTTTGCCACCCGGAAACTCCCAATAGCCCTCTAGAGTCATTCCGGGCCCCCGCCGTGCTGCGAACACAGCATCACCACGCGTCAGGATTGCACCGACAACTTCAATTCGCTTCTTCATATGTGCTCCTGACTCAACCCCGACGGTGTGCCCTCAACCACTGGGACCTTACCAAAGCTCGCATGCCTGACTCGCACCCTACTGGCCGAAAAGAGGATAGCTAAATATCTCACATCCTGAGATTCCGCGTCCTCATCCTGCTAGCTCGGCGTATGCTCAGGCGTCAATATTGTAGGCCTGCCCTGAGATGCAAGGAGTCATCATGACCTCTGGGCTATTTCGCACCAAGTCCGTCGAGCAGAGCATTCGGGACACCGAAGAACCCGAGCATCAGCTCAAGAAGAATCTCGGTGCACTCGATCTCATCGTCTTCGGCGTCGGCGTGTGCATCGGAGCGGGCATCTTCGTGCTGACGGGTCATGCCGCCGCAACCAATGCGGGACCCGCCATTGTCCTGTCCTTCCTGATCGCCGGGCTCGCCTGTGGGCTGGCGGCCATGTGCTACGCCGAGCTGGCCTCGACCGTGCCCGTCGCCGGTTCCGCCTACACCTTCACGTACGCGACCCTCGGAGAGCTGGCCGCCTGGATCATCGGGTGGGACCTCATCCTCGAATTCACGGTCGGCGCGGCCGCACTGGCGACGTCCTTCAGTCAATACTTGGGGGTCCTGCTCGCGGATACGCCGCTCGCCATCCCGGACGCCCTGGCCTCGACCGAGACCGGCTGGATCAACCTCCCTGCGTTCCTGCTGGTCGCGGCCCTGACGGTCGTCCTGATCACCGGCGTCAAGCTGTCGAGCCGGCTCAACCAGGTGGTCACCGGCATCAAGCTCCTGGTCGTCGTCGCCGTGATCATCGTCGGCATCTTCTTCGTCAAGGTCTCCAACTGGGTTCCGTTCATCCCGCCCGCCCAAGGAGCCAGCGAGGCCGACGGCAGCGCACTCACGCTCCCCCTGGTCCAGTCGATCTTCGGCATCGCGCCCAGCGTATTCGGCATCGGGGGCGTCTTCGCGGCCGCGGCCATGGTGTTCTTCGCGTTCATCGGCTTCGACATCGTGGCCACCACGGCCGAGGAGACACGCAACCCGCAAAGGAACCTGCCCATCGGCATCTTCGGTTCCCTGGCCATCGTCACCATCTTGTACGCCGGCGTCTCTCTGGTCATCACCGGCATGCAGAACTACAAGGACATTGATCCGAAGGACGGCGCCCCACTCGCCACAGCCTTCACCAACAACGGCCTCCCGGCCATGGGCAACATCATCGCGATCGGCGCCTGCATCGGACTGATCGTGGTGACCATGATCTTGTTCCTCGGCCAGACCCGCGTCGGCTTCTCGATGTCACGCGACAACCTGCTCCCCCAGGCTTTGGGCAAGACACACCCCAAGTTCAGGACGCCGTACCGCTTCACGATGCTCGCCGGCCTGGCCATCGCGCTGCTCGCAGCCTTCGTTCCGCTGGCCAAACTCGCCGACCTCGTGAACATCGGTACCCTCTCGGCCTTCGTTCTGGTCTCCGTGGGCGTGATCGTCCTCCGCAAGAAGCGGCCCGATCTGAAACGCTCCTTCAAGGTTCCGTTCGTTCCTGTCCTCCCGATCGTCTCAGCGATCGTCTGCTTCTACCTGATGATGAACCTGCCCCTGGAAACGTGGATCCGCTTCGTCATCTGGCTCGCCCTCGGCATCGTGGTCTACTTCCTCTATTCGCGGCGGCACAGCAGGATCGGGCGGAACTCCTCGGAAGACGCCTCGCCAGAAAACCCGGAGGCGGCCGTCTCGATAGACTGACCGTCCTATGGCACGTCGACCCAGAGCCTCAAGTCCCGTCCCGCCACGCGACGGCGTTTCACCAACGCGCGTCAGACTCCCCGCGAGCGGCGGGTACGGGACCGTCGCGGACTTCCTCACCGATCGATTCCCTCCGCACGACGCCGGGTTCACCCGTGAGCTCTTCGTCCAAGGAGACGTCTTCCACGCGGACGGCACCCCGTTGGACGCCGATGCCGCGTTCGTGCCCGGCGGCCACGTGTGGGTGTTCCGACCCCTGCCCCACGAGCCCGAGCTGCCCGGAGACCTGCCGATCCTCTACGAGGACGACCACGTGCTCGCCGTCGACAAGCCTCATTCGCTCCCGGTGACGCCCCGCGGTTCGTTCGTCCGGCAGACCGCAGTCACGAAACTGCGGAACAGCACCGGGAACAAGGACCTGACGCCCGCGCACCGACTCGACCGGCTCACGGCGGGGGTGCTCCTCTTCGCCAAGACACGCGAGGCCCGCGGCCCGCTTCAGGGACTGTTCGAACTCCAACGGGTATCGAAGACGTACGAACTCATCGCCCCGCTGGAACCGGTGGTCCCTGAACGGCCGGACGCCAACGACGTCGTCCCTCCCCGAACTCTGCCGAAGTATCCGGCGGAGCCGCACATGGTCCGGTCGCGCATCGTCAAGGACTCCACCGCCCTCCAGGCGCGAGAGGTGGAGGGACCGCCCAACGCGATCACGGGCGTGGTGCTCCTCCACGAGCTCGGCAATACCGGTTGGGGTCTGTACGGAGCGAACCCGTTGTCAGGCAAGACCCACCAGATCAGAGTCCACCTGAATTCCCTCGGCAGGCCGATCTACGGCGATCCTCTGTACCCGCAGATCAGGAACGACGAATTGGTGCGCCCGATCGGTCGACTCCAGTTGCTGGCCCGGGAAATCCTCCTCAAACATCCGTTCACTCAGGAGTACCTTCGCATCCGATCAGACCGTAACCTGGGGATCAGCACGTTCGCCGATTCCACCGGAATCGGATCCGCCGACCGGGAGGAACCATGAGCAACGAGACCCATCCGACCACGCCGAATGCCCCGAGCGATCGGTCCCGCACCGTCACGGCCTCCCGCGGCCTGTTCTTCAGCGCCAAACAGAAGGACAAGGCCGAGTATGCTCAGCGGGCCGAACGGGCCTCGTACTCCGTGAACCGCTTGTTCGTCCACCGGCTCATGCATGTGCCCGGAACCCTGATCGGCGAACCGACGCTCCCGCCCGTCCAAGGGCTCCGGAAAAAGGTCACCGACTGGAACTACTGGTGGCAGGCCCACCTCCTGGACGCCTTCGTGGACGCGGGCCAGCGAGCCGCCGGTTCCGGGCGCGATTCCGCGGCCAAATGGGTCATCGACCAGAGCCACCGGCTGCTCCGCGGTATCCGGGTCCACAACTTCGGCACCTACGTGAATGCCTACTACGACGACATGGCCTGGCTCGTCCTCGCCGCGCAGAGACTCAACGCGCTCTCCCATCAGGTCAACGGCACTGGTTCGGCACCAGCCCAGGAAGTGGGCCGCACCCTCTACCCCCAATTGCGCAAAGCCGTGACAGAGGATCTCGGCGGTGGGGCTTTCTGGTCCAAGGCGGAAGATTTCAAGAACCTTCCCGCTTCCGGCCCCATCGCAATTGCCCTGGCCAGGGCCGGCGAGCACGAGGCCGCGGGTCGGCTCGTCGAGTGGTTCCGCAGCAACCTGTGGTCACCGGAGAAGGGCTACCTGGACGGGATCAAACTGGTGCTCCAGCGGGACGGGTCCCGCGAACACGCACTCCAAGAAGCCGCATTCCCCTACAACCAGGGTGTTGCCATCGGGGCACACTTGGAGACCCCAGGCAGCGACCTGCGGCACGTCGAGGATGTCATCCGGCTGGTCCTGGAGCGCTTCACCGTCCCTCATATGGAGGGAGACACAGAATTCCGTGTTCTCGACACTCGTGGTTCGGGAGACGGCGGGCTGTTCGCCGGCATCCTGGCCCGTTACCTGGCAAACGCTGCCCAGGACGCGCGGGTGGATCCCAAACTGCGAAGCGCCGTCCGGGAGGCCGTCATCGCCACGGGCGAGTTGCTGTGGGCCGGCCGGCGTGAATACGACCCCGATCTGCCGCTCAACGAACCGGGAATCGACGTCACCGAGATCCGAGGTGAGTCGGTGGTTCTCTTCTCCCCCGACGCCACCCGTCACAGCGCCGAGACCCTCGGGACCGGAGCCAAGGTCGAGTTGAGCTCGCAGATTCAGGCATGGACCATCCTCGAGGCCGCCCACCGGCTGACGTAGGCCACAGGTTCGGACGTTCCGGCGGTACGTCTGTACGGCCGGGGGCGGTTCGGCGCTCCGGCGGTACACCGGAGTGCTCTGCCAGTACGGCGCTCCGTCCGGGGTGCCCCAGTGGCGGCACTGTCGCAGGGGCGGGCGTGGCTGACTTCGACGGCCCCTGCGACCCGGTTGCGTTCTCCACCGGCAGCTCCCGGCATTGGTGGGCTTCGTTGAGGCGGTGGTTGCCCGATTCGGTGGCGATTACCTGCCTTATGTGGGGGATAGAGCTCCACCTAACGCTTGTAAACGCCTCTCATTCCGGTAACCGCCACAGAACAGGGCATCGTGGGCACGGCGACGTCGTCGGAGACCCCCTCCCCATCGGGTAACCGCCACCCAACCGCGTCTCGCGACACCCGTCTCACGGCGAGGTGGCGCGATCGTGCGGATTGGCGGGCCAAAACAGCACGCCGCTACAACCTCGCGGCGGGGCGGTCGCGGCGGGGCGGCCGCGTCGGGGATCGGCACCCCGCTTCGGTTCAGCGGGTAGCCGAACCCGCCGAACAAAACCTCAAATGGCTAGGCATCACACCAACCCGTGAGATAGAACCGAATTATGAGCAGAGTACGCACCCCGGATCCCACTCCGGGCTGGCTCTCGGAAGAAGAGCTGGCTCAGGCCCGACAGCAACTTCCGATGGTCTATGTCCAAGCCGTCCCGGTGACGCTGGACCCCCTGGGCTGTGTCAGCGATGTGGGGCTCCTGCTACGACCGAACGATGAAGGCAACATGATCCGGTCCTTCGTCTCGGGGAGGGTCCACTATCGGGAGACCGTGCGGGCGGCCCTGTTGCGCCATCTCGAGAAGGACCTCGGGCCCCTCGCGATGCCGCAGTTGCCGCCCTCTCTGACCCCGTTCACGATCGCCGAGTATTTCCCGCATCCGTCCCAGTCCGGCCTCACCGACGACAGGCAGCACGCCGTGGCCCTCTGCTACGTGATCCCGGTGAATGGCGACTGCGAACCGCGCCAGGACGCCCTGCAACTGTCCTGGCTCACCCCGGAAGAGGCACTGCGAGAAGAAGTCCAGGAAGAATTCGAAGGCGGAAGCGGGGATCTGGTCCGCAGGGCCCTCGCCTACGCAGGATGGGGACGTTGTTGATGCAAGAGAACACCAAGAAGACCATCGTCATCACCGGTGCCTCGGACGGCATCGGTGCCGCGGCCGCGCGCCGGCTGAGTTCGGCGGGGCACGACGTCGTCGTGGTCGGACGGTCGCCGGAGAAGACTCGATCCGTCGCGGAGTCGATCGGTGCACGCCATTTCGTCGCCGATTACTCCGACCTGTCTCAGGTGCACGCGCTCGCGTCGGACATCGCAGAATCCACCGACCGCATCGACGTCCTGGCCAATAACGCGGGCGGCATCTTCGGCAAGGGCCGGTGGATCACGACCGACGGCCACGAGATGACCTTCCAGGTCAATTACCTCGCGCAGTTCTACCTGACGCGGTTGCTCATAGACCGGCTCATCTCATCGAACGCCACCGTGATCAATACGTCCTCCTTGGTCCACCGCCTCTTTTCGCGCTTCTCGCTCGAGGACCTCGACGCGGAGAATCGGTACGACCCACGGACCGCCTATGGAAACGCCAAACTCGCCGACTTGCTCCACGCCCAGGAATTGTCGCGCAGGTACGGCCACCTCGGCCTCACCTCGGCCTCGTTCCATCCGGGTGTGATCAGCAGCAATTTCGCTCAGGAGTCCGTTGCGGGCGCCGGCGTCGATGCCCTCTATCGCGGCCCCGCACAGAAGCTGCTCAGCGGTCCGGACCAAGGGGCCGACACCCTTGTCTGGCTCGCGGAGGCGGCACCGTGGGCCGACTTCGGCTCCGGCGGATACTTCGCCAAGAAGAAGCCCGCGAGCATCGCTCGGCCGGCGCAGGATCCGTTGACCGCCTACAAGCTCTGGGAAACCTCCGAGCAAATGATCGAGGGCCTGCCGGACCTGGCTTCCTGATCCTCACGGACCCTCTAGGATAGGTCTGGTGTCCAACACCGAATTTCCCAATCCCAGTTTTCGCTTCGATCTCGGCGCCCGACTCGCCGAGACATCGGGCGATGATGCCTCCTCTGCGGCCCTGAACCGCAACAACGGGGGCGAATTCCTCGGCCGAACGGGAGTGATCACCACACCGCACGGCACGATCCAGACGCCTGCCTTCGTCCCCGTGGGAACCAAGGCGACCGTCAAAGCGGTCCTGCCTGGTCAGATGGAGGACCTCGGCGCTCAGGCCCTGCTCGCCAACGCGTACCACCTGTACCTCCAGCCAGGTCCGGATGTGCTCGATGCCGCGGGCGGTCTCGGCCGATTCATGAACTGGGATGGACCGACCTTCACGGACTCGGGTGGTTTCCAGGTCATGTCCCTGGGTTCCGGGTTCAAGAAGGTCATCGACATGGGGACGGTCGAGGGCGCCCGGGGCGCGGACGGCAGGCCCGTGGGGGACGACGACGTCGCCCGCGGCAAAGAGCGCATGGCTCACGTCGACGACGACGGCGTGACCTTCAAGTCCTATCTCAACGGGGACCTCCACCGCTTCACGCCGGAGGTCTCGATGAGCGTGCAGCACCGGCTCGGAGCCGACGTCATGTTCGCCTTCGACGAGTTGACCACGCTCTACAACTCCCGCGGTTACCAGGAGGAAGCCCTCGAGCGGACGCGCCTGTGGGCCATGCGATGCATTGCGGAGCACCAGCGTCTCACGCGAGAGAGGTCCGAGAAGCCCTACCAGGCGCTGTTCGGAGTGATTCAGGGTGCCCAGTACGAGGACCTCCGCCGGAAGGCGTGCCAAGACCTGGGTGACATGGAGTTCGACGGCTTCGGCATCGGCGGGGCGCTTGAGAAAGAGAATCTGGGGACGATTGTCCGTTGGTGCAATGAGGAGCTTCCGGAGAACAAGCCCCGGCACTTGCTCGGGATCTCGGAACCGGACGACATCTTCGTGGCGATCGAGAACGGGGCGGACACCTTCGACTGCGTCTCCCCCACCCGCGTGGCACGGACCGCGGCCGTGTACTCGCCGGACGGACGATTCAACGTGTCCAACGCCCGCTTCAAAACGGATTTCACCCCGATCTACGACGGGTGCGACTGTTACACCTGCGCGCACTACACCAAGGCGTATCTGCACCATCTGTTCAAGGCCAAAGAGCGCCTGGCGGCCACGCTCGCCTCAATCCACAACGAGCGTTTCATCGTCCGCATGGTCGATACCGCACGAGAAACCATCGCCTCCGGGGAATATTTTCAGTACCGCGACGAGTTTCTCGGTAGGTACTACGCGTAGGAAGGCGGAGAAGTGAGCATTCTGACCACGGTCCCGACGAACCAGATCGTCTCGATCTCCGGCGACGTCCCGGCACCGCCCAAGGACGTCTTCGGTGCCTTCGTCGATCCGCTCCGGCTCGCGGGATGGTACGGCCCGGAAGGGTGGATCGTGCCCGCGCACACGATCTCGATCGATCCCCGACCCGGAGGCACGTTCCGGCTTGCGATGGTCAACCACGCCCAGCCGGGGCAGGCCGTGCCGCTGTACTCGACGTTCGTGAGCGTGGTCGAGGGCGAACTCCTCGAACACCGGGAGTCGCTCCCCGGCCCGGACGGGGAGGCCTCGGATGCGACGGTCCTCCACCGGATCGAGTTCCTGCCACGCGAGATCGACGGGTCTGAGGGCACGCGCGTCGTCGTGAGCCAGGGCCCTTTGCCCCGTGAGGTTCACGCAACCGTCGTCGACGGCTGGCGGTCGGCCCTGGACGAGTTGGCGAATGCCGTGGCCTCTGAACGCAGGGTTCGCACGGCCAACTGACCCGCCCGTGGAGGTCGTGCGGGGTCAGGGTTGGCTCTTGCCCTGCGCGGCCTTCCTGCTCTCGGCCCGAAGGGCGCGCATCTGGCGCGTCTCCGGGTTCTCGGTCCCGGTCAGGACCCTGCTCTCGAAGTCGCCCGGGTCTTCATCCTCGTACTGTCGCGCGTCGGCCAGTTCCTCGTCCGCGTTCTTGCGCTTGAGATGTTCCACGTACAGGTGGCCCGCGGTGTAGAGCAGTATGCCGATCAGCAGCCACACGAGCTCCAGGACGATATCCCCGCGGATCGAGGCCTCCGGCAGGTACACCTGGAGCCTGATCGCCCCGAGCGCCGCCGAACTCGGCACCACGTGGTTGAGCACCGTGTAGATGTGAGGGGCCATGTCCAGGGGCAGCAGCAGCCCCGAGCTCGGCACACCGCACATGACGAACAGTGGCAAGGAAATCAACATGACGGAATTTCGGAGGAACAGCGCCCCACCCAGGGTGAAGAACTGAATCGTCAGTGACGTCAGGAACAGAATCCCCCAGACCGTCCACGGTGCACCCGGGTGCAGGAATTGGACCACGTGCACCGAAATCACGTACTGGAGGAACGTGTTCGCGGCCGCAACCCCGATGACCCACGCGACGCGTCTGCCCCAGTGCCAGCCTCGTCCGACCAGTCCGATCATCATTCCGGCCAGATTCGAGCCGACGATTCCCCCCATGCCGAGGTACATCATCGACATGCCGAATTTGTCGTGCCCGTCCGTCGGGGCGACGTCCACGTTCTCCATCGGTTTCCCTTGCGTCAGGGTTCCGAAGAGCTTCTCGACCGAGCTCTCGGCCTGCATTCCGTTGCCGGTCGCAACGTACAGGACGGACGAGGCCGGGTCCTTCCGCTCGGAAATGTCGCCCGCGGCGGACGCCGGGACGAACGCGGCGCGGGCCTTGTTCTCGGTGACGTCCTGACGTGCCTGGTCGGCGTCGTCGACCGTGCGAACCTCGTATTCGGAGGAAGGCAGCTCCTTCATGGTCTGCGCGAGCTTCTCCGAGGTCTGGTCGGCGACGACGACGTCGAGCTTCATGTGGTTCGGCGACGGGGCGTGCACGAGGCCGATGTACATCAGAGGCAGCGCGATCATCATGATCACGGGCAGCTTGAAAGCATGGACCAGCCCGAAACGGTTCTTCATCTGCTCTTCGGAGACCAGTCTCCGGCTCCCGAAGTAGTGCCGGAAACCGGGCGAGGAGTACGTCCGGCGAATGTGGCGGCCCGTGCCCGCCGGAACCGGCTCCGCCTCGTCCTTCTCTGAGGACAAAGCATCATCATCCGAGGCTTTCGGTCTCTTCAGGAACGACGACGCCAGCAGGATGAGGGCGAGGAAGAACCACACCATGAGCGTGATGATGTAACTGCTCAGCGGCGCGTTCGGGAAGTAGAGGATCCTGCGCAGGGCCTCCATGAGGGCCGGAGTCGGCAGAATCTTGTGCAGCCCCTGGAATACGGGCGGAACCAATTCGATCGCCATGCCCGCCCCGGACGAGGGGATACCGAGCAGGACCAGCAGGAACATTGTCGGCAGGGCCATGTAGAGCCCGATGAGTCTGAGTCCGCCCGTGTGGAACAGCATCACCGTAAAGGACATGAAAGCCAGCAGACAGAACACCGGCAAGCCGTGTTCGGAGAAGGCCCCGTGCACCGCGTAGGCGATGAACATCGGGACCGTCGCGATGAACAGCGCCATGATTCCCATGATGGTGATCGCGACCTTGGCACTGAGTTGGGCCAGGTTGCTCCTCAGGCCGACCGCGGTCATGAAACTCGCGATCAGCACGGGCAACCCCATGAACATCAGCGAGGTCCCCATCCCGTCGTTGGGCGGGGGCGGGACCAGGTCGTCCACGGTCGGTTTGGGCACGTCCTCGGCGTCCTGGTACTGCCCGGACTGGACCAGGATCTGTGGTGCCGCCTTCTCGAAGTACGCCTCCGCAAACTGAGCGGCCGTGGAGGCTCCCATCGTCGCGACGTACTCCGTATTGGTCTGCGGATCCCAGGCTGCACGGATTTCCAAGGACTCGATCTTGTCCTTGGCCTCGTCCGCCGATCCGACCGCCGAGACCTCGTAGGCGCCCCCGGATGTGGCGTTGAGCTTCGTCGCCATCTGCTCGGTCTTCTGGTCGGAGCCGATCACCGCGACCTTGAGCCCGTGCGGGGACGGCGAATGCATGCTGAATCCGTAGACCAAGGGGAACATGATGGTCATGAACAGAGGCAGAACGATGGAGAACTTCAGGACCTTGGAGGCATGCTTCCTGAGACCCGCTGCGTTCATGCGCCGGCGTCGAGATGTCATGAGACCTTCTTCTTGCGATCGCTGTGGCGGAGGATGGGCATGGCCTGGGTGTCTGCTTCCCGCTCCGCAGGCGTCCGGGTGAGCAGGATCAGGACGAATCCGACCGCGGCGCCGATGGCGGTTTCCGCCATGCGAGCGGTCAGGATCTCCGTGGGCGAGGCCGGATGTGCCAGTTGCACCATCATGAGTGCCAATGGTGTCACGAAGAACATCGCGAACCCGTAATTCCTCATCACGTAGGCCTCCGCCAGGAATTGGAGAATGACCACGTAAACGGCCATGTGCCACTCGTGCAGGCCGGTCGAGAACAGGAACGCGGCGATCAGAATTCCACCGAAGGTACCGACGATGCGCTGGATGCATTTGTACAGCCGGGCGGTCACGTTCGGTGCGGCGATGGGCGCGACCGCGGCGACCATGGCCCAGTACGCGTGGCTGAGCCCGGACAATTGGCCCACGACGCCGGCGATCGCCGCCGCGCCGAAGAACATCAGCCCGCGCTGAAAGATCTGTTTCCTCGTCTGGTCGTGGTGGGCCGGGACGGGTGCTACGGGTCCCCGGCGCCCCTCGCCGAGGAAAGACCCGGCCATTCCGGCCAGGATCGACCAGGCGGCGGCGCCCACCCCAGCAAGCAGTGCCAGGAGGACGGGCGGGGTGGTCGGCATCGATCCGACCGCGCCCGAAGCGAAGATGAAGAACAGGCCTCCCGGTGGTCGCAGGGTCAGGATCAGGCCGATCATTGCGCCCACGCCGCCGACCAGCGCGCACACCAGGATCACGGCCCAGGGGCCGGGTTGGAGGTATGCGAGCGCGAGGCCGACGCCGATCGAGGCGATGAGCAGAGCGGCCGCCTGGGACTGGTGCCGGAGCCTGTCCCTGAGGGGCTCCTGGCGAGCATAGATCGAGGTGAATGCGCCGAAGGAAGCGTAGATCGAGAGATCCACCCGACCCAGGAGGAGGAGCACGGCCAGCGGCACGGCCACGCTCGCCGCGATCCGGATTGCCGGTATGTGGTCCGCCTTGGATGGGGCGAACGACACGATCTCGCGGATGTGGCCATTGGTCACTGTGGGATGGGCTCCTCAGGGGGTTGGACGACGGATGTTTGGTACAACGTACGGTTGCGGCGGATCGGGGGTCGAGATCCTTCGGTCCCGGGGACGGCGACCCCGAGCCGGATTCCCTCGGCACGAGAGAAGAGCCGGTGCCCGTACGGTGGCTGACAAGCCACACCTTGCTTAATACTAAACCCCCTGACTCGAGCCACCACCCGTGGCTTGTAACTTAGTTTGTATGACCGCGCGGACCCGTATTCACGATGACCCGATCGAGCTGTGGCGTTCCGTGGCCCAGCTCAGCCCCCGGGTTCTCCCGTCACCGGGCGCGTCCAGCCGGTCTATCACGGTCAAGGACTACCTTTCCGGCCACTACATGCCGTGGGAGCCCGGTACGGGCCATTCGAGCTCCGCGCGGGACCGCTCGTGGCACCACACGGTATTCGCCGGCCTGGTCAGGTATCGACGGCTGCTCGAATACGCCGGGTTCGCCCCGGCGGAGACGATGGGACGCACCGAGCTGACCGCGCTCTTTGCCGGGTCAGTTTCGGAAGACGGTCAGCTTCTCCCGGACTCGCTCGAGCTCTCGAGAACCGCGTGGGCCGCCGCCGCCGCGGGGACGGGAACCGGGACAACGGATCTGCCCGAAACCTATGCCGAGGCCGCGCGAGACTGGCGAGACGGTCTGATTCGCACGTGGGCCGAACACGGGGTCCGGATGCGCGGAATTCGGGCGAACGGCCCGCGCGCGGAGACGCCCCGGCCCATCATCGACGAGACCGGCCGGCGTCACCCCGATCGTCCGCGCCGGCTTCTGCTCGAACGCTCCGACATCGTGACGGCCGTCCGATACACCAGAGACTTTCTGGGAATCCCGGAGGTGTTCCCCGACCAGGCCAAAAATCTTCCCGTGCGCATTCGCAGCATTCTGGGACCCCCGCCGAGCTCCGCCGGGGACATGTCCCAGCTCAATCACCCGGCGGCGAAGGATCTGGATCTCGCTACGGAGACGACCCGATTCCGGCAGGCGGCCGCTGGACTGCTGGGCGTCGACGCCGCGGAACCCTTCGAACACGTCCAGGATTCCAGGGAAGCCCTCTACTATGCGGTGGCACCCCGGATGGTTCCGGAAGGAACCTTCCACCTCAGCCGCCCGTCGGTGTCCACGCAGTTCGCCATCAATGCCTCCCTCAACGAACTCGCGGAGTCCGAAGGCCTGTGGACCTGTCCTCGCAGCACCGCGGCTGGGGCGCCGGAACCCGAATGGGCCGACGACGTCGTCGCGGGTCTTGTGACTCGGAGGGCGGTCGCGATGGCGGAGATCCCCGACCCGGCGGAGCTGTTCGATCCCGAAGCCCTGAGCTGGTCCTCGGGCCGGCACCTTTTCGCTCTTCACCCGGACCTGACCGGATCCGAATTCGTCCGGTCGTCGCCGTTGCGGCCCACGTCCGAATCTGAAACGGGCTCCTCGGTGCATGTGCGCATCCTTCCCGGCATGACCGCTCTGAGCCCCTACCAAGGCTTCGCCGACGGGCAGACCGTGGACGCCGTCCGGGCGATCGACATGGTTCTCAACACCTTGAACCACGTCTCCCCGACCATGGGCCCCGAGGACTACGAGACCTGGGACGAGACCGCCAGGACCGTCCTGGAGAACGTGGAGAGGGTCAAGTCCCTGCTCGCGGAAAGGCAGAGGTTCCACGAGGTCGTCCCGATGCTCTTGCGCAACGAACACGTGGTGACGGACATCGCTGAGGCGCTCGCCGAGTCGATCTCCGGTATCGAGGAGAAAGAGGACGAGTTGGCCGGGCTCAGCCGGTCCCACCAGGCCGCCCGGGCCAAGTCGATGGAGTACAGCGATGCGATAGCGGCCCATCTGAGGGACGAACCTCGCATGATCGCCCGGCTGGCAACGTTCGGTCGAAACCGCATCCCTTGGCGCGAGAGGCTGGCTCAATTGCGTCGGGATCAAAGCCTCGCCCAGGCGGACGAAGAATCAGCGCAGGCAAAGGTCGACCGGGTGCACCGAGAACTCCGCCAGTTGCGGGCAGCCCACGAGGCGTTGCGGGACGACCTGCGGGACAACAAGGAATCGGTGCGCTCTCTTCGGGAGGAGCTCGCGAGTTACCCCCATCCTGACCACGCCGTCGACCAGGAGTGGCTGGCCGGGGACTGGCAGGAAGAAGGAGCCCCCGCTCCGTGGCTGGACGAGCAGGTCCAGAAGGCCCGCTACGACGCGTTCCAGGCCGCGCTGCGCATGCATTCGATGGCTATCCAGGGCCTGCCGGAGGAGTTCCGCACGGGACTTCTGGCCGCCCGGGACCTTCTGAATGGCCGCCCGTGCACGGATCCGTCCGCCGTCCTTTCCGCCTGGCAAGTGCTCGGCCTCGTGTTCCCACAGATCGGAGTCGCTTCCGAGCATCTTCCCGGGGTCTGCCGGAGTTTGGGAGAGCACCGACTGGGTTGGGTCGTGTATGCCGACGCCGACCGATTGCGGCCGGGCGTTGCCTACGCCGGCTTGCTGCACGCACACCGAGCGATTCTGATGGCGGGTCCTCAGGACGCCGCCGAGGGCTCGCCCGAAGCCCGACCTCCCTACACGGCGCCTCCTGAGGGGGTGCAGCTCTCTCTCGCGCGGACCCACTCGTGTTCCGAAGGTTGGGCTCCGGCGCGCACGAGCGCCTATGGCCTAGCCGTGGCGACGTCACGATATTCTGGCTGAACCGACCGCGACGCGAGGACTATTCATGGACAAGAACGGCCAGCCGTATCTGCGGGCCCTCAGCGAGGATGCGCCCCGACCGCTGAGGTCCGTGCTGAGCCATTTGCCGCTGTATTTCGCGGGCATGCTGGTGATCTGGACCCCGGGAATCCTGAACCGGTTCTCAGGCGCGCAGTCCGTCTCCGCCCCCTGGTTGCGATCCGTGACCCCGGAGATCGTCTTCGTGACGTGGACTGTTCTTCTGGTGTACACCGGTTTCCTGATCCTGACGGCCATCCGGCCAGCTTCCTCCGCCGCTCCCGATGCGAGCCTGCCCAGACGTATATCACGGACCATTTCACCCACCATCCAGACGTGCCTGATCATGGGGCTCATCCAGGCCGGACAGGTGGTCATCGCCTCCGTGCATCGGCCACACACGCCCCCGGCGGGTGAGCTGACTCGGACGGCCTTGTTCTATGGGCTCGAAGCGGCGGTCGGAGTCGCAACTTTCTGCGCGTTGTTGGCGGCGATCGCGCTCGGGATGTCCCGCGTACATCGATGGTGGCTGTACGCCTTGGGGGCATGGGCCGTTTACGTCGTCGTCGACAGAATCCAGCGGTACGCAACTTTCGTTCCCTTGCCGTGGATTCGTGGGACGGTTTTCCGCTCTGGCCTCGAGTTCGGGCGACCGGAGGCCACCAATGTATTCATCAATGGATTTCCCGGCAATTACTTTCCGTCTGGAGGGAATGCCACCGGGCAGAGTCCTCCATACGCGAATCTTGACGTTAACAATATATGGATCAATATCGGAATCGTCACAGCGTGCGTGGTCCTGCTTCTCGTGGTTGCCCTGACGTCCTACTCCCGGCATCGCGGGCAAACGCCGGGTTCCAGGGGATCCTCCCGGGCGAACAGCCCTCGTCCGACCAGGCCGTCCGCCTCCGATGATGGCCGAGAGGATGGCGGCCTGATCCCCTGGGACCGAGACGACACCACCCCCTCCTCCCGTAGACTTGGCCCGTGACCTACTCGCTCCTGAACATCCCCGGTTTGCCAACGTGGGCGGATACGACGCTCGTAGTCATCGATATGTTGATTCGCGTCGTCGCCATTTGCTGGATTCCGTACAACCGGAAGCCGTCTGTGGCCCTGGGATGGCTCATGGCAATTTTCCTGATTCCGTATGTGGGAATCGTGGCTTTCTTGGTCATTGGCTCGACGTATTTGCCGCGTGGTCGTCGCGAGCGCCAAACGCACATGAACGAAATCATCCGGGAACAGATCGGGGACCAACCGATTCTGGGTGACGCGACCGGATTGCGAGAACCGGATATCGCGGCCGCAAAACTGAACTACAAGCTGGGTTCGCTGCCCATGGCCGGCGGCAACCACCTGAAATTCATTCGCGACAACCACGAGGCCATGAACCTCATGGCGGAGGAAGTCGACAAGGCCCAGGAGTACGTGCACTTCGAGTTCTACATCGTCGCGTACGACGCCACGAGCGCACCCTTGCTGGATTCCCTGTTCCGCGCGCACCGACGGGGTGTGAAGGTCCACATCATGGTGGACCAGCTGGGGTCGGCGGGCTACCCGGGGTACAGCCGGTTGGTCAAGATGTTGAACGATTCGGGCATCTCATGGCGGCGTTCCCTGCCCATCCGCCCCTGGCGCGGCGAATATCAGCGGCCCGACCTCCGAAACCACCGCAAAATTCTAGTGATCGACGGCGACGTCGCCTTGTCCGGTTCCCAGAACATTATCGACCGGTCCTACAACAAGCGCGCCAACCTCAGGAAGAAACTCGCGTGGAAAGACCTCATGCTCCGGGTCGAGGGGCCGATGGTCGACGAGCTCAATGCCCTGTTTATTTCCGATTGGTATTCGGAGACCGGCGACCTTCTGTTGGACGAGGTGGACCAGGATCTGCCCGCCGTCGATTCGGGGGTGCGGGCGCAAGTGGTCCCCTCTGGGCCGGGGTTCGAGACGGAGAACAACCTTCGCCTGATCAATCACCTGATCTACAACGCCGAGCGACGGATCGTCATTTGCAGCCCGTATTTCGTCCCGGACGACTCACTGAAGATGGCCCTCACCACGGCCGCCCAGGCCGGAGTCGAAATCCATGTGATCGTGTGCGAGAAGGGCGACCAGTTCTTCCCGCACTTCGGGCAACGTTCTTACTACGAGGCCTTGTTGGAGAACGGGATCAACATTCACCTGTACCCCGCGCCGACGGTCCTGCATTCGAAGTTCATGCTGATCGACGACGATGTCTCCTTCATCGGCTCCTCCAACATGGACCAGAGGTCCTTCGCCCTGAACCTCGAGGTGTCACTGTTGATCCTGGACAAGGAGATCACCGGCCAGCTCGAAGAGATCGCCGATGAATATCTCGAGACCAGTTTCGCCATCAACTACGACGAGTGGCGTCAGCGCCCCTTGCGCATGAAAGCGCTCGAAAACGTCTGCCGGTTGACCTCGGGGCTGCTCTGACTCGGATACGCCGGGGGCTTCGGGCGAGCGAGGCGTTCAGTCGAGTTGGTTGTGCCTCCAGGCACTCGCCGCGGCCTCGAGCTCCTCGGCGGTGGTGATGAGTCGACGCGCCGCCTTGGTCAGGTGGTTTCCCCGTGCGGTGGAACCCGGCGTCGAGACGAATTCCCCGGCCCGCTGGTGGGCCTCCGCGCCAACAGCCTCAACGGCGACGTCGGCCCGGTCCGCCGCCACAGCCTGGCCCAGGGCGACGACGCGACAGAACGCGGCGAAACGCTCGAGGGCGACGTCGAACTCCCCGGTGTAGGCACCGGTGAGAATGGCATCGATCGTGCGGCACACCTCATCAGCCGCCGGCGGGTCCGCGACGCCGGCCACCACGCGAGACACCTGGGCGTTTTCTTGGCCCAAGTGGTAGTGGCGGCTGATGGCCTCCGGGTTCTGGCGGACGGCGTCGCGCAGTGCGTAGATCCGCCAGAGGGCCCCGGGGAGCGAAACCCCGGGCGCTTCGGCCCACATCTCGGCGATGGCCTCGAGCCCGTAGTGGTCGGTGAATTCGACGAGCCGCGCGGTCACGGACGGATCGCTGTTGGCCCGGCCCTGCGTCAACAGCGCCCACGCGGAGGAATGCGCCGCCTGGGAGACGACCTCAGGGTTCATGCCCCCGTCGATGTGTTCGAACATCCCCGGGGAGAATTTGACGGGACTGTGATGCCGTGACGGCTGGCTCGATGCTGGCATGCGCCCAGTCTAGGCTCAGGCCCCAGGCCCAGACCGTGCCATGTCTCACGGGTTCGCGGAGCGGAAACCCCCCGGCCGCCCCTTCCTCCGATCGTGCCGCGGGCGTTGGCCCTGGAGGGCCGTTGATTCGTCTCCGAGCAGTTCGAACCATGCCGATGGGTGTTGTAGACTGGGTGAGCTTGAGTTGAGCGCGGGTTGACCGCGCCGGGCTCGGGTGGGCGCCTTTAGCTCAGTTGGTAGAGCATCGGACTTTTAATCCGTGGGTCGTGGGTTCGAGCCCCACAGGGCGCACCGCTTCACGGAATCCCGTTCCGGCTTCGGCCGGGGCGGGATTCCTTCCGTTTGGGCCGCTCGACGCCGCCCTCGTCTCGCGGACGGGACCCGTCGGCTCCTCAGGAGATCATGCTGGAATCCCCGCGGCGGCGTCGCTCCGGTCGAGCATCGTGCTCGTCACGGTACGAGGGGTCAGCCTGCCCCTGCCTCGCACCGGCTCCAGGAGCCGCAATCCATCTCGGCGCGAGACCCACCAGATCAGGCCGAACGTCGTCAGGACCAGCGGCGGCATGCTGAACAACAGCTCGAGCGGGCTGGTGTCCCCCTGATGCATCGAGCTGGGGCTGAACGGTGCCACCAGGAACAATGTCCCGTTGTTGGCGGCGTGGACCAGGATCGACAACTCAACTCCACCGGTCTTCCACACGAGCAGTCCCGTGCACACAGCGAAGACGGCAATATCGATCTGACCGACCCAGGAATACCCGTGCCCTGCCACGAACAGCGGAACGGGCAGCAGAATCCCCCACACAGGCAGACGCAACCAGGTGCCCAGCACCTGCTGGGGCAGGGCGCGGAAAACATATTCTTCGGCCGCACATTGCAACGGCGTCACCGCAAGGATCACCACGTACACCAACACCAGTGAGAGGCCCCCACGGGGAATGGAGAGATCAGGCGGGGGCAGAAGAAAGAATCCGCCCACGTTCGCCACCAGGAACACGGGGACCACCACCAGTGCGGCCCGGCCCATCAGGGACCAGCGGAAGCGTCCGACGACGCTGTGCAAGGTTCCGGCCGTCTCCCTTCGGCGTCCCCCGGCCCACCGAAAGGCCAGGGCGACAGCCGGTACCCCGATCGCCAACATCCCCAAAGTCGCGAACATGTCCACCGGATTGCGTGGGTCTTCCATGTCAGCGGTCGGTTCGGGCATCCCAGGCAAGACGCCGAAGAGGACCGTCACCACCAGAGAGACCGCGAAGAAAGCGCCGATGAGACCCGCCGCCAGAAGCATGACGAGCAGCGGTCGCCACCATTTGTGGGTCCGGGGCGTCAACCGCGCCATCCTGTGATACGGCAACGGCTCGGGCGGATTGTCGATGTACGTGGAACAGGTCGGGGAAGCAATCATGATTCCATCATCGAATTCCGCGGGCTCCTCACGCATCGAACGAAAGTATCGATTGCCCCGCTGTCCCGGACTTCCCGATCTCATGCTTTCGGCTGATGCCGTGGACAATGCCCTTTTCTACAATGAGAGGTGATGACAGAACCACATGCCCCGAGCATCCCCCTGCGCACGGGCTCCCCGGAGTTGTGTGCGGACGCCCCGGACGCGGGCGGATACACCGGCGCACACGAGCGCAGGGCACCGACCAGCGGCACGGACCACAACGCCGTCGAAGAACAAGCGCCCCGCCGGAACCCGACGCTCCGGGCACTCCGCGAGATCGCGCGCATAGCTTTCTGCTCCGTGATCTGCCTTGCCGTCGGCGCCCTGATATTCATGCTGTTCTTCGGAATGACCCTCGAACAGAACGACAATCAGCTCCCGGACCGAGCCGGCCTGGTTCTGGCACTGGATCTTGGTCTCGGCGCGCTCGGCAACGCCGTCTCGGGTCCGCTGCGCAGGGCGGGACTCTGGAACCTGGTGCTGGTCCTACCGTCTGCGATCAGTGGGTCCTCGATTCCGGCTGTTGCCGTCGGGCTCTACCGCGTCGGGACCCGGCGCGACTGGCGCACCGATGCCTGCGGCGTCGTGCTCTGCGCGAGTGGTGCGCTGGTCTCCGGATTCGTCTACCAGTGGGCCGGCCCCAATGAGCCGCCCACGCCGTGGGTCGACCTGGCGGCGGGCGCTATCTTCGCGACCGTGTCTCTTTTGATCGGACGGGTCAGGGGAACCCGCATGGCCCTCATCGAGTCGTTGCGCCGTCAGACGGTCAGCGTCCAGCGAGAACGCGCTGCGATCGAACGGAGCCACGAGGCGCTCGCACGCGAGCACCGTGCCCTGGTCGCGCAGGCGAAGGCCGAGCAGCGTTCTTCGATCGCCCGCGACATGCACGACAGCCTCTCCCACCATCTGTCCCTGATCGCGCTGCATGCCGGCGCCCTCGGCTACCGGGAGGACATGTCCCCGTCCCGGATGCGTGAGACATCGGCGCTGATCCGGGACGCGGCACGGTCCGCCAACGCCGAACTCCGCAATGTGCTGTCGGCGTTGAGGGAGGACGCGGCTCCCCTGCCCACCGCCGCGGACCTCGTGGCACAGGTGACCAAGTCCCGCGCCGAAGGTCACGACATCTCGTTGACGTGGGAGGGCCTGAAGCCCGCCGACCTTGACGCTGCGAGCTCGACGCTCGCGGTCGCCGTCGTGCGAATATTCCGCGAGGTGCAGACCAACGCGCGCAAGCACGCGCCCGGCCAGCCGCTGGACCTACGGATCGCCCGACGGACCTCGGACGGCGGCGCGGAGGAGCTCACGCTGACCGCATGCAATCCCATCGGTTCCCCAGCGAACAGGCCGGAGGAAGAGGCTCTGGGTACTGGGATGGGCCTGACCGGATTGCGCGAACGCGTGCATCTGCTCGGTGGCACCTGCACCATCGGCCCGCGCACGTGGTCCCCGGATGAGCATTCGGTTCCGGCATCCGAGACCGAGGTCTTCACTGTCGACGTGCGTTTGCCCTGGCCCTCGAACGGAGGAAACCCCTGGTGACCGACGACCGCGCTGCGGATCCGTCACGGGTCCGCGTCCTCGTGGCGGACGACGAAAAACTCATGAGAGCCGGTCTGCGATTGATGATCGACGGCGCGAACGGCGTGTCCGTGATTGGCGAAGCCGCCGACGGTGCACAGGCGATCGACCAGGTCGAACGGCTGGACCCTGACGTCGTGCTCATGGACATTCGCATGCCGGGAACGGACGGAATCGAGGCGATGCGTCGCCTGGGACAGGCTGGGGTTCGTGCAAGCGTCGTCGTCCTGACGGCCTTCGATACCGACACCTTCTTGCTGGATGCGCTGCGCGCCGGGGCCGTGTCCTTCCTCCTCAAGGATTCGCCGCCCGAGCAGGTGGTCCAAGCCGTCCACGATGCCGCCCAGGGCGATTCCCGTTTCTCCCCGACCGTGTTGCAACGCCTGGTCCGGCTGGCGGCGGAGGAGACGCCGGACCATCCCGTACAGGAGCCCCCGGGCGAGCCAACTGGTCCCGCCGCGCCTCACTACTCGGCGTATGCTCCTGACGGGCTCACTACCCGTGAGTGGGAAGTGGGCCGGCTCGTCGCCCAGGGACTGACCAACTCGGACATCGGGGACGCCTTGTTTCTGTCCCTGCCGACGGTGAAGACTCATGTGGCCCACTTGTTCGAGAAACTCCAGGTGACCAACCGCGTGCAGCTGGCCCTGAAGGTGCTGGAGATCGACGACGCGTGCTGCACAGGTCCTCCCTTTCCGGGACGTTCTCCTTCCCGGCCACGGTAGTTCGCGAACGGCGCGGTGAACGTTCAGGCGACGGCGAATCGGGTCAGGGCGGCGTCAGGACGAACCTCGGGCAGAGCGGATCTGAACATCCGGTAGTAGGCCAGTTCTTCCTTGCTGCGGATCTCGGGGGCGCCGGCTGTCGCGGTTTCCGCGGAGAACTCGGCGTCGTCGATGTCATGACCAACCCGGTCGAGGATCCCTTGGGCTCCGCTGCCGGTCCCGAATTGTTCCTTGCGCCGGAAGAGAAGATGATCCGGGAGCCACCCGCGGAATGCCCTGCGCAAGTGGGCCTTTTCCATTCCGTCGCTCTCGAGCCCCTTGAGACGGGCCGGCAAGGACATGGCATGCGCGATGACATCGCGGTCGAGGAAAGGCACGCGGGCTTCCAGCCCGTGGGCCATCGTGACCCGATCGCACCTCTGAAGGTTGAGTCCGTGCAATCCCTCGATGGTGCGCCTCAACTCCTCGTCGAGTTCCGCGGGCGCGGCGAACTGCTCATGGTAGTACCCGTACCCCGCGAACAGTTCGTCCGCGCCCTCGCCCGTGAGAACGGCTTTGACGTGGCGGGACGTCATCTTGGACAGGAACCAGTTGGGCACAGCGCTGCGGACCAGGCTCGCGTCGAAGGATTCGATGGACCCGACGACGTCGGGCAGGGCTTCTCGAGCGGCGCCTTCGTCCAGCAGTTCCTCGTGGTGGTCCGTTCCCAGGTATTCCGCGGTCTCCCGTGCCGCGAGCAGGTCGGGAGAGGTCCGCGTTCCCACCGCAAAGGTTTTCAGTGTTCTGCCCTCACGAGCACAGTGGTCGGCCGCGATCGCCGCGACCAGACCAGAATCGAGTCCGCCTGAAAGGAAGACCCCGACCTCGACGTCGGCCATGAGGTGTCTCCGCACCGAGTCCGCGACGACGTCGAAGGTGGCCTGCTCGAAGGCTTCGTCCGAACAGCCCTGGCCCTCGCCCGATGCCCCGATTCCGCCTTCCTCCCGATCGGGAATCGCCTCGGCAAAACGATGCAGCCCATCGTGCGGGGTCCACCAGAACCCTGGAGGGAAGACCTCGACCAGTGGCTGCACCTCGGGATCGAAGGCCTTGAGTTCGGAAGCGAAGACGGTGCCTTCCTCGGTGCGCGCCCAATAGAGGGGCTTGATGCCGACGGCGTCCCTCGCCGCCACGAACTCTCCGTCCTCGGTCGCCGCGCAGAGGGCGAACATCCCGCGCAGGCTTTCCAGCGCGGCCGGACCACCGGTTCGCAGGACCGCGAGCGCGGCCGCGGAGTCGGAACGCGAGTTGAATGCCCCCGGCATCTCTTCGCGGAGGCTCTGGTGATTGTAGATTTCCCCGTTGCACACCAGGACCCAGTCGGAGGGACCGCGCGTTCCGCCCAGGGGCTGGTGCCCACTGTCGACGTCGACGATCGAGAGCCGACGGTGGCCCAACCACGCCGTATCTCCGACGTGCTGGATCCCGACGTCGTCCGGCCCCCGGTGAGCGAGCTTGTCGAGGGCCCGCTGTCCCATCGTGTCGATGCCTGCCGTCGATTTTTTTGCGTCATTGAAGACGCCCACTATGCCGCACATGGTTTCGACCGTAGGACCTCACGGCCGGAACGAACAACGCCGGTTGCTGTATACGCACGCATGGTGCGAGAATGTGCGCATGGTCGGCGACAATCTCTCCAGCGTGCATCGGGCGCTGACTATCCTTCGGATGCTCGGCGAAGGCCCCCTGGGAGTCCAGGAGGTGGCAACCGAGATGGGCAAGGAAAAGAGCCAGGTCTCCAGGACGCTGAAGGTCCTGGCGGAAGAGGGGTTCATCGAGCGCGACCCCCGGACACTTCGGTACGGCATCGGGTGGCAGGTCCTGGCGCTGGCGACGTCGGCTGGGGACGAGAGGCTCCAGCGTGAGGCGCCTCGGGTGCTCAGGTCACTGGCGCGCGGCGTCGGCGAGCCCGCCTACCTCACGGTGCTGTCCGGCCGCGGCGCCATGACCCTGCTGACCGAGAGAACCTCACGCGGCATCCAGGCCCACGAGTGGGTCGGACGAACCTCTCCCCTGCCTTGCACCTCCGCCGGACGGGCGCTCATGGTCGACATGGACGAAGCGGACCTGCGCTCGGTCCTTGGCGACGACGCCGACCCGCTTCCCGGCACCCGATCGGCGCCACAGGACATACCGGCCCTGATCAGACGCTTGCGACGCGAGCGTGCCCGGGGCTTCGCGGTAGCCCGCGAAGAATCCGAGCCCGGGCTGGTCGCGATTGCCGCACCCGTCCGCAACCACCGCGGAGAGGTGGCCGCCGCCATCAACGTCTCGGCCCCCGCGTTTCGCATGCCTCGAGCAACCATCGAGGCGGCGGCCCCGCTGGTGGTCGCCGCGGCCGACGAACTCTCGGCGGCCATCGGTTCCTCGACCGAAGTCTCGGCGGACCACTGAGCGCTGTGGGCTTGTTCCGGGGTATGGCTCCGTCGGTTACGGCTCCATGATGAGTTTGATCGTCGTTCCGGGACCGTTGGAGGCCATTCGAGTGATGGCCTCCGCTCCTTCGGCCAAGTCCATCCGGTCGGTGACCATGAGTTCCGCGATGTCCGGGCGCTCGGCCAGGAGCTCGGCAGCTACGTCGAAATCTTCTCGGGTGTACATGGCGGTACCCACGAAAGCGATCTCCTGGACCTGGAGTTCACCGACGGGGACGGGGACTTCCGTATTGAACACGGCAACCTGGACCACCGTTCCTCCCGGGGCGCACCGACGGACCGCTTCGGCGACCAACGGAGCGTGTCCTGCCGCCACGAAAACGGTATCGAACAGCTCCCCTCCTTCCGAGACGGCGTCCGGCTGAAGCACGTCTGAGGCTCCCATGGCCTTGAGCATGTCGGAATTCTGCCCTCGCGGTTCGCTGACCGTCACCCGGCCGGGAGAAACATGCTGGAGAACGGCCGTGACCAGCGCGCCGATAGTTCCGCCTCCCATCACCAAGTGGCTGGGCTGCCTCCCCTGCTCAGGCGTGGTCCGGACCTGACGCACGGCGTGGGCCGCAACCGCCAGGGGCTCCACGAGAGCCAGCGCGTAATCCGGTATGCGGTCGGAAACGGGCAATACGGTGTACGACGGCACACGGACGTATTCCGCGAAAGATCCGTCCCATTCGGCTATTCCGAGCATCTGTTTCTTCGGGCACAAGTTGTGTCGACCCGTCGTGCAGTACTCGCAGTTTCGGCAGAAACGCTGAGGCTCGACGACGACACGTTGTCCGACCAAGGTGTCGTCGCCCTGCTCGCCCACTTCCGTGACGACGCCGCCCACCTCGTGCCCTGAGATGAGCGGCGGGAACCTGAACGGATGCGTCCCGCGGAGCGCGGAAAGATCAGAACCGCACGAACCGGTCGACAGCACATGGACCACGACGTCCTCGGGCCCCGGGTTCGGATACGGGATGTCGACCACGGATGCCGTTCCCTCGAGATCGAATTCAATAGCGCGCATTTCTTCTCCTCATCATTTCTTCAAGCGGTCGGGGCGAAGGCCCGGACTCGAGCCGAGCGGGGCACAATCCTTCACTCGCCCACAACCCCGTTGAGAGCCGGATCTTCGTATTCGTGCGCGGGGTCGATCCCGCGTTTCATTTGCCAGCGGTAGAACAGGGCCGTGACCACCGGGGTGAGTAGTGCCGTGATGACCACGGACCCGGCGACCTGCACAGTCGCCGTCTCGACGATGGAGCTCATGGAGGGGTCGGCCGCGGCCACGACCGCCGGTGTTGCCACGGCGGCTCCGGCCGTGGAGGATTCGGCGACTCCCGCAATGAGGTTTCGGCGCGGTCTGGGGCGTCGGGACAGCACCTGAACCAGCCAGAGCAGAAGAACGGCGAAACCACCGGAGAGCAACAGGGTGAAGAACCCGAGCAAAATTCCGGAGGGACCCGCAGACGCGATGTCCCGGAAATTGATGCCCGCGCCGAGGGGGAAAGCGAAAAACGGGATCAAGAGCTTTTCCCCACTCTTCAGGAACCCCCGGATATCCGGGTCGAGGTTCCCGAGAACGAACCCCAGAAAAACTGGCGCCAGCACGGCCACGAAGGACAACAGCGGGATATTGGCCATGCCCGCCGCTCCGAGGACGAGCAGCGTGAGAAATGGGCCGTCATTCAGGCAGATGACCGCAACGGCCCCTCGATCTGTTTTGTTCCCGAATTCCTGGGTCAGAGCCGCGTAGAGGCCCGTATTCGAATTGCTCATGGCAGCGACGATCGCGAGCGGCGTCAGCGTCCATAGCGTGCCGTCCGGCATGAAGACGCCGGCGACGATCCCGACCAGGATTGCGGCCACTAGCTTGCCGACGAGAATCGCGAATCCCTTCTCCGCGACGGGTGCGGCCGCGCGGACAGGCAACTGCGCCCCCATGCACACCAGGAAGACGCCGATGACCGCCATCGCACCGTCCTTGAACAACGCCTCGGTGAACCCACCGATTTCCAGCGCGCCGGGAGCCAAGGTATTCAGCAGCGCCCCCAGGAGCAGGGGCACGATCATCAGCCCACCCGGTATCTTCTCGACTCTCGCGAGGATTTTCATAGCTCTCCTTTGAGTACCGATGGGCCAAGCGAATCGCGCGGCACTGCGTCGATGCTGATTCGTTCTGTTAGCTGTTCGACAAGTATTCACATTTTCTAACATCTGGTCAAGGGTCGGCCTCATTGATCTCACCAGTGATTTCACAGGTCCACCCACCCGGTCACCCCGCAGAAGGTGACGCGACTCGCAGATCAGAGCGGGCAAATGTTAATTGTTGTGATAGCGTGGCAGGTGTTCGCCGGAACATCGCCGGGACACGAACAATCACCGTGTCGTGGCGAACAGTCGACCAGCGAGCGCACAGCTCATATGACCACGGGAGGTACACCCATGAAGCTTCGTCTGGGAGTCATCGCGGACGACTTCACTGGCGCGACCGACATCGCCGGGTTCTTGGTCTCTGCGGGATTGCGTACCGTCCAGCTCAACCAGCCGTCCGTCGAGGAAGTTCTTCGCACCGCCGAAACGTCGGAAGCCGAAGCCATCGTCGTCGGTCTGAAGACACGGTCCGCGCCGCCTCGTCAGGCCGTGGACGCGAGTCTCGAAGCCGCCCGAGCGCTGCGCAACGCCGGCGCGACACGGTTCGTGTTCAAGTACTGCTCGACCTTCGACAGCACGGCACAGGGGAACATCGGGCCCGTCACGGACGCACTTCTCGATGATCTCGATCTCGACTTCACCGTCGTAGTCCCCGCTCTGCCGGTCAACGGCCGAACGGTCTACCGCGGGCACCTCTTTGTGGGCGACGAGCCGCTCAATGAATCCGGGATGCGTCACCATCCGGTAACGCCCATGACGGATTCGAATCTCGTGAGGCTCATGAGCGCGCAAAGCAGAGGGCACGCAATCGCTGTCCCGTACGACGTCGTCCGCCAAGGAGCTCAGGCCGTCAGGGCTTCTCTGGACGATGCACGCTCCGGTGGGGCCAGATACGCGGTCCTGGACACGCTCGATGACGACCACCTTCAGACCATTGGCGAGGCCTGCAAGGAATTGGTGCTGGTCACCGGCGGTTCGGGGGTCGGTGGTGCCATAGGTCGAGTGCTCTCCTCAGACATGGGCCGACCCGCATCACAGCCCGCGCCCTCGGATTCTTGGACCGGAACCCCCGGCTTCGGCATAGTCCTGTCGGGCTCCGCTTCGCAGATGACCAACCGCCAGGTGGCCCGGTATCGCCAGCTTGCCCCTGCCCTGCCCCTGGACGTCAGCAGAATCATTGCGGACGGTCCCGACTACCTCGAGGAAGTCCTCACCTGGATTGGGGACAACGGCCGGAGCGAGAATCGGCCCGATCCCCTGGTGTACGCCACCGCAGGGGCTGAACATGTGAGAAGCCTCCAGGAGAAGCACGGTGCCGAGGTGACGTCGGAGGCCATCGAAGAGTTCTTCGCTCAGATTGCCCATAGGGTGCTCGAGGACGGTTACACGCGGTTCGTCGTCGCCGGCGGCGAGACCTCGGGAGCCGTGACGCAGGCATTGGGCGTCAGCGCATTCCGTGTGGGGCCCCAGATCGCCCCTGGGGTCCCCTGGACGAAGAGCACTGACGGGCGGCTTGACTTGGCCCTCAAATCCGGGAACTTCGGCGACGAAGATTTTTTCTCGTCGGCGCAGAACACCATGCGGGAAGGACGCGACTTCCATGATCCCCGATGAAAGACGACGCCGCCTGCTCCACATCGTTGAGGAGCGAGGGTCGGTGAGCGTGGCAGACCTGACCGAGCATTTGGGCGTCTCCCACATGACCGTCCGTCGGGACATCAGGCTTCTGGAGGAATCCGGTCGTTTGCGATCCGTCGCGGGCGGAGTCTCTCTGCCGTCCCGTCTGGAGCTCGACGCACCCCATCACGCGAAGATCGGCATGCGACCGGATGAGAAGGACGCCATCGCCAGGGCCGCCGTTCGACTCGTCGCGCCCGCAGACCTGGTTTATCTCGACGCGGGGACCACTACCTTGGCGATCGCTCACCACCTGGCTCGCGAGGCGACGCAGGCGGCGGATCGTGCATTTGCGCCGTCCGTGGTGACCAACGATCTGGCCGTTGCAGGAGCCATTGCCGAACACTCCGGCCTCCGTGTCCACCTCTTGGGCGGACAGGTCGACAACGCCAATCTGGCCACGCACGGAGCGACCACCGCCGAGGAGCTCCGGGGCCTCAACATCGACTTGGCCTTCGTTTCCACATCGTCCTTCGACCTCCGAGGCATATCAGTACCTACCGAGGAAAAACTCGTGGTCAAAAGGGCCATCAGCGAAAGTTCCCGCCGGCTCTATCTGACGACGGACAGCCGCAAGTACGGCAAGGTCGCCGCCTTCAAGGCCATCCCTTTCGAATCGTTCGACGGAATCATCACCGATTCGGATTTTCCCCCTTCGGCCAGGGACCATGCTCGTCAACTGGGTGTGGAGGTCGATTGCCAGTCTGCGGCCGCTCCGTGACCCGCGTGTGCCGGCGGCCGGTATCCTCCGCCTTCTCGACCATCGACTGAAAAGGACCTCACCTGTGGGAACGCACGACATCAAGGAAGAGATTGCGACACTCGGAGCAAGCCTGTTTCACCGAGGGTTCAGCGTGGGCAGCGCGGGGAATATCAGCGCGCGTGCGGACGACGGATTCCTCATGACCCCCACGAACTCGTCATTGGGGCGTCTCTCGCCCTCGAACCTGGCTGTCCTGGATTCTGCGTGGCGCCATACGGGAGGTCCTCGCCCTTCCAAGGAAGTTGTCATGCATCGAGCGATGTACGATGCTCGCCCCTCCGCGCGAGCCGTGGTGCATTTGCATTCGACGTACGTGACCGCGCTGAGCTGCCTCGAGTCCCCGGACGGCGTGATTCCCCCTCTCACCCCGTATTTCGTCATGAGGATAGGCCAGGACGTTCCGACGGTTCCGTACTATCGCCCCGGCTCTTCGGAGATCTACGAAGAGCTCCTGGACGCGGCCCGAACCGGGCCTGCGGTCATCCTGAGGAACCACGGTTCCATGGTTGCCGGCGAATCGCTCGAAGAAGCCGTCAACACGGCCGAGGAGTTGGAGGTCTCCGCCCAATTGGCCTATCTGCTGCTCGACAAACCCAAACGCCCCCTGACCGGGCAGCAGGTACGCGAGCTCACGGGACGGTAGCGGCGAAGGTTCTTGGACACTAGCTCCTTGGCCCCTCCTTGAACTCGCGTTGTAACCTGAAGGGAACCTCGCGAAGGAGAGTGGGATGCGACGAACCATAGTAGTGGGAGCCTCATTGGCGTTGGCCGTGGGCCTCGCCGGGTGCGGAGACGACGACACCGATGCGAAGTCCTCATCGTCATCCAGCGCCAGCGCCAGCGCCTCGGGAGCTTCCTCGGAGGATCTTTCAACGAAGAAGTTCCCCGTCACTTGGAATGACGCCCTGAAGACTGCCCAGGAGAAATTCGACGGCGATGTCAGCAAGATCGAGTTGGAAAAGGGCACTTCGGGCAAGTACGAGTACAAGATCGAATTGCTCTCCGATCAGCAGAAGTACGCCATCCAGATTGATGCGGATTCCGGGGACACCGTGAACGAGAAGACAGATGATCTGGACAAGGACGAAGTGCAGTCCGAGCGGAAGTCCGACCGGATCGACATGTCCTCAGTGATCTCGCTCGACGAAGCGATGAAGAAGGCCAAGGAAGTCCAGGACGGCCCGATCAACAAGTGGAAGATCGAGGGCAAGGACCGTGGGCCCCAGTACGAATTCGATATCGACTCGACCGGCGGTTCCGAGGACCACGAAGTCCAGATCGATGCACACAGTGGGGACCACATCAAGGACAACTAGCCCGAATGCCGCGTAATACCGGCTCCGGTCGGCCCGGCCCCCGGTCGTGGCGTGCGGCAATTCATAGGGCACCGGGCCGCACGAACGTGCTACTTTACTCATTGGTTCACAAGCTATCGAACAGGAGGTGAGGCGCAATGGACAGTGAAAGTTCTGGCTATCCGTTACCCCACGCCCCCTCCGGCATCGTCACCAAGGACTGACCGGGTCCATCTGCTGGGGCGGGCACCATCATTGACAGCACCGCCGGGATGCACAGCATCCGTGCGTGCTTTTCCACGCCCAAGGATCCAGCATGAATACCCCACAGACCACAGAAGTCGCAGACACCGTCGCGGACATCCAGCCCTACGTCCAGGCCAAGGACTTCGCGGCGATCGTCGACGCCATCTCACCACTCACGTCCGAGCAGGTCGCAGCCCTCCTGGAACGTCTCCCCGTCAACCACCTGGCCATCGTGTACCGGTTGTTGCCGAAGGAGAAGGCCCTGGAGGTCTTCGAACGCCTTTCGCCCAGAATGCAGGGCGATCTCATCGATGGGCTTCAGGACTCGGAAGTCACCGCACTGTTCGCCGATCTCGATCCCGACGACCGCGTATGGCTTCTCGACGAACTCCCCGCGGCCCTCGCACCCCGGCTCCTTCACGGCCTCTCGACCAAAGACCGGGAACTGACCTCCGGAGTCCTGGGGTACCCCAAGGGCTCGGTCGGTCGACGCATGAGCCCGGAATACGTCTCCACCAGAATCGACCACACCGTCTCCGAAGCCCTCGACCGGGTCCAGCGTCACATTGCCGATGCGGAGACCATCTACACCCTCCCTGTCTTGGATGGAAGCCGCCGCGTCGTCGGCGTCGTGAGCCTCCGCGACCTCATGGGTTCGGAACCGGACCAGACGATCTCCGAGCTCATGCAACCGGCCAAGACCACCTCGGCCTACCAGTCCGCGGAGGAAGCCGCACGTCGCAGCACCAATCTCGGTCTCCTGGCGTTGCCTATCGTGGACAAGGAAGGCCGCTTGGTCGGCATCCTGACCTTCGACGACGCCGTCCGGATCCTCGAGCACGAAGAGACCGAGGACTCCGCTCGCCAGGGCGGCGTCGAGCCGCTGAGGCGGCCCTACCTCGCGACGCCCATCCGAGCGCTTGTGAAGTCCCGCATCGTCTGGCTATTCGTCCTAGCCATCGGAGCGACCCTGACGGTCCAAGTGCAGTCCCACTTCGAGCCGACGATCGAACAGGTGACGGCGCTCGCCCTCTTCGTGCCCCTCCTCATCGGAACGGGCGGCAACACCGGCAACCAGGCGGCCACGACCGTGACTCGTGCCATGGCACTGGGCGATATCCAGCCACGCGACCTGCTCAAGGTGCTCCTCCGAGAGCTCGGAGTCGGTTCCTCGCTGGGCGCGGCTCTGGGAATCATCGGGGGCACGATCACGGCCCTCGTGTTCGAGCCCCGCATCGGTGTCGTCATCGGGCTGACATTACTAGCGGTTTGCTCCTTGGCCGCCACCGTGGGAGGCATCATGCCGATGGTAGCCCGTGCCCTGCGCGTCGACCCGGCCGTCTTCTCCAACCCGTTCATCAGCACGTTCGTGGATGCCACGGGCCTGATCGTCTACTTCCTGATCGCCCGAGCCGTACTCCAGATCTGAGTCGAAGCCTGGCGACGGGCTGGCCCCCCTCGGGGCCGGCACGGGGTGTTGTGCTGCATGGGGGGGCACGAGGGGGGTGCTGCACGAGGGCCTGCGCGTCATGCGGGACCGTGTCTGGAGCCCCGCCGAAGGTGGTTGCGGCCCCGCCAAGGTAGTTGCGGTCCCGCAGAAGGTGGCGTTTACCCGATTAGGCGGCGTTTACCTTCGCCCGGTGGGGGTTTTACCCCCCCCGGGCGGAGGTTAACGCCCCTCGCGCGGGCCACCCCCCCCCCACACGGCGCCCCCGGCGGCCGCCGTCGTCGTTGACGCCTGGCCGGACCCAACGAAGAAGGGCCGGGGCTGTTCGCCCCGACCCTTCGATCGTCATTCGCTCCATGGTCGACTACTTCGACCAGGCTCCCGCATAGAAGTCCTTGGACCGAGAGTCCAGGAGGTCGCGGTAGGCATCCGGATCGAGTGCCTGTGCGGAGTCATCAGGGACCTCGTCCGCGAAGGCCGAGACGCCCAGCCCTGCCTTGTGGTCCTTCACCTCGAGGCCCGCGGCCTCGAGAATCGTGGGATACATGTTCAGCTGGTCGATATTGGGCCGCATCTGGCGGTTCTTGTTCTCGCCCGGCACCCAGACCCTGTTGAAGATCGAGCGGTTCGGGTTGTTGTCCAGCTGCTCGTGGAAGGCATCGCCGGCGCTCATGTGCTTCAGGTGGTCACCCATGATCACCACGGCGGTGTCGTCCAGGTAGCCCTTTTCCTTCATGTAATCCACGTAGCCGGCAACCTGATCCATCGAGCAGGCGTACACGGAGGTCACGTCACTGTCGGTGTCCTGCTTGCAGTAGTCGTACATGTGGACGGGCTCGTGCGTGTCCAGGGTCAGCATCGACAGGTTGAACGGCTGCCCGGTCTGCTCGGACTCTGCGTGCAGACGATCGATCTCGTCGCGGGCGTGGGCCATAAGACGCTCGTCGCTCAGGCCCCAGTCGCTGCGGAAGTTCTTGGCGTCCTCTCCCATGGAGCGCCAGGTGTTGAGATCTTTCTCCTCGTCGAAACCGTGGCTGCTCAGGAACTTGTCCTTGGAGGCGAAGGAACCGTTGGCTCCGCCCAGGAACTCGCTCTTGTAGCCATGGTCGGCCAGCACGTTGCCGGCGCAGTTGAGTCCGCCGAGGTAGTTGTCCTGGGTTCCCTCGGACTGCCCGATAGAGCTGCCGCTGCCGATGATTCCGGGGCCCTTGAGCGGGACGCCGCACTGGGTCGAGGTCAGACCGGCCATGGTCCATCCTCCGCCCTCGTACTGCTGGAAGTTGTCCACGCTCTTCCAGCCCTCAGACTCCTGGGTCGAGTTCTGGAGCGAGGAGAACGCGTTCTTCTCAAACAGGCTCTCGTCCGTCAGCGTTTCTTCGCCGGACTCGAGGTAGATGGTCACCACGTTGTTCTTCTTGGAGTCGTCGGTGATCTGGGGCTCGGCGTAGTAGTCATTCATGTCGTACTTTGAGCTGGCGGACTTGATGTAGTCGCCCATGCCGACGGTCGTGGCAAAGGCCGACCCTCCGCCGACCGTCAGGGCGACGACCAACACGGTGGAGATCGACCGCCGGATCCACGGCTTGCGCCGCTTCGTGTGCTCCAGGCCGTTCTTGCGAAGTTTGCGGAGCCGGAGGTGGCGGAACACCGCGATGCCGATCGTGATCAGAACCGGGAGGACGCCGATGCCGAAGATGCCCATCCACACAATGGCGCCTCCGCCTCCGTCCGTCTGCACGGACACCAGGTTGAGGAGCATCTGCCCCACCGAGATCTTGCCCCAGAAAAAGCGAATACCCAGCCCCGCGATGAGCAGGACCAGACTGAACCAGATCAAGATGTAGACCAGAATGCCGCCGATGACGGCGCCTGCACGCCGGCTTACTTCGACATACCGACCGGACATGTTTTTACCTCGCGTTCGCTGACTGAGTGGCTCCCCCAAATTCATGGCCGCATGTAGTAAAAGGGCACATTCAAGGATCTTGGCAACAATACACTACCCGTTTACGCGCCATTTACCCATAGTCGGCGTGTTCTTGGGCACGTCAGCGGCCTGAATCCGAAAGGACCCGAGCCTCCGCAGTGCGCTCCACGCGGTGCAGGGCGGCGGTCCGGGCACCCGCTCCCTCCCGGTCGGTGTCACCCCAGAAGTGAGGCGTATCCCTCTCGATACGAGGGGTAGCGGAAGTCCGTCAGTGACCGCACCAGCGAGCCATCGATTGACTTGCCTCGACCTCCCCCGCTCCCGGAGGCGTCGGGCGGAGCCGGAACCCCCAGAAGTCCGGCGATGTGATCGGCAACGTCCCCCAGGGGCGCCGGGCTGTGATCGACCGCGTGCACCAGGGCCGGAGGATTTTCGGCTCCAAGGACGGATTCGATGACCGAGACGAGATCGTCCCGGTGGATGCGATTGGTCATGCGATTCCGCACCACGGGCTCGCCGCGAGCAACTCGGTTCGCCAATGCTGTTCGGCCGGGCCCATAGATCCCAGCGGGCCGCACGATCACGATGCGCGGGAAGAGCTCCATGGCAAGGAGTTCGGCAGCCCTCAGGATTTTTGCCGTCTCCCGACTCGGCGAGGGATCGGTCGCTTCGGTCACGGTTTCGCCGTCGTTCTGCCCGAAAACGCCGGTCGAGGACACCAGGACGACGAGCGGTTCGACCCCGCCCGGGCCCCGAGGAAGCGCCCGCCTCAGGCCGCGCAACCCGTTCAGGTACGTTCTCTCATAGGCATCCGCGTCGGGCGAGTCCGCCGTCAGCGTGACGACCACGGCGTCGGCCCCCGGAAGGCCCCCTTCCCGCGCGCCCGTCAGGTCCAGAGCGAGACCCGAGATCTCGGAGGGAAGCAGGTCGGCTCGACGTCGAACGCCCGTTGCACTCCACCCGTGGGCGACCATTCTCAAGCCCGTGGCGATTCCGACGTCGCCGCACCCGGCGAGAAGAACATGCTTGCGCGTCATTGGCGTCCGGCACCGAAAGCTTCGGCAACACCGTTGAGCTGGTTCTTGAAATCGTTGTAACCGTCGAGATCGAGCGAGACCGTGGCCCAAATCTTCTCCGGCACTCCCTCGGCGTCGTGCCGAAGCGCGGCGCCTGCCTCGGTCAGAGCAATGAGGCGACGACGTTCGTCTTCCGGGTCACGAAGCCGCTCGAGCAGTCCCCGTTGTTCCAGGCGGCGGAGGACCGGAGTCAGCGTTCCACTGTCCAGTCCGAGAAGATCGCCGATCTGTCCGACGCTCTGCGCCTCCTCGGTCTGCCACAGGGTCAGCATGACCAGGTACTGCGGATACGTCAGCCCCAAGTCCTCCAGGAGGGGCCTATAAGCGCGCACCATGGCGTGACTCGCCCGGTAGAGGGAGAAGCACAGTTGGTTGTCCAGAGCCAATGGAGAGTTCGATGTCGACACAAGCTCATTCTAACAAACCCATTGACGCATTTATATTGTGCTCAATATAGTTGTTTCGTAAGCAAATGCGAGGAGTTGATCATGGAACCTCTATACACAGCAGAAGCCCTGAGCACGGGAGACGGCCGCTCCGGCCACGTGCGTTCGAGCGATGACACCATTTCGGTCGATCTGGCCCCGCCCAAGGAAATGGGCGGTAGCGGTCAGGGAAACAACCCTGAGCAGCTCTTCGCGGCGGGATACGCCGCGTGCTTCCATTCGGCACTCCAGATGGTGGCCAAAGCCGACCACAAGAAACTGGGCGATTCCGCGGTAGGTGCACGCGTTTCCATCGGCAAGGAGGGCGAGGGGTTCGGCCTGTCCGTTGTCCTGGAGGTCGTGGTTCCCGACCTGCCCGTTGAGGAATCAAGAGAGCTGGCCGAGAAGGCCCACCAGGTGTGCCCCTACTCCAGGGCGACTCGCGGCAACATCGACGTGGAGCTGGAAGTCACCGACCAGTAGTCACCCAGGCTCGGGGAGGCTCATCAGGTGTTCTGGGTCTCCCCGACGTCGCCGACGTCCGCGTCGGCCGTCTCGTCAATAATGTTGAGGATGTGCTGGAAGTGAGCCGAATCCGGCTCAATCAATGACCCGTGAGTGTCCCCGTCGGTCAGGTGAAGGCTCCCCCGACCGCCGGCCTTCTTGACCGCGTCGATATAGCGTCGCGAATTCTCCGGCGACACGACCTCGTCGGCAGTCCCGTGCACGGCGACGACAGGCAGGGACGTATCAATGTTCTGAATCGGATCAACTTCGGAGTACCGCTGGGCGAGCTGCTCCGGGGTGCCACCCAGGGCATCGGTGATATTGACGTCGCCATGATCCGCCGCGTACTTCATATCCAGAGGACCTGCCAGGGAGACCACGCGCGTCGGGACGAACTTCGGATGGGCACCGAGTTCATGCTCTTCCTTCGAATCGCGCGTGCCCGCCCACATGGCCAGCTGCGCCCCTGCACTGTGACCGACAACCAGTTCGTCATCCGTCGTGAACTCGGGGTGTTCCTTGCTGAGTTCCGGAATGAAGTCCATGGCCGAGGCCACGTCGGTGAACGTCGTCGGCCAACCGCCACCCGAACCCACGCGGCGGTATTCGATGTTGTACACGGCCATGCCGCGATCCACGAGCGACTCCGCATAGGCCTCGAAGTCCTTGGCGCCGATCGAACTCTGCCAGGCGCCACCATGGACCAGAACCACCAGCGGAACGGACTTGGCCTTGTGGTTACCTGCCGGAAGGTACAGGTCGCCCCAGTTCTGCGAAGGGTCCCCCGCACCCTTGACCGGGTAATTCACCCTCTTGTACAGCGGCTCGTCCCGCTGCACCACCGTTTCCGCCTCCGCCTTGGGCGCCGATGACGACGCAGAGGATGCCGAGGGTTCCGAACTCGAGGTTTGCGCCCCTTGATCGTTCTCAGGGTCCCCGGAAGAACACGAGGCCAGGAGGAACGCGAAGATCACTCCCATCGCAACTTTGCGCGCCCTCGGTAGCCACCTGCGGTCGGAATTCGCATCGGTCATCGGGGACTCTCTTCCTGATACGGATGCGGTGGTGTCCGGCCGCATCGTGATTCGGGGAACCTGTATTCACGTGCTATGGATCACTGTATCAGTGGCGCTATTTTTCTCGTCAAGAGGTGAACGGCCCACTTTCCGATGTGGTTTCCGTGGCTTTGTAATATCCACAAATTCGGACATTGAGCCCTACGAATCGGAGACGAATCTAGACTTTCTGCCCAAAGACGCGCCGACTGGCGCGCCGGTCGGACCTCTTCAGCCCATCCGCGGTCTTGGCAGGATTCGCTCGCCTGCATCGTGCGATGCCATCTCGAGACGAAACAATCCGGGCCCGATGGGATGGGGAATTGTCGAACCTTTGGGGGAAGGTGTTTCATGCGTTCTCGTCGGGAACAGAATTATTCATGTCGTCACGGACAGAGCAGGACGCGGGCGCGATCCGTCCGCGTTTCCACGCTCAGTGGCCTGCTGATAGCGGCCGCCGCGACGAGTCACTATGCGGAGGCCGCCACTCCGCAGCACGCCGCGGCCGTCACCAACCGAGAAGCGTCGAATCATCGTGAACGTGTCCCCCTGGACAGCTCGGTCCTGGATGACGCCGTGGCCGCGGCAGAAAAGGCCGGAGTCCGGGTGGAGCGGAGGACAGCTTCGCCCGACGTCGTGGACCCGGACTCGGTTCGGGAACGCCAAGAGTCGATTTCGCGGTCCTACCGGGAGCAGGCGAATGCTCTCGGCTCGGTTGCCGAGAAAGCCCGGAACGAGCGCGAGAGGCACAACCAGCGGGTTGCCGAATCGGAGGCCCGGTACCGGCAGGCCAGCGAAGCCTACGAATCCGAGAAAAAGGCTTACGACGCCGCCAAGTCGGATTACGATGCCCGGAAGGCGGCCTACGACGCACACCTCAAGGAGCAGATCACCGACGCGAATCCTGATGTGGCTCTGACACCCGGGAAGCTCGTGTACGAACAACCCTTCGAGATCTCGGAAAACCGGAACAGTCTCGTCTCGGTCGAAGGCATCGAGAATCACCCGGGGCGAGCGAATCAGTTCGACCGCCACAACAATTACAATTCGGATTCGGTGACCCACATCAATCCGGTCGACGGTTCGAGCTTCACCATCACGTACAAGAACGTTGCCAAGGACAAGGCTTCCGGTCGTTCTCTGGATGCCCGGATCCTGGTCTCGGACGTCGTCACGTCGACCACGAACGACGGCGAACCGGCCATCGAGGTCTTTTCGAACTATTCGGACAACCTCGCGCTGTACAAAGTCACCGCGCTCAAACAGACCATCACTTTCGTCTACTCCGACACCGGAGAGAACTACGCCAACAACTACTACGTTTCCTTCGGTTCTCTGAACGGCCAAAGCGGCGATGGGGCTTCCCGTTACGAATTCGCCAGCGGAACGTACACCGCTGGCGGGGACGGGGTCATCGCGACGTTCCTCAATCCTGAGTCAGAGATCTCCCCACGGTCCCAGCCGGTCCACTTGGCGTCGCACCGGGAGGTCCCTCGAGCCTTCATGCTGCCTCAGGGAAGCAACCAGTCACGAAGCATTGCGGACACCGACCCGGAGATCATGCGGCGACTCGGCGTGACCTTCCTGGCCCACAATGGGTCGTCCTTCTGGGTGGGGACCTCGGGCGGCTCCGACGGGCGCGATCCCGACGACGTCGGCGGCATCACGGCGACGTACAACCACGTGATGCTCTCAGCCGACACCGTCGCTCCCACAGAGTCACTGCCCGCGCCGCCCACCCCGCCGAAGCCTCCCGTACGGGAGGTGGTCCCCGATCTGGACCCGATCGTCGCCTCCGTGGAGTACCACGAGCTCTGTGCCCGCGGTTCGGGGACGGTGAAAACGGCTCCCGGCGAGGGAAAGTTCGTTCTTCCCGGTCAGGTGACCCATCAGACCGTGACCAAGCGGACCGGTTTCGAACCGCTCCGCCAGTTCGTGGTGGGAGACAACATCTTCGCCACCGAGGACGGTCGGATCCCGGTGTCCGTGGACATGTCATCGGTCCGTGTCACCTCGGATTCGCGGGACGTCTCGGGGTCCTTCCGCCTCTCACAGGAGGAGACGGAGTTCCTGGGGAAGAAGGTCCTGCAGATACGTGCGGAGGCCATCGACCCGGCGTCATTGCCGATCAACACCGAGTTCGCCCTCCACATCGCCCCCATGGCATTGGCCGATGGAAAGGCCGACGACCTGGTGGATGCGGGCTTCGGGATCGTCAACGGCAGGCTCGACTACACCGAGCCACACACCTACCATGAGCCCTCGATTGAGCCGCACAAACATGGTCTGGTTCCTGGGACGAGCACGAAGGCCGACGGCCGAACCGTCACCGTGGGAGACACCATCGAATACAGGCTGCTCCTGGATACCTCCCAGCTGACCGACGTCGCCGAACCGATCACACGGTTCGGGATGCTGGATGACTACGACGAACGACACGGCCGCATCCCCGCATCGGCGGTCCGTGTTCTCAAACTCCCTGCCGATGCAGACATTGCGCCCACAGCGCCCTTGGACGAACTCGCCCGACACGGCGCGGAGGACGTCACGGACACATTCGACGTGACGGATTCGGGGGCTCAAGGTATCTCGATCATGGCGAAGATCGTGGATGGTGCACCGCTTCCCCCGCTCGGTTTCAAGTACGCCATTTCCCTGCCGTACTCGGTATCAACGAATAGCGATGGTGAGATCCAGAATTCCGCGTGGGAGATCGTTAACGATCACAAGGTCCAGACCGAGACCGTGGCCAATGTTGTGAAAAGCATCAGGCCGCACAAGGACATCGTGGTTTCCGCCAAGAACCAGTCCTCATTGGACGGGAAGGAAATACACAGTGGGCAAACGTTCGAGTACAGACTGGATTCCTCCGTCCGTCCGTCGCACTACGCGGGGCGCACTGTCGAATGGTCCGTGTTCGACGACTACGACGAGTCCCACGACCGTTACGACGGAGACTTCACAGTCCTCTCCCGCAACGACTTCGTTCTGGAGGACGGAACCGTCGTGTCCGCCGGGCAGGACATCACCCGCTTCTTCACCCAGAAGATCGACGACCGGTCGGGGGCTGTGACCTTCACGGCCACGGAAGACTTGCTGAAGGTCCTCAACCTCGAAAAGAATCTCGAGAAAGAACAGTCCTGGTCAGTGTACGCCCGCATGACCCGAATCGCGGCCGGCGACGTCGAGAACACCTTCACCGAGTCCTACAACGGTGCGTGGTCAGCCTCCAACACGGTGCGGACCCGAACGCCCGAACCGCCCGCGCCGCAACCTCACCCGAAGGGCCCGGAGCAACCTCCCATGCCGTCCCCGGAGCCTTCCGCCACCCCCGAGCCTCCGGCTCCGCCGGTTCGCCCGCCCGCCGGGCCACCCGACATTCCGGAGGCGTCAGGGACTGCGGAATCTTCGAGACCATCGCCGGGCGAACCGGCCATCGGCCCCCGTTCTCCCGGCCCTGCCGCCTCGACTATCGCGTACGAACCTTCGGGCAAAGGCCCAACCGCCCACACGGGCAATACCGGAGAGGACGGCCACGATCCCGTCCTCGCGGGAGGCGCGGCCCTCGGGGGAACTCTGCTGGGGTACGGCGTCTACCGCGCACGCCACCGAAGGATTGAGGAATGAATGCCTCACCCACGGGCGGCCTCGTGGCCGAGCCATACTTCCCGGAACACCTCTGCACGGCCGGTTGCGGAACGCTGCCCTCGCCGTGGACGGGCAATGATCTGCGCCGGGCTCCTGATTTTGCTCCTGACGGCCCTGGCACAGTGCGCAAGCATACGGAATGTTCCACTCCTGCTGCGCCACCCCGAACTCATGTTCCGCTCCGTCTCGGTCTCGCCCGAGGGACACCGACTCGTGGACCGCGGGCCCGACCGAACCGCTCTGGACGCGGACACCGGTGGTCAATATGCCCCACGGCCTCACCGCGCGTTCCGTCATGCTTCCTGCACCGGAACCACCGGATCGGAGACGGTGCCCCCGATCGAGGCGAACAGCTGGCACGCGCCGTCGTTGGGGGCACAGGCGACCTTCGTCCCCGTCAGAACCGACGAATCCGGCGAGGTTCCGTTGCCGTCCGCCCCCGGTGGCGCCTGGGACGATCGGTCGGCCCCGGCCGGTTCCCCCACCGGGTCCACGTTCCTGGCCGGACACGTGAATCATTCCTCCGGGCGGCTGTCCCCGTGGGGGCGGTTGCACGATCTGGAACCGTGTGCGCCCATCGAAGTGGCCGATGCCAACGGTGGCATCCACACCTACCGCGTCACCGACCTCTACGTCGTGCCCCAGGAAGGACTCAAGGACCTCACTGCTCTGGTGGCAAAGACGGGGCCCCCGAGGCTCAACCTCGTGACGTGCTCCGGCCCAGAGGTCTCAGAGGTCGCGGACGGCCGGTTCGATTACCGGGACAATCTAGTGGTCCGGGCCGAATCGGCCGACGAACCGCCGAGATGACCGTTCGTGAGGGGCTTCAGTCCTCGAGGTGCTCGATGTCGCCGAAGGTCTCGGTCTTGTCGCCCTTGCGATGCACGAAGAACCAGTTGATCAGTCCCAGCACGATGCCGATGACCAGCAAGGCACCGGCAATTTCGTACTGGATCCAGGCCGACCGGTCCCGGACCCACGGCCCGGCCAAGTAAATACACGTGATAACGCCAAGGATGGGGACGATCGTGGGAGCCCGGAATGCACCGGAAGGAGTGGGATCGCGCCTGAGCACGAGGAGCGCGACGTTGACCACGGCGAAGACGCACAGCAACAACAGTGCGGTCGTTCCGCCGAGGGCTCCGACGATGCTCTTCTGCCCACTGAGATTCACATACACGATCAGACCGATGGCCAGAGTCGTGGTGAAGATGATCGACACCCACGGCGAGCGACGCTTCGGCAGCACACCCGCGAAGGGTTTGGGCAGAACGTGCTGCTTGGCGAGCCCATAGAGAAGACGGCTTGCCATGAGCATGTTGATCAGGGCGGTGTTGACGACGGCGAAGATCGTCAGGAACGGGAAGATCACATCGACCGGGATGCCCGGGGCACCCACGCGCACCACGTCGAGAAGAACGCCGGCATCCGGGTTCTTCGGGTTTGCGATGTCCCCCGGGGGAATCACGATCGTTACCGTGACCGCAACGAGGATGTAGATGATCACGCAGACACCGAGCCCAGTCAGCATCATCCGGGGCATGTCCTTCTTCGGGTTCTTGCATTCCTCGACCAGGTTGACCGAGTCCTCGAAGCCGACCATCGCAAAGAAAGCCACCGACGTCGCCATGGTGACAGCCGCGAACATATTCCGGTCGCTGTGGTTCTCGAAGACGACAATGCGTCCGAGATCGCCCTGGCCACCGATGATGGCCGCAAAACCGATCGCAATGACGATCCCCATCGCCAGCAAGGTCACACACGTGAGGATCACGTTGAACTTCACGCTCTCACCGATACCGCGAAGGTTCACCAGACCCAGCACCACGATGATGGCGATGGCCGAGAGCATGGAGGCCGTAGGACCGTCAGGGATGCCCGGGATGAACTGGCCGATACCGATCAAGAGGTTCTTGCCCACCAAGGTCGATGAGGTCGCCGCGCTGGTGATACCCGAACACGCGACCGCGAAGGCCACGATAAAGGTCACGAAGTGGATGCCGAAGGCCTTGTGTATATAAAGCGCCGCACCGGCAGCCTGTGGGTACTTGGTCACCAGCTCCAAGTAGGAAAAGGCAGTGAACGTGGCAACCACGAAAGCCACGAGGAAGGGCAACCAGGCCACGCCGCCCACTTCTTTGGACACGGGACCCGTGATGGCGAATACGCCCGCCCCGATCACGTCCCCAATGATCAGGAGGACAAGTAGCTTCGGACCGATGACTTTTTTGAGCTCCCTCGGTTCGGTGCTCGTCTCAGCTGCTTCGGTACTCACGGGAGAACCCCTCTTATCAGTCGATGCGCGTGTCTTGCACGTCACTCTACGGTGTGGCGTGGCATGCAAGGGCACAATTCAATCACGGATTCACCGACATTAACCTCTCCCCCTTTTGACCGACCGCCCCCGGCCGCCGGCTCCCAGCCCAGGCACCATTCGAGACCTACCGCATTTCCACCAAGGGGCGCAGTATGGGAGCAAGGCAACAGAGACGTGCATCACTATTGAACCCGAGGAAGAGGACTGAACAGATGAAGATCGTGAGCTCAACCGTCGCATTCGACACGAACGACATCGAGACGGAGACGGCCTTCTGGGCCGCGCTGATCGGGGGCGAAGTCGACGAGGAGGACCGCGACGACCCGCACTGGCGAGACATCCTGGTGGACGGTGAATTGCGCGTCTCCATTCAATACGCCGAGGACCATATTCCTCCGACATGGCCGCCCGAAGAAGGAGATCAGCACCAGCAGGTGCACATGGATTTCAACGTCGAGCCGGATGACTTCGAGGATGCGTGCCGCGAGGCGCTCTCACTGGGAGCGACCTCCATCCGGGAACCCCGCGACAAAAACGCCTCCCACGGCTTCCACGTCTTCGCCGACCCATCGGGCCACCCCTTCTGCATCTGCTGGGGGTGACGATACGGCTCCGTGCGATGCTGGGACGAGGCATCAATCCCGGGAGGGCCATGAAAACCACGAGTATCACCATGATCACCGGAGGGCTTGCCCTCCACTCCTCGTCCGCACAGCTGGCCGACCGCTTCAAGGACGCGGTCAAGGAAGAGATCTCCGGTCGCGGACTCGAACCGAGAATCCGAACCCACCACCTCAGCCAGTTCTGCTATGAGATCGCCGACTTCATCACGAACGGATACCCCGAGGGCGAATTGGAGAGTCTCCTCAACGAGGTAACCGCCGCCGACGGCGTCATCACCGTCTCCCCGACGTTCCAGGGCAGCTATTCCGGGCTCTTCAAATCCTTCTGGGACCTGGTCTCGGCCGAGGACTTCGAGGGCAAGCCTCTCCTTCTGGGAGCCACGGGCGGTTCGCCGCGACAGTCCATGGTCCTCGAATACTCGATGCGACCACTGTTCACGTTCCTCCACGCCGACGTCGTCCCGACCGGCGTCTACGCAACCTCGACCGAGCTGTCCTCAGAACACATGCTGGAGGACCGCATCGGACGAGCGGCACGGGAGTTCGCACTGAAGGTCATCCCGGAGACCGAGTAGCTCCTCCCCCGGAGACCACGACGGCGGGCAACGACCCCGCGGTGAATCAGGCCGAGAGGATCCCACCGGCCCCGATATAACCGGCCATCATGGCTCTGGCAACGTTGCGAACATCGTCGTCGTCCGGGAGGAACGTTGAGGAATGCAGGCTCTCCGACGTGCCGGTGCCAACGAACAGCATGAGAGACGGAAGCGATTCGGCGTAGAACGCGAAATCGTCCGCCCCCAGCGATCTCATATCCTCGATGACCGAGAAGCCGAGGTTCACCAGAACCTCGTGGGCGGATTCGGTCATGGAGGGGTCGTTGAACAGTACTGGCTCGCCCGCGGTGATGCGAACTTCCGCCGTGCAACCATGCACCTCGGCGGTCCCGTTCGCGATGTCGCAGACCTTCTGCCGCAACTGCTGCCGCGTCCGCTCGTCCAACGACCGCAACGTGCCGGAAACCGTAGCTTCGCCCGGTACCACGTTGGCCGCCTCACCCGCGGCAAAGGAAGAAACACCCAGCACTGCGGGACTCATCGGATCCACCAATCGGCTCACCACGCTCTGGAGCCCAACCACAACCTGCGACGCGGCGAACAATGAATCGTTGGTCAAGTGAGGGTAGGCAGCGTGGCCCGGCGTTCCTCGGATCGTCATATGAAACTCGTCAGCGGCGGCATTGACCCCACCGGGAGTGCAGGAGACATACCCTGCGTCCAATGTCGACTGCACGTGGGTTCCGATCATGGCACCGCACTGCTGGTCCGCCAGAACCCCCGATTCCGCGATGTCCTCGGCCCCCGAGGGATACGTTTCTTCGCGCGGCTGGAGCACAGCCAGAGCCGGCCAGGGGGTTCCCGCGTCGCGCACCGCCGACAAGACGGCGACCAAGGCCGCCATGTGGACATCGTGCCCGCACGCGTGCATTGCCCCCAGGTTCTCCGACCGCCACGAGGCCCCGGTTTCTTCACCGACCGGCAAGGCGTCCAGCTCCGCACGCAGTCCCACGGCCGGGCCGGGTCCTCCGACTCGGCACACTGCACCCGTGCCGGCGAGGTGAGTCACCGACTCCGGATCAACCACCCCGGCCAAGTGTTTGAGGACGATATCCCGGGTCCCAGCCTCCTGGCCGGAGACCTCCGGGACTCGGTGCAGAGTTCTTCGAAGCTCACAGGCCGCCGGTACGTGAGCGTCCAGGGCTTCCCACAACTGGTTCTCGTTCATGCATCCAATCCATAGACACGTCGTGCATTGTCTCGGGCCACCATCTCGGCAACGCGGCACGCGTCCGAGGCCGACGACTCGCCGTCCTCAACCCATTGCCGAAGGACTGTGGCCGTACCGCGCCGCCACAGCACGGACCCCAAGTAGTGGAGCTCGGGCGGACCCCACGCATCCGAGGAGTAGAGAAGCTTGCCGAACGGTGCCAGCTCCATGCTTTCGGCAATGATTCTGGTCGAAGCGGCGCCCGTGTAGTTGATGCCGAGCCCCACGTCCATGTACACGTGCGGAAACACGTGGGAGAGGTACCCCGCCATCCGGTGGTACGGGTAGCAGTGCAACAGCATCACGCGCACGCCGGTTGGCTCCACGGTCCGCAGCCACTCGGTCAGCAGAGCGGGATTGCACCGGTGCATGTCCAGGTCCGGGTCTCCGAATCCCACGTGCAATTGCAACGGCATGCCGGTGTCGCAGGCGGCGAAGAGCAGAAACCGGAGAAGGACCGGGTCCTCGACACGCGGACGCGTACCGGGCTCGAACTTCGCCATCCAGGCCCGGGCCGCGGCGACCACCTCGGCACTCGTCGGGCGGGTTGGCTCGAAGTCGAATCCGTACCTGTACGCCACGATGGATTTCCAGCCGACCGCGGTTCGCGCCGCTTTGTCCAGGGCCTCCCGAAACCGTTGTTCCAGGTCCTCCGGCTCACAGGTCAGGGCGAGGTCCTCGAGCGTCGATTCCAACCGGACGATCTCTCGAGACCGCCCATCGAGCTCGGCTTGCATACGCTCCACGCCCCAAATCTCGTCCGCCGAGAAACCGGTGTCGACCACCCAGTCGTCGACACCGGCCGCGCCCAGGAACAGCCTCGCCAGTTCCCCGGACGACCAGGTCGTTCTGGCGTCCCAATAGTCGTCGGCGCCAACGCGTTCCGGAAGCCCCAGCAAAGGGGCGCAATGCCTTCGCACGGCAAAACCCAGCTGGGAATCGAACGCAGTGAGCCCGGGCGGCTGGGGCCGGTCGGACTCGGAGATCAGAGATTCGAAGCCATCGCGGCCGACCTCCAGGGCCAGGGGGCCGTGGACGTGGTGGTCAACGAGACGAACCGTCGCCAGTGTTTCATCGAGGTCAGTAGGCATGAGCCACCTTTCGGCAGACCTCGAGCGGGTCGAGCCCATCGACCTCCGCGAGGTCCGCCTTCTTGACGTCCACATACGTCCGAAGGAGTTTCGGATCGAACCAGGAGGCGGCGACGTCGTCCGAGGTCAGTGCCGCCAGCGCATCGTTGACGTCGATCGGCAATTTCGGTGTTCGGGCGAGGTCTTCCGTCGGGGCGTCCTCGTGCCAGATTCTCTCCCTGCGGTATTTTCTCCGGATACCTTCCATTCCTGCACGGACGATGGCACCCACGGCCAACCACGGATTGCTCGTCGCGTCGGCGGCACGGTACTCGAGGTTGAACTGGTGCTGGGGGCGGCCACCACCCAACGTACTCGTCGGGCAGATGCGCACCAGAGCTTCCCGGTGGTACTCGCCGAGGAAGACGCCGCCAACGCTCCACCGGTTCGGGCTCAGCCGCAGGTACGAGGACGGGCTGCACGCCGTCAGCGCCGACAGTGCCCGGGCGTGCTTGATGATTCCGGCCGCGAATTGGGCGCCGACCTCAGCCAGATCGGAAGGTTGTTCGGGGTCGTGCAAAACGGGGGCTCCGGTGGCGCTGTCCCGGAGAGAGAAATGGATATGGACGCCGTTTCCCGATCCCTCGGGGTCCAGAAGGGGCGCGAATGATGCGGTGCGGCCACGTCGTCGCGCGAGATCCCTGACCAGGTCTCGGAGGACGACGGCGCGGTCGGCCGCCTCCAGGGCGACGGTGGGACGGAGGGTGATCTCGAACTGGTCCCTGCCGTACTCGGGCAACCACGTCTCCGGCTCCAGACCCACGTGATTGAGAAGTTCCACCAGGTCGGTCCCGAACGGCTCCGCAGCCCGGAAGCGTTCGAAGGAGAACGGGGCGGTCTCCTCGGCACCGGTCATGCTGAACTCGTGCTCGAAGGAGGCCACGACCTCCAGGCCGGTCAGCTCCTTGAATTCTTCGAGAGCGTTGCGCGCGAACGTCCGCGGGCAGCAATCCCACGGGGAACCATCCGGAAGGGTCTGGTCCGCTAGGTAGAAGTTCAGGCCAGGAGCGTCGCCGTCGGCAGGCACCGTGACCACGGAACCGGCGTCGGGAATCAGGCGCAGATCACCTGTCGCCCCGAAAACATTGTCCTCGGCGATGCTTCCGAACGCACCAATGGCCAGGTTCGCCGGAACCCATCCGACGCCTTTGGTCAGCACCGAAGGCGTCTCCTTCCCGGGAACCGAACGTCCTCGGGTCTGTGCCGAGATGTCGTTGGTTGCGATGAAAGTCAGGGGTGATGTTGGCATAATTTTCCGCTCGTCCTCGAAGGAAAGATGCAATTCTGAATCTTATGTTTCACGAACCGCATTTAGTCGTCCTACGGTAACGCACATTACACGATCAGAGAGACGCGGACCACATGAGAGGACCTGAGGGCCGCCCCCATCACCCCTCTCCCAGCAGCTCTTCGAAGGCAACGACTCTCTGCCTCCCCGAGTCCCCGAGTCGCTCGGTGACCGCGCCGATCAAAGCCTCCGTCAGCGCTGTGGCGGCGGTCAGCGAGTCGAAGGGCGACGCGGATTCGACCTCGCTCGAAAGCACCGTCCGGGCCACATCGGATACCGGCGACAGCCGGTGATCGGTCATCAGGCACACCGAGGCACCGCGTCCATGAGCCAAATCGGCCAACCGGGCGGAATCGGACGAGTACCGGCGGTAATCGAACAGAATCAACACGGAGGCGTCGTCCATATCCAAGACCCCGCTCCGCCAGGAATTCTCATCGCGCTCCAGGACGGTCACTCCGCGCCGCAGCATCTTGAGATGGTCCGCGAAGTATCCCGCCAAGTAGTGACTGAACCGCCCCCCACTGACCACGATGCGACGTTTGGGGTCGGACAAGAGATCCACCGTCGCAGAGAACTCCGACTCCGGAACCTGCTCGAACGTGGTCGAGAGCATGTGCGAGAAGGACTCGAGAGACCGCTCGAGCACACCCTCTCCCCCAACCCCCGACTTGCGTCGATACTGTGCCACGGGGGATCCCTGGGCATTGATCTCGGCCACGAGGCGGCGCTGGACGTCCGGCCACCCGGTGAACCCAATCCGTGAGGCGAAGCGCAGAACCGTCGGCGCACTCACACCGGACATGGTCGCGACTTCGGCCACCGTCGTGAGACCGGCACTCGGGTAGCGCGCAAGCAGCACACGGGCCACTTTCCGCTCCCCCTTGGTCATGCAATCCATCCGTTGGCGCACCAGCTCTCGCACTTCCGTGCACCCGTCGCCATCGACCCCGGATGTCTCCCCCTCTGAGCCTTCCTTCAAAGATTCACTACCAGAACCCATGCGCATCTCTTTTCCTCGTCTACCGGAGCGTCTCCAGTGTCGCACCACGCCGAAGGACAACGCGAAATATTTTTTACACTCTTGCCCTAGACGATCCAACCTGTAATGTGTATAACTCAACCTGACCAACTGTGATCCGCACCATATCGTAGGTGAGTAGCATGCCCGATTCCTCGACCACGCGCCCTCCTCGCAAGATCTCTTCCATCGAGGCGGCCGCGCTATCCGTAGGTTTCATGGGTCCGGTCATGGCCATGGCTCTCAATGGCATTGGCGTGGCAGACCTCGTGGGAACCAAAGTGCCCTTCACATTTCTCGTTGCGGCGATCGGCGTCGTGGTGGTGGCATACGCCTTCTTCCGCCTGACTGGAAAATATGCGCACTCCGGCTCGGTATATGCCCTCACGGGGGTGACCATCGGCCCTCGGGCCGGATTCTTCTCCGGCTTCGCCTTGCTCGGGACTTACCTCTTCTTCGTGACCTGTATCTTCGGCGCGTGCGGAGTCTTCTTCAACGCATTCCTGGCGACTCTCGGACTCGACTCATCGCCGCCCTGGCCGCTGTTGCTGCTGATCATTGGGGTCCTGGTTTGGACGATCGGTTCGAAGGAGGCCCCGCTCGTCACCCGCGTCCTGCTCCTCATCGGCGGATTCGGCCTGGCCTTGATGGTCGTTCTGACCGTGGTGGTACTGGTGACGGTCGGCGCCGGCAACGGTTCGCACCCCGGAGCCGAGGGCCCGGGGCTCGAACTGGCACCCCTCCTCCCTCATGGCGCCTCCGGATCTGCCGTCATGACGGCCTCCGTCTTCGCGTTCATCTCCTGGGCGGGTTTCGAATCGTGCACATCATTGGCCGAGGAGACGAGGAACCCCAGACGAGCCATCCCCTTCGCCCTCATGGGATCCGTGATCCTGTGCGGAGTCATCTACGTTCTGGTCATGTACGCGCAGACGATCGGGTTCGGGGCGACGGAGGCGGGCGCGAAGTCCTTTGCCGCCTCGGAGTCGTCACTCATCGATATCGCCCTTCAGTACACCAATCCGTTCTTCGCCCAGCTCCTGGCCTTCTCCGCGTTCGCGGTAGCCTTCGGATCGGCGCTGAGTTCGACGTCGGCCGGGGCCCGCCTCCTGTTCGCGCTCGCCAGAGACGGGTTCGGCCCCAAGATTCTGGCCAGGACCCGGGCCGACCAGCGCACTCCGCGCCATTGCGTGACGTCCGTGGTGGTCATTGCCTTGCTCCTGTCCCTCGTTCTGCTGGCGGTCCGGGCAGGGCCGTTCGAAACGTACTACTGGTACGCCACCATTGCCGTGCTCTGCCTGCTGGTCGCCTACGCCATGACCTCCCTCGGGGCGCTCTCCGCCATCCTGCATCGGACGACGAATATTCCTCGGTGGGAGATCGTCTTCCCCGTGGTCGCGCTGATTTACCTCGGCTACGTCTACTTCGTCCAGGCCTGGGGCCAGGAGGCCCCGTATAGCTACTTCCCGTGGGTAGCAGGCCTGTGGTGCGCCGTCGGGCTCGGGATGGCGTTGCTTCGACCCGATATGGCCAGGAACATCGGGGATGAGCTGATCCAGGCGGACGACTGAGGCCCCGACCGCTACGCTTCGCCCATCAGGGTCAGCACCACCAGCAGGACATTGAGCACCACGATCGCCACGGCCACGACGAGGGCAAGAACTCGGACCACCCACGGATTGGCCCACCGGCCCATCAGCCCACGGTCGGCCGTGTACCGGGCGAGCGGAATGATGGCGAAAGGAATGCCCAGCGACAGGACGACTTGGCTGATGACCAGGCTCCACGTGGGGTCCCACCCGATCCCCAGGACCAGGAGCGCAGGTATCAGGGTGACCGCACGGCGCACGAGCAAGGGGACCCGGATGCGCAGGAGACCCTTCATGATGGCCGAACCGGCATAGCAGCCGACCGACGTCGAGGCGAGCCCGGACGCGAGCAGTCCCACCGCGAAAACGAGCCCGACCGCGGGACCGAGATGCTCGGAGATGGCTGCGGCGGCCCCCTCGATGCTGTCGGTTCCCGCAACGCCAGGGAGGGACGCCGCCGCCATGAGCAACATGCCGATATTGACGGACCCGGCGATGATCAGCCCCAGGACCACATCCCAACGGGTCGCCGACAACAGGCGCGACGTCGTCGTTTCGGAGCGTGACTCGGGGCGCCCGTGCCGGTCCCGGACGAGCGCGGAGTGCAGGTAGATGGCGTGGGGCATGACGGTGGCACCGAGCATACTGGCTGCCAGGAGCACGGATTGGGAGTCCTGGAATCGAGGGATCAGCCCTTCGGAGGCCGCGCCCCAGTCCAAGGGGCTCACGACCAGCCCGGACATGAACCCGATGGTGATCACGACCAGCAGACCAACCACCAGCACCTCGAAGCGCCGTGGATTCCTGCCGTTCTGCACGGCCAGCAACACCATCGAGACGGCGCCGACCAGCACACCTCCCCAGAGCATCGGCATACCGAACAGGATGTGCAGGGCAATAGCCCCACCGACCACCTCGGCGAGATCGGTGGCCGCCGCGACGATCTCGGCCTGGGCCCAGAACAACAACCGCGAACCCCGACGCATGCGAGCCCCGAGGAGATCAGGGAGGCTCTCACCCGTCACGACGGCGAGCTTCGCCGAGAGGTACTGAACCAGAACCGCCATGAGGTTGGCCAGAACCAGCACCCAGACCAGGAGATATCCGTACTCCGCCCCGGCCGAGAGGTTCGAGGCGACGTTGCCGGGGTCCACGTAGGCAATCGATGCAACGAACGCCGGACCCAGCAGGGCGATCCACCGTTGGCGCGGAACACGTGGCCGCGAGGCGGAGGAATTCGAGGGCCGCGACACACCGGCCGATTCGGTTCCGGAGCCGGCGTGCACCGATTCGGCCTGCCTCTCGCTCATCGGTTCCCAGCCTCCTCAGATGGTTTTACGCCCTGCCTGACAGGAAGACTACGCCTGAGCGAAGTCGATCGCCACCCGATGAACGCGCCCCAAGGAGGGCGCCCTCAGGAATGAGCCGGCCAGCCCCGTGAATGCGCATCATCGTTCCGGAGAAGTCGATGCCGCGAGGGCGGTGCGGAACGATGACGAAACCTCGGATCAGCCCCGCCGCAGGGTCGAACGCACTCAGTCTCGAGCGAGCCCGAGGATCGCCGGGGCGACGTCGTCCGGCTCCAGGTGATGGTCCGCGAAAGCCAGGAGTTCGTGGTGGCCGATGCAGAAGCTGGCATCCGCATGGCGCAGGAGGTCGACGTCGTTCGCGTCGTTGCCGAACGCCGTATACCCGCCGCCGCAAAGTTGTAATTTCACGAGCGCCGCATGCTTGGAGATACCCGACGGGGCGATGTCGATGAGGCCCTCGGCCGGGTGATGCGTCACGGCCAGGCCGGCCGAACGAAGGCGTTCCTGCACGGACTCGTCCTCGGTGAACAGCACCACCTTGGAATAGGCGCCCATCTCGACCCGAGACACCGCGGACGCCAGGGCTCCGGCGTCGAGCTGTCGATAGATCCGATGATCCGCTTCGCCCGTGTAGGAGTAGTTCCACTCGCCATCGATCAGATAAGCGCATCCGGTCGCCTCGATCAGCCCGTCCACCAGGTCCCGCTCGGAGGGCGCGAAACCAACGACATCGATGCCCCCACCCCTTCGCTGCACAAAGGCACCGTTGCCACCGATGAGTGCCTCCTTGCGGAGATCCCGCGGCAGAACCGGGTAGAGATCACGGATCGGCCTGGCCGAAGCGAAGACCAGGGGCCGGACGGACCGCAGCACGCGAAGGGCCTCGAGGATGTCCGCGGAGATAGTGCGCCCGTCGAAGCACAGGGTGCCGTCCACATCGAAGACTGCGGGTTCATTCATCACCTCACACCTTATAAGCAGGGACACCGCTCACGAGTGCCCGCGCCCGGCGCGCACGAATGCGGCCGGGAGAAGACTCTCCCGGCCGCATCCATGTCTGCGCGTGGCCGTAGCGCAATAGCCGTTGCCCTAGAACACGCCGGCGTTGGCCTTGCCGGTGTCAGTAGTCGTGTTCTGGCGCGAGTCCACGTTCTGGTCGTTGCCCGTGGTCTTGTCGTCATCCAGGCGGCCGACCTGCGTCACGGTCACGTAATTCTCCAGGCGGCCTTCCTTCGTCAGCCCGTCACCGAAGTCCAAATTGGCGATCAGCTGGTCCTGCCCCACCTCCACCGGGTTGGCCAGGGTGACCATGAAGGAGCGGGTTGATGTCTTCTCGTCGAAGCCGAGGTCCTGGGTGTAGGCCCCGTTGAACCAGCCCGGCGTGATGACCCGATCGACGCCCTGGGGGCCCTTCTCGGTTTTCACGTCGATGCGGAAGCTGATAGCCGGGAACTCCGAGTAGTAGCGTTCCGATCCGACGTTCTTGGCATGAACGGCAACCAGGCCGGCGTAGCCCTTGGCCTTCATACCGGAGACGGTGTACCCGACGCTCAGGTCATGGGCCGGCGTCGCCGTCTCGTCCGCCTGCGCGGCACCCGCGCCGAACGTGGTGATTCCAAGGGCGAGAGCTGCTGCGACCGCCGTCGTGCGGCCGATGAGCTTGTTCTTCATGATTGTTCAGTCTCCGTTCCGTGAATCAGCGATGGTCTAGGAATCAGCCGGATTGTTGTACAGCTTGACGTCGACCTCGTTCTTGACCGGAACGAAGGCATTCCAGGCCGTCGGGTTGGTCCAGGTACCGTCCGCGCCGCAGATCTGCTGCGTGCCGGACATGGTCACCGTGCGGAAACCGTACGTGGCCTCACCGGTGTATCCCGGGGGAACGTCGTAGGGGCCGACCGTCTGGCCGACGTTCCAGGACAACTCGTAGGCGGCCTCGAAGCCGACCTTCTTCGAAATTTCGGTAGCGATACCGAACGTGCCGCCGTCCTTGGAACCGCTCGCGTTGATCGTCGTGCTATTGCCCTGCTCGCCGTTGACCTTGATGTTGATCGATTGGGACTTGGAGGTCTCCTGCGTCAACGGGATGTTCTTGTCCGTGTTGTTGGCCGTGGAGATGGTTCCGACCGGCGAGAAGTTGTCCTTGACCTCGTAGACCACGGTGCGACGGTCTTCGAGCGCGTTGCACACCGGGTGCGGGTTGAGGACGTTCGGTTTGATGTGGTCCGATCCGTGGTAGGTGTTCACGATCGGCAGGGTCGGGTTCAACTTGGGCGTTTCGGGATAGTGGTTCTCGATGGTCGTGGCGTTCGCGGGCATCGCGGCGAGACCGACCAGCAGCGCACTGCCGCCCAGAATTCCAGCCATCTTTCCTGTCAGCTTCATAGGTGCTCCTCGTTTGGACCTTGATCTGCGGATCCCGGCAACCAACACCGCACGCTGTGCGATGCACGAGCCCCATCCGTCAGGAATGAGGCCCTCCGGCCGGCATCTGACCGGAACGATACATAGCCAAGCGGCCTTTTTGTACTGCCTAGTACATATGCACTTTTCGAGCGCGCCGCAACCATTGGAAGCGGCATCGAGGGGATCCACACAGAAACCCACGCAAATGCATGTATTCCGCAACCACTCCACGAACCCCGCGCTCGAGGGTGGAGCAAAAGAGAGGAGCATCGGAACATCCGAGGACTCCGAAAATGGTTTGTACCGAGCGGTACACAACGACGGACAGAAAACCCGTCGATTCAAGATTTAACGTATGGGTTTGGTTTGCCTTACCCGGAGGTCACGAGAACCCCACGAACGCGGCCAGCGCAGGTCAACCACCCCATATTACGTTTTATGAAGCGGCGGTCTCAGCCGCGAAAAGTCCGACCGCGGACCGCCCCGGGACTCGACCGCATCGGAGTTCTCGATCACGCCCCGGATGAGGCCCACCCGTCGTACCCTCCGGAAAGGCTCCGAATATCGACGTCGGGCCTGGCCGCCGAGACTATTTCCATAGCCTTGCGGGACCGCGCGCCGGACTTGCAGTAGAAGACGGCCGGGCCCTCGGGGTCGAGCCGGGAGCCGAGCTCAACCCCGGAATCACGTTCGATCTCCCCCAGCGGAATGTTCTCGGCTCCGGCGATCGCTCCGAGTCGGCTCTCCCAGATTTCCCGCACGTCCACGAGCGTCACGTCCCTTCTTTCTGCCAGAAGCGTTCGGAGGCCGTCAGGTGTGATCTCATCCTCCGGCACCGTCGGTTCGGACCCGCCTTGCAGGGAACAAGCGGGGCCCACCACAGATTCGTCCAGGTCTGGGGCCACGGTCGTGACTCGAGGACGCCCCGGATCGGGTGCGAGCCGCAGCTCCTGGAAGGAGGCCGCGAGCGCGTCGTACACGAGCACGCGGCCCAGCAACGGCTCGCCGACGCCGGCGATGACCTTGATCGCTTCGGTGGCCATCAGAGTCCCGATCACACCGGGAAGGACCCCGATCACGCCCGCCTCGGCGCAGGAAGGTACCTCTCCTGGCCCGGGGGCCTCCGGAAAGAGGTCCCGGTAGGTGGGCCCATGCCCCGACCAGAAGACCCCGACCTGTCCCTCGAACCTCAGGATTGCCCCGTAAACCACGGGCTTGCCCACAATCTCGGCCGCATCGGAGACCACGTAACGGGTCAGAAAATTGTCCGATCCGTCGATGACCAGGTCGACCGATCGCACCAGGTCCAACGCGTTGTCCGACGATATGCGCACGCGATGCTCGACGACGTCGGCCTCCGGGTTCAGGCCCCGAACCACGCGCGCCGCGGATTCGGTCTTGTACCGTCCGATGGTGCCCTCCGAATGGATCACCTGCCGGTGGAGGTTCGAACGGTCCACGACGTCGTCGTCCACGATCTCGATGTGTCCGACACCCGCCGCTCCCAGATACTGGAGTATCGGGGAGCCGAGACCGCCGGCACCGACCACCAGAACCCGCGAGTCGAGCAGCTTCTGCTGGGCCTCGGGTCCGAAACCGGCCAGACCGAGATGCCTCTGGAAACGTTCGAGCTGGGCGTCGCTCCAATCCTCGATGCCGCTCATATCCTTTCCTCCGCACGGACCCTGCCTTCGCGCGGGGACGAGGCGAGCGCCTCCGTCCGGCGCGGAATCCTGCCCGCCTCACGAGCCAGGTACCCGGCCTCGACGCCGCGACGCATGGCAAGACCCATCGACCGCGGATCGCGGGCCCTGGTCACGGCGGAAGCCACGAGCACGGCGTCGCACCCGAGCTCCATGGCCTGCGCGGCCTCGGAGGCCGTACCGATACCGGCGTCGACCACCACCGGGACCGTCGCGCGGGCCGCGATCAGTTCGATGTTGTACGGATTCAGGATTCCCAGACCGGTCCCGATGGGCGAGCCCAGGGGCATGACCGCCGCGGCGCCGGCGTTCTCGAGCCGGATCGCGACACCGGGATCGTCGGTCGTGTAGACCATGGGCGTGAAGCCCTGCTCCGCGAGCGTCTCGGTCACACGCAGTGTCTCGACCACATCCGGGAGCAGCGTGTCCTCGTCGGCGACGACCTCGACCTTGACCAGATTCGTTTCGAGGGCCTCCCTCGCCAGGTTCGCGGTGAGCACGGCGTCCCGCGCGGTGTAACACCCGGCGGTGTTGGGCAGGACATCGATGCCGAGCCTCTCGAGGAGCGCAAAAACACTGGTCTTGGTCGACGGATCGTAGCGGCGTACGGCCACCGTGGTCAGGGTCGTCCCGGAAGCAACCAACGCCTTCTCGAGTGACGCGAGGTCGGTCGCACCGCCGGTGCCCATGATGAGTCGGCTCGTGAGCTCGTAATCCCCCACCCGGACCGGAGACAAATCCGTCGCGGTCCCGGCGTCCGATGCCATGGTCTGTGTTGACTGTTCCATGCGAATTCTTCCTTATCCTCCTTGGACGGCCGTGACCAGGTCGATCTCGGTTCCGTCGTCGACCACTCGTTCTTGCCACGCGGTGCGGGGCACGACCTGGCCGTCGATGGACACCGCAACACCGAGGCGTCCGCCGTCGGTCGGACGACCGTCCGGCTCCAGGTCGCGGTCCAGAACCTTGCCGACCACATCCACCAGCGTTGCCCGATCGTGCACGCTGATCTGCCGTTCGTTGACTTTCACGGATTTCATGCGGGTATTCCTCCTGCAAGGCGCTCGCGCGCCGGTCCTGCCCGCTCGCCGAAGCGAGTGGGGTCCATGGTCTCGAGAAGCTGGGCGTCGTCTTCGCCCAATGGTTCGTGGGTCAGAAGGACCGCCCCCAGACGCGCGCCGAGGGGTGAGAGGAGAATTCCGTGGCGCGAATACCCGGTCGAGACCACGACGCCGGGGGCGTTCGGGACACAACCCAGATACGGGATGTCGTCGGGTGTGCCGGGGCGCGCTCGAGCCATGGTCTCCACGAGCTCCATATCTCTCACCCCCGGAGCCACGGTCACGGCGTCCTCCAGCAGCTCCTGCACGCACCCGGCGTTGACTCCGGACAGGCCGTCCTCTCGAACGCTGGCGCCGACCACCAGGCCGCCATCCGCACGGGGCACGAGGTAGACCTGGCGGCCGAGGACCGTGGCCCGAACGGTCGCATTGACCAGGTGCCTCTCCCCCGGCGCAAGGTATCCCTCACGAAGCCGGAGCCTGAGGACGTCCCCGTGGACCGCTCTCAGGTCCAGCGGAAGCCCCTCCGTCACGCCTTCGAGGCTTCGATATCCCAAGCCGCAGGCGACGAGAACCCGGTCGACCCGGTGCGCCCGGCCCTCGGCCGTCGTGAGATCGTGCGATATCCGGTCCCCGTGGGACTCGTCGATCCGGACAACGGTCTCCTCGCAGACTGCTGCGGCGGGGCCGACGCCGGGAAAGTCGCGAGGGTCGAGTTCCCCGGACAGCGCATCCTTGAGCGCTCCGAGAAGGAGACGGGGGTCTATCTGGTGATCGCTCGGAACTTCAAATCCCCCCGACAATCGGGGGTTGAGACCGGGTTCCGCCTCGCGCAACTGCTGTTGCGAGATCGGCCTCGTGTGCATCCCGTGCTCTGCGTGGACCCGTGCGTGGTCGGCCACCCGAGTCAGATCCGCCCGGTCCCCGGCCACCAAGAGCGTTCCGTTCTCGAGGTATCCGTGCGGTCGATCCGTGGCCCGAGCAAGGCGAGCAATGTGCTCCGGATACTCGCGGAGCGCGGCGAGCATCAGGGGGTACAGCCTGTCCTGTCCGAATTGGACCTCGCTGATGGGCGCGAGCATTCCCGCCGCGGCGCGCGTTGCCCCATGGCCGGGGTCCGGGTCGAAAATCGTCACGCGATGCCCGCGCAACCGCAGTTGCCAGGCGGTCTGCAGGCCGACGACGCCGGCACCGACAACACCGATATGCATCGGTTGATCCTCCTCACGGCGGCATGATCCGCATCGAGTCCTGATGGTCGGCGGTATTGCCCTCTCAGTCCGGCCGTCCCGGACTCCCATGTGCCTCAAGTCTAGGCACACTCGACCGGGGGTGCACACCGCCGGTCCGCCCGAGTTCGGGACCGTGGTTGCGGGGTGGGTTAATGTGGCTTCCGTGACGACCTTCAAGAATTCACCCCGCCGGGGCCCACTGACGTCTGCGGATTCCCCTTCGTTGTCCGCGACCCGGGCCACCCGACTCGAACGGCTCCGCAGCGCCCGCCTCTACCTCTGCTGCGACCTGCAGAAGTTCCTGGCCACGGCTCCCGGGCAGGATAGCGTCGAACGGCTGGATGCCGACCGGCTCGAACTGTTCTTCCGGTCGGCGTTCCGTGGCGGCGTCGACATCATCCAAGTCCGGGACAAGAAAGTCTCGATCCGCACCGAGTTGGAGGCCCTCCGCCTGCTGGTTCGCGTCGCGGGGCAAGAGGGCGGGCTCTCCGCGGCCAACGACCGCGCGGATGCGGCCCTCCTCGCGCGGGTCGACGTCTTCCACGTGGGCCAGACCGACCTGACCACGCACCAAGCCCGGGCAGTGCTCGGGGACGACGTCCTCCTGGGCCGCTCGTGTCACACCCGCTCGCAGGTGCTCGCGGCCTCCGAGGACCCGGGAACGGACTACTACTGCACGGGTCCGGTGTGGGAGACACCGACCAAACCGGGCCGGCCCGCCGTCGGACTGGACCTCCCCGCATTCGCGGCGGACCTCGATCCCGTCTGCGACACGTCCTCGACGCCGTTCTTCGCGATCGGCGGTATTGACGAGGAAACCGTCTCCCAGGTCAAGGCCGCGGGTGCAGGAAGGATCGTCGTCGTGCGCGCCATTGCCGATGCCCCAGCCCCGGAGAACGCCGCACGTCGGCTCGCGGACGCGCTTGGGGCGGAGTAAAAACCCGAAACATTCCGCCGATGTCGAAAAGGTCTGGACGCGCCGCCGCACATTGGTTTTGCTGTATACATGAGTACTTTTGCTGTGACCAATCCGAACACCGGCGAAGTCGAGCAGACTTTCGATTCCCTCACCCCCGAGGAGATCGCCGAAGTCATCGATACCGCCGACCGTGCCTTCCAGGACTGGAAGGAAACCCCCGTCAGCAAGCGCGGCGAGGTACTGAAGGCCTTCGCCGATCTGGTCGAGGGCAAGGCAAGCGAACTGGCCGATCTCATCGGCAAGGAAATGGGCAAGCCCAAGAAGCAGGGCGAAGCCGAGGTCAAGAAGGTGGCTTTCACGGCCCGCTGGTTCGCCGAGAATTCGGAGAAGTTCCTGGAGGACACCCAGCTTCCCGACGCACAGGGCGCGGACCAGACCTACGTCAAGCACGATCCGCTGGGCGTACTGCTCGGAATCATGCCCTGGAACTTCCCCTACAACCAGATCGCCCGTTTCGCACTGCCGAACATCATGGTCGGCAACGCCATTCTCATGAAGCAGGCCGCTATCTGCCCGACCTCGTCCCAGGCCTTCCAGGACCTCCTGGAGGAAGCCGGGTTGCCGAAGGGCGTCTACACCAACGTGTACCTCAATAGCAGCGACGCCGAAGAGGTCCTGAAGGATTTCCGAGTCAAGGGCTTCTCCCTGACCGGCTCGGAAGAGGCCGGCTCGTCGGTCGCCAAGATCGCCGCGAAGTACTTCAAGCGGTCGGTTCTGGAGCTCGGCGGCAATGATCCGTTCGTGGTCCTGGACACCGACGACGTCAAGGGACTCGCCCAGAAGGCCGTGACTCTGCGGACGGCGAATGCGGGTCAGGTCTGCACCTCCCCCAAGCGCCTGATCGTCGTCGAGGAGTACTACGACGACTTCGTCGCCGCAGCCAAGGAAGCCGTGGAGAACGTGACCGTCGGCGCCTACGACGACCCCGCGACCGACATGGGACCGCTCTCCTCCGAGGGCGCCCGAGACGAGGTCGTGGAGCGGATCCAGAAGGCCTCCGAAGAGGGCGCCACCCTGCACACGGGTGGCGAGAAGTTGGACCGCCCCGGCTGGTTCATGTCGCCGGCACTGCTGACCGACATCGACCCGAAGTCGGATCTCGGGTGCAACGAGCTCTTCGGGCCGGCCGTCATGGTCTACAAGGCCAAGGATGAAGAGGACGCCCTCCGGATCGCCAATGACACGCAATACGGCCTGATGGCTTCGGTGTGGACCACCGACGCGGAGAAGGGCAGGAAGTTCGCCGAGCGGATCAACGCGGGCATGACCTTCGTGAACACTCACATGGACTCCAGCCCTGAGTTCCCCTTCGGCGGGATCAACCGTTCGGGCTATGGTCGCGAGAACGCCCAGTGGGCACTCCAGCAGTTCACCAATGAGCGGACCGTCCGTGTGAACAACCAGCAGCTCTAGTCTGCTTTCCGTGTCGGAGGCACCGCCGCTCACCAGGTCCGCCTCCAACGGATAACGAGGGGTCGGGCACCGATACCGGGAAAATCCCCGGTCGGCGCCCGGCCCCTTGTTGCATCCGGTGACTTCCAACCGTCACCGGTCCATCAGTCGACGTCCGCCTCGGGGCCTCCGCGACGATGACGCGGTGCAGGGTGGTTCCCCGTGGCGAGCTCGGACTCGCCACCGACCCGACGCGCATCGGTCTCATCGGGATCATCGTTGATGCGGTTGTGGCGGAAGTGCCCCAAGGCGGTCAGCGCCACCCCGGCCGCGACCCACACCATGAGGGTCCACCACTGCTGGGCCGTCGGGGCATCGGGGAAGTAGCTCAGGGACCTCAGGAGCGTGTTGGACGCGCCGGGCACCAGATACTGTCCGATCCTTCCCCAGGGCTCAACCATGAATTGCCACGGGGCCTGCGCCCCGGACAGCGGATTGCCCAGGAGCATGGTCACGACGGCGCCGATACCGATACCGGGCGCCCCGAGAATCGCCGTGCACCCCAGGATGAAGGTTGCCGTCGCCATGGCCGAGAGCCCGAAGGCCAACCACACGAGCCCGAAGTTGCCCTGCACGAAACCGAACCACGTGTGGAGGATCAGGGTCAGGCTGAGGCCGCAGGCCGCACCATAGGCCACGGCCGCGATCAGCCGCCGCCACACTCCCTTGACCAAGAATGTGATCAACACGCCGCCGAGCATGCCACCGAGCACCAGCGGGAAGGCCGCCGCGGCCAGCCCAGACCCGTTGGAATCGTCATCCGAAAGGGGCACGACCTCGGTCTCGGCCACCTTGGTATCGGCGGCCTTCTCCTGCATGGCCAGGGCCTTCTGCGCCTGCTCGGGTTTCAGCTGACCGCCCGAGGCGGCCTTCATCTGCTCGACCTGGCCGGTGATCTGGCCCTGGGTCTGCTGCGTGAGTTGATCGGCGATGCCGCTCATGACCTGCGTGGCGGCCGAATTCGACGCCGGTGCGGTCAGAACCTCCGGGGCCCCTGGCTGCTCGGCCAGGATCACGGCGCCGTAGGTCTCGCGGTGCTTGATCTGGTCGACGGCGTCATCGCGACTGTCGGCAGACACGAAGTCGAAGGTGTCCCCCGACTTTTCGCTGATCTTGTCCTCGAACTGGTCCACGGTCTTCTGCGGACCAGCGACACTGACCGGCATGTTGTGTGCCTCGGAGGTCTTGGTCGGCCAGGTGAAGGCCAGGACGAAGACCGTCACGATCAGCGCCGCGAGCACCGAAACCCCAAAAACCTTGCCGAGGTGGCTTCCGACGTGCTCTTTCGCGGTGGTGGTTGCGGATTCGGCGCCCGTGCGCCGCGAATCCTGAACGCTCATAGCGGCTCCTAAACAGAATGATCCTTCTAGTTGCGTTCACAATAACAGAACAGGTATTCTTTTTCCATGCCGAGGTTGTCAGAGTCATCAAAGATCGAGCGGCGTGAGCGCATCATCGCCGCAGCGCGCCGTTGCTTCCTGAACAAGGGCTTCTCCAACACCTCCATGGCTGACATCGTCGCGGAGTCCGGGATGTCCCCCGGGTCGATCTATTCCCACTTCGATGGCAAGGCATCCATCATGCGCGGCACCGCGGAGCACATTTTCGGCGCGACCCTCAAGGATCTGACCGATATGGAGACTGAAACGGGGGACCCACTGGCCCCCTCGGAGGTCGCCCGGTTGCTGATCGAAACCTTGTTCTCGATCGACTTCGGTCCGCTGCTCCTCCAGTTCGTCGCGGAATCTACCGTGAACTCTGAGGTCCACGAGGTCGCCCAGGAAAACATCCGCCGGGGCCGCACACTGCTTGCGGGAGTACTCGAACCCTGGTCGGAGATGAAGGTCAGTCAGGGTGCCGACCCGGACGACGTCGTCGCCGCCCCCTCCCGACTGGCGAACGTCCTCATGCTCCTGTTCCACGGCCTTCTGATCCGCACCGCCGTGGACACGGATGCAGATCGGGATCAGCTCATTGAGGACGCGCTGAAATTGATCCCGTAGGACCGTTTCGGGCAGTAAGGCCCGGCCGGTCCGCATCGATGCGAACCGGCCGGGCCCGTGAAACAACCGTCAGACCGTCACGGCCGCGCGCAGACGCCGAGCGGACTCGACGAGTCGAGCCAGGGCCGCGGTGGTCTCCTCGTATCCGCGGGTCTTGAGACCGCAGTCGGGATTCGCCCAGAGACGGTCGCGAGGGATCGCTCGGGACGCCGCGGAGAGCAGGTCCTCGATTTCCCCGACCGTGGGCACACGAGGTGAGTGAATGTCCCACACCCCCGGTCCGATGCCTCGCTCGAATCCGATATCCGCGAGCGGGTCCAGCAACTCCATCCGCGAGCGCGCCGCCTCGACGCTCGTGACATCGGCATCCAATGCGTCGATGGCGGACAGCACCTCGCCGAACTCCGAATAGCACAGATGGGTGTGGATCTGGGTTTCGGCCCGAACCCCAGACGTCGCGATCCGGAAGGACCGGACCGACCAGTCAAGATAGTCCGGCCTGTCCCGTTCCCTGAGCGGGAGCAGCTCACGCAGGGCGGGTTCATCCACCTGGACGACGCCGATACCGGCTCTCTCGAGGTCCTCCACCTCGTCCCGGAGAGCGAGGGCGACCTGCTGGGCCGTGTCCGCGAGCGGTTGGTCCTCACGGACGAACGACCAGGCCAGGATCGTCACCGGGCCGGTCAGCATGCCCTTGACCGGCTTGGTGGTCAGCGATTGGGCGTAGCTGATCCACGGAACGGTGATGGCCTCTCCCCTGACGCCGGGTCCTTCGCGGCTGACGTCCCCCCACAGGATCGATGGCCGGGTGCACCTGGACCCGTAGGACTGGACCCAGCCGTACCGGGTCACGTCGAATCCGTCGAGGTTCTCCGCGAAGTACTGGACCATATCGTTGCGTTCCGGTTCGCCGTGGACCAGAACGTCCAGCCCGAGGTCCGCCTGGAGAGAAATGACCGACCGGATCTCCTGCTTGAGCCTTTCGACGTATTCCGCCTCGCCGAGGCGGCCTGCCCTGTAGTCTGCGCGCACCGACCTGATGTCTGCGGTCTGGGGGAAAGACCCGATCGTCGTCGTCGGGACATCGGGCAGGTTCGCTGCGATGCCGTCGGAGGCCTGCTTCCGTTGGCGCTCTTCCGCGGTCTCCCGATGGCAGTCGGCCTCGGTCAGACCCGAGACCCTCTCGCGCACATCGGCATCGCGCGTGCCCCGGGCCTCGGCGCGGTGCCGAATGGCCTCATCGGACGCTTCGAGGTGATCGGCGATCGCCTCGGATCCTTCGGCCAGTCCCTTGGCCAGGATCACGGTCTCGCCGACCTTTTGGTCTGCGAACGCGAGCCACCGGAGCGGCTGATCGTTGAGCCGGTCCTCCCGGGAGGCGTCGTGCGGGACGTGGATGAGCGACGTCGACGTGCTCACCGACACTCTCGCCCCCGCCTCGTGCAGCTCCTCGAGCAGTGCGAGCGTTCTGCGCAAGTCGGTGCGCCAGATGTTCTGTCCGTTGACGACGCCGGCCACCAGAACCGGGGCATCCGCGGAAGTGAACAGCGCGAGCTGATCCGCGCTCGGTTCGCGGAGCCGTCCCCCGTCCGGGCCGGAGACCAGGTCCACGTGCACGGCATCGACCCCCGCGTCGACCAGCGGCTCCAGGAGATCCTCTGCGTCTCCGTAGGGGGTCGCGACGAGGATCGACGGGTCGTTGGGCGTCCGTGCGGCCGTCAGGTGCCGATACGCGTCACGGATGCGACCAGCCAGGTCGGACCGGTGATGCTCGGTCACGAGTGCGGGCTCCTCGATCTGAATCCACTGCGCTCCTTCGGCCGACAACTGGTCGATCAGCCGTCGATAGACCTCGACGAGATCATCGAGCCGGTCCAGAGGGTCGAAGCCTTCGGGGGCGGCGTCATCTGCCTTCGACAGCAGGAGGAAGGAGACCGGCCCCAGAAGCGCGGGTCGCAGTGGGGTATCGGAATCTCCGTTGCCGGCACGGAACTGCCCGATGAGTTCCCGCGGATCCGCGGCGAACGGGGTCTGTGGTCCGATCTCGGGAACCAGGTAGTGGTAATTGGTGTTGAACCACTTGGTCATTTCCAAAGGCCCCCGGGCCTCGTCGCCTCGGGCCAGAACGAAGGATGCGTCCCGGTCCAAACGTCCGTCCTCATCGGCGAGGTCTGCGAAACGCGTGGGCACTGCACCCGTCGCCAGGATGGCGTCGAGAACCTGATCGTAGAGGGCGAACGAGGCCGGTATCGACGAGTCCTGAGTGAGGCCGAGATCCGCGAGCCGACGCACATCCCGCGCACGCAGGGCGTCGACGGACTCGGTCAGCTCACGGGATCCGCTGCCGGAAGCCCAGTAGGATTCGAGGGCCTTCTTGAGCTCCCGGTCGCGCCCGATCCTGGGGTAACCCAAGATGCTCGCTCCGGGGAAAGGACGGCCACGGGTGGCCGACGGGCTCTCGTCGGTGATGGGGTTCGGGGCGTTGGTTTCGGTCACGGTGATCTCCTCACGTTGTTTTCTGTCGACGGACGGGTGTTTCAATGGCGTACCCCGACGCAGACCGAGTCGGTCCACGAGCTCGAGTGCTGCCGGGTGCTCGTTGAAGGTGTAGATGTGCAGGCCGGGCGCCCCGGCGTCGAGGGCCCGACGGGCGAATTCCTCGGCCGAGTCCACCCCCACGGCCAGGCGTTCGGCGAACGACCCGGCCGATTCGAGGCGGGAGGCGAGCTCCCGGTTGGGCTCGATGCCCGCCAGATCGCACACACGCAGGTACCTGCGCAGGCTGGTCACGGGCAGGATGCCGGGGATGAGCGGCAGGTCGACGTCGTTGGCGCGGGCCCGGCCGACCAGCCCGGCGTAGTCTTCCGGATCGGGGTAGACCTGGGTGATGGCGAAGTCCGCTCCTGCCCTCTGCTTCGCGAGCAGGACTTCGGTGTCGTGGTGGATGCTCGAGGATTCCGGGTGCCGAACCGGGTACGCCGCGACCCCGACCGCGAGGCGCCCCGCACACAATTTGGCCGATCCTCTGGCCTCGACGCGGCGGATGAGCTCGACGAGATGTCGGGCGAAGGGCAATTCGCCCTCGCGGAGCGAGTAGCCTTCGGGCCTGTCTCCGCGCAGGGCCAGGAGCCCCCGGACCCCGAGAGCGATGATCTCCTCGACCAGATCCTCGAGTTCGGCGGCGTTCTGCCCGGTCGAGAGGATATGGGCCAACGGCTTCAGATCGGTCTCGTCCACGAGGTGGCGCAGGAGGTCGATGCTCTGCCGTCTCCTGTCCCCTGCCAAGGCGGCCGTCACCGACACATAGTCGGGGCGCGTGGGCTCGAGTTCGGCGATGGTGGCCCTCAGGGCCTCCGCACTCAGGCTGCTGCGCGGCGGATACAGCTCGAAGGACAGTGCTGGTCCGTCTTCACGTTTCACGCCGGGTCTCCTTTCGGTACACCCGACGGAGGCGGCGTCAGTCGATACGCGGGCCCCACGACCGAAAGCACGGGATCGGCCGGGGAATGCGCCCGGCGTCGTCGAAGGACTACCGATACACTCCATCGGACCTGGCGGGAGCACCGTGCCTCGGAACCGTTGGGGTGCACGAGGCGGTTGCTGCGGCGTCGTCGAGCCAGGTCTCTCGGCCGCTCTGGATAGATACGCAAGTATTCAAACCCGGTCTCCTGAGCGGCCGCAAGGATGAGGTGTCTTTGACGCCACGTGTCGCGTCATTGAGCACAACGACGGGCCGAAGAAATACCGGTGTCATATAAGGACGACCCACGTTTTTATGACTCAGGCACGTAAGGTTCCACGTTTTTCTCGCGCGGGAGCGACACTCCGTGAGGCTTCCGATGTCGGCGAATCGCCGTACGTCGTCGGGAACGAAACCAATTCGCGACCGAATCGTGACCATTTGTTGATTTATTTCCCGGGCTGGGCGTGAAAATCATAAATAGGCGATTTCGCATATGCGCGTTCCGGCCTGGATTCATTGTGGGTCGGTACTCCCTCATGTTTTGATGGGAAGGTCAGTTCAATCACCATTGAGAGGAAAGCATGACCGAGAATCACGAGTCCCCGGCCGGGAACCAGCCTCCTCAGTACGGGAGCAACCCCAGCGGCGGACAGCCCCAGTACCAAGGCGGCGACGCAGGAAACGGTCATGGTCCTCTCCAGAACCAGGGCGGAGATCTGGCCGCACCCAAGGCCGTGAACACCGCCGCCCGGCTGATCTACATTTCAGCGGCCATCAGCCTGATCAGTTTGATCATCTCCCCGTTCGTCCTCATGGGCACCGACGAGTACAAGTCCCTGCAGGACCAGGGGCAGGGCGGCTACGCCTGGGGCATCCTCGCCGTTGGGGCCGTCTTCTCGCTGATCCTCATCGTCCTCCAGGTGCTCTCCGCCAGGGCGGCAACCCGAGGCAAGAATTGGGGCAGGATCGTCCTGCTCATTCTCGCAATCCTGAGCCTGCTCGGCCTGGGCGGTGCCTTCCAGGACGCCCCGGGAATCATTGGGGCCATCGGAACCATTCTCCTGATCATCGGCACGATCATGTTGTGGGTCGGGGAGAGCGGACGCTGGTTCAAGGAACTCAAGCAGCGCCGGAACCCCATGAATCGTTGATCCTCGGAGTGCTTTGACAGCCTCGGCGAACGAGGACCACACTGGATACAAGGCACTGGGCCGCAGGTTGCCCCGGGCTCCATTATTTAGCCGCTACGAGCGGCCTTCCGCCGAGAGGCGCACCCGGTCCAGTGCCCCATACTTCGAAAAGAACCCCCGCTTCGGCGGGGGTTCTTTTCTGTCCGGGTTCCGCCGTTGGTCGACTCTCCTCCAGGGGGTCCCTCGGGGGGCCAGGTCGCACACGTCGTGCGGCATGTGTCTGTCCTGCGGCCCCGGATCACGGCGCGAATGAGCTCCTCCTGCG
>JAKDJD010000069.1 GCA_030454085.1 Kocuria sp.
AAGACAAAGAAAAACCCCCGCATCCCAGGAATATCAGGGATGCGAGGGCTTCTCGCTGAGCGGTGACGGAGGGATTTGAACCCTCGGTACGGGGTTACCGTACACGACATTTCGAGTGTCGCACCTTCGGCCGCTCGGACACGTCACCAACTTCGGCAACTTTACCGGCTCGAAGGGGTCGACTCAACTTGGGCGCCGTCGAAAACCGGGCGGATCATATTGGCTTCGTCACGTGTACCGGGGGCCGACGATGTATCCGTCGATGATTTTCAGTACTGCGCGGGCGGCGTCCTGCGTGGTGCGGGAGGACGAATTCATCTCCCGTTCCATCGCAAGCATGAAGGTCGCTCCGAACAGGGCGATGGCGATCGACGGGTTGTCCGGGTGCTCAGCGGTTTCGTAGAACTCCTCGAGGTCATCGATCAGTTCGGTGACCTTGTCGATGACCACGGAGCGCTGCTGGGCCAGGACTTCGGACGTGCCTCCGTCTGGCCTCCACATTTCCGCAACAGCGAGGCGGGCGAAACCGGGATGCCCTTCGAGGAATCTCAACGAAGCGATCACACCGCGAGAAATCCGCTCCCGAGGGTCTCTGACGCCCTCGCCCGCATCCTCGATGCTTTCCAGGACCAGTTGGACGCCGTAGCGGAGGAGTCCGTCCACCATCGACTTCTTGGACCCGAAGTTGTAGTAGACGGTGCCCTTGGAGACGCCGGCCTTGGCGGCGACTTCCTCCACCGTCGTCGCCGTCGGCCCCTTCTCGCTCATGATCACCATCGCCGACTCGAACAGTCTGAGCTGGGTCCGATTGGTACGACCGGGCCGACGACGGATGCCGTCCGACTCACCGTTCGTGCCCCGGTTCTTCGCTGGCGTCACAGTTCCACCTCCGGGCTGAGCTTCTTGAGGGTCCAGGTTCGGTCCTTGAGGGACCCCAAGAACCCGAAGAGCAATCCGATCAGTAGGCTGGCCACCAGGATCAGCACCAGCCAGGGTACGGAACTCTCATTGATCCCGTAGGCGAGACGACGCACTCCGGTGATGGCGTAGCCCATGGGCAGAGCATGGTGCAGCCATCGCAGGGACTGGGGCAACGTCTCGTAGGGCATCATGCCGCCCGATGTCACCAGCTGGATGATGAGCAGCACGAGGACCAGCAGCTTGCCCGGGGCCCCGAAGAGCGAGATCAGTCCTTGCCCCAGGGCGCTGAAGGCGACGGACGTCAGGAGCAAGAACCAGAACACCAGCCATGGGTGCTCCATCTGGAAACCAAGGGCGAATTTCACCACCGCGAACAGCACGACCGCCTGGGCGATTCCGACCACCAGGAACGGAATCCACGAGCCGATCGCGATCCTGAAGCTCGAGGTGTGCGAAGCCAGGGCACGGTCGTTGTTGGCCCGCAGGAACTGGCCCGCCATGAGTATCCCGATCCACAGTGCCAGGACAATGAAGAACGGCCCCATGCCCTCGCCGTAGTTCCGGGCGGAGGCCAAAGAATTGTGATTGTCGGAGACCGGATCCGACATCACCGAGGCCAGGGAGGACTGCTGGTCCTTGTCCAGATTCGGCACCTGGTTTCGACCGTCCTCGAGGCCCTTGTGGAGGTCCTGCGAGCCCTTCGTCAGGTCCCCGGACCCGCCCTTGAGCTGGTCGGCCCCCTGGTCCAGCTGGTTCGATCCGTCGACCGCCTGGCTCGTCCCGTCGGCGAGCTGCTGCGCGCCGTCGCGGGCCTTGACCTGGTTGTCGTAGAGAGTCTGCGATCCGTCCACCAGGCTTCCGGTCGACCCTGCGAGGCTGCCGATGCCTTGGGCAAGTTGCTGGGCCCCGGTGTCGACCTGCTGGGCGCCGGAGGCGAGCTCCCCGGTCTTCTGGTCGACGGTCGAGGCGCCGCCGGCGAGCTGCTGCGCGGCGTCGTCGGCGCTCTTGGCACCGTCGGCCACCCCGGAGGCGCCGTCGTTCAATTGCGAAATTCCGGTGGTCAGCTCCGAAATCTTGGCCGCGACCGACGACGATCCGTCGGCGGCGCATGAGGAGTCCCGCAATTTCTGCAGCGACGCACCGGAGTCCGTGTTCTCGACGGAGTCGAGGTTCTGGCTGGTTGCCTGGGCGATCCGCGACTTTGTCTGGTCGTCGGAGACCGAGGAGACGACTTTCTGTGCCTGCTCCTGATTCAGGACGCCCTGGTCGACCAGTTGCTGGACTTGGTCAGAGGTGGCCGCACCGACTTCCGAGACCACGGAGTTCGAGACATCCTCCGCGAGCCTGCCGGAAGGCTCTGACGTGTTGGCCGAGGAGAGATCCTGGCACACGGCGTTCAGGTCGTTGCCGACCTGGCCGATGCCGGATTCCTTGACCTTCTGGTCCAGGGTTGCGGCCCCTTGCGAGAGCTGTGCCGCGCCTCCCGAAAGTTCCGAGGTGCCGTCGGCGAGCTGCGAGGACCCCGAGGACAATTGGGAGGTTCCGTCCTTGAGCTGCGCCGAGCCGTCGGCGAGTTGGGAGGTTCCGCCCGTCAATGTCTTGGCGCCCTGGTTGAGTTGCTGGGCACCGCCGTCGAGTTTTTGGGCGCCGTCGACGGCCTGTGCGTTGCCGTCGACCAGCTGGTTCTCCCCGTCGAGCAGCGAATGCGAGCCGCTGTTGAGTTGCACGGCGCCGTCGGCCAGTGTCGAGGTCCCGTGTTTGAGCTGGTCGACCGCCGTGGAGAGGTTGACCGCACCGTCAGAGAGCTTCTTCGAACCGTCGGCCGCATAGGAGAGCTGGCCGTGAATGTCCGTGAAGCTGGCCAACATTTGCTGGGCGGTTTCGTTCCCGACCTCCTGGGCCACCTGATCGCGAATGGTGGTTCCCGCCTTCGAGACGATATTCGTCAGGAGGTAGTTGTTGGCGTCGTTGGTCACGATCTCGAGCCCCGCCTTTTGGGGATCGACGGTGCCCGGGGTGCCGTCCTTGTCCGGGGCGAACTCGGACGTGGAGAGGAGCTGTTCGGAGAAGTCACTCGGGATCACGATGGCGAAGTCGGTCGTGCCGTCCTTGACCTCCTTGACCGCCTCATCGCGCGAGGCGGCATCGTGCCAGTCGAAATTCTTGGAGTCGTGGAGCTTGTCCGTCACGCTCTGCCCGGTATTGACCGGGGAGCCGTCCGGCTTGTTCGCCCCGGTGTCCTCCATCGCGATGGCGCCGGTGACGTGATCGACTTTCCCGTACGGGTCCCAGTTGGAATACAGGTAGATGCCGCCGTAGAGGAGGGGGATGCAGGCGAGAGCGACCATGACCAGTTTCGGAAAGACGCCACCGGTCATGCGTTTGAGCTCCGTGAGAGCGAGGCGAAGGGAAGTCACGCGAGGTCCTCCTGAGCGGTGCGAGGTGTGAAGAGTTCGTCGAGGGGCAGTCCGGACGGTACGTAGGGCTTTGCGGCGGTTTCACCGATGCGCGCGGTCAGCCCGTGCCACGAGGTGCTGATTCGGGGGACGACGGCGACGACGGCGCGCGGATGCTTCTCGTTCCTGGCCAATCGATGGAGGCGGGGGAGCCAGGTCGCGGTGTGATTCGCGTGACGCGAGGGGGTGTCGAAGACCAGGAGATCCGACCGGTTCTCCTGGCCGGCCAGGGCGACGACGAGGCGAATTCGCTGATCGGGGGTCAGCTGTTCTTCCCAGAGGTTATCGAGATCCTCGAGTCCGTGATCGCGGAGCCATTGCTCGGTCGTGGGGCGTTTCAGCATCTTGTGCGGCATGTAGGAGAGCATTTCTGCGGCGTAGTCCCGAACCCGCATGTGATCCTCCATCTGGTTCACGCGCGGGGAATCGATCAGTGAGGATCGCCGGCGCAGGTTCTTGCGCTTGTCGCTGCCGTCCCAGGAAATCGTGCCCTTGTCCGGTCTCAGCCGCCCGGTCAGGGCGAGTGACAGGCCTGAGCGCTGTAGCTGGCTGTTGCCCTGGACCAGGATCAGCTCACCGACTTCCACGGTGAAGGAGGTGCGTTCGATCAGGGGCGCGTGGCGTCCCTTGGCTTGGACTGCCTCGACTTCGAGCACAGGTGTGTCTCCTCGATGGGTGAGTGATTGGCGGAGGGGATCCCGGGATGGAGGAACCGTGACACTGTCATCCTAATTGTACTGACTGGTCAGTTCTAGTCATTCACAGCGAATTTATAGGGTGATGCTATGCACTCGGCTCTGAATTGTCTTCCGTTGCGTCACAGTGTGAGCGTTTCGATGCGAAGAAGTCCCGCAGGAGTATGGCGCATTCTTGCGTTCTGACCTCTGGGAATACCTCGACCCAGTGATTGAGGCGGCGTTCGCGGAGGATGTCGAAGACCGACCCGACGGCGCCGGCCTTCTCATCCCAGGCGCCAAAGACCAGCCGTGGGATGCGGGCCAGGACGATGGCCCCCGCGCACATGGGGCAGGGTTCGAGGGTCACGACGAGCGTGCACTCGTCCAGGCGCCAATGGCCGAGTCGCCGGGCGGCCTCGCGGATGGCGAGCACTTCCGCATGGCCCGTGGGGTCGGCATCCGCCTCCCTCCGATTTCGCCCGCGCCCGACCACTCGGCCGGTCCCATCGAGGACGACGGCGCCGATCGGCACATCGCCGCTCTGGCGCGTTTGCTCCGCCTCGGCCAGGGCGAGACCCATCCACTCGTAGTGGAGCTGCGAAAAGTGCGTCATGGGTCCATTGTCTGCTGTAGTTTGGAGCCATGCGAGTCAAGATTCTGGACCACCCCTTGGTCAGCCACAAGGTCACCGTTCTGAGGGATCGGGAGACCCCTTCACCACAGTTCCGGCAGCTCGTGGACGAACTCGTGACTCTCCTGGCCTACGAGGCCACGCGCAATATCCGCGTTGAGCCCAAGACCGTGCGGACTCCGGTGACCGAGACCGAGGGCGTGGTGATGGCCAGGCCGCGCCCCCTCGTGGTGCCGATCCTTCGCGCCGGCTTGGGGATGCTGGAAGGCATGACCCGACTGATCCCGACGGCGGAAGTCGGCTTCCTGGGGATGGCTCGCCACGAGGAAACTCTCGATATCGTCACCTACGCCGAGCGGCTTCCCGATGATCTGACGGGTCGCCAGGTCTATGTTCTGGATCCGATGCTCGCAACCGGGGGCACGCTCATCGAGTCCATCAAATTCCTGCGCGAGCGCGGTGCCGACCACATCACCTGTCTGTGCATTCTTGCGGCGCCGGAGGGCATGAAGGCTCTCGCCGAGGGCGTCGAAGGGATGGAGAATGTCGATTTGTTCCTGGCCGCCCAGGACGAACGCCTCAATGAGAAGGCCTATATCGTCCCCGGTCTCGGTGACGCCGGGGACCGCTTGTACGGACTCGCCGACTGACCGACATTCGGATGTGACCAAAGCCACGCTTCATAGATTTTTTGGGCGGGCCGATGTGGCGGTTGCCTCGTCGTGAAGTCCGCTCGCGACGCCGCACGCCGCGTCCAGCCTTCGCCGGAAACGTTCGCATGGCGAACGGCCGATGGCCTGCGCGGGCGCCGAGTGGCTCGACCCACATTCTGTACTCACAAGTTTTTGTTCGGACAATTCGGCGCGGTCCTGGGGGAATCCTGGGAAGACCGCCACGAATCGAAAATTATGCGCCTGATGCTACTTGACAAATGACTAAACCCGTGGATATTCGAGCGTCTAACGTAGCCCCGGCCCGCAATGAGCGGATTTCCTGCATATACAACCCGGCAGGGTGAGCTCGGCTGAACGCATGATATGCATGATTTGAATGATATTCTGCATATTTGAGACGAAGTTTCTCACGATTCGGACCCGTGAACCAATTGTTACTTGCAGGAACCGAGTAACGGGTACAGCATGGAAGAAAGGTCTGATCACTCCCCGAAGGTTCCGTCAGGATCTGTGCGGCAGTGTCGGCCGTCAGGTCGTGGTGCCTTCCGCGGCCGCCATCAATCATCCGTGCGGCTCCGGCCGTATGAGGCCCGAATTGCAGAAGGACGGCGATCGAATGTCAGGCGCACCCGGATACGTGCACATTTCCCAGCGCAACCGTGCCAACGGTGCTGCTGCCATGCGAGCCAGCGGCATGACGGGCCGTGGAACGGTCGGCGAACCTTCCGACTACCGTTCGTTGCGTGCCATGAACCCTTCCACGCCCATTGCACAGCCCGAGGCCAGCTCGCCGATCCGACCCACGACGGCCGACAATGAGGCTCGAGGGTTTGTCCTTTACGTCGGTCTCAACGAAGACGTCGCTGCGCAGAACGGTACGTCCTTGGTCCGCATGGTCCAGGACATCCGGGCCTATGCGCAGACCCTGGTTCCCCAAGCCGAGTCCTACGCCGCCGTCGCGATCGCCCCGGCGGGTGCCGAAGGATCCGACCTCGACGTCGTTCGTGACGCCTTGGGTGATCCCACCGCGCCGAAGAGCCAGGCCGAAGCCGTGCCGGCGGGCCACGCTCCCGCCCCGGAGTCGAAGCCCAGCCAGCCCGCCGGCGTCCTGATCGACCTGTCGAGGCGCGAGGTCTTCCTGGACGGGGATGTCCTCAACCTCACGTACAAGGAATTCGAGCTGCTGAACTACTTGGTCGAGAACTCGAATCGCACCGCTGGTCGCGAGGAATTGCTTGACGCCCTGTGGCGTGACGCGGACGAAACGCCGAATGAGCGGACGATCGACGTCCACATCCGGCGGTTGCGCTCCAAGTTGGGGCGCTTGTCCAACACTGTTCGCACCGTGCGCGGTCAGGGCTATCGCTTCTACGAGCACCCGGAGGTCGTCGTCTGGGCGGCTCCCGAGTACTCGATCTAGCGTCCCAACCGTCGGCAGGGGCCGGGAAGTGCCACACGGCGCCTCCCGGCCCCTGCTGTATCCGTACGCCGTCGTGTGCTCCCTGAGGCGACGCCGTTCCCAGTCACCTGGTTTGTAGACTTGGCCCATGAGTGCGCTGACCGACCCCCGTTCCCAGGCCAAGACCTTGATGATCATGCGTCACGCGGAAGCCGACATGCCCTGGGGCACGAGCGACTTCGACAGGCCCCTCACTCCGAGCGGTCACAAGGATGCCCCACGAGTCGGCCGCTGGATGGTCGAACATGGTGCGGTGCCGGAAATGATGGTGTCCTCATCGGCTCTCCGGACCCGTCAGACCTGTACCTGGGTCTGCGATGAGCTGGGGGAGAAGGCGCCGACCGCGAGTCTGGAGGACCGGCTCTACAATGCCCCGACGCGGGAGTTGTTGTCGGTGATCGGACGGACCCCGGAAACCGTCCGTTCGCTCCTTGTCATTGCGCATTATCCGGCGGTTCAGGACGCCGTCCTCTCACTCGCGTCCCCGGACTCGGACTATGAGGCGACGATGGGGATTTCTTCCGGTTTTCCTCCCGCGGGTCTCGCGGTGCTGAGCACGGACAAACCATGGGCCGCACTGGATGGGGCGGACGCGGTATTGCGGTTCTTCGTGGATCGTTGATACCTTCCGACTGAGGCCTTCAACGGGCCTGCGGACGAGGGAGCAGTACCCGCACCACGACAAGACTGACTCGAAGGAGGAAGATTGTCGTGGCATGGCTAGTGCTTGTTGTCTCGGGCGGCCTGGAGATGGTGTGGGCGGCGGCGCTCTCTGCGTCCCATGGCCTGCGCCGGTGGAAGCCCGCCGTTCTGTTCGTCGTCGCGATGGTCGTGAGCCTGGCCGGCCTCTCCTACGCGATGACCTCGATTCCCGTGGGTACCGCTTATGCAGTCTGGGTCGGCATCGGCGCGACCCTCACCCTGATCTGGGGCCTGGTCACCCGCCAGGAAAAGTCGAGTTGGGGCCGTATCGGCCTGCTCGGGCTGCTCATCGTTTCCCTCGTCGGCCTGAAGGTGGCGAGCTGACCATGGCATGGATCATTCTTTTGGCCAGCGCCGTTTTGGAGGCCGTCTGGGCCACCGCCCTCGGGCGTTCGAACGGATTCAGCGAGCTGGGACCGACTCTGGTCTTCATCGTCGCCATTATCGGAAGCATGGCCGGTCTTGGGGTCGCGCTCAAGAGCATCCCCATCGGCACGGCCTACGCGATCTGGACAGGCATCGGAGCGGCTCTCACCGTGATCTATGGGATGGCCACCGGCGATGAGTCGGTTTCCGCCCTCAAGGTGCTCTGCATCGTCGGGATCGTGGGGGCAACGGTGGGACTGAAGCTGGTTCCCTCCG
>JAKDJD010000024.1 GCA_030454085.1 Kocuria sp.
CCCGGGGGGTTCCCCCCGGGGCGGGGGGCTTTTTCCGCCGCGTCCGCGGACCGGCCCGTCACGGGACGCGGTGGGTCCACTCCTCGGTGCCGAATTTTTCGTCCACGAGCCGACGCCCGGCCTCGAGGTCGGCTTCGGACAGCTCGGCCCACGTCGCACCTGTGCGCGCCTCGAAGGTGCGTCCCATCGTGGCGATGATCCCCTCCCGGCTTTCCCCGGTCTGACGGCGCAGCGGGTCCACACGCTTCTTCGCGCTGCGAATCCCCTTGTCCGAAATCTTTGCCTGGCCGATGCGGAGGACTTCGGTCATCTTGTCCGCATCGATGTCATAGGACATGGTCACGTGGTGGAGGATCGCGCCACTGACTCGCTTCTGGGCCGCGCCCCCGATCTTCCCGCCCGAGGACGTGATGTCGTTGATCGGTTTGTACCAGGCGTTGACCCCCAGTTCGCCGAGGGCCTGGAGCACCCACTGGTCGAGAAACACGTACGACTGTTCATAGCTCAGCCCCGCGACCAGCGAGGCGGGGGCATACATCGAGTAGGTCACGCAGTTGCCACCTTCCATGAACATCGCCCCGCCGCCTGAGACGCGCCGGACGACGTCGATCCCGTGCCGTTCGACGCCGTCGGGCTGCAATTCGTTCATGTAGGACTGGAACGAGCCGATCACCGTGGCCCTGTCCTCCCAGTCCCAGAACCTGAGCGTCGGCCCCCGGCGGCCCGCCGCGACCTCCTCCAACAGGTACTGGTCCAGGGCCACGTTGAGACTGGTCGGAAGGGGGCCGGGGCGCAAGAGGGTCCAGTCGAAGTCGCCGAAATCCTTCGCCCCCGTGATGGCCCGGCGAACCACGAGGGCGACGTCGCCCGTCGAGAACCCGTGCAGGTCCAAATCGTCACCGAAGGCCGCGAGCGCTGCATCGAGCCGGGCGGTGAGGGCCGCGCCGTCGTCGGCGATCGAGGAACCCACCAGGGCGGGCGCGAGCTCGAAAAACGCCTCCTCGGGCTCCAGGAAGAAGTCCCCCGAGATCGTGGCGTTCGTGATCCGGTCACCGTCGACGACGACGTCCGCGACCACGAGCTTGCCGCCGGCCACCTTGTGTTCTGCGTGGAATGTCTGCTCAGCCATGACTACACCCTACGCACGGCGACGACCCCGCCACCATGCCGGTCGCCCGGTAGGGGCTGCCGGTCGCCCAGCTAGGGGCCCGGCTCGATGCGCCCGGGCAGACGTGCGGCTCGATGCGCCCGGGCAGAGGCGCGCACGAAACCCCGCACGCCCCCGTCGTGGGTGGCGGTTGCCCGCCTCAACGCTTACCCGTTTGGGTGGTTGCCCACCTCGGTTCGGTGGCGGTTACCCGATTCGGTGGCGCCGACCCTCGTCAAGAGGCGGTTAAACCCCCACCTTATAAGGGCAAACACCTCGAATTCGGGTAACCGCCACCCAACCGCCCTCCCCACGGGCACGACGGCGTCGTCATCCTGGACGATGCGCCCGCGAGGTGGCAGCCCCGTGCGGTTTTAGCCGCAAGTTCCGCACAAGACCGCCACCTCGCGGCAAGCAGCGCACAAGAACCCCACCCCACAAACCCGCCGCACCCGCCATAGACTGAAGAAACCGCAGCGAACAACGGGATCACAGCGGCCGGGAGGCGAGGACCAGTGACGAACACCGAGCGAGCGGCAACGACCGACCGACCCGAGGACCGCACAGAGCGGCTCGACCTGCACGTTCCACGCATGTCCGACCTGGACGAACTGCACCGGCTGTATTCGGACCCGCGCGTGTGGACACATTTGCCGAGCGGCAGGTTCGCTGACGTCGGGACGACGCGCGATGTCCTGGCGGGCTGGATTTCAGCCTGGAATGCAGGCCTCGGAACCTGGGTCGCGCGAGAGGACGGCAAGGTGGTCGGTCACGGAGGTTGTGCCCTGCGCGGCGGCGTGTTCTGGAATCTGGGGTACCGGTTTTTCCCCGAGGCCCAAGGGCGAGGCCTGGCCACGGAGCTATCGCGTCGAGCCCTCGATCGGGCGAAGACGCTTCGCCCGGAGACCCCGATCGTGGCCTACCTGCTCGAGAACAACCGGGCGTCGGCCGCAGTCGCCGAAAAACTGGGCCTCACGCTCCGCCACCGTGGACCTGACGCGGGAAACCCCGACCCTTCCGCGATACGCGTGGTCTACGCCGACAGGCCGCTCCCGCCGGATGCACTGAAAGCGACGCAGAAGTAGCAAACGGGCGACGCCGGGACGGGTCCGGACCGACCGGGACTACTGGTAGGTGACCACCCACGGCTTGGGATCCATCTGGTAGGTCTGCTCCGGTGTGAACATCGGGGTGTCTTCGTCGTAGAAGTTCTTCCACGACATGCGGATGCCCTGGGGCAGCCCCTTCTGCAATGCCTCCCAGGTCTCTTTCTTGAGTCCCGGAGTACCGTGGCCGTCCGCGTGCAGGGTCAATGCCAGTTCCGGGTGGGATGTATCGATCTGCTCGCGATTCGTGATCATGGATCCGGCGAATTGGTGGATGACCACGGCCTTCTGCGGCAGGTTCTCACGTTTGGTCAGGTCCGCGACGTAGCGGAGGGAATCGTTGATCTCGGAAGCGTCCACGGACCCGATCTGCTCGAGAGGTTTCTGCCCGGGGGCCAGTCGCCATTCCGCGTCCAGACCGACGCCGACGTTCGGGTCCTTGAGGATGTCCTCGTATTCCTTGATCTGGCTCGTGAAGTCCTGCAACCCGGGCTGGAGGTCCAGGATCACGTACACGCCGTTCTTCTTGGCCTCGTCCAGGAGCGGCCGCAGCTGCTCGGGAGTCATCTCGTTGGAATAGTCCCCGTCCTCGCCCGGCGCCGCATCCGCGACCGAGGCGATGACTTCGAAGGCCGGAATAACGGGCTCCTCGCTGTGCGGCTCGTACTGCTTGGCCAGGTCCTTGACCCGTTTGACCGAGGCCGCGGGATCCTGTTCACCGAGCACGCCCAGGGAAGGATTTCCGGGTGCTCCGTACAGCGCAACCATGCGACGATCCGGGAACACGGTCTTCCCGCCGCCGATCAGCTCGTTCTTCTTCGCTTTCTTGGGTAAGGAATCCCCATCCGTCTTCGAGTCCTTGGACGATCCCTTGGAGGCATCGCCGGAGGACTGAGTCTGCGAGGCATGGGGCGACGAGGACTTGTTGTCCCCCGAATCGGCGGAGCACCCTCCCAAGAACAGTGCGGATGTGATGAGAAGTGCGGCCGAGGCGCGCGCGGACAGGGCCTTGCCTGTGCAAGTCATAGTGAGGTTCCCCAGTGGTTCAGAAAGTGGATCAGTACCTCAGAGTACAGAACCATGAGAGTTCGACAAAACGGTTGAATGGCCGGTCCACCAACCTACCATTCACGCCAAACAGTCGCCTGGCTAGGTAAAACGTATCGATTGAAGGATCCAGGAAACATATCCCCTTCCAGGGAGCCACCGTGGGAGAAATTTCAAGTAAACATTTATCGAACTGTCGAAACGACACTCATATACCTATTCGTTGATGCATAATCAACCATTCGGGGAATTTTTCACGAGGACCACATTTTCTCCCTATACCTCCCGAACGACACCGCGCCCGGCGCCATCACGCATTGGTGTTATCTATTACAAATTGCTCATTAAGGGGTTTATCGCGGCGTTCACACATTTTGAGTGACGTCGTTGACTCGGAACACACCGTCTTCCTACGCTCAGTTCTGCCCGAAACAGTAGAAACAGACGGTAAGGAACATTCGATGATGAATAACTTCAAGCGCAGGTTCGTTGCAGGTGCGGCTATCGCTTCCCTGGCCACCGGTGCCATGGCTGGCGCCGCGAACGCGACCACCGCGGCCCCCGAGAGTGCGGACACTGCCCAGGCGTCGACCCAGGCGGAGCACAAGTTCCAGTACATCAGCCAGGTGCAGGGACAGGCCTCGCAGTACAACGATTGCGGCCCCGCGAGCATCCTGATGGCTCTCCTGCAGGGCGGTGGCAAGCTGCCGAGCGACTACTCGGCTTCCGACCAGAGTGCCGCCATGACCCAGATCCGTGAAGAGGCCGGACGAGGCAATTCCGAATTCCTCCAGAGCGATGACGTCGCCACGATCCTGAGCAACCACGGCGTCAAGGGCACGGCCCATGTGAACGGAGAGGCCACCAACTCGATCGAGCAAATCAAGGACGGCAAGGGTGCCGTGGTCCTGACGCAGACCGGGGTCATTGAGGGCGAGGACGCCGAGCCGGGATACGGACACTTCGTCTACATTTCCGGTTACAACAAGGACAAGGGAACCTTCACGGTCAACGACCCGCTGAAGACCTCGAAGAAGTCCTACCAGGCCACCGAGACTCAGCTGACCAACATCATCACGACGGCGGCCCAGGGCAACACTCCCTGGGTCTACACGGTCTGAGTTTCCGACCGTGATCTCCCACCGGTATTGAGCCGGTGAGAGTTCGGCGAGAGCAGGCGCCGGTTTCCGTCAATCGGAGACCGGCGCCTGTCCGCGTTCTCACGAGTGTGCGTCGATCGGGATTCACCCATCTCACGACCTCGCTGGGTACAGTTGGGAAGCGAAGTGTTGCCGCGGCGACCGAAACACACCTCGCTGAGATGAGCCACCGAGAGGACGTTCATGACCCAGAACCCCTACGGCCCCCCTCCAGGCCCCGATTACGAGAGGGACGCCCACAAGTACGGGGCGCCCGGGGTCCATCCGCCGGAATCCGCGTTGCCGTCCCAGCCACTGGCCGACGACGTCAGCAACGGTTGGGTCCCGGAGGACTCCCGTCAACGAGCACGTAGCCCTCTGCCGGGGCCTTCGCTGTTTTCGACGCAGTCCCTCCTGGGGGAAGGATTGCGCGGCAAGTTGCGGCATCCTGGGGAGATCCCGTGGCTCATCGTGGGGATCTGCTTCACGATCGCGGCCTACACCTTCGCTTTCTGGGTCCTCTTCATCCGGACGTTCATGCCGATGATCACGACGCCGACCACGTACACGGAGGCCGACACCGCGTCGACCTTTGACCAGCTACTGGCCCTGATGTGCATCGTTCCGATCGCGATTTTCATCAGTCGCGGCATCCTGTACGGCCAGATGCGACTCAGCGGCGTCCGCATCACCCCCACACAGTTCCCCGAGGCCTACGAGATGCTCGTGGGCGCAGCCAAAGCCCACGGTCTGCGCCGTGTACCGGACGCCTACGTGGTTCTGGGCAACGGCATGATCAACGCTTTCGCCTCGGGTCATGGTCACCGTCGCTTCGTCGCGATCTACTCCGACCTGTTCGAGGTCGGCGGCGAGGCCCGTGATCCGGACGCCTTGCGTTTCATCATCGGCCACGAGGTCGGTCACATTGCCGCCGGCCACACCTCATATTTCCGGCTCCTGGGCATTTCGGCCTTCCAGAACGTGCCGTTCCTGGCCTCGATCCTCTCCAGGGCACAGGAGTACACCGCGGACAACTTCGGTTACCGGTATTGCCCGCGCGGATCAGAGGGCACGATCCGCACCCTGGCGGCCGGCAAGTACCTGAACAAGGACGTGAATTTCCAGGAGTTGGCGGACCGTGCCGTCTACGAGCGCGGACTGTTCACGTGGCTCGCCAACCTCAACATGTCCCATCCGGCGACGACGTGGCGCGCTCACGCCCTGCGCGACCGCTCCCGTCCCGGCCGTCTCATCTGGCGTCCGCGGTTCAACCCGGCGAACAACCCACTGTCCATGGTTCCCGCCGCGGAACCGGCGGCTTCCTGGCCGGATCCACTCCAGAGCACCGAGTTCCTGGGCACGTACCCGGAGAAGCCAGGCAATGCGCACTGGGGCGTCAACGTTGTCTCCGACAAGGAGGTCGCCGACCGCCGTGACCGCGTGATCCCCGACCTCCTGGACATCTATTGGGCCGGCCCCGGTCGACGCGGATTCGGCGGCCCGAACGGCCCTGCCGGCCCGAACGGTCCTGCCGGCCCGAATGGTCCTGCCGGCCGGAACCCCGCCGCAGGCCCGGAGGGTTCCACCGGTTCCACGGACGACAACTCGGCGCGCCCCCGCCGCTCGAGCGGCTACGGCATTGACCCCGAGCCCGGAAACGGACGCCGGCCGACCCCTCCGGAGACCCGTGATTCGCCGGATTCCTCGGGAGACAACCCACAACCGCCCGAGAACGGCTGATTCGGACTGCGGTATCACGCGAAGCGCCCCCTGCCACGTCAAGGCAGGGGGCGCTTCGCGTAGCCGACGTCGTCGACGAGCTGGAAGAGATCGTCCGCGTCGTCACGACTCGGGATTCTCTGCCCGGCAACAACCTGTTCGCGGCGCATGAGTCCGCCTCACCCCATTCCCATCGACTCGGATCGCGTGCTACGCTCGTCTCGCTTCTGCCCCCGAACAAAGGAAATGCATTGGACAGTGCACCTCTCGCCGCCATCGGCTGAGCAGGACCTTCGCGTCCGCTCGGCCGGCCATCACACGCTGAGAGGACGCCTTTATGCCTATCCAACACAACATTTCCCTCGTCGGAATCGCCTTTTCCTGGCCGGACGGAACCCCATGCCTCACTGACGTCGACGTCGTGTACGACGCCGGCCTGCACGGCCTCATCGGGTCCAATGGCTCCGGCAAGTCCACCCTGGTCGACATCATCACGGGTAACCTCGACCCCGCGCGCGGCTCGGCCACGGCCCCGCCAAGGACCCACGTCCTGCGGCAGGATCTGGGCTTGAACACCGCGACGACGGTCGCCGATCTGCTCGGCATTTCCCCCGTTCTGTCCGCGATCGACGCGGTGACGCGGGGCGACGTCGATCCACAGCACTTCGACGTGATCGGTGACGAGTGGGATCTCCGCGACCGCGCCGAGGCAGCAATGCACCGAGCCGGGATGCCCGGGATCGGCCTGGACCGCGAGGTCGGCACTCTCTCCGGAGGTCAGGCCGTCAGGACCGCGTTGCTCGGGATCCAGCTTGCACGGCCGGAGGCGCTGATCCTCGATGAACCCACCAACAATCTCGACGCCGAGGCCCGCGAGCAATTGGCGGACCTCCTGGAACGTTTGCGGCATCGCATGCCGTTACTCGTGATCAGCCACGACAAAGCGCTCCTGGAACGGTGCGACTCGATCAGCGAGCTTCGACAGGTCGACCCGCGGAACCCGGCGTCGACGCTGAGACGGTTCGAGGGAGGTTTCTCCGAGTGGGAAGCCATCGTGGACTCCGAGGAAGAGACCAAGCGTCGCGACATTCGCGATGCCCGGGCGACCGCGGACCGGGAGAAGCGCGACCGGATCAACCAGCAGATCAGGCAGTCGCGGGACGAACGGCGCGGCAAGAAATTCGCGGAAACCAAGCGCAAGCCTCCCATCGCCTTGGGCGGGGACAAAGAGAATTCGGAGAAGTCCTCGGCGCGGGCGCGTGCCCTGATGGCCGACCACGAGCGCGCCGCCAAGAACAGGCTCGCGGCGGCCGAGGACTCGCTCCGTCAGACCGAGGACGTCTACCTGGACCTGCCGGACACTGCGGTCGGCAACGGCACCAGAATCGTGGAATTACAACTTCTCGAGGACGCCGCGGAGGTCAGTTCCGCGCAGGAGCCCGAGGCCGACGTCGTTCCCTTGCCGACGGACGAAGCCCACGTCATCGTCTCCGGGCCGGAGCACCTGCGGATCGCAGGACGCAATGGTTCGGGCAAGAGCACGCTGCTCGAGCGCGTGGTGACCGGCGCTCCCGTGTCCTTCGAACCGCCGCCTGGCATGGGCCGGGTCTACGAGGTGATCGGGAGGACCGATCGCATCGGGTATCTTCCCCAGCGGATTCAGCTGGACCCGGAGGCAACCGTTCTCGAAACCGTGGCCGCGAGCAACCCTGGGGCCAGCGACCAGCGGCTCCGGGACGACTTGGCGCGTTTGCTGTTCCGACGCGACACGGTCTTCGCGAAGGTTCGGACGCTCTCCGGCGGCGAGCGTTTCCGTGTCGCCCTGGCCAGGATCCTTCTCTCGGCACCCGCGCCGAGACTCCTGGTGCTCGACGAGCCGACCAACAATCTGGACATGGGCACGGTCGACTGGTTGGTCAACGCCCTGGGCGGATTCCGGGGCGCTCTCCTGGTGGTCAGTCACGACGAGGACTTCCTGGACCGGATTCGCATCGACCGGACCGTGCCGTTGGACGGATGACGCCGTCCGCTGCGCGGGGCGGGGCGGTGAAACGTCTACAGCAGGATCGCGTCGATCGCGGAGACCAGGGCGATGTGCGCGAGCGTCTGGGGGAAATTCCCGGTCATGCGCGAGCGGGCGAGGGAGTATTCGGAAGAGAGCAGGCCGACGTCGTTGGCCTTGTCCAGCACTCCGTCCAGGATTGCGCGGCCGCGCGCGATGTTCCCGGACCGGATGTGCTGTTCGGCAAGCCACAACGAGGATGCGAAGTGGGCGTTGTCCTGTCCCTCGAATCCGTCCAGCCGGTCGGCGTTGCGGTACCGGTAGATCAGTCCGCCACCGGCATCGAGCTCGTTCTCGATGCGTTCCACGGTGCCGCGCATCTCCGGCGAATCGAAGGAGACGAATCCCGTGTGGGCGATATTCAGCAGCGCGGAATCGACGCTCGTTCCGCCGTAGTACTGCACGAACGAGTTGAGTTCCCGGTTGAAGCCGTGGGTCCAGATCTGTTCGGCGAGCCGGTCGCGGGCGGCCGCCCAGAGGTCGGCGTCGCCGGACAACCCGTGCGTCCGGACCCCGCGGACCCCGGCGTCGAGCGCGGCCCACAGCATGATCTGGGAATGGGTGTAGATGCGCGTTTCACCGTGCATTTCCCAGATTCCTTGGTCCTCTTCACCGACGTGGTCCACGGCGGACCCGAGAAGGGCCTGTTGCAGGGGCCATGAGAGGTGGTCTTCCGCGTAGCCCAAGCGGCGCAGTTTCTCGAAGGTCACCATGAGTTGGCCCATGGCGTCTCCCTGCAACTGCATGGCCGCGCCGTTCCCGCGGCGAACGGGCACGGATCCTTCATAACCGGGTAGGTCGATCTTCCGCTCGAAGTCGTCGCTCTCCCCGGCGAGACCGTACACGTTGTGCAACCGGGTCGGGTCGTTGGCGATGGCTCGGAGCAACCAGTTGCGCAACTGGGTCGCTTCACGGTCGTGGTCGTGGCCGATCGCGACTCCCACCGACTGGGCGACGTCGCGCAACCAGCAGAACCGGTGGTCCCAGTTTCGCTGGCCCCCGATGACCTCGGGCAATGAGGTAGTCGGGGAGGCAACCATGCCGCCTGTCTCGCGGTTCATGAGCGCGCGGATCACGAGCAGGGACTGGCGCCGTGCTTCGCGATAGGTCTCGAGCTTCGGGTCCTGCTCTTCTTCTTCCTCGGTCTCGCCACCCGGCACCGCGCCGAGCGGGATGGCTCCGGAATGGCCGTCGACCACGGGCATCGCCGTGGTCGTTGGGACCGGCCCGGTGCTGGTGGGAACGGGTTCGCTCGGATCGTTGTACAGATCGGACCATTCGCTCCATTGGTCGGCGGTCCGGTGCAACGAGTCGTTGAAGTCCACCGGTGCCGGCGGATTCCGGTGGGAGGCGAAGTAGGTGAGCGAAAAGTCCCTCACCTGGCCGGCGGAAATGTCGAATTGACCGGCGTGGCAACGATGGGCGACGTCGGGAATGGGGTCGCCACGGAACACCAACGCATCGGGGCCGGCCATCGCGACGAGCATCCCATCGGCCGGATCGGGGTAACCCGTCTGCGGGTCCGGGGCGCCGTCGTATCGGGTGACCCACGGGACCGTGCGGCCGTAGTTGAATCGCAGGGCGAGTTCCTGGTGCATGGTGACTTCGCCCGTGAGCCCCTCGACGCGACGAACGATCTCCGTCCTGTTGCCCAGGGGCATGAAGTCCGTGACCCTCACCGATCCGGTGCTGGTGGACCAGATGGTATGGAGCACGAAGGAGTTCTCGCCGTAGAAGCGCTCGGCCACCTTGGCGGGCGCGTCATCCTGGGCCGCGCCCTCTTCCGGTGCGCCGGTCACCGTGTCCGGGAATACTGCGGCGGCGGGGGCCAGCAGCCAACGACCGTGGTCGTCGGAGCCCAGGAGTGCTGCGAATGCGGCTTCGGAGTCGAACCTGGGTGCGCAGAACCAATCCACGGATCCGTCCCGCGAAATCAGTGCGGCAGTGCTCATGTTGGAGAGCAGGGCGTAGTCCTCAATCTTCGAAGCCATAGGTCAACTCTCGCACAAACAACCCCGAGCGTTCGCCCCTTCGGCGCCAAACGCTCCGATTCTCACAACCAACCCCTTGTATTATACCCCCAGGGGGTATACGTTCGGGGTCATGAGCGAAACATCGAGCCACCAGGCAGCGGACCCCAATCGGCCTCCGCACGGGTACACCCATGACAAAGAGGCTTACCTGAAGCGACTCCGTCGCATCGAGGGCCAGATCCGCGGGGTACAGCGCATGGTCGAGGAGGACACGTACTGCATCGACGTGCTGACTCAGATTTCGGCCGCCAACAAGGCACTGCATGCCGTCGCGATCGGTCTGTTGGACGAGCACCTCAACCATTGCGTGGTGGGTGCGGCCGAGGCCGCCACCGGCGGGGGCGACCCCGCGATCGTCCGGGACAAGGTCTCGGAGGCGACGGCGGCCATTTCACGACTCGTTCGGAGCTAGCAACCCCGGCCTTCGCGCCCCCGCCCGAACACCACTCTCTCGAAAGGACAGCACATGAAGACCACAGACATCACGGTCCGCGGCATGACCTGCCAACACTGCGTTGCATCCGTGACCGAGGAACTCCAGGAGATCGGGAACGTGCAGGCGGTGGAGGTCTCGCTCGAAGCGGGTGGGGACTCCCCCGTTCGCGTGACCCACGAGGGTGAGCTGGACCCTGCGGCGGTCAACGACGCCGTCGTCGAGGCCGGGTACACCCTGGTCGATTGACCCCATCCACCACTACTCGCGCTAGAAGGACTCATGCCCACCGCAACACCATCAGCGAACAACCCGTCAACCGGTGAGGGCGACCGCGTCGTCGATCTCACCGTCGAGGGGATGACCTGTGCTTCCTGCGTCGGGCGGGTCGAACGGAAGCTGGGCAAGCTCGATGGCGTCGAGGCCAGCGTGAACCTTCCGCTCGGTTCGGCGAAGGTCACCGCGCCCGCGCATATCTCCGACGAAAACTTGCTCGAGGCCGTGCGCAAGGCCGGTTACACGCCCTCCCTCGCGACCGGGAAACGCACGCCCGGCACGGGAATGGGTGCACCGGCCGGCGCTACCGCGCAGGCTGACGCCGCCGCACCGGCCGGGGCCGCGGCCCGCACCGGCCATCCGTCGGGGGAAGCAGGTGAGTCCGTGCACGTGCAACGCGGGCACCACTCCCCCGGATCGGAGCAGGACACGGAGAGCAGCCACGGGGAAGGCCATGGCCACGACATGGCCATGCCTCCGGAGTCGTCCCTGATCCGGCGCATCTGGGTCTCAGCGATCTTCACGGTGCCGCTGTTCGCGATATCCATGATCCCGTGGTTCCAGTTCCCGCACTGGGCCTGGGCCGCGGCGATTCTCGCCCTGCCCGTGGCCACGTGGTCGGCCTGGCCGTTCCACGTCACCGCGGCTCGGGCTGCGCGTCACGGCGCATCGACCATGGACACGCTGGTCTCGCTCGGCGTCGTCGTCTCCTACCTGTACTCCCTCGGCAGACTGGTCACGGATCCGGGCATGACGGCGGGCGCCCACCCGGGTGGGCACATGGACATGTCTTCCCACCAGGTCTACTTCGAGACCGCCGCCGTGGTGACCTTCTTCTTGCTGATCGGCCGGTACACCGAGACTCGGGCGCAGTCCCGATCCAGCGAGGCACTCCACAAGCTGCTCGACCTGGGCGCCCGGGAGGTCGACGTCGTTCGCTCCGGCAGTGCCGAGCCGGTGCGCATCGCGGTGGAAGATTTGCGTGTGGACGACGAATTCGTGGTCCGACCGGGCGAGAAAATCGCGACGGACGGCGTCGTGGTCGATGGCGATTCCGCGGTCGACGAGTCCATGCTGACGGGCGAGTCCGTACCGGTCGAAGTCGGCCCGGGAAGCAATGTCACGGGGGCGACTCTCAACGCCAACGGCCGCCTCCTGGTGCGCGCCACGCGAGTCGGAGAAGGAACGACGCTGGCGCAGATGGGTCGCCTGGTCGCGGACGCCCAGGCGTCCAAAGCCCCGGTCGCCCGCCTCGCGGACCGGATCTCGGCGGTGTTCGTCCCGATCGTGCTGGTCCTGGCCGCCCTCACGTTCATTCTGTGGTGGACCATCGGCGGCGCGCTGACACCGGCGTTCGTTGCCGGCGTCTCGGTTCTGGTGATTGCGTGCCCCTGCGCCCTCGGTCTCGCAACCCCTACCGCGCTCTTGACCGGCACCGGCCGCGGCGCCCAACTCGGCGTCCTCATCAAGTCGGCCCAGGTTCTGGAGGACACGCGACGCGTGAACACGATTCTGCTCGACAAGACGGGAACGGTCACGAGCGGGGAGCTCTCCGTGGAGGGTACCCGGGTGCTCGCGTCGTCGGCCGCGGTCCAGGACGATGATGCCCTGATGGTTCTGGCCGGTGCCGTCGAGGACGCATCCGAACACCCGATTGCGCGCGCCGTAGCCGATGCCGCCCGGCGGGCGCACGGCTCGCTGCCTCGGGTCGATGACTTCACGAGCGCGGCCGGCGGCGGAGTGCGGGGGCGCGTCGTCATGAACGGTTCCGCGCACGACGTCGCCGTCGGGCAGGCTTCATGGCTCACGGACCTCGGTGTGGATGTGCCCTCCGACCACCTCGAGGTGGTGTCCCACGCCCAGGAGGGTGGGGCAACGTCGATCCTCGTCGCGGTGAACGGAATATCGGCCGGCTTGCTCACTCTCCGCGACAGGCCCAAGGCCGACGCCGCCGCATCCATCGCGGAGCTCCGCGAGATGGGACTCCGGCCCATCCTCCTGACCGGCGACGCCGCCCCCGTGGCACGCGCTGTCGCCACGGAGGTCGGCATCGACCCCTCGGACGTGATCGCCGGTGTCAGCCCGAGCGGCAAGGTGGAACAGGTCGAGCGGCTGCAGGGCCGGGGAAGGGTCGTTGCCATGGTCGGCGACGGGGTCAATGACGCGGCCGCGCTGGCACGAGCCGATCTCGGTGTGGCCATGGGCGCGGGCACCGACGTGGCCCTTGAGGCATCGGATATCACCCTGGTCCGGGGTGAGGTGGGGGCCGTGGCCCAAGCCATCCGACTGTCCAGGGCCACGCTCCGCGTGATCAAGTCCAGCCTGTTCTGGGCGTTCGGGTACAACGTCGTGGCGATTCCCGTGGCGGCCCTCGGCCTGCTCAACCCTATGATCGCGGGTGCCGCCATGGCTTTCTCCTCGGTCTTCGTGATCCTGAACGCCCTGCGGCTCAAGAGGTTCGGCAGGTAGCCCCCGGCCGGTCCGTTCACGGACGTCAACGAAAATCACCGCCGAGCCTCTCCATGGCTCGGCGGTGATTTTCTTGTGGTTCCAGGATCCCCTGGGGTCAGTTGTGTTCTTCCGGATGGGCTCGTCGACCGTAGTCGGGGCCGGCCTCGGAGTCGGTGGACTCGGCGTCGGGCTTTTCGGAGCTGTCTCCTTCGCGAGCCTCGCGTTCGCGGGCTTCGCGTTCGCGCGCATCCTTGCGCGCTTTGGCCTGAGCGTAAAGATCGGCCGATCTCTTGTTGATGCCTGTGCCCTGACCCAGCTCTTCGTCATTCGGCTTCTCGACGATGATCAGGGTCGCGCAGACGACGAGGGTCCCGACGAAGACGCAACCGGCCACCGACAGGGCGAGACGGAATTCGGGGGCGTTGTTGGTACCGCCCGTGGCGAAGATCAGGATGCACACGAATGCGACGACGGCCAGGACGGCCGCAATGATGAGCGGTCCCTTGATGTCGGCCTTGATTCCGCGCTTGGGGCGCTGTGCCACGTGTGTTCCTCCTGGTGTCTGCGGATGCCCCATCAGTCTACGTCCCGAAGCAGGATCGCGCCGTTCGGGCCCGCCAAGGTTTCGCCCTCCGGGGACTAGTCGCCGGGGTTCTGCTGTTCCAGGGCCACGGCGTCGTGCCGGAAGGTCAGCGCCGCGAGAAGCAGGAAGATGCCGACGATGATCGCCCCGCCGCCGGTGACGCCGAAACTCGCCTTGGGGCCAATTTCGCCGACGAGGAAGAGGGCCGCTCCCGTTAGGAAAGTCACCAATCCCGCAATCTTCCAGTCCTTGGACATTGCGGAAGTCGGGGTGGTTCGCATTCCTTGGAGCAGTTCGGTGATTCCGCAGACTGTGAGGATCAGGCCAGCGATGAGCACGAGGATCGGCAGTGACGCCGCGAAAGCCACCGTGAGCACGCCGCCCAGCAAGTACAGGATCGCGAACGACTGGATCACGGAGCTGCTGGATCCTCGCTTGCCGTAGACGTGTTCGTTGAGGCTTCGTTGCATGTAGATCAGCCCGATGCCCTGGGCGATCAGGTAGAGGCCCAGGATCCAGCGCACGAGCATGAGGCTCGGCTCCTGCCAGAAGACCGTGATCAGGCCGTATACGAGGCAGATGAGGGAGCGGATCAGCACCGGTCCGAACAGAGCGTGAAGCTCCCGAACCGTCTGGCGGATTTCCTGAGCGGGCATTCGGCGGCGTGCCTTTCGCAAATTGGGTGTCGCGACCGCGCACGAGAGAGCTTCGGCGCGGGCTTTCAGCTTACCGCCCGGTTCGGTCACCGGAAACGTGAGACTTGTCCGATACAGCACTCGAGCGATTCCCGGAGCAGGGTGAGGCCGCGTGCGAATCGTTGCTCGGAGAGGCCCCCGAAGCCGACGACGACTCCGGCCCGCCCGCTGCCGCCACTCCAGTAGGTGCCGAGTGCGCCCACCGCGACGCCGCGACGCCGGGCGTCGTCGATGACGTGCTCTTCCGCAGCGGCTGTGGGCAGGCGGATGACAGCGTGCAACCCGCCGTCCATGGGCAGGACCTCGGCGCCGGGGAGATCCTTCGCCGTGTCGAAGGTCGTGGCGAGCATGTCCCGCCTGCGTCGGTAGCTCCTCCGCATGCGCGCGGTGTGCCTCTGGAGGCCTCCGTCGGCCATGAAACGAGTCATGGCGTCCTGGAGGATCCCTGAGATCGGCGGGCCGGCGTCGCTCTTGAGCCTGACCAGCTCCTTTCTCAGATGGCTCGGCATGAGCAGATAGCCCAGACCCAGCCCTGGGGTCAGGACCTTCGCGAAGGAGCCGAGGGTCACGACGGAGGTTCCCGGCTCGTCGAGGGCCGCGAGAGCCGGCAACGGGTCACCGACGTAGCGGAGTTCGGAGTCGTAGTCGTCCTCGACGAGGATCGCCTTGTTCTCTGCGGCCCACTGGATGAGTTCGAGCCGCCGCGGGGCGGGCATCGAGGCACCCATCGGGTACTGGTGCGAGGGGGTCACCAGCACGACGTCGGGCCGGTCCGCTCCCGACGGGAGGCGAGCCGGATCGAGACCCTGGTCGTCCAGGGGGATCGGAACGATGCGGTGACCGAGCGCTTGCGGAACCTTGTGGAGCGACGGGTACCCCGGGTCCTCGACGGCGACGACCAGGGGTCGCCCTTCCCTCTCATGGAGCGTCATGAGCAGGATACGGAGCCCATCGCGTGCACCCGCGGTGACCAGAAGATCGTCTGGGCCCCGAATGACCGATCGCATGAGTCGCAGGTATTCGCTGAGTTGGTTCCGGAGGTCGGGGGATCCTTGGGGCTCGTACCCGAGGGAGGGGTCGGCCGCGGCGGCTCGCCACGCGGCCCGCCAGGTCGTATTGGCCAGCGACGACGTGTCCGGGGTCCCGGGACGGAGGTCAAGGAGTGCGAGAGCCCGGCTTTCTTTCGCGCCTCCCACGATCGGGGCGCAATTCCGGACCTGGGTTCGCGCGTGTCCTGCCGCGGACGACGAGGTCGCATGAGGTCCCCTCGCTGGAGTCGCTGGCGCGACATTGATCGCGGCGGGGTTGTTTCCCGTGAAACCTCCCGCTCCCAGGCCGGAGAGTTCGGTGGTGATGCGCGTACTACCGCGATCTGCTTCGAGATAGCCCTCCACAGCGAGCTGGTCGTACGCCGACGTCACGGAGCCGCGCGAGACGCCGATCCGCGCCGCGAGAGCCCGACTGGAAGGCAACGGGTCACCGGGACGAAGCCGTCCCTCAGCGACCAAGGAACGGATCTGGTCAACGATCTGGCCGGGGATGGTGCCCTGCCCGCGTGTGACGCTGAGGGGCAGGTCGGCCTCGGAACGGTATCTGGGCATCGAGATCACTCCGCCTCCGCACGGGCAGTGACCAGGGTTTTCGACACGGGAACAGTCTCCACGGTCACCTGAGGAGGCAGGTCCGGAAGGTCGTTGTACGCGACGGAGGGAGACCAGGACATGCAAAAATTCTAGGAGATTTTTGCATGCCAGCCACGACATATAAACAATGTCCGGATTTTTTGCATGTCCTCTACGACCCGCATCATCGCTTTGCACGTCGGCAGGGGAGCTTGCCCGCTTGCGTCCGACGCCCTGGCATGTAAAGGTGGCTTGACACGTCAAGGATGCTTTACAAGGAGGGCTGATGGCTCAGCACACCGAAACTCACCTTCTTCCTCATTGGGGGTATACCAAGGTCGGCTCCCGAAAGATCCCGGCATGGAAACCGGCTCTAGCACTCGGATTGCTGACGGACGGCGGGGCGAGTGTGGTCGCGACGCTCCTCACGACGTCCGGCTCCTTCAACACCCTGGCCTTCTTTGTCTTCCTGGTGTTTCTCTGGGCACCGCTGACCATGCTGTGGTGGGTCGCCCTCGTGGACAGAAAAACGGTACGGGGCGCTACCCGGGACCCGGAGAAGTCGATCGAGTCGACCTGGTACTCCCGCGCCGCGGAGGGAGTGTTCCATGACCTCATGATCATCATGGGATTGGGGGCCGTGGTGACTACATGGTGGAGGCCCTCCTTCGATATGTCCTGGTTCTTCCTGGGCGCCTGCGTTGTGATGATGCTCGACTTCGCCCTGCGATACGCCGTCATCAAAGCCAGGAGCTGACGATGGAGAACCGGGTGCGAGAGTACCGAAGCTCACGGGAGTGGTCCCAGCAGCACCTGGCCGACATGTTGGGGGTTTCCCGACAGACGGTTCTCTCGATCGAAAAGGGAAAGTACGACCCTTCCCTGCCCTTGGCCTTCCACATGGCCGCCGTCTTCGAGTGCATGATCGAGGATCTCTTCCTTCCGGAACTCTGAGGTGCCTGCGTCCGTTCGGGACGGCGGGACGGTGAGTTCCGGTGCCGGGCACAAACACACCAGACCGCCCGGGGGTGGAGAAGCCTGCGCCCGACTGGACCAAAAATTTTCCACAATTCTGGCCCTTACGGTGATCCACCCATGCGGTGGACGATGGACCCCATGACTGATTCAACGAACGAAACCTCTGCCCGCACCGGCTCCCCTCTCGTCAAGAGGGGTCTGGCCGACATGCTGAAGGGCGGCGTGATCATGGACGTGGTCACCCCGGAGCAGGCACGCATCGCCGAGGATGCGGGCGCGGTCGCCGTCATGGCTCTGGAGCGGGTGCCCGCAGATATCCGGGCCCAGGGCGGCGTCGCCCGGATGTCTGACCCGGATCTGATCGACCAGATCATCGACACCGTGTCCATCCCGGTGATGGCCAAGGCCCGTATCGGCCACTTCGTGGAGGCCCAGGTCCTGGAGTCCCTGAAGGTGGACTACATCGACGAGTCGGAGGTTCTCTCCCCCGCCGACTATGTCAATCACATCGACAAGCAGAAGTTCACGGTCCCGTTCGTCTGTGGCGCCACGAACCTGGGTGAGGCCTTGCGTCGCATCGCCGAAGGCGCGGCGATGATCCGCTCGAAGGGCGAGGCCGGGACCGGTGACGTGTCCGAGGCGACCAAGCACATCCGCACGATCCGGGCGCAGATCGCGGACCTGCAGGCCGCGTACGCGGCGTCGCCCGATGCCCTGTACGTCAAGGCGAAGGAGCTTTCGGCCCCGTACGACATCGTCCTGGAAGTCGCTCGCACCGGGAAGTTGCCGGTGGTTCTGTTCACCGCGGGCGGCGTGGCGACACCGGCCGATGCGGCGATGATGATGCAGCTCGGTGCGGATGGCGTGTTCGTCGGCTCCGGCATCTTCAAGTCCGGGAACCCGGAGCAGCGTGCGGCCGCCATCGTCAAGGCCACCGCCTACTACGACGACGCCGCGGCGGTCGCCGAGGCTTCTCGCGGTCTGGGCGAGGCGATGGTCGGCATCAACGTGGGCGATCTGCCCGCGCCGCACCGTCTTGCCGAACGCGGGTGGTAAGGCGGCGATGAGCAACCCAACGATTGGGGTTCTCGCGCTCCAGGGCGGGGTGGCCGAGCACCAGCGAATGCTCGGCCACCTCGGTGCGGAGACCGTATTGGTCCGTAGGCCCGAGCAGCTGGGCGCCATCGATGCCTTGGTACTGCCCGGTGGTGAATCATCCACGATCGACCGCCTGACCAGGATCTTCGGGGTACGAGACCCTTTGATCGACGCGATTCGAGGCGGCCTGCCGGTTCTGGGGACGTGCGCGGGCCTGATCTTGCTCTCCTCCCACATCGATGACCCCGCTCCGGGACAGCAGTCCCTGTCCGTGCTGGACGTGGGGGTTTCCCGGAATGCCTTCGGTTCCCAGGTGGCCTCGGCGGAAGTCACCTTGAAGTGGTTCGGTGCGGCATCGCCGTCGGTCCGTGCCGCGTTCATTCGCGCACCCGTCGTCACGAGCCATGGCCCGGAGGTCGAGCCGCTGGCTGAGCACGAGGACCGAGTGGTTGCTGTGCGGCAGGGCAACGTTCTGGGTATCTCTTTCCACCCGGAGCTGACGGGCGACACCACGGTCCACCAGGAGCTTCTGGGGATGGCATCGACCTGACCGACCAGAATCCCGGCGGGGGGGGACGAGGGCCTTTCGCACGGTCCCGGCCCAGAACCCATCGTCTGGCCACTTATTTCGTGGGCGGAGTATCGTGGGCGGCAAGACGTCGATCCGACCGCTCCCGGGCCGGTCGGACGAGGGAACCATACACCGGGCGAGGAGAGAGCATGACCGTTCATCCGCACGTCAGGGGACAGTCCGACGAGACTGCCAGCGCTCCCGGTGCCCACAAGGGCCCGCTCGGAAGTTCCTATCTCCGGGGGCTGACCGGTCAGCTCGTCACCGAGTGGAACACCGATGGCGAGGAGGGCCAGGGCGGTTACGGCCCCCGCACGCACCGGCCCTTCTCCCACAAGGCATACCATCACCCGGCGGCCGGCTATGGCGCCGCGCTCTCCGTGAGCCAGGTCTTGGTCAAGGAGCGGGAACCGATCGAGGGCGCCCGTTCGATCTTCACCATGAACCAGACGGACGGCGGTTTCGACTGCCCAGGGTGCGCCTGGCCGGATGATCCCGGTGTTTCGATGGATATTTGCGAGAACGGGATCAAGCACGTCACGTGGGAGATGACGCCGAAGCGGACGACGCGCGAGTTCTTCGCCAAGCACTCCGTGACGGAGCTCGAGTCCTGGACCGACCATGACCTGGAGAAGGTCGGTCGGCTCACCGAGCCCATGTCCTACGACGCCGAGTCCGACCACTACATTCCGATCACGTGGGAGGATGCCTTCGCGATGGTCGGGGACACCCTCCGGGGCCTGGACAGCCCCCACGAAGCCACGTTCTATACTTCGGGGCGCCTGAGCAATGAGGCCACGTTCCTGTACCAGCTCTGGGCACGCGAGTTCGGCACGAATAATCTGCCCGACTGCTCGAACATGTGTCACGAGGCATCCGGCCGTGCGTTGACGGCTTCGCTGGGCACGGGGAAGGGAACTGCCGACCTGAACGACTGGCTCCAGGCGGACCTGCTGTTCGTGATGGGCGTGAACGCCGGGTCCAATGCGCCGCGCATGCTCACGGCGTTGGCCGAGGCCGAGCGCAAGGGCACCAAGATCGTTCACATCAACCCGATCATTGAGGGCGCGACCAACGGAACGATCGTGCCGCACGAAATCGATCAGATGATGATGGCCAAGGTCACGCGGACTTCCTCCCTGAATCTCCAGGTGCGGCCCGGTGGCGACATGGCGCTGATGCGCGGCATCGGCAAGCGTCTGGTCGAACTCTCCGAGAACGACCCGGAGGCCATCGATCACGCATTCCTCGAGGAGTACACCCACGACTTCGAGGCGTACCGCACGCTCGTCGAGCAGACCTCCTGGGAGGACATCGAGGAGCAGTCGGGTGTTTCCAAGGGCCAGATCATGCAGCTCGCGAACCTGTACCGCGAGTCCAACAAGACGCTGATCTCCTGGTGCCTCGGTGTTTCCCAGCACGAGCACGGCGTGGACACGGTCCGCGAGATCGTCAACCTCCTCATGCTTCGCGGAAACCTGGGCAAGAACGGCGTCGGCCCCTCCCCCGTGCGCGGACATTCGAACGTCCAGGGCAACCGGACCTGCGGCATCGACCACCGTCCGAGCAAGGACTTCATCGAGAAGATCAACAACGTTTTCGGCCTGAATGCGCCGACTGAGCACGGCCTGGACACGGTCAGCTCGATCGAAGCCATGCACGAGGGTTCGGTCAAAGTATTCGTTTCTCTGGGCGGCAACTTCGTCCGGGCGGTACCGGATCCGGAGTACACCGAGAGGGCCATGCGGAATCTTGATCTGAATGTACAGGTCAGCACCAAGCTGAACCGCAGTCATATTGTGCACGGCAAGAAGTCGTTGATCCTCCCCTGCCTGGGTCGTTCCGAGAAGGACGTCCAGGCCTCCGGCGAGCAGTGCGTTTCTGCCGAGGACGCGATGTCCATGGTCCACGCCTCCTTCGGCATGAAGAAGCCGGCGTCTCCGCATCTTCTGTCGGAAATGGCGATCCTGGGCGGGATGGCTCGCGCGACTCTGCCCGATTCGACGACGCCGTTCGAGAAGTACGTGGACAACTACGACGAAATCCGTGACGTGATGGCCGAGATTCTGCCCGGCTTCGAGAACTTCAATGAGCGCGTCCGCCAGCCGGCCGGGTTCCGCATCTACCAGGCGGCCCGGGAACTGGACTTTTCCAAGACCCCGACGGGCAGAGCGAATTTCTCGACCGCCGAGCTTCCGCAGGTCGATCCCGGTGAGGGCAAGCTGGTGCTTCAGACGATGCGCTCCCACGACCAGTGGAACACCACGATCTACTCGAACAATGACCGTTACCGCGGAATCAAGAACATCCGCACTCTGGTGTTCATGAATCCCGACGACATGCGCGCCCGCGGGATCCAGGAGGGGGATTTCGTGTCCATCACGTCCACCTCGAAGCTGGGCATCATGCGCCGACTGAACAAGTACCGGGCCTTCGCGAAGGACATCCCTCAGGGCAGCGCTGCCGGTTACATGCCGGAGATGAACGTGCTGATCGGCATCGAGGACTACAGCACGCAGTCAGAGCAGCCGCTGATGAAGAGCCAGCACGTCACGATCGAATTGGAGAAGTAGACCAGGAACCCAGCGTGTCCCGGACCCCCCCCGCTGCGCGGCACGCCCCATCGATCCTGCGGGTCATGCCCCTTCCTGACTCGCGGCTCGTGACCGCGTTGAGGCCCGACGCAACTTCACCGAACCGATGAATCCGAGGATAAGGAACACGGTGGCCACGAGCAGCGCCCACCTGACCGCGTCGGCGAAGCCCGAGGTCAGGGCGTCGACCATGGGCTGGGCGTTCGGACCGAGGTGCCCGGACTCTGCCTGTTGCCGCAGTTGCGGTATCGTCCCACCGGCGGATTGGCGCGTGGCCTCCGCAAGTTGTGTCGCACGGTCGTGGCCCAGCCCAGTGCCGTCCAACGAGGCAGGCATCGTGAGGCTCAGGGACACGGACAGTGCCGCACCGGCGAAGGCAGTGCCGAGGGCGGAGCCGATCTGGCGCACCGTGGACTGCGTGGCGGAGGCCTGGCCCGAAACGTCCACGGGAATGTCCCGCAGCACGGTTCCGGTCAGTTGCGCCGAGGCGAGACCGAGACCCAGCCCGTAGACCACCAGGGGAATCGCCACGATCCACCCCGACGTCGACGGGCCGAGCAACAGCGCGAGGACCAGCACGCCCAAAACCTCCAGTCCCAGGCCGATCAGCACGGTGCCTTCAGCGCCGAATCGCGCGGCGAGGTGGCGCGCGGAGGCCCCCGAGAAGAAGGCGCCCACGGCCATTGCCGCGAGGATCAGCCCCGAACCCATGAGACTCAGTCCGAGAGCGTTGGTCAGGTACAGCGGGAGCACGAAGATGATCGCGAACTCGCCCACGGCAACCATGGCTGCTGTGAGGTTTCCCCACGAGAATGTGGAGACCGCGAACACATCGAGGTTGAGCAGCGCCGAGCGCTGGACCTTGTCACGGTGACGTTCCCACACCCCGAACAAGACGATCGCGACGAGGCCGGTCAGCAAGGTCACAGGAACGATCGAGATCGCCGCGGTCTGCGGCCAGACCCACCCGCCGATCGAGAAATCGGCTTGAGGAGTCCACCAACCGAGGTTGGGTCCTTCGATGACCGCGAAAACGAGGGCCCCGAATCCGATGGCGCTGAGCAGGGCGCCGTCGACGTCGGCCCCCTTGCGTCGCTCCGGGTTGCGCGTGTTGGGCACCGTGATGATCGCGGCCGCGGCAATCACGAGGCCGAGCGGAATGTTGATGAGGAAGATCCAGGGCCACGAGGCCCATTGCGTCAGCGCGCCGCCGGCGAGGGGACCGACGGCGGCGGCCCCGGACATCACCGCTCCCCACACGCCGAATGCGGGCGCCCGGTACTTGCCTCGGAACACCGCGTTCACGGTGGACAGCGACGACGGCATGATGAATGCCGCCCCCACGGCCTGGAGGGCGCGGGCCGCGCTGAGCGGCCCGGCGGGGGCGGGCCGGGCGGCGCCGAGCCGGCCGGCGCCAAAGACCCACCGCCCGACGACGAACATCACCTTGCGTCCCCAACGATCCGCTAGCTTACCCGTGGAGAGCAGCAGGGCCGCGAGAAGGACCGCGTAGAGGCTGTTGACCCACTGGGCTTCCGTGAGGTCCAGGTCCAGGTCGGAGATGATCTCTGGCAGGGCGACCCCGACGATCGTGCCGTCCAGGACGATCATTCCCAGCCCGACGGCGAGGACGGCGAGCGCCAACCAGTCCTTGGAAGACGGCTTGGGCGCTTCGCCGGTTTCCGGGTTCGAATCGGCAACCGGGCTCATGACTAGGCCTGCACGGATTTCGTCGAGTCTTTCTGATCGCGGATGACGGCCCGTCGCAGAGCGATGAACAGAACGATCATGCCCGCGGTGATCAGGATATGTCCCAGCCCGGCGATGCCGGAGATCATGGCGTTGGATTCCTGTCCGAGAACGGTGAGCATTCCGTGCCACACCATGGTGCCGGAGGTGACGATGACGCCGGCGTTGTACAGCCAGAAGAACCAGGTGAACAGTTTGGGGCTGCGGGAGAATCCGAATGCCTTCTCCAGGGCCAGCGCCACGAGGAGCACGATGAATCCCAGTGTGAGAACGTGCGTGTGGACGAGGCTCAGCTGGGTGAACCCGCCCTCCGGGAAATCATGGGATTTGGTGAATTCCCGGTAGAAGAGCCCAGAGAGGACCCCCACCACCATGTAGATGAATGCAGCGTTGAACAGCTTTTTCATAATGCTCCTATAGGCGTCGTGTCGGCAGGTGAACCGACTCGGTATTGAGTCCGAAAAACCAGGTTTTTCAATTTCACCAAGCCAGCGCCTATTCGACATCGCCGGAAAGAGTGAGTTCGGATCAACCATTCGGATGATGCACTCGCTTCGTCCAACCCGGCGGGAGCTCGATCGACCTCGTGGTCTGCAGGTTCGCGGGTTCGTCTCCGACCGACCCGCCGGGCGTCATGCGTGCATGAGGGTCTCCACAGGGTCCGTCTTCCCGGCTTTCCACGCGGGGTAGGCGCCCGCCAGCAAACACACGGCCAGGCCCGCGACGACGCCGCCGAGCACCGTGTCCATCCGGAGGATGGGTCGCCAGTGGTTCACGAGGCTGATGGTCGCGACCGCGTCCAGGGCAAGGGCCGTGCCGAGGATCGTGCCGACGGCGCTCGTGAGCACGGCTTCGGCGGAGAACTGTGCCGCGATGCCCAGGTGTCGCGCCCCCACGGCGAGCCTCAACCCGATCTCCCGGCGTCGCTCCAGGACGGCGACCAGGAAGGTGTTCATGATGCCGATGGTCCCGATCAGCAGGGTCACACCGGAAAGAATCATCAGCAGAGAGCGTTGCTCCTGGTCAACGGCTTGTCTCAGAGTTTTGGGTTCGGGTGGAACGCTCGCGGAGAACAGTCCCGGCTTACGCGGGCTCCGCGCCGTCGGTGCCTCCCCCTCCAGCCAGATGCCCCCGGAGGGTCGCGGCGTCGTAGTCCGTGCGGAATCGGCCGCGTTTCTGGAGTTCCGGAATCACCTGGTCCACGAAGTCCTCGATGCCGCCCGGCAGGGTCGGGGGCATCAGGTTGAACCCGTCCGCTCCCCCGTGGTCCATCCAGTGCTCGATCTGATCGGCAATGGTCTCCGGGGTCCCGACCATGGTGCAGTGTCCGCCACCGGCCGCGAGTCGCCCCAGGAGCTCGCGCACCGTGGGGCGCTCGGCTTCGATAATGCGCAGAATCGTCGCGTACCGCCCTTTGGGCCCGGTGAACTGCTCGAGCGGTTCGAGTCCCGGGACCGGCGCATCGAGCTCCCAGTCGCTGCAGTCGCGCTGCACGAATTTCCCCAGCTGGCGCAGGGAGGCCTCGACGGGCAGGAGCTCGTCCAGCTCCCTTCGCTTCCGTTCGGCTTCCTCGACGGTCGAGCTCACGTAGGTCACGAGCCCGGGCATCACGACGACGTCGTCCGGGTTCCGTCCCGCGGCCGCGGCCCGACGACGAATGTCCGTGCGGTATTCCTCGCCCTGTTCGAGGTCGTAGGCGACGGCGTAGATACCTTCCGCCCGGCGCGATGCGAGGCTTCGTCCCGGTCCGGAGGCGCCGGCCTGGAACAGCACGGGACGCCCCTGCGGCGGTTCGGGCACGTTGAGCGGACCGGCGACCGAGAAGTGTTCACCCTCGTGGTCCACGCCGTGGATCATGGTCGAGTCGGCGTACCGCCCCTCGCGATCGGCGAGGATCGAGGCGCGGGGCCACGAATCCCACAGGGCCTGAACCGCGTCGACGAACTCTTCAGCCCGGCGATAGCGTTCCTCGTGCCCCGGCAGGGTTGTCCCACCGTGGTTGCGCGCCTCGGCGTCGAACATGGACGTCACAACGTTCCAACCGATCCTCCCGCCGCTGATGTGGTCGAGGCTCGCGAGGATCCGGGCCGCATGGAAGGGAGTCCAGAATGAGCTGGACACCGTGCTGACCAGGCCGATCTTCGACGTCGCCCGCGCCATCGCGGAAAGGCACGTGAGCGGCTCCAGGAACCACGCGGGAGAGTCTTCGAGTCCGCCGGGGCTCAACGACTGGCCATCGGCGAAGAACACCGCGTCAAGCTTGCCGCGTTCGGCAGTGCGGGCGAGTTCCTCGTAATAGGCGATGTCCCCGAGCCTGTCGACCGAGGAGTCCGGGGCCCGCCAGGCCGCATTGTGATGCCCGCACCCGTAGATGAACAGATTGATGTGTGCTTGCTTTTTCCGGTCGCTCATCCTTTGACCAGCCCTCCGTCGACGATCAGGTTCTGACCGGTGACCGCACGCGCCCATGGGGAGGCGAAGAAGAGGACGGCGTCGGCCAGTTCGTCCGGGGAGGTGACGGAACGCAGGGGCGTGCCCTCGGCGATCGCGTCGAAGACTTCGGCCGGCGTCGCCGAACTCGCGTCGGTCTCCCGCAACAGACCACCCGAGACCATATTGACCGTAATGCCCTCCGGCCCCAGGTCATGCGAGAAGGTCCTGGTCAGGGACAACAGTGCGGCCTTGGCCGCCGTGTAGTCGTGGTACGGGACCACGGGGTTCTGAAAAAGGTTCGTACCGATGTTCACGATGCGCCCGAATCCCCGTTCGGCCATCCCGGGCCGGAGCGCCTGGATCATCGCGAGCGGCCCATGGAGGGAACCGTCGAGTTGCGTCCGGAATTCCTCGGGGGAGATATCGGCGGCCTTCGACCGCGCCTCGCCGTTGAAGCTGAAATCCACCAGGGCGTTATTCACCAGCGTAGTCGGGGCGGAATCGAAGAATTCCGAGGACGACGCCGCAAATTCCTGGATGCTCTCCCGGTCGCGAATGTCGAGGTTCGCGCACCGGGCCCGGTCGGGGTAGTCATCGACGATGCGCTGGGCATCGTCCTTGCTGCGGTGATACCCGATCACCACCCGGGCGCCTTCTCTGAGGAACGCTCGGCTGATGCTCGCCCCCAGGCCCCGCGCGCCGCCGGTGACGACGACGATGTGCTCGTTCAGGGGAATCGCGGTGCGTGTTTCTGTCATGGTCTCTGCCTCTCTGCCGAGGCGAAGGCACCCCATAGAGCGAGCCTCCCTCGACGAGAGCGGAGGTGCGCGGGTACGCGAGCGCTCTGCGGACATTCCCTTCGCCAGTGCTAACTGCATCAGGTTCGACGGGTTTCATCTCAGCCTCCCTCGGAGGCACCCCGTGTCGCGCGTCTCATCGTAGCACCGCTCATCGAACAGGCGCTGGCCCACCATGGCGTCTCCTTCTCGAATGCCCGGCGGTACCGCGAAGAGGGCAGAGGCCTGGTGCTGGAGGTACTCCGTGAGGGCATCCTTCTCGGTCATCTTCTTCAGTACCGGGTAGAAACCCGTCCGCGGATCGCGCACGAACGCAACGAAGAACATCCCAGCGTCCAGACGGCCCAGCGAGTCGTTGCCGTCGGTGTAGTTGTAACTGCGGCGGAGCATCCGGACGCCCTGGTTATTGTCGGCGCCGACCACCGCCACATGCGAGTCAGCAGGGATCGCGGTGCCACCGTCTCGACCCGGGGCGGCGAAGTCTGGTCGAGCGAATTCGTCCGAATCCTGTGGATCGGAAACCGACAAGGGCGCACCGTGATATTTGTCCCGACCGATCACCTCTTGCTGTTCGGAGAGTCGGACACGATCCCAAACCTCCAGGTGCATGTGGATCTTGCGCGCGACGACGTAGGTCCCGCCGTTCAGCCAGGAGGCCGCGGCGTCGTCCTCCGGCTGGACCCACACGTGGCGGCGCAGGAGCTCGGCGTCGTCCTCCGCCTTGAGGTTCGCGGTTCCGTCCTTGAAGCCGAGCAGATTTCGCGGGGTCCGCTGCTCTTTCGACGTCGATGAGCTGCGCCCGTATCCGATCTGACCCCACTTGAGCGTCGCGGACCCGAAGGCGATGCGGGTCAGGTTTCGGACCGCGTGCACGCAGACCTGGGGGTCGTTCGAGCAGGTCTGGATCAGGATGTCCCCGTCGCTGGCCGCCGCCCGCAGTGCCTCATTCGCGAATTTGGGGACACCGTCGGCCAGGACCCGCGGCATTCTGTCTTTGAGGCCGAAACGGTCACCGCCGTGCTCGTCCACGAACAGGGAACGCCCGAACCCGAAGGTGATGGTCAACCCGCTCGGCGGATACCCCCACACCTCGCCGGTGTCCGTCGGCGGCAGCTCGACGGTGTTCTCTGCACCTCCCACCGGTTCGCCCGCAACCATCTTCTCCGCCGCGGAAGTCCACGCGGTAAGCAGTCGCTGGAGCCCGTCCCGATTCCGGGTGGTGACCGTGTAGGCGACCGTATACATGGTGTCCTGGGCGGGCGTCAGGATTCCTTGTTGGACCTCCCCGCGGAAACGGTACCGAAGTTCGTCCGGGCCGGATGCCGCAGCGGCGTCGATCCCCCTCCGGTGCCCCAGGACCTCACCGCCGAAGCCCGAGACCCCCATGAGACCCGCGACGCCGGCCGCGCCGACCAGCCTGCGCCGGGAGAACCCCCGATTCCGCCCGCTGGTCGGCACGGCCTCACCCCCTGCCGGGTCCTTGATATCGTTCCCGGCATGCTCGTGTGCTGACATCGTCGCGGTCGCCCCTAGTGGAGGACCGTTCCGGCGATCTTGGACAGCGGCTCGCTCAGACCGTTGACGGCATCGGAGAACTTCCGCTGCGTCTCGGTGTAGGCGGAGGCGTCCGGCGTTTCCCCGGCGTCTTTCTGGACCGCGGCGACCAGAGAGTAGTCCCGGAAGGTTTCTGTGCCGTCGTCGGTCCTCCCCGAGACCTGTTCCTCGATCCGGGCCTTCACGGTCCCGAGATTCGATTCGACCGACTCCGCCAGAGCGGGGTCCTTCTTCCGCACCAAATCCGCCACGTTGCCGTACGCGACCTCGGCCCCCTCGACGTTGGCCTTGAAGTCGTACATGTCGGTGTGGGAGAAGGTCTCCTCCTCGCCGACGATCTTGGACTTCGCGACCTCCTCCAACAACGACGACGCCCCGGTCGCCACGTCCGCCAGCTTCAGCTCGAAGTCACCGTCCACGCCCTTGATCTGTCCGTAGACGAGATCGTAGAGCTTCTGGGTGTTCTCGTTCAGATCGTCCGCGGCCTTCTGGCGTTCCTCGTCGCTGGCAAACCGGAAGGGCGAGTCGTCGTTCCCGAACAGGTCCGCCTCGATGCGGTGCCATCCGGTCCACCCCTTGAGGACCTCGGGGTCGGTGGGCTCCTTGTGGGCATCCGCCGAGAGGTCCTGGACTCGGGCGTCCAGGGCGGCGTCGAGGTCCCCGGCCTCTTCGATCCCGAAGGCCTCGGCCGTGGGTTCGATGCGTTCGTAGTGCTGGCGCGCCAGCGGGTAAAGGGATTTTGCCTTCTCGACCTCGCCCGAGGTGTAGGCCTTCGCGAACTCCTGGGTCGCGGTCAGTAGCTGGCCCGTCTGGTCCTTGACGTAGGACGTGTACCCGGTGATCGCTCGATCTTCCGCGGCCTTGGTGTCCTCGGAGACGTCGACGTCGTCTCCTTGGGAGACCTCGAACTCGGGCAGGCCCACGAAGTTGCCCACCATGTTGGGCTTGCACGCGGTGTAGTACGTGCCTTGTCTGAGCGCGGTGGTGAGCTCGGCGGTCGTGCCGGGACCGATGTTCTCTTTCTCGGAGGCGATCTGGAGTTTGTTCTCCGTGAGGATCTCGAACTCGTTGGGTTTGGTTCCCTTGTTCGAGATGCTGAATTCGACCTTGCCCGAAGGGATCTGCGAGGGCTTCGTGGTGCATGTATCGTCCGTGATGTCCACCGTGACCTTGTGGGCTCCCGGCGCACTCGCCGACGCCCCGGACGAAGCCTGAGGGTTGTCGGCGCAGGATGCCAGGGTGAGTGCTAGGGCAAAGGTTGCGGGAACGAGCAAATATTTGGTGTTCTTCATGATTTCCTCTGGGTGTGGTGAGGGCCCGAGCGACGTCGTCCGGGCCTGCGGCGTGGAAGAAAGTCTGTGGGGCGCCCGGTGGCGGCTCCTCCGGGTCAGTGGGGTTTCCCAGCCGGCACGGTCTCGGAGGGGGCTTTCCGCCCGATCCCGGAGCGACAGGCGTACAGGACGGCTATCGGGACGAAGTACGCGATCCACGCGATGACCTGAAGCACCGTGGGCTGGAGGTTCACCTGGAAGGTGGCCTGGCCGAGGACGTAGAGCCAGAACAGAGGGGAGCCAGCGGCCGGAAGGCTGCCGCTGAGGTCCCACGCGTGATTCATGATGCCGGGAAGTACCCCCGCCTCCTGGAGGTCTCCGATCCCGTAGGAGCAGATCCCGGCCGCGACAAGGATCAGGAAGCAACTCGTGATGGAGAAGAATCTGCGGAGGTCGATGGTGCGGGCCCCGCGGTAGACGAGGTGGCCGAGCAGGAGGGCCAGGAGCAGGCCGGTGACCACTCCCGCGGTGGTCGCCACGGCGTTGGTCTCGATGGACGAACGAACCGTGGCCCAGATGAACAGCGCGGTTTCGACCCCTTCCCGTCCCACGGCCAGGACCGCGATCCACACCATCCCCCAACCCGAGGACCGCTCGACCAGGGATCGCCGCGTGGACGACTCCAGTTCCTGCTCGAGGCCCCCGGAGTGACGGCCCATCCAAAAGATCATCCACGTCACCATCGCCACGGCAACCAGAGACAGGCCACCACCGATGATTTCCTGGGCTTGGAACGTCAGGGTCTTCGGCCCCCAGGTCAGCGCGGCACCGATCGCCAGCGGGATGAGGGCTGCCAGGCCGACTCCGAGCCAGAGCCGGGGAAGCACGTCTCGTCGATCGGCCTTGACCAGGCATGCGACGAGGACCCCCACGATGAGGGACGCCTCGAAGCCCTCACGGAGGGCGATCAACAGGTTTGCGAGGAACACAGAATCTCCATGACACCGTGAATCGTCGGATGCCTACGGTGGGCCCCCGACGGCCGGATAGACAGAAGAAGTATACCCTTAATTACTATGAAGCATTACCTATGTAGTTAGAGTAGCAAACCTTTATCGGCGGCATGTGCACAGCGGGACGTCCCCCTGAACGCGGCGTCGTCGCTACCCGGGGCATGGGCATCCTCCGCCGGAATGCGTCCCAGGAATGTGCCTCAGGCCCGGATCCACACGTCAGAACGCGAGCGCCACCCCAAGGTGATACCCCGCAGGCCCATGAAGCCCAAGGCGTAGGCGAGCCATATGCAGACGAAACCCCAGCGGTCGACGCCGTCACCCTGGTCGCCGCTCACGACCAGAATCCACCAGAGCAACGGAGAGTAGACGACCAGGCACACGAAGGAGGCCAGCGCCAAGTACTTCACGTCCTGGGCCCCGATCAGCACGCCGTCGAGGATGAAGACGTACGAGGCCAAAGGCTGTCCGATGGCCACCACGATCATGGCGATCGCGAAGAGATGCTGGACCTGGGGGTCGGGGGTGAAGGCCCAGCCGAATCCGTAGCCCAGGATCGGGCAAATGAGCCCGGTGATCACGCCGAAGCCCAGCGACCACCGGATCAGGCGGTTCATGAGCCCCCGGACGTGCTGTTTCTCGGAGTCCAAGGTCAGGTCCCGGCTGCCCATTTCTTTCCCGAGCAGGGCCTGTGCGGCGATCGCGAGCGCATCGAGCCCGAAAGCCATGAACCCGAAGAGCGACATGGTCAATTGGTAGCCGGCCAGGTTGACGGGCCCCTGATGAGTGACCACGAAGACGGTCAGGAGCATCGCGGCACGCATCGAGGCCGTACGCAGCATGAGCCAGGACCCGACCGAGAGGATCTCGCCGATCCGTCGCGACGTCGTCCTCCAAGAGATGCCGTGCTCCCGAGACCCACCCATGATCATGCGCAAATAGATCGCCGCCATGCCCCACTGGACCAGGGACGTGCCGATGGCAGAACCCGCGACCCCGAGGTCGAGGAGGAACACCAGGATCAGGTTGAGGACGATGTTCACCCCGGCCCCGACCGAGGCGACGTACAGGGGCGTCCTGGTGTCCTGGAGGCCGCGCAGAATTCCCAGAGCGGCCAGAACGATCAGCATTCCGGGAAGGCCGGGCATCGACCAGCGCATGTAGGCCACCGCATGGTCCAGGGTCTCGCCCTGCGCGCCCATGTGCCCGAGGACTGTCGGCGCGAGGACGGCCCCAGCGACGGCGAGCACGATGCCGATCCCGAGCGCGACCCAGAGACCATCCCGACCCTTCTCATAGGCGGCTTTGAGGTTTCGTGCACCGAAGAACCGTGCAACGGCCGGGGTGGTCGAGTAGGACAAAAAGATCATGAGCCCGATGACGGTCTGGACCACGGTCGACGCGACGGAGAGACCGGCCAATTGTTTGGTTCCGAGGTGACCGACGATCGAAGTGTCGGCGAGGATGAAGATGGGCTCGGAGATCAAAGCTCCGAAGGCGGGGAGTGCGAGGGCCAGAATCTGCCGGTTCAGGCTTTTCGCGGACGTCTCGGCAGGTCTCTGGTCAGGAGGATTGTTCACCCGGTCAGTCTAGGAGGAGCTCGGGTCTCGGGTCATCTGGTTGAATCACATCATGAGCACCACCTCAGCCCAGGTCCACCCCGCCGACTCCCACGGCCTGATTCGGGTGCATGGCGCCCGAGAGAACAATCTCAAGGACATCAAAGTCGAGCTCCCCAAGCGGCGTCTGACCGCGTTCACGGGCGTGTCCGGCTCGGGAAAGAGCTCCTTGGTCTTCGGAACCATTGCCGCGGACTCCCAACGGCTCATCAACGAAACGTACAGCGCTTTCATCCAGGGCTTCATGCCCAGCCAGGCACGGCCCGAAGTGGATTTCCTGGACGGTCTCACCACCGCGATCATCGTGGACCAGGAGCGGATAGGCAGCAATGCCCGGTCCACGGTCGGCACGGTCACGGACGCGAACGCCCTGTTGCGGACGCTGTTCAGCAGGGTCGCGGAGCCCTCGATCGGCGGGCCCAAGGCGTACTCGTTCAACGTTCCCTCGGTGAAGGCGTCGGGCGCCATCACTGTCGAGAAGGGACATCGGAAAGCCACCAAGACGACCTTCTCGGTCACGGGTGGCATGTGCCCCAGGTGCGAAGGCATGGGGTCCGTGACCGACGTCGACCTCGAGGAACTCTACGACGAGGAAAAGTCCCTGGCCGAGGGGGCTATCAAGGTCCCCGGGTACTCCGGCGGCGGGTGGAACGTCCGGCTCTTCAGCGGGTCGGGGTTCGTGGATGCGGACAAGCCGATCAAGGAATTCACGCAGCGGGAAATGCACGATTTCCTGTACAAGGAGCCCGTGCGGATCAAGGTCGAGGGCATCAACATGACCTATGAGGGCCTGATCCCCCGCATCCAGAAGTCGATGCTGTCCAAAGACAAGGAGTCGATGCAGACCCATGTGCGCGCGTTCGTGGATCGCGCGGTCACCTACGTCACCTGCCCCGATTGCGGAGGAACGAGGCTCACGCAGGGCGCGCTGTCCTCCAAGATTGAGGGCAAGAACATCGCCGACCTGTGCAGCATGCAGATCAGCGACCTCGCTGACTGGGTTCGGGACCTGGAGATTCCGTCGGTCGAGCCGCTGCTGGCCTCGCTGCGTTATCTTCTGGACTCATTCGTGGAGATCGGTCTCGGGTATCTCTCCCTCGACCGCTCCTCCGGGACCTTGTCCGGAGGCGAGGCACAGCGCGCCAAGATGATCCGACACCTGGGGTCCTCGCTGACGGACGTCACCTATGTGTTCGACGAGCCGTCCATCGGTCTGCACCCGCACGATATCGAACGCATGAACAAGCTCCTGCTCCAGCTCAGGGACAAGGGCAACACCGTGTTGGTGGTCGAGCACAAACCGGAGATGATCCGCATCGCCGACCACGTGGTGGATCTCGGTCCAGGCGCCGGGACCGACGGCGGAGAGGTATGTTTCGAGGGCGACGTCGACGGGTTGCTGGCCTCGGACACGATCACCGGGAAGCACTTGGAGGACCGCGTCAGCCCCAAGGAGGCCGTGAGGACACCGACCGGGGCGCTCGAGATTCGCGGGGCGAACCGGAACAACCTGCAGGACGTCGACGTCGATATTCCTCTCGGGGTGCTAACGGTCGTCACCGGCGTCGCCGGCTCCGGGAAGTCGTCGTTGCTTCACGGTTCCCTGTTGAAAGGCACCCACGCCGAGGACGAGGGGGTCGTTGCGATCGACCAGTCGCCGGTCAAGGGGTCACGACGCAGCAACCCGGCGACGTACACCGGGCTCCTCGACCCGATTCGCAAGGCGTTCGCGAAAACCAACGGGGTGAAGCCGGGGTTGTTCAGCTCCAACTCCGAGGGTGCGTGCCCGACCTGCAACGGAGCGGGCGTCGTCTTCACCGACCTCGGCATGATGGCCGGTCTCTCGACCGTGTGCGAGGACTGCGAGGGCAAGCGCTTCCAGCCGGAGGTTCTGGAATACACCCTCGGCAACAAGGACATCAGCGAGGTCCTGGCCATGTCGGTCGCGCAGGCTCTGGAGTTCTTCGTTGCGGGCGAAAGCAAGGTGCCGGCGGCCCACAAGATCCTCAAGCGGCTCGACGGCGTCGGCCTCGGCTACCTGAGTCTTGGCCAACCACTGACCACTCTCTCCGGCGGCGAGCGCCAACGCCTCAAGCTCGCCTCGCACATGGGGGAAAAGGGCGGGGTGTACATCCTGGACGAGCCGACCACGGGACTGCACCTGGCCGACGTCGAACAGCTTCTCGGTCTCCTGGACCGGCTCGTGGACTCGGGGAAGTCGGTCATCGTGATCGAGCACCACCAGGCGGTCATGGCTCACGCGGACTGGATCATCGACCTGGGACCGGGCGCTGGGCACGACGGCGGCCGGGTGGTCTTCGAAGGGACACCGGCCGAGTTGATAACATCCGGATCGACGACAACCGGCCGCCACCTGAAGGAATACCTCGAATCATGAGCACCCGCCCCAGACCCCTCGAGCACGGACCAGCAACAGACGTGGTCGAGGGGTCCGGGGCAGGGACCCCTGGGGCCGAGGCCTCCGTCGGTGCGGGGACCGGTGCGGCGGTACGCGGCGGTGTGGCACCCGGGGCGCCACGTGAGCGCGGCCGCGGGGTGTCTCGCGTCGGCGGGGTACTGACGGCGATCGGCGTCGCCCTCTCGATCGTCGCTTCCGTCCTGACCGGACTGCTCTTGGAGCACGCCGAAAGGACGTTGCCCTACCGGACCGTCAAGGAAGCCCTGGACCACGGCGACGGAGCCGCCTACGCCCCGTCGGTGGTCTGCGCGGCGTCGCAGGTCTTCTGGGTTGCGCTCGTCTTCTTGGGGTTCATCCTCCTGGTCATCGGCTTCGCCCGGGGATATCGCCGCACGTGGGTGTGGATTGCTGCCGTTCTGGGGCCCGTAGGACTGCTGGTTTCCGTGTCGGCCTTCGTGGTCACGCTGGGGTTGGCGGCGGCGTAGACTCAGGCTCGTCCGGGTCGGGTCACGCCCGACTTTTTCGCGCGACCCACGGCCTCTTCGCGCGGCGACGGCACCGTTCGGGCGGTCCGCGGCACTGTTCGGGCGGCCCCGGCGGCCTTCAGCCCCGGTGGCCCCAGAGCTTTTCGAGCTCGCGCCGTTCCTTCTTCGTCGGGCGACCGGCGCCCGGTTCACGACGTGGCACCGGTGCCGACAAGGCGCTTGGCTTCGGCGGCGAGTGGTCGACGTAGCACGTGCGCGCGATCGGCGCCCCGACGCGCTTGGTCAGCAATTTGGTGACCTCGAAGACCCGTTCCCAGCCGGGAGTCCTGACCTTGACGACGTCGCCCACCCGAATCGCCTGCGAGGCCTTGACGGGCTGGTCGTTGAGCCTCACGTGCCCCGCCCGACACGCGGTCGTGGCCGAGGACCGGGTCTTGTAGAGCCGGACCGACCAGAGCCACGCGTCGAGCCGGACGCTCGACGGCCCTTCCTGCGGAGCCTGGTTCTCGGAAGTCATGGTCACCATTCTAAATCGCACGGTCGAGACCACCCCAG
>JAKDJD010000070.1 GCA_030454085.1 Kocuria sp.
AATAAGCACTCGGGCCCTATGGGGGCGTGATCAACCCAGGGGCCGGGTCCCCCAACACTGTGGGGGGCGGTAACCGGGCCTCTGTCCTGTGACGGACGATCCGTCAGATGTTGAAGCCGAGGGCGCGCATTTGGTCGCGCCCTTCCTCCGTGATGCGCTCGGGGCCCCACGGCGGCATCCAAACCCAATTGACGTGCCATTCGTCCACGAGCGGCTCAAGGTTCTGAGCCACTTGTTCCTCGATGACGTCCTGGAGCGGGCACGCGGCCGTCGTCAGGGTCATGTCCATGATCAGGCCGCCCTCGTCGTCCCAGCGCGTGCCGTACAACAGGCCGAGATCGACGATGTTGACACCGAGCTCCGGGTCGATCACATTCGCGAGTGCATCCTCGATCTCCTGACGACCGGGTTGGCCCTCGGGTGCTTCGGTTGCGGTTTCACTCATGCCTTGGCTCCTTGGAGGTAACCGACGTAGCCCTCCTCTTCGAGACGATCGGCCAGTTCGGGACCGCCCTGGTCCGCAACGTGTCCGTCGACGAAGACGTGGACGAAGTCGGGCTTGATGTAGCGCAGGATGCGCGTGTAGTGGGTGATCAGCATGACGCCGAGGTCGTTGGCCTCGTGCGCGCGGTTGACGCCCTCGGAAACCACCTGCAGGGCGTCGATGTCCAGGCCGGAGTCGGTCTCGTCGAGGATTCCGAACTTCGGCTGCAGGAGTTCGAGCTGAAGGATTTCGTGGCGCTTCTTCTCGCCGCCGGAGAATCCCTCGTTGACATTGCGCGAGACGAAGTCGGGATCGATCTTCAGCTGGTTCATCGCGCCCTTGACGTCCTTGGTCCAGGTACGCAGGGCCGGGGCCTCACCGGACACGGCCGTCTTCGCGGAACGCAGGAAGTTGGACATCGTGACTCCGGGAATCTCGACCGGGTACTGCATGGCCAGGAAGAGACCCGCACGAGCGCGCCCGTCGACCGACATCGCGGTCACGTCCTCGCCGTCGAGCAGGATCTCGCCGGAATCGACCGTGTACTTCGGGTGACCGGCGATGGTCGAGGCCAGGGTGGACTTGCCGGATCCGTTCGGGCCCATGATGGCGTGGATCTCGCCCGACTTGATGGTCAGGTTGACGCCCTTGAGGATCGGCTTGGTGTTTTCGTCATCGAGGATGACGGATACGTGCAGATCCTTGATCTCAAGAGTGGACATTGTTCTCCTCTGAAAGTTGTGAAGTTCTTCGAGTGCCGGACGGGCTTTAGTTGTTGCTGATCGCCAGCTCATCCTCCAGGGCCTCCATCAGGGAGTCCTCGAGGTCGGCATCGCCGATCTGCTGGACGATCTCGTAGAGGAAGCCACGCACGACGAGGCGTCGGGCCTGTTTCTCGGGGATGCCGCGAGCCATGAGGTACCAGAGGTGCTCGTCGTCCAGCTGTCCCGTGGTCGAGGCGTGCCCCGCACCCTCGATGATGCCGGTCTCGATTTCGAGGTTGGGCACCGAATCCGCACGGGCGCCGTCGGTCAGCACCAGGTTCTGGTTCTTCTCATAGCTGTCCGTACCCTCAGCGGCCTTCTGGATGAGGACGTCGCCCACCCACACGGTATGGGCCTTCTCCCCCTGCAATGCACCCTTGTACAGCACGTTGGACGTGTTGCGGGGAGCATTGTGGTCGACGAAGGAACGGTGCTCGAGGTGCTGGCCTGCGTCGGCGAAATACAGTCCGAACAGCTGAGCGTTGCCGCCCTCGTCACTGAACCTCACGTTCGAGTTCAGACGGACGACGTCGCCACCGAGCGTCACACTGATGTGCTTGTAGTGCGCGTCCTTGCCGACCTCGGCATCGTGCTGACCCACGTGGAGCGTGTCATCCTGCCAGCGCTGCAAGGAAATCACGGTGAGCGTGGCTCCCTGACCAACGATGATCTCGACATTGCCGTTGTGGATCGCCGACCCGGTGTGCTCGATGACCAAGGTGCTGTGCGAATTCTCGCCGGCCTCGATGACCACATGACTGTTGGACCTTGCCGAGGCCGACTTGCCATTGATTCGGACCGCGACGGGAGTTGCGTGCTCCGCATTGTCGGGAATCCGGATGTACGTAGCCTGGGGCGCATTGGCAGATCCCACGACGGCGGCACGGTCGGCCGGTCGAAGCACGGTGTCCCGGGGAGCCTGACCCGAGGCCAGCTCGCCCGACACCCACGACTCCGGTCCGTCGAAACTCACTTCGGCGGCGGGACCGCCCTCGACTTCCTCGGTCGCAACGTCCTCGAAAAGCGGGGCAAGCTTCTTGATCGGGGTGAAACGCCATTCTTCCTCACGGCCGTTGGGCACGGAGAAGTCAGCGACGTCGAAACTCCAGGGCCGTTCGGCGCGGGAGTGCATGACCTGCGATCCGTTCTCGCCCGCATTCGCGGACTTTCTGGCGCCAATGGTGTCATCCGTGGCCAGATCCGGGGAGAGTTTCTCCCCTTCCTGGTCCATTCCCGGGATCGCCGGGCGAGCCTCACCGACGTGGACTCCGCCGACGTTCTCGCGGGTCTCCGTCTGATCCTGTTTGATCTGATCAGTCATCTTTTAGCCTACGGATCCTTCCATCTGGAGTTCGATAAGACGGTTCAGCTCGAGGGCGTACTCCATGGGGAGCTCGCGCGCAATCGGCTCGACGAAGCCGCGTACGATCATCGCCATGGCCTCATCCTCGGGAAGACCGCGCTGCTGGAGATAGAACAACTGCTCCTCGGAGACCCGGGAGACGGTCGCCTCGTGGCCCAGAGTGACTTCGTCCTCACGGATGTCGATGTAGGGATACGTGTCCGACCGGGAGATCGTGTCCACGAGGAGGGCATCGCAGACCACATTGTTCTTCGAATGCTTGGCGCCTTCTCTGACCTGCACAAGGCCTCGGTAGGCCGCGCGCCCGCCACCGCGGGCCACGGACTTGGAGACGATCGAGCTCGAGGTGTTCGGCGCGATGTGCACCATCTTCGAACCGGTGTCCTGGTGCTGGCCCTCGCCCGCGAAAGCGATCGAGAGGGTCTCGCCCTTGGCATGTTCGCCCGTCATGTAGACGGCCGGGTACTTCTGGGTGACCTTCGAACCGATGTTGCCGTCGATCCACTCCATGGTCGCGCCCTCGTGAGCGATAGCCCGCTTGGTCACGAGGTTGTACACGTTGTTCGACCAGTTCTGGATAGTCGTGTAGCGAACTCGTGCGTTCTTCTTGCACACGATTTCGACGACGGCGGAGTGCAGGGAATCCGACTTGTAGATCGGCGCCGTGCAACCCTCGATGTAGTGAACGTAGGAATCCTCGTCCGCGATGATGAGGGTCCGCTCGAACTGGCCCATGTTCTCCGTGTTGATTCGGAAGTAGGCCTGCAACGGGATCTCCACGTGGACTCCCGGGGGAACGTAGACGAACGAGCCTCCGGACCAGACCGCCGTGTTCAGCGCGGCGAACTTGTTGTCTCCCACCGGGATGACCGTACCGAAGTACTCCTCGAAGAATTCGGGGTGTTCCTTCAGCGCGGTGTCGGTGTCCATGAAGATCACGCCCTGGCGCTCGAGGTCCTCACGAATCTGGTGGTAAACCACCTCCGACTCGTACTGAGCCGCCACGCCGGCGACCAGACGGTTCCTCTCGGCCTCGGGGATGCCGAGCTTCTCGTACGTATTGCGGATGTCCTCCGGCAGGTCTTCCCAGGACTCGGCTTGACGCTCCGTGGAACGGACAAAGTACTTGATGTTGTCGAAGTCGATCTCGTTGAGGTCTGCACCCCAGGTCGGCATCGGCTTGCGGTCGAAGAACTTCAGGGCCTTGAGCCGCAGGTTCAACATCCATGCCGGTTCGCTCTTTTTTGCGGAGATGTCGCGGACAACGTCCTCGTTCAGACCGCGCTTGGCCGATTGGCCGGCGTCGTCCGAGTCGTACCAGCCGTACTGGTACGTCCCGATGCCTTCCAGCTCCGGGTTCCTCTCGAGAACGTCTGAAATGACGTTTCCGTCGGCATTGCGCTCAACTTGTTCAGTCATTGAGACCTTTCCTTACTGAGTGTCGCTTCCCCGAGAGGAAGCGGTGGCTTGATGTGTCCCGCGAGCCAACGGGATGTGTGTGGTGCAAACATGGGCTCCCCCGGCCATGGTGGAGAGCCTTCGGACATCGACACCCAGAAGGGATGCGATGACTCGAGTCTCTTCATCACAGAACTCGGGAAATTCTTCGGCAAGGTCACGCACCGGGCAGTGGCCTTGGCACAGCTGGATGCTGGAGAGCAGGTGCTCCGGCAACTCGACCGTCTTGGCAGCCTCGCCCATGGCCATGACCGAGGTGCTGGCCACGAAGCCGTCACGAGTCATGGCGTCGCCGAGTGCTTTGGCGCGATCCGAGATATCGGGGCCGGCTGCGTCAACGATCGGACGATAGCGTTCCTCCATATCCTTGAAGCGACGGTGAGCAAATTCTTCGAGTGCCTCGTGCCCCATGGCGCCGCGCAAAGTCTTGAGCGAGTCAATGGCAATGTCCAGATAGTCGTTGCCGAGCCTCGCGTGCCCCTGCGGCGCGATGACGTACCGTCGGGCGGGACGCCCAGCACCGGCACCCTGCTTGCGGACCAACGTGATTTCGATGAGCTGGTCTTTCTCGAGTGCTTCGAGATGCCTGCGGATGGCCGCGGGCGTCAGGCCGAGATGTCGACCGAGATCTGCCGCGGACACGGGACCGTGTGCCAGCACTCCCTGGAGGACCCGATCCCGGGTCCTTTCTTCGGTTTCGGCACCTCCCTGCTGAGAGGCGCCCTGGGCTTGGGCTTGTTCCTTCACGAAATACACAACTAAATTATGTCCTAATCTATTCCCGCGCATCCAGTAAGGGCGACCTTGCCCGTGACCAGCGGCGGCCTGCATCACAATGCACCCTGGTGACCGCACTGCATCGTAGACTGTGACAGTGCCACTTCATGATGACAACCGGCAGCGAGTCTCACCGTCGGAATTCGAACCAGCGTTGCTGATCGACGATCTGCGCAAGGACTTCTCCCTACCGCGCAGGAAACGCAACCGGGCGATGCCGGGCGCTGAGAGTCAGGCCACGCTAAGGGCCGTCGACGGGATCAGTTTACGTGCGGCCCCCGGCAAAGTCACGGCTCTTCTGGGCGCCAACGGTGCAGGGAAATCCACGACCCTCTCGTGCGCTCAGGGCCTGCTCAAGCCCACCGCGGGGAGGGTGAGACTGCTGGGCGAAGACCCTTGGAAGGCTGGCCCCTCGTTGAGGGCCCGCGTCGGGATCATGCTCCAAGAAGGGGGCCTGCCCCAGGCAATACGCCCCATCCCGCTTCTGCGCCATGTGGCCTCGATGTATCGCAAACCTGCCGACGTCGATGCTCTGGTCTCCCGGCTGGGCATCGACGGTTTCGACCGCACCAATATTCGTCGCCTCTCCGGGGGCCAACGACAGCGTGTGGCCCTGGCGGCGGCTCTCGTGGGCGATCCTGAAGTCCTTTTCCTGGATGAGCCCTCCGCCGGTCTGGATCCCCAATCCCGCCGCGTCGTCTTCGACCTTGTTCGCGAGGTCAAAGAATCCGGCACGTGCATTGTGCTCACAACGCACCTCATGGACGACGCCCAACGGCTCGCGGACGACGTCTACATCGTCGACGAGGGACGCAATGTCGTGGAGGGACAGGTCGACGACTTGCTCAACAACAGTGAGGACCGGAAGACCCTTCGATTCGCCGTGTCACGGCACGGCATGCAGCTGCTCGATGTCTTCCCGGCTCCCCTGGCGGAAGGCCTCACCCTGAGGGAAGAACACGCCGGATCCTACGAAATCTCCGGTCCGATCCGCCCGGAGCATTTGTCTCATCTGACCGGAACCTGGACCGAGCTCGGAGAACTTCCCACGAGTCTGGAGCTGAAGCCCCGAAGCCTGGAAGACCTGTTCCTCGACATATCTGGGAGGACCATTCGATGAGCCACAGCACCGAGACCGACACGCCGATCGACTCGGCCGCATTCCGGCGGACCGATGGAGCCAGGGAACCCGCCTCCGCAGGGAGGCGAATCCTCGCACAGGGCAAATACGAGACCCTGGCGATGCTCAAGAACGGCGAGCAGCTCATGCTCTTGATCCTCTTTCCGCTGATGGCGCTCTTCGGGCTCGCTTTCACCGGCTTTCTGGACGGGTGGGCCGAGCAGTTCGGGGGTTCTCGGATAGATGTCGCGATGCCTGGTGTTCTGGCCCTGTGCGCGATGTCCACGGCGCTCTCCGGACAGGGAATTGCCACGGGATTCGATCGCCGATACGGCGTCCTCAGGTTTCTCTCGACGACGCCGCTTGGACGCGGCGGGCTTGTTGCAGGAAAGGCCGTCGCCGTCCTGACGGTGGTGCTTATCCAGTATGTCGTCATGGGCGTCGTCGGCCTGTTCCTTGGGTGGAACCCTGATGTCCCGGGGTTCCTGCTGTCTCTTCCGACACTCGTCTTGGGCGTCGCCGCGTTTACGGCGGTGGGTCTGCTGGTGGCGGGGACGGTCCGGGCCGAGGCGACGCTCGCCGTCGTCAATACGCTGTGGGTCGTCCTGGCTGCGCTGGGCGGTTCTCTCATACCGGCCCACCATTTCCCGGGCGGTGGTTCCTGGTTCATCGAGCTGCTTCCGTCAGGCGCCCTGGGCGAAGCACTGCGGGCGGGCATGCTCGCTCACCAATTCGCGTGGGGCCCACATCTGGTGCTGATCGCGTGGATCGTCATTGCGGGTCTTGCCGCGAGGCGCTGGTTCAAGTGGTCATGACCACGCCCGTTCCATTCGCTTCGACGGGGCTGACCACGAATAATGGGTAAGGCATTGCGTATTCGACGTCGTTCTCCATCTGAGGTGCACTCATGACCACCACATCCGCCATTCGTCGGGGCTCGTTCCTCGACCGGTTCATCCCGCTGAACGTCAACGGGTGGGTCCGCACCCTCGGCATTGCTTCGATTTTGGTGAACTTCCTTCTTGTTCTGACGGGTGGCCTGGTTCGACTCACGGGATCCGGCCTTGGCTGTCCCACGTGGCCGCGATGCACCTCGGATTCCTGGACCAACGTCCCGGCGATGGGCATTCACGGTTTCATCGAGTTCGGCAACCGCACCCTGACCGGTGCGGTCGGCATCATTGCCCTCCTGACCTTCATCTCGGTCTGGCGGTTGCGCGGACGGTACACCGATTTGTTCGGCATTGCCTTCGTCCTCGGCTTGGGTGTGATAGTCCAGGCGGTCGTCGGGGGGCTTTCCGTGTGGTTGCGGCTCAATCCCTGGATGGTCGGCGTCCACTTCATGCTGTCCGGGTTCATGGTGGCATTGGCTGCCATCTTCTACGCCAGGGTCAGGCGCTACTCGATGAGGAAGGTCATCGAGTCCGAGCGGCTGAGCGACCGTCCGGAAGCGGACAACGTCCAACGGTTCCTGGGCATCGTGATCGCCGTCGTCACCACCGTCGCCGTCTACATGGGGACGCTGGTCACCGGAACCGGACCACACTCAGGCGACACGGACAGCGCCCGACACGCCTTCGATCCCCAGGTGGTCACCCGGTTGCACAGCCTCCCCGTATGGGTCCTGCTGGTCCTCGTGATGGTGACTCTGGTCCTGGCCAAGCGCAAGAATTGGGCGCCCGCAGTCTCTCGAAATGCATGGATCATCGTGCTCGTGATGTTGTTCCAGGGCGCCATCGGTTACACGCAGTACTTCACCGGTTCGCCGGGGTTCCTTGTCTGGTTCCACCTCATCGGTGCTGGTCTGCTCATCTGGTCTGTCACCGCGCTGCTGGAACGCATGGTGGTTCTGGGCACCCCCACCCTCCGAGACCTCACCGAGAGTCGGGTGGAGATCGCAGAGGCCAACGGCATCATCTGAAGGTAGCCGGCAACAGGGGCCGCGACCCGGTCAGCACTACGGCGAATGGGCCGTACTTGGCGACCGGCCAAACAATGCTGGAGCTGCCGTCAATCAGCCCGCCCCCCCCGCGTGCCGGGTCCGCGCGGTGGCCGGGCCCGGG
>JAKDJD010000025.1 GCA_030454085.1 Kocuria sp.
CTCAGCCCTTCGCTTTCAACCGGACCGCTGGTCACGAGGTGATCAGCGGCTCCGCGGCTGGCCGGGATCCTGAGGTCAGTTGCTCAGGAGTTGGGGCGCTTGCCGTGGTTGGCTGAATTCTTACGGCGATCCTTGCGCTTGCGTCCACGCTTGCTCATATGAGCCTCCTTCCGCGCATCGTCGCCCGATGGTGCGACGTGCGGCCATGGTGCTGGTCAGCCCAGTGCGGACCGTCTCCGTGCGTAGGCACGGACACGGGACATTGGGCACTGTGTTCAATTGTGCCAGATCCTACGAGCCGGGTGCACATTCTTACCCGGGGTCCGGGTGTGATGTGCGTTCAGTGCTGTTCGGGCAACTGCAGCCAGGAGTACCAGCCGCGGTGCAGGACCAGCCACGCCATCAACCCGTACCCGGCCTGCCCGGGGCGGCCGTCATTCGCCGCCAGGTCCTGACGCCATTGCTCGTGGTGCTGCAAGGGGTTGAACGTGTCGACGTAGACATGACGGCGGCGCGTGGTCACATCCGCGTAGGCCGCGGAAAGATCTGCGATGCGTCGGTTGCGCTCGGAGTCGAGGGTCGGCGGGGGACCGACGACCAGGACCTTGATGTTGTTCTGGGAGGCCAGATCCACCATGTTGGCGAGGTTCAGGCGACTGCGCGCGCTGGTGAGGCCCGTATCGATGTCGAAGGTCGAAGGGGCGACCACGAGACGATTGTCAGCTCCGCTGGCAAAACGCCGACTCGCCTCCTCGAACCAGCGCTCGTTCAGCGTCTCGCTGCCCTCACCGGGAGCTGCCAGGTTGTACGAGACCACGGGTGCCACATTCTGCGGTGTGCGCGCCATGACACGACCGAACCACCCGAGGGCGCGCGGGTCACCAATACCTGCCAGCAAGTCGTCTCCGACCGCCACGATCCGAATGTTTCGTTGCTCCACGAGAATCTTTCTGTTGTTTCCGGCGTCAGACCGATGGGAACCCGTCGAGGGGGAGTCCAACGATCGCATCTAACGTAACGATAAACGTTCTTTGAGGTCTCCGCACGTCCGAGCCCCCGCTCCCACCATGGAACCACGGCGAGAGCAGGGGCTCGACGGCGACATGCCGGTTACTGCTCGACGGCCTGCTGCACGAGATGCTCGAGCTCGGCCTGGTGGCGCTTGCCTGTACCGGTTGCGGGCGACGCGGAGGCCGCGCGGGACACCAGACGGATGTCGCGGTCCAGGAGAGGAAGCAAGGACGTCGTCAGGTACGGCCACTGGCCCTGGTTGGCTGGCTCGTCCTGTGCCCACAGAACCTCTGCCTCCGGATAACGGGACAGCTGCTCCTTGATTTCCTCGAGCGGGAGCGGATAGAGCTGTTCGACCCGGACGATGGCCGTCCGATTCGCGTTCTTCTTTTCCCGCCGCGCGATCAGGTCGTAGTACAGACGACCCGAGACCAGGATGACGCGGTTGACGTCCGCATCGTTGAGTCCAGCCTGGTCCGGAATGACCCTCTGGAAATCGCCTTCCGTGAAGTCCTCGACGCTCGACGTCGCGGCCTTCAGCCTCAGCAACTGCTTCGGCGTCATGATCACCAGCGGCCGATGCGGCCTGCTGTACACGTGGCGGCGAAGCAGGTGGAAGTGATTGGCCGGGGTGGAGGGCACGGCAATCGTCATGTTGTTCTCGGCGCACATCTGCAGGAAACGCTCCATGCGTGCCGACGAGTGGTCCGGGCCCATGCCTTCGTAACCATGCGGGAGCATGAGTACGAGCGAGGAACGCTGTGCCCACTTCTGCTCGGCCGAGGAGATGAACTCGTCAATGACGGTCTGTGCGCCGTTGAAGAAGTCGCCGAACTGAGCTTCCCAGATGACCAACGAGTCCGGACGCTCCACGGAGTAGCCGTACTCGAAGCCCATGACGCCGTACTCAGAGAGCAGGGAGTTGTAAATCATGAACTTGGCCTGGTCGTCTGCCAGATTCCGCAACGGAACCCACTCGGCATTCGACTGGGTGTCGTGAAGAACCGAGTGGCGCTGGACGAACGTACCGCGCTGGACGTCCTGACCCGACATGCGGACCTGGATGCCGTCCATGAGCAGTGAACCGAAAGCGATCAATTCGCCGAAGCCCCAGTCGATGTTGCCGTTGGTCGACATCTCGTAGCGCTTCTTGACCAGCTGACCGAGCTTCTTGTGAACCTGGAAGCCCTCCGGCATCTCGTTGTGGACCTCGCCCACGCGGGCGACGACGTCCTTCGAGACCGCGGTGGTGTCGGGGGAGTAGACGGAGTCCTCGATCTGCTGGGCCGCAGGGCGTTCGATATTCGACACCGCGGCGGCGTCCCCGGTGACGAGGGGGGCCGATGAGGTCTGGGCCTCGTGGGTTTCGGTGAAGACGCGCTCGAGACGTTCCTGGTAGTCCTGGAGCGCGCGGTCCGCCTCGTCCTGGGTGATGTCACCGCGACCGACCAGGGATTCCGTGTACAGCTTGCGGGTCGAGCGCTTGGCCTCGATCAGCTGGTACATCATCGGCTGCGTCATTGACGGGTCGTCCGCCTCGTTGTGGCCGCGACGGCGGTAGCACACGAGATCGATCACGACATCCTTGTTGAACCGCTGGCGGTATTCGAAGGCCAGCTGGCCCACACGGACCACGGCCTCGGGGTCGTCCGCGTTCACATGGAAGACCGGCGCCTGGATCATGCGGGCGACGTCGGTCGAGTACGTCGAGGAGCGGCCCTCGCCCGGCGTCGTGGTGAAACCGACCTGGTTGTTGACCACGATGTGCACCGTGCCGCCGACCTTGTAGCCGCGCAGCTGCGACATCTGCATGGTCTCGGCCACGATGCCCTGACCGGCGAATGCGGCGTCGCCGTGGACCAGGATCGGCAGCACGCCGTAGGAGTTCTCCGAGTCGCCGCCCTCGTCCAGGAGATCCTGCTTGGCACGCACGATGCCTTCGAGGATCGGATTCACTGCTTCGAGGTGGGACGGGTTCGCGGCGAGGTAGACCTGTGTTTCGTTGCCGCCGTCGGAGGTGAACACGCCTTCCGTACCGAGGTGGTACTTGACGTCGCCGGAGCCGCCGACGAGGCGGGGATCCTGCTCGCCCTCGAACTCGCGGAAGACCTGGGCGTAGGACTTGCCGGCGATATTGGTCAGCACGTTCAGGCGACCGCGGTGGGCCATGCCGATGCCGACTCCGGCGAGACCGTCGTCCGCGGCGCCCGAGATGATCGAGTCGAGCAACGGGATCAGGGACTCGCCGCCCTCGAGGGAGAAACGCTTCTGGCCGATGTACTTGGTCTGCAGGAAGGTCTCGAAGGCTTCCGCCGCATTGAGCTTGCCCAGGATGCGCAACTGCTCGTCGCGGCTGGGCTTGGTGTACCCATGCTCGAGTTGTTGCTGGAACCACTGGCGTTCGCTCGGCGATTCGATGTGCATGTACTCGACGGCCAGTGTGCGGCAGTAGGCGTCGCGCAGGAGCTCGAGGATGTTGCGGAGGGAGAGCTTGGGGGCGTCCCCGAAGCCACCCGTGGGCCATTCGCGGTCGAGGTCCCACAAGGTCAGGCCGTAGGTCGCGATGTTGAGATCAGGATGCTTGCGCATCACGTATTCCAACGGGTTGACCTCGGCGATCAGGTGGCCGCGGACCCGGTAGGCGTGAATCAGCTGCTGGATCCGGGCAACCTTGTTGACCTCTTCTTCCGGGTTGACCTGGTTGTCCACGGCCCAACGGACCGGTTCGAACGGGATGCGCAGGACCTCGAAGATTTCGTCATAGAAGCCGTGCTCGCCGAGCAGATACTGATCAATGAGTTTCAGGAACTCGCCGGATCCCGCACCCTGGATCACGCGGTGATCGTAGGTCGAGGTCAGGGTCAGGATCTTCGAGACGCCTTCCCGCGCCAGGGTCTTGGGGGAGGTCCCACGGCGCTCGGCCGGGTAGTCCAAGGCGCCGACGCCGATGATGCACGCCTGGCCGGCGGAGAGGCGGGGCACCGAGTGGACGGTACCGATTCCGCCCGGGTTGGTCAGCGAAGCGGTGGTTCCCTTGAAGTCTTCGACCGAGAGCTTGTTGTCCCTGGCCCGCTTGACCATGTCCTCGTAGGCGTTCCAGAACTCGGCGAAGTTGAGGTTCTCGGCCTTCTTGATGTTCGGAACCACGAGATTGCGGGAGCCGTCCGGCTTGGGCATGTCGATGGCCAGGCCGAAATTGATGTGCGCGGGGTGGATGGCCGCGGGCTTGCCCTTGTCATTCTGGCCGTACACGACGTTCTGCGACGGGAAGGCCTTGAGCGCCTTGACCACCGCATAACCGATGATGTGGGTGAAGGAGACCTTGCCGCCTCGGGACCGGCGGAGGTAATCGTTGATCAGCATGCGGTTGTCGATCAAGACCTTGGCGGGCACGGCGCGAACCGTGGTTGCGGTCGGAACGGAGAGGGACTCCTCCATGTTCGTGACCACGGCCTTGCCAGGGCCCCGGAGGGTCTCGACGCGGTCCTCTTCGGTCTCGACGTCGTTCTTGCCGCCCTCCGGCAACTGTGCCGGGATCGGGCGCTTGGTGGTGGGAGACTCCTTGGCGTCCGCACCCGCCTGCTGGGGTGCGTCGGTTTCCTTCTTGGCACCGGCCTTGGGGGTCTCAGCGCTCTGCGCGGGCTGCGAGGACTTCCGCTCCGGCTGGGAGGACGCGGCCTGCGTCGTGGCCGCGGGCTTGCTCGGCGCGGCCTGGGGCTTGGCGGCCTGAGACTTGTCCGCCTGGGGTTCTGCGGGAGCCTGTCGTGCAGACTTCTCCGTGTTCTTGTCGGTACCCGCTGAGGATCCGCTGTCCTGCTCCTGCATGGATTCGAAGATGGGCCACCACTTCTTGTCCACCGAGTTCTTGTCCTGCTGGTACTTTTCGAAGAGCTCGTCCACGAGCCATTCGTTACCCGCAAATTCCTCAGGGATCTGGTGATGTGGCTGATCTGGCACTAGCTTCACGCCTCTTCCATTAGCTGTTTATGCCGGCAGGGCTGAACTGCTCAGCCTTCCGTATCCTCTTGTGGATCCTACCGAATTCCGGATGCCGCCGAAGCGCGGTGGTTCTCGGGGCGAGCAGGCCCCAGGGAGCCGCCGAAGATCTCGCGACAGTGCGAGATGGCGCAACCTCTCGGGTCGAGTCTATTAGGGTTCAGTCGACGTTATCCACCCGAATACGGGCTGTGTCACGACCGAGATCGGGACATCACGCGACCATGTGTCGGCCGACACGGTATGGGCACGCTTGTCCACAGCGTGGTCGGCTCTGTATCGGAATCCGTCGGGCCTGGGTAGCATGGGGCAAGTGCGATTTCTGAATTCTCCCACGACCGACCTGACGTACAACGACGTCTTTCTCGTTCCCTCACGCTCCGAGGTTTCGTCCCGCTTCGACGCCGACCTCGGAACACAGGACGGGACCGACACCACGGTCCCCCTCGTGGCCGCGAATATGACCGCCGTCTCCGGCGCCCGGATGATGGAAACTCTGGCCCGACGCGGCGGTTTGGCCATCTTGCCCCAGGACGTTCCCGCCGACGCGGCGCAACGCATCATCGAGGAAGTCAAGGGTGCCGACCCTCTGCTCGAGTCGGCCGTGATCGTCTCGCCGGATACTTCGATCGATCATGCGTTGCGTCGTCTGGGCGACCGGCGTTTTGACGAGGCCGTCGTCGTCGATGAGGACGGCCGCCCCGTGGGTATCCTCCGGCGGGACGAGAGCCAGAATGAGGACCCCGCCGCCTCGGTCGAGTCGGTCATGCACCCGATTCCCCTTCTCCTCGACGCGTCCGATCTGGCTCCCGACGCCGCATGGGGCAGCGCAGAGCGCAACGCGGCGCTGCGACAAGTATTCGGCGAGTGCGAAGAGCTGGGCATCGAACTGGCTGTCGTGGTTCGCGAGGGACTCTACGCCGGGGTCATGTCGACCTCCGGTGCCGTTCGTGCCGCCACCTACCGGCCCGCCCTCGACGCCCAGGGCTCCCTGATCGCGGGAGCGGCCGTCGGAATCAACGGCGACGTCGCGGCCAAAGCCGAGGGCCTCCTCCGTGCGGGCGCGGACGTGCTGGTGGTCGACACCGCCCACGGACACCAGAAGAAGATGTTCGATGCTCTCGCCGCGGTGAAGTCTCTCGAGCCCGAGGTCCCGATTGTGGCCGGAAACGTGGTCTCCGCGAACGGAACGCGGGACCTCATCGAGGCTGGGGCGGACATCGTCAAGGTCGGTGTGGGACCGGGGGCCATGTGCACGACCCGAATGATGACGGCCGTGGGGCGTCCGCAGTTCAGCGCGGTTCTGGAATGCGCGAGCGCTGCGCGCGAAATGGGCAAACACGTGTGGGCCGACGGCGGGGTCAAGCATCCGCGCGACGTCGCCCTCGCGCTGGCCGCCGGCGCGAGCCAGGTCATGGTGGGCTCATGGCTCGCGGGAACCTTCGAGTCGCCGGGCGAACTGCACCGGGACGATGACGGCCGCCTCTACAAGGAGAGCTTCGGCATGGCCTCGACCAGGGCCGTCAAACACCGGACACGGCAGGAAGACCCGTTCACTCGTGCCCGGAAGGCCATGTTCGAGGAAGGGATCTCCAACTCGACGATGTACATCGATTCTGCGAGCCCTAGTGCGGAGGACATCGTCGACAAAATCACGGCGGGTCTGCGATCCTCCATGACCTACGCGGGCGCTTCGGACCTGCAAGAGTTCCATGACCGTGCCGTCGTCGGGGTCCAGGCCGCATCCGGGTACGACGAAGGGCGTGCGCGCTCCCAGTCCTGGCTGGTCTGACCTTCGGCATGCGCCCGAGGCACCCGTCTCGGGCGCGCACCGGAGCGACCCCGAGCGTCCCTCCGTGTTCGCTCGGATCGAAAACCCCGGACTCCCAGGCTCTTTCCATACCTTCGGGGGATTCTCCGCGCTACACTGAAACCCTTATGGACGACCCTTTTAGTTGCTCTTGCTCCGGGCCGCCTTCAGCGCGCCACCATTTCCGCGGGATGGTGAATTAACACCGTGGAATGGTTACTCATCCTCGCCGGTATCCTTCTGATCCTGGGAACCGGGTTCTTCGTCGCGGTCGAGTTCTCTCTCGTGGCGCTGGACCAGCCGACTGTCGTGCGGCATATCCAGGACGGCGACCGGCGAGCCGAACCACTGCTCCGTTGCCTGAAATCCTTGTCGACCCAGTTGTCGAGTTGCCAGCTGGGCATCACGATCACGACACTGCTGACCGGCTACACGCTCGACGTCGGCATCCAGGGACTATTGCGCGAGACGGTCGATGGGTGGGGAATCCCCACCGGCATCGCCTCCGCGGTGACCCTGGTGGTCTCGATGCTCGTGGCGACCCTGCTCTCGATGGCCTTGGGCGAGTTGATCCCCAAGAACCTCTCGATCGCCGAGTCCTACAAGATCGGACGAGCGCTCGCGAGGTACCAACTCGCCTTCACCGCCGTCATGAAGCCCTTCGTGGTGGTCATGAACGGGACGGCCAACAAGATCCTGCACCTCATGGGCCTGGAAGCAAAGGAAGAACTTTCCGGGGCCCGGTCACCCGAGGAGCTCTCCTCAATGGTCCGGCGATCCGCGGACCTGGGCACTCTGGACGCAGGAACCGCCAACTTCGTGGCGCGGACCCTGAATTTCTCCGAACACACCGCGTCGGACGTCATGACGGCGCGCCGACAGGTCGTGATGCTCCCGACCACGGCCACGGTCAACGAGATCATCGACGAAGCGCGTCGGACGGGGCACTCGCGTTTTCCCCTGTACGAGGAGGACCAGGACGACGTCAAGGGAGTCGTCCACATCAAGCGCGCGGTGGGCGTTCCCAATGAGCGGAGGGACACGGTCCAGGCCGGGGCGCTCATGGACGACGTCCTGCGCGTTCCCGAGACGATTCACCTCGACGCGTTGTTGCGCCAGTTGAGGGAATCGGCCCTGCAAGTCGCCGTCGTCCTGGACGAGTACGGCGGTACCGCGGGGATCACGACGCTCGAGGACCTCGTCGAAGAGATCGTCGGCGAGGTGGCGGACGAGCACGACAGGGCAGTTCCCGGCGTGCTCGAGACCGCCGACGGCCGCTGGCATTTCCCCGGCCTGCTGCGCCCCGACGAGGTGACCGAGAAGGTGACCCCGCTGGACGTCGACGACGATCCGGCCTTCGAGACAATGGGCGGATTCATGATGGACCGGCTCGGACGGATCCCGGAGGTAGGCGACACCGTGCCGATCGAGACCGGAATCCTCGAGGTCGAGCGCATGGACCACCGCCGCGTCGACAGGATCCTGTTCACGCCGTCCTCCCACGACGCCGACGAGACGATCAAGGAAGACCTCGGGCCGCGGCGGGCCGTCGACGGCTCAGACCGCTCGCTCGCAACGAACGGGGGCTCACGATGAACGACTGGGGTTCTCTCGCTCTGCTCGTGGTCCTGCTCGCCGGCAACGCGTTCTTCGTCGGCGGCGAATTCGCCATCATGTCCGCCCGGCGGTCACAGATCGAGCCGCTGGCCGAGAACGGCAACAAGCGTGCGCAGACCGCACTGAGAGCGATGGAACACGTGTCTCTCATGCTGGCGTGCTGCCAGCTGGGCATCACGGTCTGTTCCCTGCTGATCCTGAATGTGGCCGAACCGGCAGTCCACCATCTCGTGGCCCTGCCCCTGACCCACCTCGGCGTTCCGACGTCGGCGGCGGACGGCATCGGGTTCCTTCTGGCGCTCCTGGTGGTCACGTTCCTGCACGTGATCTTCGGCGAGATGGTTCCGAAGAATATCTCGGTGTCGGTGGCCGACAAGGCCGCGTTGATCCTGGCTCCTCCGCTGGTGATGATCTCGCACGCGGTCAAACCGGTCATCGTTTTCCTGAACTGGCTCGCGAACGCCGCGCTCAGGCTCATGAAGGTCGATCCCAAGGACGAGGTCTCCTCGACCTTCACGCTCGAGGAGTTGCAGACCATCGTCGAAGAGTCGACCGCCGAGGGCCTCGTCACTGACGCGGACGGGATGCTCTCGGGCGCCCTGGAGTTCTCGGAGAAGAGCGTCGGAGACGTCATGGTGCCGGTGGACCGGCTGGTGACCCTGCCCTCCGACTGCTCCCCGCACGATCTGGAGAAGGCCGTGGGCCGAACCGGCTTCTCGCGGTTCGTGCTCCGGTCCGAGGACGGCAGCTACCTCGGTTACCTGCACGTCAAGGACGTTCTCTCGATTCCGGACGAAAGGTATCGACGGCCCACTCCGCTGACCCGCGTTCGCTCACTCATCAACCTGCGGCCGGACACGACCGTTGAAGCCGCGCTCGGGTCGATGCAGCGCACCCACGGGCACGTGGCCCGCGTCATCGCGCGCGGGGGAGACACCATCGGGGTGCTGTTCCTGGAAGACGTCCTGGAAGAGCTGATCGGAGAGATCAAGGACTCGACGCAGGCCATGGACCACCGACGGACGGGCACGCCGTACCGCGATGAGTCCCAGCCCGTCGGGGTCTCGGATGCCTCCCGTGCCCGCCGCGGACGGGGCCGTGGGGTCGGGGACAACGAGTCGACCGCGGCGGCCAAGAGGCCGCGACCACCGAAGAATACATAAGTCCGCGCTAAATTGTGAACGATTCGCATCTGAGTAGACTTCTTGCAGATGCGATTCGTTCGCTTAACGAACTTCTAGATCAAGGAGACATACATGCGCGGAACGGGCTGGATGAAGACGGTGGCGGTCGCGGCAGCCTGCGGGATCGCACTGAGCGGTTGCTCGAGTGCGAACTCGGAGTCGACGAAGGACGACGACAAGCTCACCGTGGTGACGTCCACGAACGTCTACTCCGACATCGTCAAGTCGGTCGCGGGTGACGACGTCGACGTCAAACCCGTCATCGATTCGACCAGCCAGGACCCGCACTCCTACGAAGCAACCTCGCAAGACCGCCTGAAGGTCAAGGACGCAGACCTGATCGTCGAGAACGGCGGCGGATACGACGCCTTCATGGACGACATCAGCAAGGATTCGAAGGCGACGAAGATCGACGCGGTCAAGCTGTCCGGCCTGCCCGGTGCGGACGAGGCCGCGGAGGACCATCACCACGACCACGACGAGGATTCGGCTGCCGAGGAACACCACGACCACGACCACGGGTCCTTCAACGAGCATGTCTGGTACAACCCCGAGGTCATGGCCAAGGTCAGCCACAAGGTGGCCGAGGAGCTGGGCAGTCTCGACAAGGACCACAAGGATGACTACACCCAGCGCGGAGACCACGTGGCCGACGAGATCGACAAGGTCAAGGACCGGGCAGCGGGGCTCAACGGACAGGGGCGCGAGTACCTGGCCACCGAGCCCGTTCCGGGATACCTTTTGGAGGACGCCGGGCTGAAGGACGCCACCTCGAGCGACTTCTACGAAGCCATCGAGGGAGACACGGATGCTCCGGCGTCCGTCATCAAGTCCATGAAGGACCAGCTGGCGTCCGGAAACATCGCGATGCTGGGCTTCAACTCACAGACCGAGTCCTCTCAGACCAAGGACATCAAGACCTACGCCGAGGAACAGGACGTTCCGACCGTCTCCTTCACCGAGACCTTGCCCGATGGCGAGAACTACGTCGACTGGATGAACAAGAACCTCGACAACGTGTCCAAGGCTCTGGAGAAGAAGAACTAGCACAATCATTCACGACGCACGGTGACGCCGCCCCGGTTCGGGGCGGCGTCACCGTCTGCCGTGTCCCATACCGATCCGTCAAGGAGTATTCACCGTGTCCGAACACCGCACGCCGAGCGTCGAGCTCGAGGCGGCCGCCCTGTCCTTCGGGGACCGGACGCTGTGGAAGGATCTGACGCTGGAGATTGACCAGGGGGAGTACTTCGCCGTGCTCGGACCCAACGGCTCCGGCAAGTCGACATTCCTCAAAACCCTTCTCGGGCTGCTGCCTCTCTCCGGGGGATCCGTCCGCGTGCTGGGAGACGGCGTCCGGCGGGGAAATCCCCGCATCGGTTACGTGCCGCAACAACGTGCCTTCGGGCCGGACACGCCCCTTCGGGCCCGAGACCTGGTGGGACTGGGGCTGGACGGCCATCGTTGGGGCCCCGGATTCCCGTCCCGCCGTCGCAAGGCTCGCGTCGACGAATTGCTGGAGCGCGTCGGCGCGACCGAATACGCCGCGGTCCCGATCGGCCTTCTCTCCGGTGGCGAACAACAACGACTGCGGGTGGCCCAGGCCCTCGCCTCCAGGCCGAGACTCCTGCTCTGCGATGAGGCCTTGCTGTCCCTCGACCTGCGACACCAGAGCGCGGTCAGTCAACTGATCGAGGAGTACCGCCGCGAGTCCGGGGCGACGGTCGTGTTCGTGACCCACGAGATCAACCCGATCATCGACGACGTCGACCGAGTGCTCTACCTGGCCAATGGACGGTTCACGGTGGGAAGCGTCGAGGACGTCATGACCACCGAAACCCTGAGCCGGGTCTATGGGGCGCCGGTTCAAGTCTTGCGAGTCGACGGACGCTACGTCGTCGTCGGGTCGGGAGCTGCGTCCGAAGCGCCAGGAAACGACTGCCATGCCCACGACGTCGGAGGGGAAGCCTGATGCCGATCGATACCATCGCCCCCAGCATGCTCGCCGCAGGAGACGTCCTGGGGCGCATCTTCGTCTTCGAGGACTACGGCGCATTGTTCTCGCTGCTCAGCCAGTCCATCGTGGCGGGCGCCGTGCTCGCCCTCATCGGTGGTTTCATCGGAACCTTCGTGATGATGCGCGACGGGTCCTTTGCGGTGCACGGCATCGCGGAGCTGTCCTTCGCAGGGGCCGCGTTGTTCCTCTTCTTCGGTTTCGACGTGATCACCGGTTCACTCGTCGGGTCGATCGCCGCGGCCGCCATCATCGGAATCCTGGGGGCGAGGGCGAGTCACAACAGCTCGTTCATCGGGGTGTTGATGCCATTCGGCCTGGGTCTGGGGATCCTGTTCCTGTCCCTGTACCAGGGACGGTCAGCGAACAAGTTCTCGTTGCTCACGGGACAGATCGTGTCCGTGGACGCGGCCCAGGTTTCCGAGATGGTGATCGGAGCGGTCGTCGTCATCGGCGGGTTGCTCGCGGTCTGGAGGCCGCTGACGTTCGCGAGTCTCGACCCGGACGTCGCGACCGCAAAAGGTGTCCCGCTCCGTGGACTGGCCATGGTCTTCATGCTTCTGCTGGGCATCTCGGTGGCCCTCTCGGTGCAGGTCGTCGGTTCCCTGCTGGTCCTGGCACTCCTGATCACCCCGGCGGCCGCGGCGATCCAACTGACCGCATCACCGGTCAAGGCGGTCGTGCTGTCCATCGTGTTCGCCGAGATCTCCACCGTGGGCGGGATCATGCTCGCGCTCGCGGGGTCCCTGCCGATCAGTCCCTACGTGACCACGATTTCGTTCCTGATCTACATCGTGTGCCGGGGAATCGCCGTGGTGCGGCGCCGTAGGACCGGCTCGGGCAGGATTTCCGTTCCGGAGAATCAGGAGGAGCCGGCGACCTCGCGGGTGCACTGAGCGCACAAGCCCGTCAGCTCGATGGTGTGGGCGATCTGGGTATAGCCGGATGCGGCTCCCACCTGCTCGGCCCAGCGCTCGACGACGTCGGCCTCGATGTCCTCGGCCGCGCCACAACGCCTGCACAACAAGTGGTGATGGTGGTCGTCGGCCGAGCACTTGCGGTAAAGGGCCTGGCCGTCGTCGCCCTGCACCACGTCCACGTCTCCGGTGTCCTCGAGGGACTGGAGAATTCGGTACACCGTCGCCAGGGAGACCCGTCCGCCCCGGTCGGCGACGATGCGGTGGAAATCCTGCGCCGAATGGAAGTCTTCCAGGGTGTCGAGGGCCTCCACCACGGTCCTGCGCTGACGCGTATTGCGGTGCTCCTGGCTGGAGCGTACGTCGGCGGACCTCTCGCGTCCCTCGTGCGCGGGTCGTTGCGCCGCCATGCTAGTCCCTCTTTCTGCCGGTTCCTGGAGCGGGCTCGTCCCAGCCCGGTCGGTTGCGGTTCACCGCCGCATCCCATTGTGCACATTCTAGGTGCGACGAGGTCGTCCATCGCGCAGGGCGTAACGGCTCCGACAAGCCCCTTCGCCGTGATGGTGCCGGCGAGATAGTCTGGGTGTCATGCGACTCACCAAGTTCACGCATTCGTGCATCCGCCTGGACAAGGACGGTTCCGTCCTGGTCCTCGACCCGGGTAATTTCTCGACAGCCGAGGAACTCAGGACGGCGCTGGACGGCGTCGACCACATCCTCGTGACCCACGAGCACCCGGACCACTACGACGCCGACATCGTCAACGAATTTCTCGACCAGCATCCGGGCGTCCAGGTCCATGCTCCCGGTTCGATCGCCCGCGTCATCAAGAGCGCCGTATCAGCCCCCGACCGCGTGCACGAGGTGCGCGGCGAAGAGGCCTTCGATCTTTCGCCGTTCTCGGTCCGGACCTTTGGTGGTCAGCACGCTCTGATCCATCCCCTCGTGCCGATCGTCGAGAACATCGGTTTCATGATCGACGAAACTCTGTATCACCCGGGAGACAGTCTCATCGTTCCCGACGGCATCCACGTACGGGACCTCCTGGTGCCGATTCACGCACCGTGGAACAAGTTGCACGAAGTGGTGGACTTCGTGATCTCCGTCGGCGCCGACCACGCGTATCCCATCCATGACGGTCTCCTGGCGGAGAACGGCCTGGCGATGCTGAACAACCACCTGAAGAATTTCGGCGGAAAGTACGGCACATCGTACGCGCGCCTGGACCCGTACGAGTCAGTCGACCTGGAGGAAACACCGTGAGCACCGTATTCACCAAAATCATCGAAGGAGATCTGCCCGGCCGCTTTGTCTGGAAGGACGACAAGGCCGTGGGCTTCCTTTCCATCGCACCGTTGTCCATGGGCCACGTGCTCGTGGTGCCTCGTGAGGAGATCGACCACTGGGTCGACCTTCCTCAAGATCTTGCCCTGCACCTGATGGCCGTGTGCCGGACCATCGGTCAGGCGATCAACGAGGTCTACGACCCGGTTCGCGTCGGGCTCATGATTCAAGGCTTTGAGGTTCCCCACGCACATCTGCACGTCTGGCCGACCAACTCGATCGAAGAGTTCAGCTTCGATCAGGTGGACAACGATCCCGACCAGGACGCCATGGATGCGGCCGCCGCATCGATTCGTGACGCGCTCACCCGAGCCGGGCACTCCGAGGCAGAGGTCGGCTGACGGTCCGAGCCGGCGTCGACGCCGAGGGGTCGGCCGGAAGCGCCCGTCGGGCTGGCCCGACACCATATTGACCAGCTGGTCGGATGGTCCGGAGACGACGCTGTCACGACGATGGAACCATGAACGCATTTGCCGATGACATGAGCGAAGAATCCGACTCCGTGACCGACCCACGGTGGGGGAATGGAGATGGCCTCCAGGAGACGGTCCCCAGAGCCCGGGGTGTTTCCTGGGTGCGCCGATGGGGCCGCGCGAGCGTGTACCTGCTCGGCAGTTTTCCCCTGTCCCTTATTTCCTTCGTCGTGGCCGTCACGCTGCTGAGCGCGGGGGTCGGGATGCTGCCCGTTTTCTTCCTCGGCGTGTTCCTGCTGTGGGGAGCGATCTATTACGGTCGAGGGGTCAGCTGGGTCGAGAGGAGCCAGGTCGCGTGGCTCCGGGGCCGGCCGTTGCGACGGCCCATTCCGCCGCGTCACGGCGAGGGCCTGATCGACAGGTTGAAGGCCGACGCCGGACACGGACAGTCGTGGATGAATATTGCGTGGATTCTGGTGGACTTCGTGGTCTCCACGGTCGTCTTCTGGGTGATCTTCGCCTGGTGGTGCGTGGTCTTGGCGGGAATTGCCGGTCCGATCACGTTGATGATCCGGTCCGGTTCGGACAATCCGCTGAACTACGGGTCCCTGGCTGACCTGCTCTCCTGGTCGCACACGGGAATTCCGTTCGTGTCCGATCACCCGTACCTCACCGAGGCGTTCGGCTACGTGGTCCTGGCTCTCGTGTTCTTGGCGACCCTGCCGTGGCTGACCCTCGGGCTGGCCGGAATTCGGTCCGAACTGTCCTCGGCCATGTTGTGCTTGCCGGAATCCGCGCGCCACCGGGTCGCCTCATTGCAGGGGTCCCGGGCCGCCGCTCGGCGGGCAGAAGGGGAGTCCCTCCGACGCCTCGAACGCGACATCCACGATGGCCCGCAACAGCGACTCGTGCGACTCGGCATGGACATCTCCAGGGCCCGGCGTTTCGTATCCACGGATCCGGAGAAGGCCGACCGCATTCTCCGGGAGGCCGGCGCACAGAATCAGGAGACACTCCAGGAGCTTCGCCAGTTGTCGCGGGGCATCGCGCCGGCCCTGCTGGTGGACCGGGGCCTTCGTGCCGCGGTCAGCGAATCCTTGGTCCGTTCCGGCGTTCCCGTGGCCCTCCGGTGGGACGCGGACGAAACCACCCCGTCCCACGTGGAGCTGCCCGCCTACTTCCTGGTCTCCGAGGCTCTGGTGAACGTCAACAAGCATTCCGGTGCTTCGGAAGCCCTCGTGACGGTTCGTCAGGAGGGCGGTCGCCTCGTCGTCGAAGTCCGCGACGACGGCGTCGGGGGCGCCTCCGTTGCGAAGGGCCACGGGCTGGCCGGGCTGGAGGATCGTCTGCGCGGCGTCGACGGCGAGCTCTTTGTCGAATCCCCGGCCGGGGAAGGAACCCTCATCAGGGGAGTCATACCGTGCGAATAGTAATTGCTGACGATTCGGCGCTCTTGCGGCAGGGGCTCAGGCTCATTCTCGAGGACGACGGCCACGAGGTCGTCGCCGATGTCGAGGACGGTCCCTCGATGAAAAAGGCCGCGCTCGAGCTGGAGCCGGACCTGACGGTGTGCGACATCCGCATGCCGCCCTCCCATACGGATGAGGGACTGCGCGCCAGCGTGGACGTGCGCCATGAACACCCCAATGCTCCGATCCTGTTGCTGAGCCAATACGTGGTTCTCGCCTACGCCGAAGACTTGGTTGCCTCGGGCACGGGATCCATCGGCTACGTGTTGAAGGACCGCGTCTCGGACATCGACGCCTTCCTGGACTCGTGCCGCCGTGTTGCCGACGGCGGGACGGTGCTGGATCCGCACGTGGTCCAGCAACTCCTGCTCCGCGACAGGCATGGCGACGCGTCGCTCGCCTCGTTGACGGCCCGTGAGACCGAGGTGCTGGGGCTCATGGCCGAAGGGCACACCAACGCCGGGATCGCCGAGGCCCTCTGCATCGGTGAGGGCGGGGTCGAGAAACACTGCCAGAGAATATTCGCGAAGCTCGGGCTGACCGAGGCCGATGACGTGCACCGGCGGGTCACCGCGGTCCTGCGGTATCTCAAACGGGGCGCCGGAACCTGATGACGGGTCCCGGGCAACGGCCGGGACGGGGCCTCAGGCGTGGGCGATCTTTTCGATCGCCTGTTTCTGCGCCTTGCGGATCCTCTGCACGGAGACGGGTCGGGCCGTACCGAGTTCCTGGGCGAAGTAGCTGACCCGGAGCTCCTCGATCATCCATCCGACATCGGCCAGCGGAGGGGGAACGACTCCGTCGATCGAGTACTTCTCCGCAGCGGCGTCGTACTCGTCCTCCAGAGCCTGGACTTCGAGCATCGACGTCGTGTCCTTGGAGAGGCGCTCGCCCATCTTCTCGATCCTCCGGCTCATCCCATCGAGGTAACGGGGCACGTGAACGAGCCGGTCGTACCCCGTGGCTGCCACGAATCCGGGATAGACCAGGCTCTCGAGTTGGGCCTTCATGTCGTTGACATTGTTGATCACCGCCAACGACGCCGAGGTCTTGAGCTGCTTGCGCACCTGATTGGCCGTCTTGAGGATTCGTGCGACGAGACTTGTGACCGCGAAGACCGTATCGATCAGCTCGGCACGGACCTCATGGAACAGTGCCTCGAACTCCTTTCGGGTCTTTGGCGCCGTCTCGGGCGTGAGCTTGTCCAAGGCGGCGACCGTACAGTCCGCAATCAGCGATTCGACCGATCCGTGGGGATTCTGGGTGAAGACGATCTTCTCATCATTCTTCAGGTGGTCGGACACGTACTTCTGAGGGGACGGCACACGCAGCGAGAGCAACCGGATCGTGGCCAGCCTCTGGGACCGATCCCGTTCGTGTTCGGAGGCCATGACCCGCACGGCGACGCTCTGGCCCTCGTCCACGAGACCGGGATAGCCTTCGACGCGTTGCCCAGCAATGGTGCGGGTAATCCTGGGCGGAACATCCGTGTCCGGCCAGTCGTGCAACCCGGAGACCTCCACGACGCCCGAGCCCGAGGCGGGCCCCGACCCGGGTCGGGTGTTCTGCGAGGCCCCGGAAGTCGCCGACGACGTCCCGGATCCCGGCCCGCCCGTCTCGGTGCTGGATCCGCCCGTGCCGGAGGCCTGGCCCTGTGAAGCCACCCGGGCCAGCGCGTCCGGGGAGGCACCCAGCGATGCGGCCAGCGCGGACCGGATCTGCGGGCGCAGATCCTCCTGGAGCGCCATCAGGTCCTTTCCCTCGCCAAGGAGCTTGTTCCCGGAACCGCGCACCTGGAAAGTCATGCGCAAGTGGTCGGGGACTGCATCCCAGTTCCAGGAACCCGGAGGTATCACGTACCCCTTGAGGCGTCGGAGAACCAGCTCGAGGGAAGGCAGCAACGCGTCATGCAACGGATCGAAGTCGGCGTCGAGGGCCTGGACGGCCTGCCTGGCGACGTCGGGCGCCGGCACAAAATTCTTCCGAGAGGCCTTGGGCAACGACTTGATCAGCGCGGTCACGAGTTCGTGACGAAGCCCCGGAATCAACCACTCGAACGGCTCGGGCTGGATCTGGTTCAGGAAGACGATCGGAACCTGCACGAATACGCCGTCGGCCTCCGGACTGGTTCCGGGGGCCGCCGGTGCGAACTCGTACGTGAGGTCCAGACGCAACTGCGAATCCGAGGTCGGCAGGACCCAGGTCCTCGGGAACTGGGATTCGTCGTAATCCCGGGCTTCCTCGTCGATGAGGTTTTCGGGATCCAGATCGAGCAGGTGCTCGTTCTGTGGGCGAGTTCTCTTCCACCACTGATCGAAGTGGCGTTCCGAGACCACGTCCGCGGGAATGCGGGCGTCGTAGAAGTCGAAGATGACGTCGTCGTCCACCCGCAGATCACGCCGGCGCAACCGGGCCTCGAGCTGATCGATCTCGGCCAGCCGTTTCTGATTGCGATGGAAGAACCGGTGCCTGGTCCGCCAGTCACCCTCCACCAGAGCCTTGCGGATGAACAGCTCGCGGGAAAGGGCGGGGTCGATGCGCCAGTAGTTGACGGGTCGATCGGCCACTACCGGAACGCCGAAGAGCGTGGCCTTGTCGTAGGCCATGACCGAACCGCGCTTGGCCGACCAGTACGGCTCGGAGTACGTGTGCTTGAGCAGAGATCCGGCGGCTTCCTCGATCCAACGCGGGTCCACCGAGGCATTGACACGGGCCCACAATTTGGACGTCTCGACGAGTTCGGCGGAAACGATCCAGTCCGGATTCTTCTTGAACAAGGACGATCCGGGGAAGATCGAAAAGCGTGTTCCCCGCGCCCCCTGGTACTCGTGCCTGCGTTGGTCCTTCAAACCGATGTGGCTCAACAGGCCAGCCAAGAGGGACCGGTGGACGGCCTCCTCGGTTTCGCCCACTCGAATGCTCCGACCGCGGGACACCTTGACCCCGGCCCGCGAGCCCAGGTTCCGCAACTGTTCGTAGAGGTCCTGCCACTCCCGAACACGTACATAGTTGATGTACTCCCGCCGACACATCTTGCGGAACTGGGAGGAAGAGAGCTCCGCCTGCTTTTCCTGGAGGTACTGCCACAGCAGCAAATACCCGGAGAAATCGGAGGTCTCGTCCTTGAACCGTGCGTGGCGTTCATCGGCCTGGGCCCGCTGTTCGGTCGGGCGCTCGCGCGGGTCCTGGATCGTCAGCGCGGCGGCCAGCACCATGACTTCCTTGGCAACGCCCAGTTCCTGAGCGGCAACGATCATGCGTCCGAGCCTCGGATCCACGGGGAATGCCGAGAGCTTGCGTCCGACGGCGGTCAGGGGAGACGGTGACCTGGAACCGCGCGACCGACCCCTCTTTCCGGTCCTCCCGGCCCGACCCGCGTCCCGATCGGAGGAATCCTTGAGGGCGCCGAGCTCCCTCAGCACGTTGACGCCGTCGGATATCGAGCGCTTGGCCGGAGGCTGGACGAACGGGAACCTCTCCATGTCCCCGGGAGAGCGGACGACGCCGATCGACATCGTGTGCAGGATGACCGACGCCAAATTCGTGCGCAGTATCTCAGGGTCGGTGAACTCGGCCCGGGAGAGGAAATCCTCTTCGGAATAGAGCCGGATCGCGATGCCGTCCGACACGCGACCGCAACGGCCCGAACGCTGATTCGCGCTGGCCTGCGAGATTCTCTCGATGGGAAGGCGTTGGACCTTGGTCCGCACGGAGTAACGAGAGATGCGCGCGGTCCCCGGATCAATCACGTACTTGATCCCCGGAACCGTCAACGAGGTCTCCGCGACGTTGGTGGCCAGTACGATCCGGGGCTTGCCGGAGGGCCGGAAAACCTTGTGCTGCTCGGACATCGACAACCGCGCGAACAGCGGCAGGATCTCCGTCCCGGCCAGTGACCGGTGTTTCTTCGCGAGGTCCTCGAGGGCGTCGGCGGCGTCCCGGATCTCGCGCTCGCCGGAGAAGAAGATCAGAATGTCGCCGGGGTCCTCATTCTTGAGTTCCAGCACGGCATCGCAGATAGCGTCCAGGGGGTCCCTGTCTTCGGCGTCGAGATCGTCGGCGTCGTCGTCGGACTGGGCGGAGCCCTCGAGCGGTCGGTAGCGAATCTCCACCGGATAGGTGCGACCGGAAACTTCGACGACCGGGGCTGCGTCCTCCGGCATCGGCTCGTCCTCGGTGTGCTCGGCAACGGGGTCGAAGCTCGGGGCGAAATGGCGGGCGAATCGGTCCGGATCGATGGTCGCGGACGTGATGATGATCTTGAGATCAGGCCGTTGCGGCAGGATTCTCTTCAGATACCCCAGGATGAAGTCGATGTTCAGGGACCGCTCGTGCGCCTCATCGATGATGATGGTGGAGTACTTCTTCAGGAGGGGGTCGTGGGGGATCTCCGCCAACAGAATGCCGTCGGTCATGAGCTTGATCGAGGTCTGTTCGCCGACTTCGGCGGTGAAGCGGACCTGGTAGCCCACCGTTTGCCCCAGGTCCTCGCCCAATTCCTCGGCGATCCGTTCAGCCACGGATCTGGCCGCGAGCCGGCGAGGCTGGGTGTGACCGACCATCCCGTCGGCGTCCAGGCCCAGATCGAGGCACATCTTCGGGATCTGCGTGGTTTTGCCGGAACCGGTCTCGCCGGCGATCACCACGACCTGGTTGTCCCGGATGGCATCCATGATGTCTTCCCTGCGGGCCGAAACGGGCAGGGACTCGGGGTACGTGATGTGGCGGCGAACGGGCTCGGAATGCACGGGCTGGTCAGACATATTGCTCCCAGTTTACCGGGCGGAGCGCACGGTGCGATCGGCCCGACCCACACGGGTCATCGCCCGGCAGGGGTTCGTGGAGCATCCCGCAGCCTTCAGGCGAGGTTTGGGGCGCATCGCTCCTCGACCCAACGGACGATTCTGCGCAATCGCTCCTCGTCCTGGAAAATACGTGCATCCGAGTGCTCGGCGTCCGGAACGATCTCGAGCGACGTCGGCACCCCGCGTGCACGCAGGGCGCGGTGCGGACTGCCGGACTGGATCCAGGGAACGCAGGAATCGTCGGCCCCGTGGACGTAGAACACCGGACGGTGCCCCGGAGCCAGCGCCGTGTCCTCCGCGTAATCGACAGGGTGCGCCCATGCCCACGCCTGCTCCGCCGCGGTGGACACCGGGGCAGGGTATCTGGACCCGAGCAGCCTGGCTTCGGCGCCGTCGTCGTCGGGATGATCGTGCGGGAAACCGCAGGCGATCCTGTCGTCGAATATGGTGCGCAGGTCGCTGACGCCGTAGAAGCTCACGGCCCCGGCGACGTCGCTCGAGGCGACGCCGGCATCGGGGCCCTCGAGGTAAGCGTTTCCGGAATCCGGAGTCGCCGCGAGCAACTGGGCGAGATGTCCGCCGGCCGAGGCCCCGGACACCGCGATGCGGTGAGGGTCGATGCCGAATCGTTCGGCGTGGGCGCGAAAGTAGCGCACCGCGGACTTGGCGTCGTGCAACTGGGCGGGAAACAGTGCCCGATGGGACAGGCGGTAGTTGACCGACGCCACGAAATATCCGCTCGCCTGCAGGCGCTCGCGCACCCTGTGCTGCCCGTTGACCGAATAGAGCATCGAGGACTTGTCTCCGAATCGCCACGCGCCTCCGTGGAAATGAATGACCAAGGGAGCGGGCCCGGAGACCGGAACAGCGGGGGAGTGGAGATCGAAGGAGCGGTCCTCTTCCTGCACGGAAGTGTAGAAACCGCTCATCATTGGTACGTCTCCGCTCGGTCCGACTCGATACGAAACGACCCCGTTCCCGCTCGGGCGGGACGGGGTCTTGACCGTGCCCTCGATAGGATTCGAACCTACGACTTCTTGCTCCGGAGGCAAGCGCTCTATCCACTGAGCTACGAGGGCAACGCAGAACAGCATATCAGGAAATGAGCAGGGACAAATCCACGCGACGCGCAGTGAAGCCGACAGACCCCGGCACGTCACGAAATCGGCGGCCGCGGCATTCCTTGTAGACTGACCGGGTGACTCCCGAAGAACTCTCCGAAGCAATTTCCGCGTGCCTGCACGAGGCCATCGACGCCGGTCAGCTTGTGCTGTCCGAAGGCCAGACACTCCCCGAGACGAGGGTTGAACGACCCAAGAATCGGGCGCACGGCGACTGGAGCACCAATATCGCTCTGCAACTCGGCAAGAAGGTCGGCAAGAATCCGCGCGAGGTCGCGCAGGTCCTGGCGGAGCGGATCGCTTCCGTGGACGGCGTCTCGGGCGTGGACATTGCCGGCCCGGGCTTCCTGAATATAGTTCTCGACGCCGCCGCGGCCGGTGTCCTGGCCAAGAACATTCTCGCTGCGGGGCCCGCGTACGGGCGTTCTTCGAAACTCGAGGGAACGCACATCAATCTGGAGTTCGTCTCGGCCAACCCCACGGGGCCGATCCACCTGGGTGGAACCCGCTGGGCCGCCGTCGGTGATTCGCTGGCGCGCATTCTGGAGGCGAACGGGGCCGAAGTGACCCGCGAATACTACTTCAACGACCACGGAACCCAGATCGACCGTTTCTCGAACTCGCTCCTGGCCAAGGCGCGCCGGGAACCGGCACCCGAGGACGGCTACGGCGGCCAGTACATCGAGGACATCGCCCAGCGCGTCCTTCGCGAGGTGCCCGAAGCGCTGGAAGCGGACGACCCGCAAGAGGTTTTCCGGTCCTACGGGGTCGAGATGATGTTTGCGGACATCAAGAAGTCCCTGCACGATTTCGGAGTCGACTTCGACGTCTACTTCCACGAGAACTCGCTGTTCGAATCGGGGCAGGTCGAGAAGATCCTGGAGCAGCTCAAGGGCAGCGACAAGCTCTACCACGCGGACGGCGCGTGGTGGTTGCGCTCGACCGACTACGGGGACGACAAGGACCGCGTGGTCATCAAGTCCGACGGCAACGCCGCGTACATTGCCGGCGACATCGCCTACATCGCCGACAAGCGGGCGCGCGGTGCACATCTGGCGATCTACATGCTCGGGGCGGACCACCACGGATACATCGCGCGGCTCAAGGCCGCCGCGGCCGCCATCGGGGACGACCCGGACGCCGTCGAGGTCATGATCGGCCAAATGGTCAACCTGGTCAGGGACGGCGAGGCCGTGCGCATGTCCAAGCGTGCGGGAACCGTGGTGACCTTGGAGGACCTGGTCGACGCCGTCGGCACGGACGCCGCACGGTATTCCCTGACCCGGTTCTCGGTCGACTCGAATATCGACATCGACCTGGACCTGCTGACCCGTCGCTCGAACGAGAACCCGGTGTTCTACGTCCAATACGCTCACGCCCGGACGTGCGCCGTGGCCCGGAACGCGGCCGATGCCGGCGTCGTGCGTTCCGACGAGACCTTCGACGCGGCGCTGCTCAACACACCCGCCGACGAGGATCTCCTGGCGGAGCTCGGTCAGTTCCCGAGCGTGAACGTCGAGTCGGCCGAATTCCGCGAACCCCACCGAGTCGCCCGTTACCTCGAACGCCTGGCCGGGGCCTACCACCGCTGGTACGACGCCTGCCGGGTGACCCCGAAGGGCACCGAGGAGATCACCGACACGCACCGTACGCGGCTTGCGCTGAACGACGCCGTGACCCAGGTGCTGGCCAACGGTCTTCATCTGCTGGGCGTGACCGCACCGGAGAGGATGTAAATGGCGAACTCACCATCTGCCGCCGTGCCCGAATGGTTGCGGCTGCCCTCCGACCCGGCCGCCCTCGACCCTCAGATCTGGACTCCGTCCTTCGCGCGGTCGACCGGTGGAGAGCTGACCATCGACGGGCACACCGTCTCCGATCTGGTCCAAGAATTCGGAACCCCCGGATACATCTGGTCCGAGGACACCTTCAGAAGCCGCGCTCGGGAATACCGGCAGGCCTTCGAAGCTGCCTTTGGCGACCACGGGGCGGAAGTCTCCGTCTACTACGCGGGTAAGTCGTTCCTGTGCGCCGCGGTCGTCCGGTGGGCCCAGGAGGAGGGCCTCAACTTGGACACCGCGTCGGGCGGCGAGCTCGGCCTCGGCCTGGCCGCGGGCATGCCGGGCCAGCGCATCGCCCTGCACGGCAACAACAAGTCGGAGTCGGAGATGCGGCGCGCCCTGGAGAACGGCGTCGGCAGGATCGTTGCGGACTCCGTGCCGGAACTGGTCCAGATCGACCGCATTGCGCGGGACATGGACATGACCGCGCCGGTGATGATCCGCATCACCCCGGGTGTCCACGCAGAAACGCACGACTTCATCGCGACGGCTCACGAGGACCAGAAATTCGGTCTCTCACTGGCCGACGGGACCGCCGCTCTGGCCGAGGGGGACGTCGATCCCGCGCTCCGCTCGGAAACCGCCGTCTCCTCTTCGGATTCGGTGGCGATGCTGGCGGCCCTGGTCGCGGAGGCGCTGGGCGGGATCGACCTGCGCGGTTTCCATTGCCACATCGGCTCCCAGATTTTCGAGGCCGACGGGTTCGCCCTGGCGGCCGAGCGGCTCCTCTCGTTCATCGCCGAGGTCGCCGGCCGCATCGAGCGGGACATCCCCGAGCTGGACCTGGGTGGTGGATACGGCATCGGATACATTCCTGGGGACGCGCCTCGTCCGGCTCGGGACATCGCCCGGGACCTTGCGGACAGCGTGGCGAAGTCCTGCTCGGCGTTGGGGCTTCGGATCCCGCACCTGTCGATCGAGCCGGGACGTGCCCTGAGCGGGCCTGCCGGAACGACCCTGTACACCGTCGGCACGATCAAGGACGTCGCGATCGATGCCGAGTCCGGTCGCACTCAGGTCAGGCGTTACGTCGCGGTCGACGGCGGGATGTCGGACAACGCGCGTCCGGTTCTCTACGACGCCGACTACAGCGTGGTCCTGGCCAACCGGGAGCCGCTGGGTGAACAAGTGCTGTCCCGGGTGGTGGGCAAACACTGCGAATCCGGCGACATTCTGGTCCGCTACTGCTATCTCCCTGCGGATCTGCGCAGCGGCGACATCCTGGCGGTCGCCGCGACGGGGGCGTACTGCTGGTCCCTGTCGAGCAACTACAACTACCTGCCGCGGCCCGGAGTCGTCGCGACGTCGTCCGGGCAGACCCCGCGCACCATCGTGCGTGGCGAGACCGAAGACGACCTTTTCGCCAGGGACGCCGCCCTCTGAGGACGCATCCCTACGCAATAGGAGAGACTATGACCGAATCGACGATCAAGGTGGCACTCCTGGGTGCCGGAACCGTGGGCTCGCAGGTTGCGAAGGCCCTCACGGAGGATACCGGGGAACTGTCCCGACGCATCGGCGCCGTTCCGGAGCTGGTCGGCATCGCCGTCCGCTCGCTCGAGACCGAGCGGGACTACCAGGCCGATCCGGACCTCTACACCACGGATGCGGACACCCTCATCGATGGTGCCGACGTCGTCATCGAACTCACCGGAGGCATGGAACCCGCCCGGACCCGCATCCTTCGGGCCTTGGAGCAGGGCAAGCACGTGGTCTCGGGCAACAAGGCCCTTCTGGCCGCGCACGGCGCGGAACTCCACCGGGCCGCGGCGGAGAACGGTGCTCAGCTCTCGTACGAGGCGGCGGTGGCCGGTGCGATTCCGATTCTGCGTCCGCTGAGAGACTCGCTCGCGGGGGACCGGGTCACCCGAGTCCTCGGAATCATGAACGGAACCACCAACTTCATGCTGGACGCGATGGATACCACGGGCGCCCAGTTCGATGACGCCCTGAGCGAGGCACAGAATCTCGGCTACGCGGAGGCGGACCCCACGGCCGACGTCGACGGTCTCGACGCCGCGGCGAAGGCTGCGATCGTCGCCTCACTGGCCTTTCACTCCGAGTTCACGATCGACGACGTGCACTGCCAGGGCATCAGAAACATCACGGCCGGCGACGTCGCCGCCGCGGCCGAAGACGGCTACGTGATCAAACTGCTCTCCGTGTGCGAGCTTGACGGGGACGGCGTCAACATTCGCGTCAATCCGACGCTCATCCCTCGGTCCCATCCGTTGGCCAGCGTCCGGGACGCCTACAACGCGGTCTTCGTCGAATCCCGCGACGCCGGAGAACTCATGTTCTACGGTCCGGGCGCCGGGGGAGCGCCCACGGCCTCGGCGGTGCTGGGTGATTTCGTCTCACTGGCACGCCGGTCGGTCCTCGGCGGACCGGGTATCCCGGACTCGTCCTATGCCGGGCTGAAGGCGACGTCGCTGTCCAACGTCGTCTCCCGGTACACCGTGGGTCTGCGAGTGAGGGACAAGCTGGGGGTGCTGGCAGCCATCGCGAACGTGTTCGCCGAACACGGCGTCTCGATCCAGACCATGCACCAGACCAAACATCGGGAAGAGGAGGACGTCGAGGGCGACCACGCCACGATCCGCATCGTGACCCACAAGACCAGCGACGAAAGCCTCCGGTCCACGATCGACGAGTTGTCCTCCTTGTCCACGGTCTATGACGTCACCTCGGTGATCCAGGTCGAGGGCTGAACACACTTTCCACCCGTCCGCCCGGGCACTGACCCGGTCCCGTTCAACACAGAAAAGGAAATCCATGGCACACGTCTGGCGAGGGGTCGTCCACGAGTACCGCGATCGGCTCCCCGTGACCGACGAGACCGAGATCGTGACGCTCGGCGAAGGCGGAACCCCCCTGATCCGCGCGCCCAAGCTCTCCGAACACACCGGCAACGAGGTCTACATCAAGTTCGAGGGAATGAATCCGACAGGATCATTCAAGGACCGCGGCATGACGATGGCCATTACCGCCGCCAAGGAGCAAGGGGCCGAAGCCGTGGTCTGCGCTTCGACGGGCAATACCTCAGCATCCGCCGCCGCATACGCGACCCAGGCCGGGCTCAAGTGCGGCGTTCTCGTGCCGGACGGAAAGATCGCGATGGGCAAACTGTCGCAGGCGATCGCGCACGGAGCCGAGCTGCTCCAGGTCGAGGGCAACTTCGACAACTGCCTCGAGGCCGCCCGCAAACTCGCGGAGAGCTACCCGGTGTTCTTGGTCAATTCCGTGAATCCTGCCCGCATCGAGGGGCAGAAGACGGGTTCATTCGAGGTCGTGGACGTGCTGGGCGATGCACCGGACTATCACTTGCTGCCCGTGGGCAATGCCGGGAATATCACGGCTTATTGGAAGGGGTACAAGGAGTACGCGGCTCCGTACGTCAACGACGCGGGAGAGACCATCGCGCCAGTCGCCACGAAGACGCCGGTGATGTGGGGTTTCCAGGCCGAGGGTGCGGCCCCCATTGTGCTGGGACATCCCGTCAGCGAGCCCGAGACGATCGCGACCGCGATCCGCATCGGCAACCCGGCGTCGTGGGACAAGGCGGAAACCGCCCGTGAGGAGTCCGGCGGGCTCATCGAGTCCGTGACGGACGATGAAATCCTTGAGGCGCATCGGTGGCTCTCCTCGCGGGAAGGCGTGTTCGTGGAACCCGCCTCCGCGGCGGGGGTTGCAGGTTTGCTCAAGAAGCACCGTGCGGGCCAGGCGCCCACCGGGGCGACGATCGTCATCACCGTGACCGGGCACGGCCTCAAGGACCCTCAGTGGGCACTGCGTGGCGCGGACGGCGATGACATCGAACCCACGAAGGTTCCGTTCGACGTCGTGTCCGTGGCCGACGCGCTCGGCCTGGAGTAAGGAACCGATCATGGACATCAGCTCACCAATCCTGGTCGACGGAGAATCCGCGGCTTCCTACGGGACAGATATCATTCCCGTCGGAACGGCGGTCCGGGTGCGTGTCCCGGGATCCACCGGCAACGTCGGGCCCGGGTATGACAGCTTCGGGCTCGCGCTGGGCAGGTACGACGAGCTGACCGTGGAGAGAACCGACGAGCCGCTGCTCCTCGACGTACGGGGCGAGGGGAGCGGATCGGTTCCCCGGACCGAGGAACACCTCGTGATTCGGGCCATGCGCACGGCCTGGCGAGCCATCGGGATGCACGCCCTGCCAGGGCTTCGGGTCGAAGCCGTCAACGCCATCCCCCATTCTCGGGGGATGGGATCTTCCGCGTCGGCGATCGTGGCGGGCGTCGTTGCGGCCAACGCGATGGTTCCCCAGAACCTTCGGCTGTCCGAGAACGCGATGCTCCAGATCTGTTCCCAGATGGAGGGGCACCCCGACAACGTCGCACCCTCACTCTTCGGCGGCTTGGTGATCTCCTATTCCGGAGCCGATGGTTTCCACTCGGTCTCCGTCCCCGTCCACGAGGACGTCGTGCCCGTCGTGGCCGTCCCGGACTATGAAGTCCCGACGCGAATTGCGCGCGGCCTGATCCCGGAATCGGTTCCGCACCGCGAGGCCGCGGTCAATTCCGGCAGGGCCGCCCTCCTGGTCCACGCGATGAAGGATGAGCCCTCGGAGCTGTTTGCAGGGACGGAAGATTCTCTTCATCAGCAGTACCGTGCCAGCGCCATGGGGCCGAGCGCGGCCCTGGTCGCCCACCTGCGGGGCAGGGGCCTGGCGGCGATCGTTTCCGGTGCGGGACCCACGGTCCTGGTGCTCGCCGCGAATGCATCCGAAGCGGAACGTGCGGCGGAAGCAATGGACGACTTTTGTGGCACGCCGGCCAACGTCCTCGATGATCGAATCGTGAATTGGGATGTCGAAAGGCTGACCGTGGACGGCAACGGTGTTATAGTTGACCACATTGAGCCTGGAACGCTTCGTTGAAGAACCGGTGCTCGCCGACCGGATGTTCGATCTCAGGGATCGATGTTTTCCTCCGATCGGGACATGACAATTCGCCAATCTGGCGGATCGACGCGTCAGTCTATTGTTCCTGAGCTGTGGTCGTCGCGGAATGACGACGTACTCTGCCGCGAGCCGAGTTCGTATGGTCAAACCGAGAGGATCGTTGCACCTCGTCTCGAATTTCTTCGAGTCGACGAGGACTCAGACCGCGTCATTGATTTCCGCACTCTCTGGTGCGGGGATTTCGTACGTATCGCGTTATTTTCTGGCGGTGCGTACTGACCATTAATATTCGGATTCCGCTTCACATGCGGAATCCACGTCGAGGGGGAAGGATCCTTCGTGACCGTATCGACCGACCTATCGGGTGCGGACCAGCCAACCAACGGTTCGGCTGAACAGACTCGCAACAGCGAGTCCCCAGAATCTCAGAATACGCAGGGCGCCGCTTCTGCCCAGTCCTCGGAGCAGGGCAAGGGCAATGGAGGACTGAGTGCCCTCAAATTGGCCCAATTGCAGGCGCTCGCGTCGCAGCTCGGCATTGTCGGAGCCCGCCGGATGCGCAAATCCGCGCTCGTCGACGCGATCTCCGCCCACCAGCGGGGATCAGCGGTCGCCGACCGCGAGGAGAAGTCATCGCAGAACAAGGGTTCGGACCAGAAGGCTTCGGGCCAGCCCCAGGCCGAGGCGGGCTCTGACGAGAAGAAGTCCACGGAGAGCGATTCCGCGTCCGGCAAGAACCAGTCGGAACGCTCCTCTCGCGGCCGATCCCGCCGGGGTGCCTCTGGCGGGGACGCGAAGAACGACGCCGCAGGGACCGGGAACACCGCCCAGGCCGCCGGGACTGGCGACCAGCAGCAGAGTGAAGCGCAGCAGGGCGACTCCCAGAAGGGCAATCCCAAGGACGACCGCGATCAGGACCAGAACCGCGGCAAGCGCAACGACCAGCGCGGTCAGAACCAGGGCGGCTCCCAGGACCAGGACGGCCAGAACGACCGTCGCAATGAGTCCAAGGGAGACGACAAGGGCAACAACGACCGCAACCGCCGCAACAAGAACAACCGTTCCAAGGACAACAACTCCGAGGACGGCAACAAGAACGACGGCGGCAAGAACAACAACGACAAGAACAACAACGACGGCGGCAAGAACAATAACGACCGTCGGAACAACCGCAACAAGGGCGGCAACAACGGTCCGGAGGATGACGACAACCGCAAGGGCCGGAATCGTCGCAACCGGAACCGCAACGACCGTCGCGATCGTCGGCGCGGACGCAACAACGGTCCGGAGGTCGACGACACCGAGGTGACCGAGGACGACGTCCTGCTGCCGGTCGCCGGTATCCTGGACGTTCTGGACAACTACGCGTTTGTGCGGACCTCGGGGTACCTGCCCGGTCCGAACGACGTCTACGTTTCGCTCGCCCAGGTCAAGAAGAATCACCTGCGCAAGGGCGACGCTGTCGTCGGTGCGATCCGGGCGCCGCGCGAAGGCGAGAACCAGAACAACTCGCGCCAGAAGTTCAATGCATTGGTCCAGCTGACCAGCGTCAACGGCAAGAAGCCGGAAGAACTGAACGAGCGCGTCGAATTCAACAAGCTCACGCCGCTGTACCCCAACGAACGTCTGCGCCTCGAGACCGAGCAGAAGAAGATCGGTCCCCGCGTGGTCGACCTCGTGGCCCCGATCGGCAAGGGACAGCGCGGTCTCATCGTGTCCCCGCCCAAGGCGGGCAAGACGCTGATGCTGCAGTCCATCGCGAACGCCATCACCACCAACAATCCTGAGGTCCACCTCATGATGGTTCTGGTGGACGAGCGTCCCGAGGAAGTCACCGACATGCAGCGCACGGTCAATGGTGAGGTCATCGCGTCGACCTTCGATCGTCCCGCCGACGACCACACGACCGTCGCAGAGCTCGCGATCGAGCGAGCCAAGCGTCTCGTCGAGATGGGGCACGACGTCGTCGTTCTCCTCGACTCGATGACCCGCCTCGGCCGTGCCTACAACCTGGCGGCGCCGGCCTCCGGCCGTATCCTCAGCGGTGGTGTCGACTCCGCCGCGCTCTACCCGCCCAAGCGTTTCTTCGGCGCCGCGCGGAACATCGAAGAGGGCGGCTCGCTGACCATTCTCGCGTCGGCCCTGGTCGAGACCGGGTCCAAGATGGACGAGGTCATCTTCGAGGAGTTCAAGGGAACCGGCAACATGGAGTTGCGCCTGTCCCGTCAGCTCGCGGACAAGCGGATCTTCCCGGCCGTGGACGTCAACGAATCCGGCACCCGCCGCGAAGAGAATCTGCTCTCGCCGGACGAGATCAAGATCATGTGGCGTCTGCGTCGCGTGCTGGCGGGCCTGGATCAGCAACAGGCCCTAGAAGTGTTGACCAGCAAGTTGCGCGACACCCCGACGAACGTGCAGTTCCTGCTCCAGGTGCAGAAGACCACGTTGGGCTCCAAGTCCGACGACTAGCACCCCACGACCGGCGCCCGGATCCACTGTTGGTGGGACCGGGCGCCGGTTTTTCGCGCCCCGTCCGTGCGGCCCGGGGCGAGTGAGACAATGGAGGCCGCACCAGACTTTCGATCACCGAGGACCTCATGCTCGATTCCATCCAATCCTTGTTCGATGAGCACCAGGAGTTGCAGGAGCAGCTCGCCGACCCGGCGGTTCACGCCGACCAGGGCAGGGCTCGCAAGCTCGGGCGTCGGTACTCCGAGCTCAACGGCATCGTCGAGGCATACCGAAGGGTCGAGTCCCTCAAGGGGGACCTCGAGGCCGCGCGCGAGATGGCCGAGGAGGAACCGGAATTCGCCGATGAGATTCCGACCCTCGAGGAATCGCTCGAGGAGGCCGAACAGCGCCTGCACCGGTTGCTCATCCCGCGGGACCCCGACGACGGCCGCAACGTGATCCTCGAGGTCAAGGCCGGCGAGGGCGGCGACGAATCGGCCCTGTTCGCGGGGGACCTGTTGCGCATGTATGCGCGCTACGCCGAACGCAAGGGGTGGAAGACCGAGATCCTGTCGTCGACCGATTCGGACCTGGGTGGATACAAAGATGTCCAGATGGCCGTGAAGACGTCCTCGACCGACCCGGCCGAGGGCGTATGGGCGCATCTGAAGTACGAAGGCGGTGTGCACCGCGTGCAACGCGTCCCGGTCACGGAATCCCAGGGGCGAATTCATACCTCGGCCGCGGGCGTTCTCGTTTTCCCCGAGGTGGATGAGCCCGAGGAGATCGACATCAGCCAGAATGACCTCAAGATCGACGTGTACCGGTCATCGGGGCCCGGCGGTCAGTCCGTCAACACGACCGATTCGGCGGTGCGCATCACGCACTTGCCGACCGGAATCGTGGTGGCCATGCAGAACGAGAAGTCGCAGCTGCAGAACCGTGAGGCCGCCATGCGCGTCCTGCGCGCCCGGCTCCTGGCGCATCAGCAGGAACAGATCGACGCCGAAGCCGCCGAGCACCGGAAGTCCCAGGTCAAGACCATGGACCGGTCCGAGCGGATCCGCACCTACAACTTCCCCGAGAACCGGATCGCCGACCACCGGACCGGGTACAAGGCATACAACCTGGACACCGTGATGAGTGGGGACCTGGAGGCCGTGATCCAGTCGGCGATCCAGATGGACGAGGAACACCGCCTCGCCGCCCTGGGTCAGGACACCGAGTAGACCGTGTCCGAGCACTCGTCGGACACCGAACCCGGTGTGGGCCTCTCGGGACATGACCTCGACGACCTGCCGCTTGCCGAGGCCCTGCGTGAGGCGGCGCGGCGGCTGAAGAGCGTGGGCATCGAATCCGCCAGAGCCGACGCGGAACTGCTGGTCGCCCACCTGGTGGCCACCGACCGCGGCGGGGAGGTCTCCCGGGGCGAGGTCATGGCCGGAGCCGCGACCGGAACCTTGGACACGCCGAAGGGCTTCGAACACATCATCGCCGCCCGGGCCTCACGTGTTCCCCTCCAGCATCTGACCGGTCGGGCGTATTTTCGGAACCTCACCCTGCACGTGGGCCCCGGCGTCTTCATTCCCCGTCCCGAAACGGAAGTTTTGGTCGACCACGTCAACGCGCACCTGCGTCGACGTGCTCGCGAGGGCGACGCGGCGGGCCGGGAACGACTCGTGGCCGTGGATCTGGCTACCGGATCCGGGGCCCTCGCCCTCTCGGTGTCCCAGGAGAACCCGGGATGCGAGGTCTACGGCGTGGAGCTGTCCCGCAGCGCGGCGGAATGGGCGAACAGAAATACGGAACTGACGGGCCTGCCGGTATCGATCCTGGTCGATGACGCGACCCAGGCGCTCTCGGGGTGGGAAGGGTGCGTCGACGTCGTCGTGTCCAATCCGCCGTACATCCCGACCACGGCCGTGCCCAAGGACCCTGAGGTCGCCGATCACGATCCGTCCATGGCACTCTACGGCGGGTCGGAAGACGGCCTCGCGATACCGAAGGACATCGCGCGGCGGGCATCCGAACTCGTTCGCCCCGGCGGCCTGTTCGTGATGGAGCACGCCGAAGTCCAGGCCGAGGCAGCAGCGCGTATGTTCTCGCAACTCGGATTCCACGACGTCGAGACCATCCACGACCTGACTGGGCGGCCACGGGCAACCAAGGGTTACTCTGGTGTCTGAGGATTCCGTGGACCACGGGACGCAACAACCGAAGCAACGAAAGCCGCATCGAACGTGACAGCAACCGTATACACCGTCGCCACCGACGACGAGCGCGAGCAGGCCATCGCCGCCATCGAGAAAGCCGTTTTGGACGGACGGACCGCAGTGATACCCACGGACACGGTGTACGGGATCGCGGCGGACGCATTCTCGCGCGGGGGCGTGCAACAGCTTCTCAACGCCAAGGGCAGGTCACGGCGGATGCCGCCGCCCGTGCTCATCGCCGACTCGAGTGTTCTGCCCGGGCTCGCGGACGATCTGAGCGCGGAAGCCCACGCTCTGGCCGAGGCGTTTTGGCCGGGGGCACTCACGCTCATCGTGTTCTCCCAGCCCTCGCTGAACTGGGACCTGGGGGAGACCCAGGGGACCGTGGGACTGCGTGTTCCGGACGACGATCTTGCTCGGGAGATCCTCAGGCGCACTGGGCCGCTGGCGGTATCGAGCGCGAACAGAACCGGACAGCCTGCGGCGACGACCGGTGATGAGGCCGTTGAACAACTTGGTGAGCGGGTCGAGGCCATCGTCGACGCCGGGCCACGGCCTGAGGGGCGCGGTCCCGAGGCCCGAAGCTCCGATGCTGCCCCGTCCACGATCATCGACGTCACAGGTCAGCGCCCCGTCGTGGTGCGGCTCGGCGCCTTGTCGATGGAACGCATCAGGTCCGTGGCCCCGACGGCCGTGACCCAGGACGAGTTGGATCGGGAGAAGTCGACGGCCGCGGAGACCGAGCACAGCCCCGCGGACACATACGGCGAGGGGAGCGGGGACGCCTCCGAGGCGCGGGAACCGATCAACGGAGCCGGGGATGGTCCCCGGGCGGCGGACGCCGCGGAGGGCTCGGTTGAGGCCGGGTTGTTCGCCGCCGGGACGGCGTCGGCGACCCCGTCGAGCACGGAACCCGTCGATCAACTCAGACGCAAGGTCACGGACGGAGCCGGGAGCCCCGGCCGCCCGCGAATCCCGGCGACCCGTCCTCTGGGGGTCGAGGAAGCTCGTCACCTTCTCTTCCCCGACCAGGAAAGCGGCGAGGACTGAGCCCCGACCCAGCCCAGGGCCTCAGAACCTCAGCGGGTCGACCCCGTGGCGGTGTGCGCCTCTCTGAGCACCGAACCGATGCGACGCTCCGGCAAGAGGCCGTTCTCGACGGCCCAGGTATCGTCCTGGGGCTGACCGAACCACATCAACTCCGCGCGTCGCACGGCACCCTGAAGCCGCTCGTTCATGGCGGAAGACAGCAGGTGCCCGAAGGATACGCCCCAGCGGAGAGCAAATGCGGGAATCCTGCGGGGTTCGCGGCGCCCGGCATCCCGGATCACGGAGGCAGTCGTGGCGCCTTCCCACGGCTGAAGAACGATCGGGGGAAGATCCCCGTCGAATGAACCGACGGAGACGACGAATTCGGCCAGTGCATGCACCGAGGTCACCGGCGTCGGGCGGTCGCCCCTTCCCGCCACCATGGCGAGGGGCGAGGAAGCGACACGCGCGAGGTTCGATGTGGTCTTGCGGCCGGAGCCCTGGACCGACGTCGCGCGCAGTATGCACAGTTCGGCAGCATGATTCGGTTCGACCCTGGCCG
>JAKDJD010000086.1 GCA_030454085.1 Kocuria sp.
GGGAGTGGTGTTGTCTGCCTGTTGTGGGCGGGTGGCACTGTTCCCCCACCTTTTTGTTTAATGTCCGGACCCTGTGGCCCCGGCCCCGGGGCTGGTGCCCCGGCGCCCCGGGCCCCGGGGCGGGTTCTGGTGTCGGGGTGGTGGGGTGATCACACACCACGCCGCATCGGGACGTGCGGGATCCCAGCCTCGACGTCGGGATCGCCGGATCGGGTGAACCCGAACCGTTCGTACCAGTTCTCGAGATAGGCCTGGGCATGCAGGTCGATCGTCTCACCGTCGTGATCCGCCACGGCCGCGTTGAGCAACGATCCCGCGAGGCCGCGCCCCCGATGAGTGGGCGACGTCGCCACCCTGCCAATCGCGGGCAACCCTGAGGGGCCGCGCAGAACCCGCAATGTCGCTACAGGTACGCCCTCGTCTTCGACCCAGTATGTGGTCGTTGTCGGGTCGAGATCGGCGCCGTCCAGATCCTGTTCTGACGTGATGCCCTGTCCCATCGTGAAGACCTCATACCGTAGCCGGGCGAGCCCGTACGTGGTCCGGGGGTCCAGTTGGAGCCAATGTCCGCTGCGCACTTCCAAGTGGTTGTCGGACCGGTCCGGACGCTCGTGGTCTGCGAATTCTGAGCTCATGGGTCCACGGTATCCGACCCGGCGGCGCCGCATCCCAGTTCCGCTCCGACGGTTCGCGACTCACGCATATACTTTCTTGAGGTGCTTCATCCGTTTTGCCCAGAGCGTTTGTGTACTTTTGCTCAGTCCGGGCCAATGCCCGGTTCGCCTGATGATCCTCGGAGTTCTACGTGGTCCTTGCCTTCGTCGTATGCGCTTTGTGCCTTGTCGTACCTGGGTTGTTGATCACCTGGGCAACAAAGGTCCAAGGGTTCGACGCATTGGCCCTCGCCCCGGTGGTGTCGTTGTTCTGCCTGGGCTCAAGTGCGTTGATTGGTGGCCAGCTGGGCCTCCGCTGGGGATGGTGGATGCCCCTTGGCTTGGCCGTGGTCCTCGCGGCCATTCTGGCCGCGATCGTTCGCCCGACCTACCGTCGTCGTCTCGGTGGTAGAGAGCCCGAGCCCCAATCGACGATCACAGCGGCGCTGCCCGTCATCGGCAGTCGGAAGTTTTCGGGCGCGGCCTGGATTGGGCTGGCCCTGGGCGTGGTCGTCGGCATCTGGCAGACGGCCCATATCACCGGGGGAATGGAGCACTTCTCTCAGGCATTCGACAACACCTTCCATCTCAACGCCGTCCGGTACATCGCCGACCACGGGAACGCGTCCCCGCTGTTCGTCGGAACCCTGAATTCCGGCGGGACGCCCGGATTCTTCTATCCGTCCGTGTGGCACTCCCTCGGGGCCATCCTGGTGACGACGACGGGCATTTCCGTCCCCGCGGCCACGAACGTGGTCACTTTCTGCACCACGGCACTCGTGTGGCCGATCAGCATCATGTTCCTGATCCGCTCCCTCACCCGTAATCGCTACTCCTGGCTCGTGGCCGGAGCGCTCTCGGGGGCGTTCGTGGTTTTCCCGGTTCTGCTTCAGACATACGGAATCCTGTACCCCAACCTCCTGGGCAACGCCGCCGTCCCGGCAGGTCTGGGGCTCGTGGTTTGGGCGTTGCGCGGTGGGCCCGATTCCCGACTTCTCCGCCCACAAGCGCTGACCCTGGGTGCCATGGCAGGTATAGGGATTTCCCTCTCGCATCCGAATGCGATCGTTTCTCTGGTCGCCGTCGCCGTTCCCGCCACGATCGCGCGGATCGCATCCCTGGTCGCCGGGATGCTCAAATCCACGGGGAGTCGTTCCCTTCCTGCCTCGCCAGGGAGGCGGAGGCATCCGATCCCGGAAATCCTGCTTCTCCTGGTATGCCTCGCGGCTGTGCCCGTGCTGTGGATGATGCTGCGTCCGAAGACCTTCCAGCCCGAGGCGGTCAAGCAGATTCCGGTTTCCGGGTCCGTGGTGGATGCCCTGAGCCTGGCGCCGTCCGGATACAGCATTTCCTGGGTGATCGTCGGTTTCATCGTCGTCAGCGCTGTGGTTCTTCTGTACCTCCGGCGTCACGCGTGGATGGTTTTTGCTTATGCCATCCTCGTGGTGCTGTACACGGCCGTCGAATCGATGCCTTGGGACTGGAGAGATGCTCTGACGGGCGTCTGGTACAACGATCCGTATCGATTGACGGCCCTGTTCCCCGTCATCGGAATCCCCATGATCGCCATTGCGGTCGGTTGGGCGGTCCAGGAACTCTACGCCAGCATCTCCGGGTGGCGGGCCGTGGGTGTACGCCGG
>JAKDJD010000026.1 GCA_030454085.1 Kocuria sp.
ACCCGCACGCCCCGTGCGCCCGGAGCACCCGGCCGGCCCCGTTCGTCATGAAAGCCCCAAGTCGAGCTTGTTAACCAAGTGCGGTTATCTTGGGAATGATCACCACACCACCATCTTGGAAGGCAGAGCGTGGCACTTCGCTTATTCCCCCAGGAGAACAAGGCCCTCGAGCTGCTCTCGGACATGGCGCAACTGGTTGTCGACTCGACCTCCTCGGCATCCCGCATGATGGGGTCTCCGGTCTCCGACCATGACCAGGGCTTCGAACAGGCCCTGGAAATCGAGGGACGCTCGACGGACGCGTTCTTTGCCCTGATGACCACGGTGCGCAGCGCCTTCGTTCTGCCTCTTCCTCGCGCCGACCTGTACCGGCTCGGTCAACGTCTCAATCAGGCCACGGAATCCCTCACCTCGGCTTCGCACATCATCAAGATCCACAGCCTGGACCGCTTTTCGAATCGGGCCTCCGATCTCCTGGACCTCCTCCAGCGCCAGGCCTCCCTGACCGCCGAAGCGATGCGTCACCTGTCCGACCTCGAAGGCCTGGACGAGTACTGGGTCGAGGTGCTGCGCATGTCGAAGCAGTCGATTCGGACCACGAATCTGTACCAGGCGGACATGATGGACCGCCTCAAACCGGCCGCCTACATCAAGGAAGCCCAGTTCACGGCCCAGTTGCAGGCGGCGTCACTCAGTGTGCGGGAGGTGGCCACCGACGTCGGCCGCATCCTCGTCCAGGAGTCCTGAGGCGTGGAGTACTTCCTTTTCGTCCTGTGCGGTCTCTTCCTTCTGGGGTACACCGCCATCGGGTGCTTCCACGATGCTTCGAATGCCGTGGCGGTCCCGGTATCGGCCCGCGCCCTGACGCCCAAAGTGGCGCTCATCGTCTGCGCTGCCTTTAACGTGGTGGGGCTGGTCGTGGGATCGGTGACCCTGTCGCTCACCTCTGACCAGTGGCTCACGATTCCTCACGACGACGTCGGGCTCGCGGTGCTGACCGCGGCTCTGCTGACCGTGATCTTGTGGGAAATCTTCACCTGGTGGCGGCGTTCGCCGTCCTCCTCGACCAATGCCCTGATCGGTGGCATCTTCGGGGGACTCTGGGCAACGAACCAGGTCGGTCTCGGAAACCACCTGCATCTCGGTCTGACCATGGTCGGCGACGTCATCCTGCCCCTGGTCCTGGCCCCGCTCGTGGCCTTCGGCGTGGCCTGGGCCGTGGTGATTCCTCTGGTGCGCTTCCTCCAGCACACGAGTCCCCAACAAATCCATCGTCGGTCACGGTATGTGCTGTCGCTGAGCACATCCCTCATCTCGCTGGGCCACGGCATCTACTTCGGGCACCGAAGCCTGGTGATCGGAACCCTAATGTGGTTGTCGATCGGCCGAGACATCAGCACACCCCAGACGACCCTGCTGTGCGCCCTCCTGGCCCTCATGATGGCCGCCGGAACCCTGCTCGGCAGCTGGCGCATCGGACACACGTTCACGGATCGCCTGGTCGCCCTGGATCCTTTCCGCGGGGCAGTGGCCCAGGCCGTGACGAGCGTGCTCATCTTCGGCACGGGGGCCGTGGCCCGGGATCCGTTCTCGTCCTCGCACCTGGCGGCCTCGGCCGTGCTCGGGGCCGGATCCAATCAGCGATTTCACGCGGTGCGGGCCAATACGGCGTTTCGCTTGGTGGTGACCTGGATCGTGACCATACCGGTGACCGTCGTGGTTTCCGCGGTCTTCTTCCTCGCCCTGTCGCCGCTCCTTTAGCCGCCCTGGCTCGGGCCGCGGGCGCATAATAGCCCAGGGTCAGCCAAAGCGGCCGGACACGTAATCCTCCGTGGCCTTGTCCTGGGGTTTGTTGAAGATTTCCTGGGTCGGCGCGTATTCGATCAGCCGGCCGGGCTCACCGGTGCCCGCGATGTTGAAGAACGCCGTCTTGTCGGAAACCCGCGCGGCCTGCTGCATGTTGTGCGTGACGATGACGACCGTGTACTCGGCCTTGAGCTCGTTGATGAGGTCCTCGACCGCGAGGGTCGAGATGGGATCGAGGGCGGAGCACGGTTCGTCCATGAGGATCACGTCGGGGCGGACCGCGATGCTCCGAGCAATGCAGAGTCGCTGCTGCTGTCCTCCCGACAGCCCGGAGCCCGGCTTGTCCAGCCGGTCCTTGACCTCGTTCCACAGGTTGGCGCTCCTGAGAGAGGATTCCACGAGCACGTCCTCGTCCGATCGCGCGATTCTGCGGGAGTTCAGTTTGACACCGGCCAACACGTTGTCCCGGATGGACATCGTCGGGAAAGGGTTGGGCCGCTGGAAAACCATGCCCACCTGCGACCGCACCCGAACCGGGTCGACGCCCTTGGCATAAAGGTTCTCGCCGTCAAGATTGACCTTGCCTTCGACGTACGCCCCGGGGATGACTTCGTGCATCCGGTTCAGGGTGCGCAGGAACGTCGATTTGCCGCACCCGGACGGTCCAATGAACGCCGTCACCGCTCGGGGCTCGATCTGCATGGTGATGTCGTCGACGGCCAGGAAGTCCCCGTAGTAGACCTTGAGGTGTTCGACGTCGATACGCTTTGACATGATTTTCCTTTGCTGCGGTTCGCGGGATTCAGCGACCGGTTTTGGGGGCGAAGATTTTGGCGATCAGGCGGGCGACGAGGTTGAGGATCATCACCAGGACGATCAGGATCAGGGCGGAGGCCCAGGCGCGATCCTCGGAGACCTGCGGATTGGTCGGCGACGTCGGGTTCATGATCTGGTAGTAGATGAACGTCGGCAACGTGGTCATCCATCCGCTGAACGCGTTGAAGTTGATGCTCGCCACGAAGCCGGCCGTGACCAGGATCGGTGCGGTCTCCCCGATCACACGGGCGATGGCCAGGGTCACGCCCGAGGAGATGCCGGACATCGCCGTCGGGATCACTACTTTGGTGATCGTGCGCCATTTCCGGACGCCCAGTGCGTAGGATGCCTCCCGCAATTCGTTCGGAACGATCTTGAGCATTTCTTCCGTGTTGCGCACGACCGTGGGAATCATGAGCACGGACAGCGCGATCGACGCGATGAACCCGAATCTCGCCGAAGGGTCGCCCAGGACCTGGACGAAGAGTGCGACCGCGAACAGGCCCGCCACGATTGACGGTATTCCCGTCATGACGTCGACCAGGAACGTGATGATCCGTCCCATCCACCGGAAGGCGCGATTGCTGTCGCTGTATTCGGTCAGGAAGACGGCCGTGAGCAGTCCGATCGGGACTGACATGAGGGTCGCCCAGAACGTGATCGTCACTGTTCCCACGATCGCGTGATAGGCGCCGCCGTAGGCCGGTCCGCCTTGGGCGGCCTCGTTGTCGGTGACGCCGCTGACGCCGTTCATCGACGTCCCCAACAGATTCCCCGAGAGGCCAGGAACGCCACGGCCGAGAACCACCCAGATCACCGAGACCAGAGGTATCAGGGCCAGCAAGAAAGCACCGTATATCAGGTAGCGGGCAAAGGCGTCCTTCCCCTTGCGCGAGCCTTCGAGCATTCCGACGGCGAGGGGCCCGGCGATCACGAAAAGGAGACCGGCGAAGACGGCCCACAGGCCGATGCTGAACCCGATCAGAGCGGACAGTGCCGCGCCCAGAATCAGCGCGCACAGGCCAATGACCAGGGGCAACCATCGGGGCGCCTGCCGTCCGATGAGTTTCGAGGAGGTCGTTGCGGTACTCATGAGTTGGCTCCCGAGAATTCCTTGTACCGGCTGATCACCAGTCGCGCGAGCAGGTTGACCACCAGGGTGATCACGAACAGGACTAGACCCGCCGCGATCAGCTCATTGAGTCGCAGGCCGTAGGCTTCCGGGAAGTTGAGGGCGATCTCGGAGGCGACCGTCTGGTTTCCGGACTGGATGAGCGAGGGGTTGAATGGGCCGCCGGAGAGGACAAGCGTCACGGCCATGGTCTCCCCCATCGCGCGCCCGAGGGCGAGCATGACCGAGGAAATGATGCCGGCCCTCGCGAAGGGAAAAACTGTCATGCGGACCATTTCCCAGCGGGTCGCGCCCAGACCGAGCGCGGCCTCCTGTTGCAGAACCGGCGTCTGAGCGAAGATTTCGCGGCACATTGCGGTGATGATCGGCAGGATCATGATCGCCAGAACGATCCCGGCGGTGAGAATGGTCTTGCCGGTCGCCGTCGGCGGCCCTTCGAAGATCGGCAGGAAACCGAGGATTCCGGACAACCAGTCGTAGAAGGGAACGATCTTCGGCGCCAGCACGGAAGCACCCCACGCTCCGAAAATCACCGAGGGGATCGCCGCCAAGAGGTCGATCACGTACCCCACGCCCTTGGCGAAGCGGGGCGGGGCATAGTGCGAGATGTACAGGGCGACGCCGATGCCTACCGGCGTCGCCAGAAGGAGCGCGAGCACGGAAGCGATCAGAGTTCCGACCACGAGCGGCCAGATGTAGGACAGGAACCCTTGTGCACCCGTTACCTCACTCGAGGCCGCACCGAAGATCGGAGATGCCTGCCAGGTCAGGAAGAAGGCGACGGCTGCCAGGACCACCAGAATGATCGCACCGGCGACCAACGTGACGCCGGCGAACACTCTGTCCTGCGCCGGGCCACCCTTGGCGTCCCCGATCGCGACGTGGCCCTCACGTCGATGGTCGCTGCTCTCGTCCCCTCGCCCGGGTTGGTCCCCGGTCGGTGTGCTGAACTCGGGAACCGTCGAAGAAGAGTGAGACATGAAACCTCGAGTACTCTCTGCTGGTCGGTTGCGGTCGGTGCGCCGAATTCCCACCAGGACATGCTATGCCCCGATGGGAATACGGCCGAATGGGATCCTGTGGGTCCGCTACTTGGTCGTGATCGAGTCGATGGCCTTCTTGGCGTCCTCACGCATACTCTCCGGGAGGACTGCCGACTTCGCTGCGCTGGCGGCCGACTTCTGTCCGTCCTCGCTGACCACGTAGTTCTCGAAGGCCTTGACCAGATCCGCGGTCTCCTGGTCCTTGTAGGCGGAGCAAATCACGTGGTAGGAGACCAGGACGATCGGGTAGGAACCATCGTTCGGGGTTCGGTTCAGCTCGAGGGACATGTCGTGCTCGCCGCGCCCCTGAACCTTGTCGGACTGCTCCACGGCCTTGGCCGCGGAATCGGCGGACACCTCGACGTAGTCGTCGCCGTCCTTGACCTTGGCGGTGGAGAGGTCGCCGACGGCGGACTCATCCGCGTACGTGATGGCCCCGTCCGTACTCTGGGTCGTGGAGACGACTCCCGATGTCCCCTTGTTGGCCTCGCCCTTGAAGTCGCTCGGCCAATCGCCCGAAGGCTCCTTGTCCCAGGCTCCGCCGGAGGCCTTCGAGAGGTATTCGGTGAAGTTCTCGGTCGTGCCGGAGTTGTCCGAGCGGTGGACGACGTTGATCGGGGTGTCCGGCAGCTTGGCTTCCTCGTTCTGCTTCTTGATCTCCGGGTCGTTCCATGTGGAGATCTCGCCCTTGAAGATCTTGGCGATGGTGGCCGGATCGAGGTTCAGCGAGTCGACGCCCTTCACATTGAAGGCAACGGCGATCGGGGACACGTACACGGGGATGTCCATCGCGCCGTCGGGGCCGCACTGGTCCTTGGCCTGGCTGTATTCGTCGTCGTCCAGATGCGCGTCGGAGCCCGCGAAGTTGGCGCCGCCCGAGAGGAAGGCCTTGCGTCCCGCGCCCGATCCGTCCGGCGAATACTGGACGTTGGCGCCGGAATTGTCGCTCTGGAAATCCGTCTGCCATTGGGTCATGGCGGCCTGCTGGGCGGATGACCCCACGCCGGAGAGGGTCCCTTTGACGTCCGTCCCCGCCGAGGAGGACCCGGTGCCGGCGTCGCCCGTGGCGTTGTCCGAGCCGCACGCCGTGAGCGCGATGGTTCCTACTGCTGCAATAGCGGCGAAACGCCCGATGCGAGAGATCTTCACGAAAGGTACTCATTCAAGAGGCGTCGACCGTCCTCCGCTGCTGGGCGCAGGGGATCGGAACGGCTCAGTGATTGTGATGTGACCGGTGCCTGGCCTGCCCGGAGCCGAGCCGGCCACGTGGCCGGAGGCTCCTGGCGCCCGTACTCGGCACGCTACGGAGGACAGGTATCCCCCGGACCCGGATCCGGTGAACTGCGGATGAACTCTGGAACGAAAGCGCAAGGCCGACAAACTATGATTGCCCCATGAGACGAATCTCGGTCAGGGAGAGGGTACGGTCCTCGCGCCGTCAGCTCGTCTCGCGCGCGCGTTTGGGAATGTCGCGAGTTCGCAGCGGCCTGTTCCAGTCACTGCAGATCACGGTGGCCGCCGTCGGCGCCTATTTCATCGCTGAGGTCCTGTTCAGCCACCACCAACCACTTTTTGCCGCAACGGCGGCGATCGTTTCCCTCGGGTACGTGCGCGGCGGAAACCACATGCGCCGCATCTTGGAGGTAGCCATAGGCTGCACCCTGGGCATCGCCGTGGGCGACTTCTTGATGTATTTCCTCGGCAGGGGTCCGCTCCAGGCGTCGCTGGTCCTGTTGTTCTCCCTGCTGCTCGCGCGGTTCCTGGACAATGGGACCATCTTCTCGACCCAGATGGGGTTGCAGGCCGTCCTGGTGGTACTGCTTCCCCCGGCCGTCGACGGCCCATTTGCGCGGAGCCTCGACGCCATCGTCGGAGGCCTGTGCGCCCTGCTGGTCATGGCCCTGGTGCCCCAGGACCCGAGGCGTCAGCCCAAGGACGAGATGAAGAATTTGGTCCGAGAATTCTCACGAGTCCTGAGGGAAGCGAGCGAAGCCATCCGCGACTACGACGCCGCCATGGCCTGGCAGGCACTGATCCGCGCGCGCAAGACCCAGCCCCTCCTGGACCAGGTCGAGAACTCGCTCAAGACGAGCAAGGGGATGGCGCGGGTCGCGCTCACACGACGGCAGGCGCTGAGGGACATTCACGATTACGAGCGCACCCTGCACGGAATCGATTACGCGATACGCAATGCGCGCGTTCTGATTCGACGGATCGCCAACGTGATCAACACGGTCCAGTTGCGCGACGAAGCAATTGCTTCCCTCCGAGACGTACTGCTCGAGCTGTCGGAAGCGGTCGACATTCTCGGGCTCTCGCTGAAGTCCGATACCGAAGACGCACGAGACGTCATGCGCCGCCGGGCTCGCGTGGAGTTGAGCTCGACGGCGGCCAAACTCGATCCCCAGACCCTGGGGGTGCGGACGTATCAGGGCGAAGCGCTCGTGATGATCATCCGTCCTCTGACGGTGGACCTGCTGGTCATGACGGGGATGGACGAGAAGTCCGCGGGCAACGTGCTGGCCACGATCCGTCAAGAACTGACCGAGGCGATCGAGGTGATCGACCCGGAGGACGACGACCACGACTCCTAAGTTGTCAGTCGCCCCCCGTACGATTTCGGTATGAGCCCCGCACGGAAGACATCCAGAAACACCAATACCTACCGTTGCCGCGAATGCGGTTGGACCACGGCCAAATGGGTCGGCCGCTGCGGCGAGTGCCAGCAATGGGGAACCATCGAAGAGGCCGGAGGACCCACGGTCGCACGGACCAGCGCGGCACGTACGGTCGAGACCCCGGCCCGTCCGATCGCGGACGTGGACGCGTCTCTCGCCCAGTTCTCCAGCACGGGAATCCAGGAATTCGACCGGGTCCTCGGCGGCGGACTGGTTCCCGGGGCCGTGATCCTCATGGCGGGAGAACCAGGTGTCGGCAAGTCGACCCTGCTCCTGGACGTGGCATCGACGTTCGCGCGCGGAACGTCGGTCAGCAAGGGAGCCGATGCCTCCGAGTCCGGTGCGGCGTCGTCCGGTTTGGCGTCGTCAGGGGCGGATCCCAGCGAGGGAGGCCACCGGGCCCACGATGTCCTGTATGTGACCGGCGAGGAGTCGGCGGCACAGGTCAAACTCCGGGCGGATCGTATCGGAGCGGTGGCGGACACGCTGTTCCTGGCGTCGGAGACCGACTTGGGTGCGGCTTTGGCGCACATGGACAAGGTCTCCCCCAGCCTATTGGTCGTCGATTCGGTTCAGACCCTGGCGAGCGCCGAGGTGGAGGGCGCCGCCGGTGGCGTGACCCAGGTCCGCGAGGTCGCCGCCTCGATCATCGCCGAAGCCAAGAAACGGAACATGACCACGTTGCTGGTGGGGCACGTGACCAAGGAGGGAACCATCGCCGGTCCCCGCCTCCTCGAGCACCTCGTGGATGTCGTGTGCCAGTTCGAGGGAGACAAGAACTCACGCATCCGCATGCTCCGTGCTGTCAAGAACCGCTTCGGACCCACGGACGAGGTCGGCTGCTTCGACCTGCTCGAGGACGGCATCGAAGGCGTCTCCGATCCCTCAGGGCTTTTCGTCTCCAGGACGGCTCATCCGGTCGCCGGAACGTGTCTCACGATCACCATGGAAGGCCGGCGCCCGCTGCTGGCGGAGGTCCAAGCACTTCTGGACGAATCCGCTACTGCCCAGCCCCGGCGGGCCACGGCCGGCCTGGATTCCGCGCGCACCGCCATGCTCCTCGCCGTGCTCCAACGGCGTGCGGGGTTCAACGTGGGCAAACTGGATTGCTATCTCTCGACGGTCGGTGGGGTGCGGCTCAATGAACCCGCGGCCGACCTGGCCACGGTCATGGCGCTCGCTTCCGCGGCCGAGGACAAGCCTCTTCCCCGCCGGCTCGTAGTATTCGGTGAGGTCGGGCTCGCTGGAGAGGTCCGGGCAGTCCCCGGAATTCGTCAACGCATCAACGAAGTCGCGCGGCTCGGCTTCACCCACGTCATGGTCCCAGCATCGCCGGCGGGTGTCGGAGAGGTACCGGAGGGCGTGCACGTCAAGGAAGTGGCTTCCGTCGTGGACGCCGTCGACACGCTCTTCCCCTCACGCTCCTGACCGCGCTGAGCCGCAGACGCACGACCACACGATAGGCTGGAATCGTGGCTTCTCCCCGTAATGATCAGCTCAAGAAGACGTTGGCCCTGTTGGCCCCCGGTACACAGCTCCGGGACGGCCTCGATCGCATCCTCCAGGGCCGCACGGGCGCTCTGATCGTGCTGGGCAAGGACCTCACGGTCGAAGAGATCATCAGCGGCGGGTTCAGCATCGACACCGAATTCACGGGAACCCGTTTGCGCGAGCTCGCCAAGATGGACGGAGCCATCGTCTGTGATCGAGAGGTCCGCACGATCCACCACGCGGGCGTCCAGCTCATGCCCGACCCCGCCATCACCACGGAGGAATCCGGCACGCGGCATCGCACAGCCGAACGCGTCGCCAAACAAACGGGGTTCCCCGTGATCTCGGTGTCGAAATCGATGGGAGTCATTACCATCTATGCGGACGGTGAGCGGTACCCGCTGGAGGGCTCCCAGGAAATCATGGGCCGAGCCAACCAGGCCATCCAGACCCTCGAACGGTACACCGTCCGCCTCAACGAGGAGCTCAACAACCTCTCCGCCCTGGAAATCGAATCCGATGTGACCGTCCGCAATGTCGCCCTGGCCCTTCAGCGCCTGGAGCTGGTCAGGCGGATCTCCGAAGAGATCGGGGACAACGTCGTCGAGCTCGGGGCCGAGGGACGAATGATCGCCATGCAACTCGAGGAACTGGTACTGAACCAGCCGACCGCGGAACTCGTGTTCAAGGACTACCTGCCTTCGGGTCACGAGGCCCAAGTCACCGAACGGGCCCAGGCGAGCCTCTGCAGCCTCTCCCCCGTGGAACTGGCCGACCCCATAGCGATTGCCCGGGCCGTCGGCCTACCGGGTGGAGGGGACCTGGACTATACCTTGCAGCCTCGTGGCTACCGTCTGCTCAGCGGTGTCAAGTCCATTCCCCACACGGTCTCCGAACGCCTGGTCAACCGTTTCGGAGGCCTGCAACCACTCATGGCCGCCAACGTAGACGACCTGCGTAGCGTTGAGGGCATCGGAGAGTATCGGGCAAGAAGCATCCGGGAGTCCCTGGCGCGCATGGCGGAGACGAGCCTGCTCGACCGCTTCATGTAGCCCGCGCGCCGGGGTTGCCCGACGCTCTCAGGGCGGCCGTCTCGTGGGCGAGGCGCCCCCGACGGCCTGCTCCTCTATTCGAGAACGATCTGTTGCTTCTCGCTCGGGACGCCGTTCACGGACACCGTCAACCAGTAGTAGCCGGACTGAGCCGGTTGAGCGGCGTCGCCACAACCGAGGGCATTGATGGACCGGTCCCAGGACTGTGACACGGTCTGAGCCGAACCTGCTTCGAGAGTGGACTGCTTGGCCGCCCCATCGCCACCGCACTTGGACGTGCTGTATACCTCGGCCGAACCTGACGTGATCTCATAGGTCACCTTGTTGGCGCCGAGATCGACGTTGCACGGGTTGTCCCCGGAATTCTTGACCGTCGTACTCATGACGGGGTTCTCGCCCTGACCGTACGCACCCTTGTCCAGATTGGCGCTGACCTGGATATCGGACCCACAAGCCTGAGGCTGGGCCGGTTTGGACTCGGTCGGTGTCGTGGTCGCGGCGGCTTCGGCCTTCGACTCGTCGGGATCAGGCTTCTCGCTCTGGTCCCCCTCCGCCTGGTCCGATGGCTTGTCGGAGGCCGACGCACCATCCGAGGAGGACGCCGACGCGGAAGGTCCCGCCGACCCGCTCGGACCTGACGAACCCGAGGCCGACTGGGAGGGCCGGGCACTGAAGCTGGCGAAGTTGTCGGTCGAGGATTGTGAGGCTTCCCCGCCCGAACCGCCACCGATGCTCGCGGCGATCTTGTTCACCGCGAAGACGACTCCCCACACGACCAGCACGATCACCAGGAGAGCAAGGATCAGCGCGATGATCCGACGTCGGCGGTAGACCGCGGGCGATTCGCGACGGTACCCGCCCTGATTGCCGCCGTTCTCCGGTGTGGGGTCTTCGTACTCTGTCATGCGTCCTAGGCTACTAAAAGGAAAGGCCAACCCAGGGACGGACCCGGCACACTACAGTGGTCACGTCATGAATTTTTCGAATCCTCCGGCCACAGCGTCGGATCAGGCCGGCGTCGCCACGGACCACGCCCCCTGGCCCGACCCGGACACCGTCCATACGCTGCATCGGCACATTATCGACTGGTTCGCGCGGAATGCCCGGGACCTGCCGTGGCGGGCACCGGACCGCACCCCCTGGCAGGTCATGGTCAGCGAGTTCATGCTCCAGCAGACCCCGGTGGTCCGTGTTCTTCCGCAATGGAAGCGATGGATGCAGATGTGGCCCGAGCCGGCGGACCTGGCGTCCGCATCCACGGGAGACGCCGTGCGTGAGTGGGGCCGACTCGGTTACCCCCGGAGGGCCCTTCGCCTGCACGCTGCAGCGGTGGCCATCGTCGAGCGCCACGGCGGCGACGTTCCCTCGGACTACGACGAGCTCCTGGCTCTGCCGGGAGTCGGCTCCTACACTGCGGCGGCCATTTCGGTGTTTGCCTTCGGCGGTCGACAAACCGTGATCGATACCAACATCCGACGGGTTGAGGCCCGCGCAGTCACCGGGAAGGCGTTACCCTCCAAAGGACTGACCGCGGCGGAGACGAGACTCGCCGAATCATTGATGCCCGACGACGATGCGACCGCCGTCCGGTGGAACATCGCCGTCATGGAGCTGGGAGCCTTGGTCTGCACCGCGAAATCGCCCCGTTGCGATGTGTGCCCCGTGCTGGACCAGTGCGCGTGGGTGGCCGCGGGCCGCCCCGAGCCGGAATACGTTCCCCGAGGGCAAGCGTGGAAAGGCACGGACCGCCAGACTCGGGGAGCCATGATGGCCGTGCTCAGGGAAGCCACGGAGCCGGTGCCGCCGGATGCCCTCCTGTCCCCCGAGAGGACCGCTTGGAAGGGGGCACCTCATGCCATGGAACAGCTGAGGACCATCGGTGCCCCGGGAGACCAGTTGGAACAGTGCCTCGAGGGACTGGTCCGCGACGGGTTGGCATCACGAAACCCTGAGGGCCGTGTGACTCTTCCCGGCTGACCGGATTCGGCGTCAGAGTTGTCGAAGCATACGGGTGTTACCGAGAGTATTCGGCTTCACCCTCGCCAGGTCCAGGAATTCAGCCACGCCCTCGTCGTGGGACCGCAGGAGTTCGGCAAAAACCTCATGGTCGATCGTCTCTTGATTGCTCATGATATCGAAGCCCATACGCCGGAAGAATTCGACCTCGAACGTCAGGCAGAACACGCGGTCGACGCCGATGCCTTGTGCCCGTTCGAGCAGCGCCTCCACCAGCATGCGCCCAACGCCTTGACCGCGCGCCCGTTCGTCCGCGGCGAGGGTACGGATCTCGCCGAGGTCCTCCCACAGGATGTGCAGGGCACCGCAACCGATCAGCTGGGCCGCGCCGTGGGCATCGAGGTCTTCGACCACCATGAATTCCTGGATCGACTCGAAATACTCGACGGCGTCCTTGGAGATCAGCGCGCCCGACGTGACGTACGGTGCGACGAGCCGTCTGATCTCGTGGACGTCCGAAGTTTTGGCAGGTCGCATCCGCAGGTTGGTCATGCGCCCAGAGTTTACGCCCGTGACCTGCGTCGGCACCATTCGATCTCACGGGCCGGCCCCGACCTCACGCGCCGGCCTTGCAATGCACGAAGCGGGGCCGCCCCGAAGGGCGACCCCGCTACATGTGATGCCACGTGCTCAGAGCACCAGGCCAGTTCCTGGGCTCATCCGAGCCCCGCACGGAGCCAGATGTGGCGGCTCCGGCCCGGACGGGCTCCTACGCGGTCGCGGACCCGGCCGCTCCGCCGCCGTCGCCACCTTCGTAACGCGGAGGTGTGGACGGACGCGAGACCTGCTGAGTGTCCGGGTTCGACTCTGTGGACTCGGCCTGACCGTAATCGAATCCGTCATCCGTCAGCTCGGACATCTTCTGCGAGGAGAAGATGAACTTCGCGTCCTTGCCTTCGCCCTCGGCGTCCACGGTGATCTTCTCTCCGCCCTGGATCTCTCCGAAGAGGATCTTCTCGGAGATCTGGTCCTCGATCTCGCGCTGCATCGTGCGGCGCAACGGGCGGGCACCCATCGAGGGATCGTATCCGCGCTCCCCAAGGATCTTCTTGGCGGCGTCCGTGAGCTCGATGGACATGTCCTGGTCCCGCAGACGCTCCGCGAGGCGGGCCACGAACAGGTCGACGATCTGGACGATTTCTTCCTCGGACAGCTGCGGGAAGACGATGATGTCATCCACACGGTTCAGGAATTCCGGACGGAAGTGCTCCTTGAGCTCCTCCTGGACCTTGGCCTGCATCCGCTCGTAGTTCGTTGTGGGATCCTCGTGGGACTGGAAGCCCACGGGAACCCGACGGGAGATGTCCTTCGTTCCCAGGTTCGTGGTCATGATGATCACGGTGTTCTTGAAGTCCACCACGCGTCCCTGCGAGTCGGTCAGGCGACCGTCCTCGAGGATCTGCAACAACGAGTTGAACAGATCCGCGTGGGCCTTCTCGACCTCGTCGAACAGGACCACGGAGAAGGGCTTGCGGCGGACCTTCTCGGTCAGCTGGCCGCCCTCTTCGTAGCCGACGTATCCGGGGGGCGCACCGAACAGCCGCGAGACCGTGTGCTTCTCCTGGTACTCGGACATGTCCAGCGTGATCAGCGATTCGTCGTCGCCGAACAGGAACTGGGCGAGGGCCTTGGCCAGCTCGGTCTTGCCGACGCCCGTGGGCCCGGCGAAGATGAACGAGCCACCGGGACGGTGCGGGTCCTTCAACCCGGCACGCGTGCGCCGGATCGAACGGGACAGCGCCTTGATGGCGTTGTCCTGACCGATGACGCGGCGGTGCAGCTCATCCTCCATATTGAGGAGTCGACCCGATTCCTCGTCGGTGAGCTTGTACACCGGAACACCCGTGGACGCGGAGAGAACCTCGGAGATGACGTCCGGAGTGACCTCGCCCATGGCGGAGTCGCTCTCCTTCCACTTCTTCTCCTGCTCGTCCTTCTCCGCGATGAGCTTCTGCTCCTTGTCGCGCAGGGAGGCCGCCTTCTCGAAGTCCTGCCCGTCGATCGCGGATTCCTTCTGGGACTTCACCTCGGCGATGCGCTCCTCGATGGCCTTGATCTCCGGCGGAGCGGTCAGACGCTTGATGCGCAGACGGGCACCTGCCTCGTCGATCATGTCGATCGCCTTGTCCGGGAGGAACCGGTCCGAGATGTAGCGGGCCGAAAGGGTCACGGCCGCCTCGAGGGCCTCGTCGGAAATCGTGACGCGGTGGTGTGCTTCGTACTTGTCCCGCAGGCCCTTGAGGATCTCGACGGCGTGCGCCTGCGACGGTTCGTCAACCTGGATCGGCTGGAAACGACGCTCGAGGGCGGCGTCCTTCTCGATGTGCTTGCGGTACTCATCCAGCGTGGTCGCACCGATGGTCTGCAGCTCACCGCGAGCCAGCATGGGCTTGAGGATCGACGCGGCGTCTATGGCGCCTTCGGCCGCTCCCGCGCCCACCAGCGTGTGGATCTCATCGATGAACAGAATGATGTCCCCGCGAGTGCGAATCTCCTTGAGCACCTTCTTGAGGCGTTCCTCGAAGTCGCCGCGGTAGCGTGAACCGGCCACCAGGGAGCCGAGATCCAGCGTGTACAGGTGCTTGTCCTTGAGCGTCTCCGGGACGTCTCCACGAACGATCGCCTGGGCCAGGCCCTCGACGACGGCCGTCTTGCCGACACCGGGCTCACCGATGAGCACGGGGTTGTTCTTGGTGCGCCGGGAGAGGACCTGCATGACGCGTTCCATCTCCTTGTAGCGCCCGATCACCGGGTCGAGGTCGCTCTCCCGAGCGGCGGCGGTAAGGTTCGTGCCGAACTGGTCCAGCACCGCGGAACCCGCCGGGGCCCCCTCCTTGCCGCCCGCACCCACGCCGGCAGCTTCCTTCGAGTCACCCGATCCGCCCTGGTAGCCGGAGATCATGTCGATGACCGTCTGGCGCACACGCGAGGGCTCGGCGCCCAGCTTGGACAGAACCTGCGAGGCAACGCCTTCGCCGGCCCTGATGAGGCCGAGCAGAATGTGCTCGGTTCCGATGTAGTTGTGTCCGAGCTGGAGCGCTTCGCGCAGGGACAGCTCGAGGACTTTCTTGGCCCGCGGCGTGAACGGGATGTGCCCGCTGGGCGCCTGCTGACCCGGTCCGATAATGTCCTGGACCTGCTCACGAACGGCGGAGAGGGTCACGCCCATGGACTCCAGGGCCTTGGCCGCGATCCCTTCGCCCTCATGGATCAGACCCAGCAACAGGTGTTCTGTGCCGATGTAATTGTGGTTGAGCATGCGGGCTTCTTCCTGAGCCAGCACCACAACACGCCGTGCGCGGTCCGTAAACCGTTCAAACATAGTTGGTCTCCTTGTACGTCTTTGATTCGATGCTACGCACGGAAAAGGCCTGATTATCTGCTGTTCGCCACCGGCGAGACGCAATAAAGCTCAGGGCAGAAAATACGTGAGTATTTCCGCCCTGAGCTTGATCATGCACGAGGTCGAGAACCAGCAGATGCTTCGCGCCGATTCCTTCGACAGCTCTCGAAAACCGGCTCTTACTAGGAGTCTTTCTTACGAGCGGCGTAGTAGGCATCTTGGATCTCCTGGTGGATCCGGCCGCGGTCGGAGACGTTGTAACCGTTCTCCTTGGCCCACTTGCGAATCAGGGCCGTCTCAGGATTGCGGACCTGCCCCGAGCCCTTGCCCGATGCGCCTCGCCCACTGTTGCGCCCCTGGACCCGGCGTGCTTTGGCCGCGTACGGACGAATCGCGTCGCGAAGCTTCGCGGCGTTCGCCGACGAGAGGTCGATTTCGTACTGGCCGCCGTCGAGCCCGAAACGCACGGTTTCGTCAGCGGCGCCGCCCTCGAGATCGTCCTCGAGAATGATCTTAACTTTCTGAGCCATGAGTGTCTCCTCAGTCCTTATTGGCGCGGTCGGACGCAAAATTTGATGTCAGAGGACCTTAATCGTGTTAGCGAAGCGCGGGAACGGCATCCGGCTCACGCAACACTAAAGCTGTGGACTTTTGTCCTTTGTAAGGCCAGAGTATCAATCACCAACAGAAAAGGACAGTCAAATAGTCCTCCGGAAGCATAATTCTTCCTGTGAAAAACTTATGAATCCGAGTCTTCTCTGGGAAGGAAAATGTCTCCCGATCCTTCCCGGGATTTGATCTCCTCATACCATTGGCGCGCGTCTTCGTCCGAGGCTGCATGGGCCTTGCGCTCCGAGCTGTCGGCCCGGAACGCCCAGCGCATCACGAAATAGAAGATGATGCCGATAGCGACGGACGGCAACAATACAGCCACATATTCCACGCCGAACCTTCTCCCCCGGGCCCACGGGCCCGCTTGATCATCCCGATTTACTCGGGCTTCATCAGCGGAAACAAAATCGTTTCCCTAATCCCCAGTCCTGTGAACAACATGATCAGCCGATCAATTCCCAGGCCCAATCCGCCCATGGGGGGAGCGGCATGTTCCAGGGCGCGAAGAAAGTCCTCGTCAAGTTCCATGGCTTCATCGTCTCCGCCCGCGGCCAGACGGGACTGCTCCGTGAGACGCTCTCGCTGGATCACAGGATCGATCAATTCGGAGAAAGCCGTACCGCGCTCCGTACCGCCAATGATGAGGTCCCAGGCCTCAATGACGTCCGGCTTCGACCGGTGGGGCCGCGCAAGCGGCTGCGCCGACGGCGGGTAGTCGCATACGAACGTCGGGTTGATGAGGGTCGGTTCCACGATTTCGCCGAAGAGCTCGACGACCAGCTTCTCGGCGTCCCACGAGGGATCCACCGAGACGTCATGCTGCTCCGCGATGCCGCGAAGCTCCTCGATCGTGGTCTCGGGGGTGATCTCCCGCCCGACAGCCTCCGAGAGGCCCGGATAGACGCCGAGCCACGTCCATTCCGCGTTGAGGTCGACCGTTCCCCGGTCCGTCTCGATCTGATGGACTCCCAGGGCATCGGCGCAGGCCATGATGATGTTCTTGATGAGCTCGGCCATCGTGAACTGGTCCCCATAGGCTTGGTACGCCTCAAGGGTCGTGAACTCGGGGCTGTGCGTGGAATCCACGCCCTCGTTGCGGAAAATACGCCCGATTTCGAAGACACGGTCGATGCCACCGACCACGGCCCGCTTCAGGTAGAGCTCGGTCGCGATGCGCAACGTCATGTCCTGGTCGAAGGCGTTCAAATGGGTCTGGAACGGCCGCGCGGTCGCGCCACCGTGCACGAGCTGCAGGATCGGGGACTCGATTTCGATGTAGCCCTGATCGACAAGGACCTGACGCACGGTCTGCATGATCTTCGCGCGGTTGAGAACCGTCTCCTGCGCTTCCTTGCGGACCATGAGGTCCAGGTAGCGCTGCCGGACCCGGGTTTCCTCGTTCAGGTCCTTGTGCAGCGTCGGGAGCGGGCGCAACGCCTTGGACGCCATCGACCAGTCCTCGACCATGACGGACAGCTCGCCGCGACGTGAGCTGACGACTTCTCCGTGCACGAACACGTGGTCGCCGAGGTCCACGAGCGCCTTCCAGTCGTCCAGGTTCTCCTGTCCGGCCTTCGCCAACGAAATCATCGCTTGGAGCCGTGTTCCGTCACCGGCTTGGAGGCTTGCGAAGCACAGTTTGCCTGTGTTCCGCACGAACACCACGCGCCCGACGACGCCGACGACGTCGCCCGTCTCGTCCCCGGCCTCCAGGTCGCCGTACTGCTCACGGACGCTCTGGATGCTTCGGGTCGCGGGGACGCCCACGGGATAGGCTTCACGTCCTCGAGAGATCAGTTGCGCGCGCTTGTCCATCCGGATGCGCATCTGCTCGTTGATCTCGGTCTGCTGACTGGTCTGGTCCTGCGGGGAGGATGACGAAGCTGAAGTACTCACGATCCTAAGCCTATCTGTGGGTGTATTGGACGCGGAATCCGGGGGTGCGAGAACCCTCAGATGACATCCATGTTGTCGATGAGCCGGGTTCCGCCCACCCGGATCGCGGCGAGCGCCGTCGCCCGCTCCGAATTCTCGACGGGCGACTCGAAGGTCTTGGGGTCGACGATCTCGAGGTATTCGAGGTCCACTCCGTCCCGGTCGGATATCCGTTCCCTCGCGGCGTCGACGTCGATTCCGGCGTATCCCCGGGAGAGGCCTTCCTCACGCAAGAGGGCGAGGGTGCGGGAGAGCACGAGGGCGGCCTTCCTCTCCTCAGGATCCAGATAGGAATTGCGGGAAGACATCGCGAGGCCGTCGTCGTCACGGACGATGGCTACGGGGCAGACCACCAGCGGGATCGCGAAGTCGGCCACCATCCGCTGGACCAGGGCAACCTGCTGGGCGTCCTTCTGGCCGAAGTACGCGCGGCCACGGTGGGGGCCCGCCGCGGCAACGACGACGTTGAACAGCTTGTTGACCACAGTCAGCACGCCATCGAAGTGTCCCGGCCGTGCGGCCCCTTCGAACATGGTGCCGAGGCGGCCGGAACTCACGCGCACGAGGGGCTCGCCCCCGGGGTACATGACCTCGAGTTCTGGAATGAACACGATGTCCACCCCGTACTCCCTCAACAGGGCCAGATCCTCATCCGGCCGGCGCGGGTACTCGTCGTAGTCCTCTCCCGGTCCGAACTGGAGCGGGTTGACGAAGATCGAAACTGCGACGACGTCGTTCTGCTCACGCGCTCTTTCGATGAGGGTTGCGTGCCCATCGTGCAGTGCACCCATGGTCGGGACGAAACCGAGTGTCGCCACTCGGGGCGTCGCAGGCTCGGCGTCGGGATCGCTGCGCTGCGCGGAGAGCGTGTCGGCCTCGGCCGCGTGGATCCTCGCTTCGGCGTCGCCCATACGTTGGCTGATGTGGGCGGAAAATTCTTCCAGGGTTCGAGCGATGAACAGCTCACCCGTCATAGTCGTCCTTCCTTGAGCGAATACCGCGGCACGGCCTGTCGGTGCGAATGGCCGGGTGCCACGGGGCGAGGCACCTCCGCGACTGGGCGCGGGATGCCTCGGACCGCAATGCAGTTTACTGTTCGTGGCCGCCGCTTTCACTTTTGTGCGAATTTTCGAGACCGAGAGCACGCAATATGCGTTGGAGCGCCTCGTCCGGGAGGGCTCCACGGCGATTGGCCCGGTAGGCACTCGCCTCTGCCAGGGCGAGGTAGGCGGCGCCGATATCCGGAGCAGATTCCTCCGTCGCGAACCCCTCGAGGTTTTCCCGGTGGGTCCGGACGGTTCCGGCATCTCCACGCACCACGGGCCCGGTCAGCGCACCGTCCCCGGAGGCCAGGGCGTTGTCGATGCTCGCACGAACCAGGGGTCCCAAGACCTCCCCGGGCTTCTCTATGCCCATGCTCTCCAAGATCTGGGAGGCCTGGCCGATGAGCGTGACCGAATGATTCGAGGCATGGGCCAGCGCGGCGTGGTAAAGCGGTCTGTCCCCTTCCGCGACGACCACGGGTTCACCACCCATCTCGACGACGAGGGCTTGCGCGATCGGCAGAAAGGGACCAGATGCCGTGACACCGAAGGAAGCCGTCTGCAAACGCGCCAGATCCAGGGAAAGTCCTGTGAATGTCATGACCGGGTGCACCGCCAGAGCGATCGCGCCGGCTTCTCGGCCCGGTTCCAGCACGTCGGTACCGAACCGGCCAGACGTGTGCATGAGAATCTGGCCGGTCGTGAAGTGCCCGGCCTGGGCCAGACCCGAGACGAGCGGACCGAGTTCGTCATCCGGCACCGCGAAGAGCACGACCTCACTCCGCTCGACGATCTGCGGAATCGGCAGAACGGGCACATCGGGCAAGAGAGCTTCGGCGCGGGTTCGCGAGTCCTCCGACACCGCGTGGACTCCGACCAGCGCGTGGCCCGCCGACCGGAGGGCGGCACCGAGAACGGCGCCGACCTTGCCTGCGCCGATGATTCCGATGCCGAGGCGCCCGGGACGGTTGGCTGGTTCGCTCATGATGTTGGGGAGTCCTCGCTCGGGGTCAGTGATGGGGCGGTGCGGGGTGCCGTGTCGGCGGAAATCCGCCGCGCGAAGGCCGCCCGCGCGGCCTGTTCGCGGATCATCTCACGCACGTCCTCGGTCGCCAAGTGCTCGACCTTCGTGCTGACGTCCCCGCCGACCGAGTCCAACCTCGCGGTGGCCAGTCCGAGACGCCTGAGCAGGGGGCCGCTCTCGAGGGCGACCGATTGGGTTCTCTCATGCGGAACCACGCTGAGCCGCCGCCTGAGCCACCCTCCGCGGAGCATCAGGAGGTCCGGCGTGGTGGCATAACCGTTGCGTCGATAGTTGAACGGGTCGAGCCACCGGGAGCTACGGGGCGCAACCACGAAGCCATTCTCCGGGCCGCTGCCCTCGAGCGCGCTCCGAAGCCGGTACCCGTCGACGCCGCCTTCCTCGGACGTCTCGACGACGTGCGGAAGGATATTCATCAGGTCCTGTCCCGTGCCCACGGGAAGGAGCGTCCTGTGCTGTTCCTCGGACGACGACGCGCCCAGTCCCGCGGAATTGATGCGCACCCGGAACCAACCCGGGATCCTCCACAGCAGCGGCTGGTCGATGCCGACGGCCTGGATACGGCCCAGCGGCAGGGTCCGGGTACGAGTGGAGGTCAGCCCATATCTCATTCTGAATCCGTCGCGGGTCCTGGTCAGCGTGAAGTTCGCCCCGGTGTTGACCGAGCTCCACACACCGCTGACGAGGCTCAGTATCGCCGGGACGAAGACGAAGCCCCCGACCTCCGGCAGGAAGAGACCGAAAGCCAACGACCCGCAGAGCACGATCAGGAACCAGAGCCCGGTTCCACCCAGCAGCGTCGAGACGATCGCTCGGCCAGGGCCGACGGAAGCGAGCGCAGCCTCGTTCATGTCCGATGATTCCGCCTCCGCATGCGGATTCGCCTCGGGATCGGTCTGCGCGCGGTCCGCCGCGTGCGGGTTTGGATCGAAACCTTGTCCGGCGCCCACCGACCGCGCGCCGTGTGCCTCTGCGCTCGGTGATGCCGACGCTGATTCTTCGGCCCGGATTTCATTGCGACGTCCCAGGAGCTGCTCTCGCAACGCCTCGGCGTCCTTTTTCCTGAGGTACTGGAGGTGGAGGGCGGCGTCGCCCGAATCCGCGACGTCGAACCGAAGCTCGGCCAGTCCCACGAGGCGTGCCATGAACGGCTGGAAGATCTCGATGCTCTGTACGCGGTCGAGGCGTGCTTGCTTGTCTGTGCGGAACAGCCACCCCTGGCGCACGCGCACGGAGTCCGCAGACACCGTGAAACGAGTGAACCACCAGTTGAGGAACATTCCTCCCAGCACGACCACGATCACGAGAGTCAGGCCGAGCCAGGCGAGAGTATTCAATGACGTCAGGAATTCGACGACATTCTTGCGCAGAGATTCCGCGTCCGTTTTGCCTTCGAAGATGTCCTCGACGAAATTGCGTCCGATCGCGAACAGTGCAATCACGATCGCGAACCAGAATCTCGCGAAGGGGCTCAGCGGGTGGACGCGCCGCCACCGCTGGGTATCGGGAGTCTGTGAATCCATCGGTTACAGCCCCGCGAGTCGGTCGTCGCCGCGCTCGGTCAGCTCATGCCGGAGTCGGGCGGCTTCTTCGGCCGTGATGCCCTCGATCTTCGCATCGGTCGAGGATGAGGCCGTATGCAGCTCGACCTTGGCCAGACCGAATCTGCGCTCGAGAGGCCCGACGGAAACCTCGACGGTCTGGAGTCGACCGTAAGGAATCGCATTGACTTTGTGCCACATGGCACCGTGACGGATGAGCAGGTCGTCCTCGCGCTCGGAATAGCCGCGGGCTCGGGCGCGCCGGGGCACGAGCGCAACGCTGATGACGACGCCCACCGCATAGGCGGCAGGCACGGCGATGGCCAACCACAACCACGGCCAGTTCCACCATCCGAGGCTCACCATGACCAGGGGAATGCACAGCGCCGCGGTGACCACTGCTCCCCAGATGATTTCGTTGAGCAACAGCAACTTGGGGTAGCGGCTGTCGGGCCGGACCCACTCGGTCCGCCACGGGTCGAGTTCCTGGAGAATCCGTTCAAAACGCGGGGACCCCGGACCCAGGTGTCGACGCTGGGCGCTTCCTGGGGTATCCGAGCCCGGGCGGTCGACCTCCTCCTTCGGCCCATTGTCCGTCGAATGGTCGTGCGGGGACACCGAGTGTTCCTCAGTCTCTCCGGTTCCTGGCATATCCGCCTTCTCCCTCGGGTATGTCTTGGTCCGATCCTCGCCGAGAGGTGACGTCCTGGTCCGATTCGGATCTGTCCGAATCGTCGGGTGGTCTCTTGCACCATGTCTCAGCGAGGCAGCCCGCGATGCACACCATCGCGCCCACCACAACATTAGCGAGGCTCAACAATAAAGTGTCCGAAGCCGGGCGGAAGCGCAGTAGAGCGAGTTCGTAAGCGACGATTCCAGCGGCCCAGCCGAAGAGCAGCGCGCCGTAGACGGCACAGGTCTGGGCCAGGACGGCTATTCTGGACGCGACGATCGGCTCGATGGGCTTGTGCTTGGGATCCTTGACGTGTGCCCTGACTTTCCACCCGAGGGCGAGGGCCGCAATCGCCAGGAGCAGACTGACCGCCAGCGTCGGCCAGGGGAGGATGAACCCGATCTCTCGGAAGTCCGGCCATATGCCCGTCGCGAGCCCGCCCGCGGCAAGGGCCACGGCGGCAATCAGCGCCAGCCACCTGTATCGCAATGGCTTCATCTGCTCGGCTCCGGATCGTCCGTTGCGTCCAGATATCCGCGAATACCGTCCCGATCCGCCGCTCGTTCTGCCAGCTCCGCAACCGGGACGCCGTCCAGCACCGCGTCGGGGTCCATGCGCGCCCAAGGAGCAAGGACAAAGGCCCTTTCGGCGGCATGAGGATGGGGCAGGCTCAGTTCGGGCTCGTCCATGTACAGGTCACCGAAGGTCACGATGTCCACGTCCAGGGTTCGAGGTCCCCAGCGCACGGTGCGGACTCGGTGGAAGTCTTCCTCGATGCCCTGGCAGAAACGCAGCAGGGCGAAGGGACTCAGGTCGGTGCTGACCCTGACGATCTGGTTGAGGTAGTCGGGCTGCCCCTCGGGGCCTCCGACCGGGGCCGTGACGGCGACCGGTGAGAAGTCCTCGACCGAGATCCTGTCATTCTCCACGAGCGCCTCGATGGCCTTCGAGAGGGTGTCCCGCGACTCCCCCAAATTGGAGCCGAGGGCAATGATGGAATCAACGGTCATGGTTTCTCCCGGTAGATCGTGACCGAAACGTCCGCGAAAGTCACTTGGATGGGGGCCTTCGGTTTGTGAACGGTAACTTCGACGGCGGACACCTCGTAGGAAGCGAACAGGCTGTTCACAATGCGTTCGGCCAGGGTCTCGATGAGATCCACCGGGTCGCCCACGATGACGTCCTTGACTGTTTCGGCCACCGCGCCGTAATTGACGGTGTGCTCGAGATCGTCGGTCCTGGCCGCGGGAGCGCAATCGGTGAACAGCGTGACGTCCACGAAGAACGGCTGCCCCACGCGTTTCTCCTGGTCGAAGACCCCGTGATAGCCCACCGCCCCGATCCCGGAGATTGCGATGCGGTCCTGCCGCGTCGGGGCGTGCGGTGCCGGGTCGGCAGGTCTGCTCGGGAGGTTCTCCGTCATGTGTCCGTCCCCTCAGGTCCAGCAATTATCTATTGCTATGCGATGTGATTGATGGCGTTGACTATCAGGATGCGTCACCAGAGGCTTCTGTGGCGAGCAGTTTGCGGGTGACATCCACCGCATTCCGGCTCGAGGCGGCGTCGTGGACCCTGACCGCCCAGGCTCCCCTCTCGGCGGCAAGTGCGGAGATCGCCGCGGTCGCGGCGTCCCTCTCCGACGGCGGAGGAACCTGCTGGCCGTTCCCTCCCGGCTTGCCGATGCTTTCTTCACGCGACCGAGCCATCAGGGTGCCGATGAACCTCTTCCGAGAAGCCGCGATCAGAACAGGGTGTCCCATATCGGTGAACCTGCCCATGCCCGCCAGCAGGTCCCAGTCCTGGTCTCCGGCCTTGGCGAAACCGAGTCCCGGATCGAGGATCAGTTGTTCACGCATGACGCCACGGTCCAGGAACCTTCCGCGCCACTCGAGCAATTCCGCCCGCACATCCTCGACGGTGTCCTCGTAGACGGCCCGACGGTCCATTGACCGGGAGTCCCCTCGGGCGTGGGTCAAAATATACGGAACGCCGGTATCACGAACCAGATCGATCATGTCGTCCGCGACCCGTTCGCCCGAGACGTCGTTGATGATGTGCGCCCCGGCCTCGACCGCGAGACGCGCGGTCTCAACGTGCATCGTGTCCACCGACATCACAACGCCGCGCGCAGCCAGTTCCCGGATGACCGGCAGAACCCTCTCCTGTTCGGTGGGGACCGCAACGGGGTCGGCTCCGGGTCTGGTGGACTCGCCCCCGACGTCGATGATGTCCGCGCCCGCGAGCACCAGGTCCAGCGCGTGTCTCACGGCTCCGAACCTGTCGGCATGCTGCCCACCGTCGGAGAACGAATCGGGTGTGACGTTGAGGATCCCCATGACCAGGGTCCGTCCGCCAGGCAGGTTCTCGAACGATCCCCAACCGCGCACGGATTCTTGCTCCGGGGAGAGTTCGAGCTCGCCACCGCGGGATCCGGACGTGGACGAGGACGCGGTCACCGGCTCTTGCCTCCCATGATGAGGCCCATGGCCTCGGAGCGGGTGGCGGTATCCCGCATCTGTCCGCGCACGGCGGAGGTCACGGTCTTCGCACCGGGTTTCTGGACGCCACGCATCGACATGCACATGTGCTCGCCCTCGATGACCACCATCGCACCCGCTGGTTCGAGGGAATCCTCGATGGCTTCGACGATTTGGGTCGTGAGGCGTTCCTGGACCTGTGGTCTCTTCGCGTAGAGGTCCACCAGACGCGCGAATTTGGACAGCCCCGTCACATGCCCGCTGGCTCCGGGAATGTACGCCACGTGCGCCAAGCCGTAGAAGGGCACCAGATGGTGTTCACACATCGAGAAGAAGTCGATGTCCTTGACCAGAACCATCTCCGAGTGGTCGATGTCGAAGGTGGTCGCCAACAGCTCGGTGGGATCCGTGCCCAGGCCGGAAAACATCTCGGCGTAGGACCGCGCAACCCGCGCCGGAGTATCTTTCAGACCATCCCTGTCCGGGTTCTCGCCGATCGCGGCCAAGATCTCGCGGACGGCGGCTTCGATGCGGGGCTGATCCATGACTACGCCTGGTCGCCCGAGGTGCCGTCGTCGGGTTTCGGACGTCCCGCAGGGCCCTGGCCGGGTTCGTCGGAACCGGGCTCGCCCGGTCCCGGCTGGGGACCGTTTTCGGGCGGGACGGCGCCGGAAGAATTCTCCGGAACTTCGAGGGGATGCTCCGGCTTCGCCGCGACGGCCTGGTCCTGGGGTGCCATGGTCTCGGGATCCTCGGCGCCGGCTTCGGCTGCCTCTTCCTTCTCGGCGGGAGTCGTGATGGGAGGCATGCTCGAGACGGGGCGCGTCTCCTTGGAGAGCCAGACGTCGCGCAACGGGCGCTTGCGCACGTCCTTGAAGATTTCGGCGATCTCGCGCTCGTTCAGGGTTTCCCTGTCCAGCAGTTCGAAAGCGAGACGGTCCAGGACGTCGCGATTCTCCGTCAGGATTTCGTAGGCCTCGTCGTGCGCGCTGTCGATCAGGGTGCGGACCTCGGCATCGATCTTGGCAGCGAGTTCATCCGAGTACTCGGGTCCGCTGGAGCCGGCGTCGCGTCCCATGAAGGGCTCCGAATTCCCTGAGCCCAGCTTGACCGACCCGATCACGGAACTCATGCCGTATTCGGTGACCATCTTGCGGGCGGTCCCGGTCGCCTTGTCGATGTCGTTGGCCGCGCCCGTGGACGGGTCATGGAACACGATTTCCTCCGCGGCCCGGCCGCCCAGAGCGTAAGCGAGCTGGTCGAGGAGCTCATTCCTGGTGGTCGAGTACTTGTCGTCGACCGGCATGACCATGGTGTATCCCAGCGCGCGACCGCGCGGGAGGATGGTGATCTTGGTGACCGGATCGGTGTTGCGCAGAGCCGCGGCCACGAGCGCGTGCCCGCCTTCGTGGTACGCGGTGATCTTGCGTTCGAGCTCCTTCATGAGGCGGGAACGCCTCTGCGGTCCGGCGATGACGCGGTCGATCGCCTCGTCCAGTGCCCGGTCGTCGATGATCTGCGCGTTGGAACGCGCCGTCAGGAGCGCGGCCTCGTTCATGACGTTGGCCAGGTCCGCACCCGTGAAGCCGGGGGTCCGCTTGGCGACGGCGCCCATGTCCACGTCATCGGCCAGACGCTTGCCCTGCGCGTGGACCTCGAGGATCTGCTTGCGTCCCTTCAGGTCCGGCGCGTCCACGCCGATCTGACGGTCGAAACGTCCGGGACGCAGAAGAGCGGGGTCCAGGACATCGGGACGGTTGGTGGCAGCGATGAGAATGATGTTGGTGTTCTCGTCAAAACCGTCCATCTCAACGAGAAGCTGGTTGAGGGTCTGCTCGCGCTCGTCGTTGCCGCCACCCATGCCAGCGCCGCGCTGACGTCCGACGGCATCGATCTCGTCGACGAAGATGATGGCGGCGTCGTTCTGCTTGGCCTGCTCGAAGAGGTCACGCACGCGCGAGGCGCCCACGCCAACGAACATTTCGACGAAATCCGACCCCGAGATCGAGTAGAACGGAACGCCGGCCTCGCCGGCAACCGCCTTCGCGAGCAAGGTCTTGCCCGTACCTGGGGGGCCGTAGAGCAGCACGCCCTTGGGGATCTTGGCCCCGACAGACGTGAATCGGGTGGGATCGGTCAGGAATTCTTTGACCTCGTGCAGTTCCTCGACCGCCTCGTCCGCGCCGGCCACGTCGGCGAACTTGACCTGCGAGTTCTCCTTGTTGAACTTCTTGGCCTTCGACTTGCCGAAGTTCATGATCTGGCCTCCGCCACCTCCCATGCGGGAGAGGAGGAACCAGAAGATCAGCATGACCAGCAAGAAGGGCACGATGAAGCCCAGCATCGAGGTGAACCAGTTGTTCTGGACGGGCTGGTCCGTGTACCCCTTCAGGCCGGCATCGTCCATGGCTTTGACGACGTCGCCCGATCGGGGTTCGACGTAGTAGAACTCGACCTTCTTGCCCAGGTCGCGATCGCCCTCGTGGTAATTGTCCTTGAGCGAGAGCTCGACCTTCTGGTCGCCGTCGTAGATCTTGGCCTCATCGACCTTGTCGTCCTTGAGCAGCTCCATCCCCACGTTCGTGTCCACGCGGTTCGTGGAGGAGGACGTGGATACGAAGATCACGGGAAGCAGCACCAGAAGCGCCAGGAAGATCCAGAAATACGGCCCCTTGAGGATCCTGTCCTTGAGCGGCTTCTTCTGGTTGCTGTTTTGCTGAGCCAAGCTAATTTTCCTCCGCGTGAAACGATCACGGTCGAGTTTGAATCCTCGCAATAGGGTACAGCCGTGAGCTGAAGAGCGTCCGCTCTTCACCTCACAGCGGACATTCGCCGAGGATCATGGGAAATCCCTCAGGATTCCCTAGGAATACACGTGCGGTGCCAAGGTTCCGATGCAATCCAGGTTGCGGTACTGCTCGGCAAAATCGAGACCGTAGCCGACCACGAATTCGGGATCGATGTCCCATCCGACGTACTTGACGGGGACCTCGGTCTTCACGGAAGACGGCTTGCGCAGCAGGGCGCAGATCTCCACCGAATTCGCGCCCCGCGATTCGAGGTTGGACTTGAGCCAGGACAACGTGAGGCCGGAATCGATGATGTCCTCGACGATCAGGACGTCACGCCCATGAAGGTCCGTGTCCAGGTCCTTGAGGATGCGAACCACGCCGGAGGACTTCGTGCCCGACCCGTAGGAAGAGACCGCCATCCAGTCCATCGTGTAATGCGCGTGCAGAGCACGGGACAGGTCGGCCATGACCATCACGGCGCCCTTCAGAACACCAACCAGGAGGACCTCCCTGTCCTCGTAGTCCTTGTCCACCTGGGCCGCGAGTTCGGCGATCTTCTCCTGGATCTCTTCCTTGGTGAAGAGAACATGCTTCAGATCTTCCTTGACGTCCTGTGAATCCACTGCTGTCTCCTGCTCGAGTCGCTGAAATCTTGGGGGCCGCTCGCGCCGGGCGCGGAATACCGAGGAGCGCGACGACTCATGGCAACCCTACCCGTGACGCGACCGGGGCACGTCACGGGGTCGTGCCAGCCCCATGAGTCGAGGCATTCACGCGGATCCGGCCTTCCTCCACGGCTCGGGTGAGGACCAATGCGCCCTCCGGGCCATCAGGCCTCTCCCCCTCGCGCTCGGACACGAGCGGACGACGTCGCCAGGCGGCCACGTGTCCCGCCAACTGGATCGGGCCCGCGTTGCCGTGGCCGGCGACCAATTCTTCGATCGCGGTCAGCCGTTCGAAACTGGGCGCCTCTCCCCCGGCGTCGACGATGGCACGAGCCAGGACGCGACGACGCATCGCGGGATGTGCCGCCCTCAGCCGTGGCAGGGACAACGCCGCAACGACCGCGGTGTCCTCTCCCCGAGGTACGGAGTGGTAGTCGGACGGATCCGTCGCGGCCTCCCGTGCGACGTCGTTGGCGCACTGCTCGAGGAAATCCGCGTCGCCACCGAGAATCGCTGCCGTCCGCGCGAGTGCCTGCGGAATCCCCGGCCCAATCCTCTCGTCGAGGAAAGGCAGAACCTCGTGGCGAACGCGGTTCCGACGGAATGCGGTCTGGTCGTTCGTCGGGTCGTGCCACGCCGTGAGACCTTCGGCCTCGCAGATCGCGAGCGTATCCGCACGCCGGAGGGCGAGAAGCGGTCGGATCACCAGGGTCGGTGCCTCGGGTTCCCGCTGAGGCGTCGCCCCGCCAGCAGGCCGCGGGCCGGCGTCGCCCCGCGCCTCCTCCAGAATGCGGGCTTCCGGCATCCCGGAGAGGGAACGGGTACCGGACCCACGGGCCAGGCCCAGCACCACGGTCTCTGCTTGATCGTCGAGTGTGTGGCCGAGGAGCACGGCTCGGGCCGCCTCCTCCCGAGCGACCCGGCCCAGGGCCTCATAGCGAGCCGTGCGGGCGGCCATCTCCGGGCCCATCCCACGCCTCTCGACCTCCGCCCGGACCGTACGAACCGGGGCAAGGCCCAGCTCTTCGCATTCCCGCGCGGCACGCTCGGTCTGTTCGGCGCTGCCTTCCTGGAGCGCGTGGTCCACGACCACGGCGCCGACCCGCAGATCACCCCGGCGTGCGAAATGTGCGGCGATCGAGGCCAGGGCCAAGGAATCCGGCCCCCCGCTGCAGGCGACCAGTACCAGCGGGCGCTCCGTGTTCTCGCCCCGGATCCCCTGCGTTCGACCGGTGGGGGCGGCGCGGAAGCCCCGCACATGACGTTCGAGCACCTCCGCAAAACTTCTGCGGGCGGATCCGGCGGACGGATGAAGCCGACCGGCACGCCCCGACTGCGCCACTAGCGCGCCCTTTCCGGGCGGTCGTCCTCCGTGGTGTCGGCCGGACGGTTCGACGCCGCCCGACCATCCAGCACCCGGTCGATCCAGAGCCCCGGATTGTGGATCTCGAGTTCGCTGGGCAGGTTGTCCGGTCCCTCCCAGATCCTGTTGAACTGCGCCATGCCGCGCTCGTCGACCACGTGGCGCACGAAGCGCTGGCCGTCCCGATACTGGCGCATCTTGATGTCCATGCCCAAGGCTTTGCGGATCATGGTGTCGAACGCTCCCCTGTTGCGTCCTCGGGTTTCGAATCGGCGGCGAATGGTCTTGACCGTGGGCACGATCTCGGCGTCGACGGCGTCCATCACGACGTTCGCGTGCCCCTCCATCAGGCTCATGATCCCGGTCAGCCGCGAGAACACCGCAGCGGACTCCTCGTCCAGCAGGGCCGTCATGCGGTTCTTCGGAACGGGGTTGAGCTCCGCGCCCGCGTCGATCGTCGCCTCGCCGTCGGCCGCCGTGCTAGCGGCAGGAGCTTCGCCCTTCTTCCGGGCGCTGCGCACGGCCTCGGCCGCGCCGTCGATGAGCCGGTCGACCATTTCCTTGCCTCCGCCCGATACGGATTCGGGCAACCTGGACATCAAGTCGATCATGTGCCCGCGCAACCACGGTGCGGCGGCGAACTGTACGCGGTGAGTCTGCTCGTGGAGGCACACCCACAAGCGGAAGTCCTCCGGCTCGAGGTTGAGCTCTCTCTCGATCATGACGATGTTCGGCGCGACCAGCAGCAGCCTGCCGCCCGGTGCACCGAAACCGCCCAGCGCGGCGAACGGGTCGTACTGTCCGAGAACCTTGCTCGAGAGGAAGGACAGGACGCCGCCGAGCTCGACGGCCGTGCCCATTTCCGCGACCTTGCGGTCGACCGACCCCATGTCATCGAATTTCTCTTGCAAGCCGGCCCGCACCAACTCGTTGAGAATATGGGAGAAGGTCTGCGCGTTGGCTCGCGACCAGCCCGCCCGATCCACCACCAGGACCTGCGAGTCGTGGAGGTTCTCGGCCGCGTCCAGCTGGGTAATCCGATGCACATGGTCCACGGAGGCGGTCGCGTTGTACCTTACCGATTCGACGACGCGGCTGGCCTCCCGGGCGGAGAGCCTGGGGCCTGCCGGTGTCACACGTGCCGCGGCCGAAGCGGAAGCCTTCCAACTGATGATGTTCTCCGTCATGATCCCCACCATGCCACACGAGGCCGAAAGCGACCTCAGAGTTCGGAGAGAGCCGCGACCGAAGCGTCCAGGGTGTTCGTGGCGGCCTTGGCATCAGTTACGTCGTTGACCACGAAGGAGTACGCGAGAAGCCTCCCCTGCGACGTCGTGGTGTAGCCCGTCAGGGAATTGACCTTCAGCAGCGTGCCCGTCTTGGCGCGCGCATTGCCCTGGGCCGCCTTGGCGTCGTCGGCCTCGAAACGGGCGGCCAGCGTGCCCGTGCCGCCGGCCACGGGCAATGTCTCAGCGAGGTCCGACGTCGCGGTCTTGGATTGGGTCGCGTTCGCGATGAGCTGGGACAGAGTGATCGGCGTGACGCGGTTGTCCGCCGAGAGACCGCTCGAATCCTTCTGCGTCAGCCCGTCCGTGGAGATCCCGGCGGCCTCCAGAGTTTCCTTGACCGTCCGGATCGCACCTTCGGTCGATCCGTCGTTGCCTGCCGCGACGGCCGCGTTGCGACCGAGGACCTCGGCCAGGACGTTGTCGGAATTCTCCATCATGTACTTGGCCTGTTCCAGAACGGTCGCGGATTCGACCGACCCGAGCTTGCGGTCCTTGCCCTGGTCACCAGAGGCAGTCGACCCGGACCCGGCCGTGAAGCTGATCCCCTGGTCGGTGCCCAGATCGTTGAGGGCCTTCACATATTCGTTCAGGGCTTCCTGGCCGGCATTGTCCGGACGATGGGAGACGTCCTCCCCGTCCGAAGGTCGTTGCGTGTGGTGGTCCCACAAGGCGATCGGCGAGATACCCGTGACGTACCCAGCGTCGATATCGGCCGAGTCCCATGCCGGGTTGGTCGCTTCTCCCGAGTACATGGACGCGTCCAGATTCACCGGCAGTTCCCCGGAGACCCCCTGCTGTTTGAGCCGGTCCACGGTCTGTTGGGCGAGGGTGCGCATGCCGGCGTGCCCCAGAACGGAGTTCTCGTCCGATTCACCGTCGGAGATCATGGTGTCGCCGCCCGCCACCAGATTCACCGACTTGGAGTCCTGGGACAGATAGGAGTTTGTTTCGTACCTCGAGTTCGGGTCCGCGTGGCTCAGCAGCGTGAATTGCGTCAGGAGTTTCAGGTTCGAAGCCGGTGTGACCGGATGCGCGGCATCGTCCGAGTACAGGACGTCCCCACTCGAGACATCGACCACCTGGGAGGCCATGGTGCCGCCTCCGTTGAGCTTTCCGGCTGCCGCCCCCAAGGGTCCAGCGAGATCCGCCGGGGCGGGGCGCGCGGCGTCGTCGGGCAGGTTCTTGACCGGGTTCTCTGCCGAGGACGCCGAGTCCATGACGTTGGGCTGGTCCGCCCCGGTCAACATTCCCCACTGTCCTGCGGCCGTCGGTACGAGCCAAGCGCCCACGCCCAAGCAGCCAGCCGCCAGGATGCCCGTGGCGACCCACCATCCGCGGCTCTTCTGCCGGCCGGACTTCTCGGGCTTGTCGGAGTTCTTCGACCGCTCGGGCGGCTTGGGCTGGCGCGTGCTCATCGGGTCTCCTCGAGAGGTGGGGGCTGGTCTCCGACCGGGTACGGACCGGCCGAAACCGTTGAGGTTCGTTCACGAGTTTAGGCGCAATTCCCTCGGCGAGGTTTTCCCAAATGCGCGCGTAGGGCGATAGATTGAGAGGCAGAAAGGCCGTTGGTACGCCAAACGGCCATAGAGTCAGGAAATCTACAACCAGCCAGTGTGCAGGAGATTCGTTCATGGAACTTGATGTCACGATCGAGATCCCCCAGGGGTCCCGCGTAAAGTACGAGATCGACCACGAGACCGGGCGTCTCCGCCTGGACCGCGTCCTCTACACGTCCATGCAGTACCCCACGCACTACGGGTACTTCGAGGACACTCTCGGCGAGGACGGCGACCCCCTCGATGCGATGGTCGTGATGGACTACGACATCATTCCGGGCGTCATCGTCGAGGCCCGTCCGATCGGCGTCTTCAACATGACCGACGAAGCCGGCGGCGATGCCAAGGTTCTCTGTGTCCCGAGCGACAAGCGTTTCGACAGCATCCAGAGCCTGGACGACATCGAGGACTACAAGAAGGACGAGATCAAGCACTTCTTCGAACGCTACAAGGATCTCGAACCCGGTAAGTGGGTCAAGGGTGAAGGCTGGGATTCCAAGGAGGAAGCCGAGCGCCTGATCCAGGAAGCCGTCGATCGGTTCAAGAACTCCTAGTTCGGCTTCCTCGGCGGAGGCCTCACCTCTCTCAGCGACGGGGGGCGCCCCCGCAGACAAAATTACCGCGGGGCGCCGGGTTTTGGGGGGGGGCCCGAGGTGGGGCGCGGGGGGGGGTGGTGTGAGGCCCCCC
>JAKDJD010000027.1 GCA_030454085.1 Kocuria sp.
GTCCCCGCCCGCGGCATGGTGCCCGCCGCCCCCTCCTACGACACGATCACGGTTTTCGCACGCACCCTCACCACCGCACGTACGATCGTCGACACCATCACCGGCGTCGACCCGCTGGACGCGACCAGCCGTGCATGGGACCCCACCGCTCCCGTCGCCGCATCCCCGTCACCCCGGCTCGCCGTCGCGCAGGCACACAACCTGAGCCCGCTGAGCCCCGCCTGGCAAGACAGCTACGACCGGACTCTCGACAGCCTCCGGCAGGCCGGGGCGGAGCTGATCGAAACCGACATCACGCCGCTGCTCGACGCCGCCAAACTGCTGTACGAGGGCGCCATCGTTGCCGAGCGCACCTATGCCGTCGGCCGCCACCTCGACACCGACCCTGAACGCGCCGACCCCAGTGTGACCGCCATCATCCGCGGCGGCGGCGACAAGACCGCGGTGAACCTCGTCGCAGACCAGCAGAGCCTTCGCCGTGCGGCACTCACCGCCCAGACCGTTCTCGCCGACGTCGACGCCTTGCTCCTTCCCACCGCGCCCGGACACCCCCGCATCGACGAGGTGCAGGCCGACCCCATCGCCGTCAACTCGTGGGTCGGCACCTACACGAACTTCGTCAACCTGCTCGATCTCGCCGCCATTGCCGTCCCCGGGACCGAAGCCGATGGGGCGCCCTTCGGGGTCACCCTCATCGGGCCTGCCTTCTCCGACGCCGCTCTCGCCGACCTCGCTTGGCGAATGCTCCTCGACGAACCGTCCGTCGATGCAGCGTGGAACCCGCCCACGATCGACATCGCCGTCTTCGGTGCGCACATGACAGGCCAGCCCCTGAACGGGCAGCTCACCGACCTCGGTGCCGTCTGCCGGGGGACCATCACCACCGCGCCGACCTACCGCCTGCACGCTTTGCCCACCACACCACCGAAGCCGGGCCTCGTCCGTGTAGGGAGCGGGGGCGCAGCCATCACGGGCGAACGATGGTCCATCCCCGCAGCACATGTCGGAAACTTCCTCACCGGGCTCGCCGCGCCCATGACCGTCGGAGTGGTCGAACTCGACACCGGCGACACCGCACTAGGGTTCCTTTGCGAGCCCCTCGCGACGATGGATGCACCCGACATCACCTCAGCCGGATCATGGGCGACCTACCTCGCGACACGCTGAAAACCCACGCAATCGTTGAACCGGTATGCCTTCAGGTGGTTCCTGGCTTGAATGTCACCACAACCACCATCGCGGCTAGGAATGCCACAACCGACTCCCAGCGGCTGATCCGTTCGACTAAGTTTCAACCATGGAGAAACTACGGTTGCCCAACACCTCACCTGACATGCTCCACCCTGCCCCGAGTCAAGCCTCGACGAAGGGGCAACGATGAACTTCACCTACCGCGTCCCGACCCCAGCTGATGCTGAACCTTTAGCAGCTTTCTACACACACAATCGCGACCACATGCGCACTGGATCACCGTCTCGAGCCGACTCCTTTTACACCATCGCAGGACAGGAAGCCGCAATCACGCAGGCCAATGCTCATCGAGAAGCATCACTTGGGTTCTTCTGGATCATCGAAGGCAATGGGCAGATTCTTGGTCTGTTGCATCTGAACAGTGTGGTCTACGGGGCCTTCCGGTCAGCCAGTCTCGCCTATACCGTTGACCACCGGCATACGGGTCAAGGCGTAGCCACCTCCGCGGTGCGGTGGGCAATCAATTTCGCCTTCACCACCCTGAGGCTGCATCGACTCCAAGGCGAAGCCCTGGTCTCGAACCATGCTTCACAAGCGGTCTTATCCAAATGCGGATTCACCCAATACGGGCGGGCTCCGAAGTATTTATGTATAGACGGGACTTGGCAGGACCATGTGTTGTACCAACTCATCAATCCCGCCCCGGCCGGCGCTGCCAGTTAACTACCGGCTCGTTGGACGGCCCTGTAGACGGTTGACCGGGCTACCTCGAACAACTCGGCAACCTCCGCCGTCGTGTGCTCACCACGTCGATACTGCGAGACCAAGTGCTTCTCCTGGGCCACCGAGACCTTCGGTTTCTTGTCCCGCCATCTCTCTTTGGCTTTGGCCGCTGCCATGCCCTCATGGTGTGTATACGGGTCAGCTCACGCAGCATGCGGGAACGGAGGCCTCTCTCGGTCGGTGGCCGGTAACGGAAGAACTCGGCGGCGAACTGGAGATTATGCTCCACTCCCGCGGCCCGCGGCCCGCGGCCCACCGCCTTCCTCGTCGGAGACCAGGCCATCCTGTTATCCTTGTAACAGAGAGGTCTATGCCCATATCTACTTCGGACTCCTCCGGGCCCTCTCGACCTCGCATTCTCGGTCTTCTTCGAGAAAACGCGTTGATGGGACTCCATGCTCACCGCCGGTTGCCCTCACAAGGTAGTACGTCGTGAGCCAGGATCGGATCACTATGGTTGCTTCACACGCGGCACCAGTAAACTCATCACCATCCAACCCAAATCAAGAATTCGCTGACCTTTCCCGCATCGTGCAGGAGCAGGGCATGCTACGTCGTCGCTATGGTTACTACTGGACGCGGATCATCGGCCTCACGGCCGCGCTGGTGGGTGCAGTGCTCGCCATGATCTGGATAGGAAACACTTGGTGGCAGCTCGCCGTGGCCGGCGCCCTAGCTTTGGTCCTTGCCCAGATCGCTTTCCTGGGGCACGATGCCGCCCACCGGCAAATCTTCAGTTCTGGCCGTTGGAACGACTGGACCAGCATGGTGCTCGTCAACCTTATGGTCGGCATGAGCCACGGATGGTGGCAGCGCAAGCACACCAAACACCACCTCAGCCCCAATAAGATCGGCACCGACCCCGATATTGAGTTGCCCATCTTCGCTGTCACTGCCGAGCAGTCCGCGCGGCGGCACCGTTCGCCGATAATCCGGTGGCTACGTGGCCACCAAGCCCTCGCCTTCTTCCCCCTACTGCTCCTGGAAGGCTTGTCCCTCCACGTCTCCAGCATCCGACGCCTGGCGTCGCCCGGGAAGGTCAAGCATCGGTGGGCGGAGCTCGGCCAGATCAGCGTGCGCCTCATCGGTTACCTAGTCCTAGTGTTCTGGATCTTCACGCCAGGACTGGCTTTCGCCTTTCTGGGCGTCCAGCTCGGGATCTTCGGGTTCTACATGGGCATGGCCTTCGCTCCGAACCACATGGGTATGCCCATCGTGGACGCAAAAAGTCGCCTCGACTTCTTTTCTCGCCAGGTCATGATGAGCCGTAACATCAAGGGACCGCTCATCTTGGACACGGCGATGGGTGGACTGAACTTCCAGATTGAGCATCATTTGTTCCCCTCCATGCCCCGACCCAACCTGCGTCGCATCGCCCCGATCATCGAGTCCTACTGCCGTGAGCACAATATCGTGTACACGCGGACGGGCTTGAGGGCCTCATACGCGCGGGTTGCCCAGTACATTAATCGCGTAGGCCTCAATAACCGCGATGTCTTTACTTGTCCGTTGGTCCAGAACCGCCAGACTCCGGGGTTTTCGACGTCCCACTGATCCCGGATTTGTCCTTCTAGCAGGTCAACAGTGTCATCAGCGAGCCCCGTGGGTAGACCCCTGGCGGAACCACCCAAGCACCCATACCGTGCCGCTGGCATTGCATTTCCTCTTCGCCTGAAAAGGGTGAACGCCTCGCGATTCCGCGCGGACGCGTGATCGAGTGCCCCTCGGCCCTGATGCTCTTCTCCCTCGTCTTCTTCCCAGATACGGGTGCCTCGGCTTCACCGTTCCGGCGGACTCGAACACTGAGAGCATCCTCATCAGACCCGTCCTCGTCCCAGGAATCGGACTCTCGAACAACCAGAAGGTTGCTCCTGGTGCGCGTCACGGTGAGTGATCACTTCATGGACCGCCGCAGCTTCTACCAGCGCTCTCATTGCTTCCGCTCCTGCTGAGATTTCGGAGCCTCTGGGCCGACGATTTACCGGCACTCTGGACAAGACGTCAAGCGTAGTCGAGAGCTTGCAACGATATACCTGACCGGCCCTGCGGGGGTCTACTGCCTAGTTCTGGTCCTACTGCACGCGGACGTGCGCTGATCTCCAAGATCCCGGGTCCGACGATAACCTCGGAACCGTGACGTTGATCATCGCCCACCGATGCCTGGAACGTCCATCGAGATGATGGAATGGAACCATTCAAGGAAATCCCGAATACATCGATCGTTCTTCGCGCCCAGGTATCGTAAGTGACGTATCGAATGCAACCTCCCGCCAGGTGCACCAGCGCCCTCAGCCCTCGGCCCCTCAATCGCGAATCCTGTCGCTCGATGTCATTCGAGGTATCGCCGTCGCAGGCATCCTCTTGGTCAACACTCCTAACTTGCTCAGAGTCGATGCTTATACCGCGCCAGGGCACCCGACGTTGGTTCGACATCTGTTGGACTTGTTCGTGCAGGAGCGGTTCTTCCCGATCTTTTCCTTTCTCTTCGGGATCAGCTTCGCCATCGTTCTGACGGGGGCAATGCAACGTTCGAATCACCCTCGGGTGGTATTGCTCCGCCGGCTCATTGCCCTTTTGGTGCTGGGCGTTATACACCAGTTTCTCCAACCCGGTGAGGCGCTTCTGCCGTACGCCCTCTGCGGACTTGTCTTGCTGCTACCGCTCAGCTGGCTCCCCCGTCGGTGGGCCCCTGGCATATGCGCTGTCATTGGTGCGGTGCTGCTGCTAGGGGTTTTGCTGACTCGCAGTAGCGGCCTCGGTCTTGTGCCCGGTCTGATCGTCCTGGGTTATTCCGTAGGACTGACGGATACCGTCCGGCGGGCTGAGACTGCCACCCGTACCAACGTTGTCATCGTGATCGGCGCTGCTGTGCTCTCGACCATCGGCATTCTCCTGGTAGAGGGGAACCAGGAGTTGCGTGCAGATAGCCGCTTCCCGGGAGGAGTGGGTCTGATCATGGCTATCGGCTACTGCGCCCTGGCACTGGTTTTGCTCCGGACCCCGCTGCGGGCTGTTCTCAGCCGTGTCTTTGTTCCCCTGGGTCGAATGGCGCTGACCAACTACGTCGCTGCAACCCTGGTGGTCATCCTGACCGCTCCGGTTTTCCGGGCAGTCGGGGTGGGTCCTGCTACGGACAAGAGTTGGTGGATGATGATCCTGGGATGTGCGGTGATTCTGGCGTGCCAGGTGGTCATCTCATCACTGTGGCTCAAGGCGTTCCTCTACGGACCCCTGGAATACGTCTGGCGGGCCGTGACCTGGTGGAAACGTCCCAGGTTCCGTCGCTTGGACGACCAATCACAGGCAGCACCTGAAACTCGGCGGTGAGTCAGTAGATGCCTGTTCTCTAATTATCAGCCTGTTTGCCACCCGCCTGAGGTCTAGCCAGCACGGTTCTGGCTAGACCTCATTCATTTCGCCCATCCTGTTTTCAGCTTCCGTAGTGGTATCGACATGCGGTGATACGTATTTCGTGGTCGCTGATCCTGTCAATGAGCCGGTGCTCGTCGGTAAACGTGGAACCAGGACCCGGAGAACCCATGGTCGAGTGGTTCAACCTTGCCAATGTCTTCATTGCGTGAGTTTCACCCCGGCGTGATCCCTGCGATGATCGCGGTGGTGGGTCCTGGTGTTGGATTATGTCAGGATTGATGCATGGAAATTGGCGTTACCCTCCTTGTCCTTGCCGGCTTCTTTTTCGCGCTCTACGGGTGGGGGCGACGCAAGGACCCTCGCATGTTGCGCAATGGCGTATTCTTGACGATCGGCGTGAGCGCTCTGGCGCTACTTGGGTTAATCGTTTTGGCGAGCGTTGTGCCGTTTGCCTGGACGCTCGTTATTGCCGCAATGTTTCTGGTTCCGGTGGCAGTGCTGATTCTGTCGATCGCTCTTATTGCAAACGGAGTCGTGATGCTGAGGCACGAGGGGCGCAGATTGGGGAACTTGCTGTCTCTGATTTCTGGTGTGCTAATACTGGTTGTTCCTGCAATTCTTTTCGGCTTGTTTTCGCTGAGCAGGATACCTTACCCACTGAATATTGTTGCTGCATCAATAGGTTTCTTTATAGTCTTTATAATAGCCTATTACAGTCTCGCATTTGTTTCTTTCGCATTCTATTCAATTGTGTACGGCAGGATGTCTCGCAAAGTGCATCCTTCAGCAATTATTGTTCTTGGCTCCGGGCTGATCAACGGGGCAGTGTCTCCGTTGTTGCGCAGTCGTCTCGACCGGGCTCTTCAGATTTACGGGGCCACCGCCGCTGAGGACACTGGGCGACCCATTGTGGTTCCGTCTGGTGGGCAGGGCAGTGATGAATCACGACCAGAGGGCCAAGCGATGGCAGAGTACTTGCTTGAGCAGGGCGCTGATCCAGCTGATGTCTATCCAGAGGAGAAGTCGCGTACTACCTGGGAGAATATTCGGTTTTCGGAATCGATCATTTCCCGGGCTGATCGAATGGACGAGTGTGTTGTAGTAACCAATAATTACCACGTCCTTCGGGCCGCGAGCCTGACTCGTCGGGCGGGGATCAATGCGACTGTTGTCGGATCTCCTACGGCTCGGTATTTTGTCCCGAGTGCTTTTATTCGGGAATTTATTGCCATTATCGTTCAGTACCGTTGGCTCAATGGTATTGCTTGCTCTCCTTTGATTATTGCGGCGGCACTGTGGCTGGTGCTGTCGTTGTAGACCCAGGAAGCAATAGATATTCATAGGATCTTTCCGATTGATTCTCATCAAGGGATCGACCCCAGCGTTTCGTTGTGATCCGTGAGTGGCCTCTGTGTGTTTCCGCGCTGGCCGTTCCATAGCCACTGAGACTGCTGATCCGTCTCGTTCGACCATGGTCGGGCTGTCGCATTCGGAGATTGCTGTGTCCCGCCGGAATTGGACTCCGCGGGCGCTTCGGCGTTTGTCAATGGTGAGCAGGGTGTCGCACCGACTCAGGAAGGTATGCCCAGCATGTCCACGCGGACTGCTGTGACTGTTGCAACCACTCCGGAAGACGTCTCCGCAGTGGCTGCCACGCTCACGATGGTCAAAGCTCCGAAAACCGAAGTCGCCATCGCTGCCACCAACGCCGGGACGTACTCGTTGACCCGAATTCGGAATGGTTGCGGCCGCGATGGTTCAAACGAGATGCAGGAGCTGCTCGGGTGGTGCGACCTGTTGTCTCGTGCAGAAAAATCACAGCAGGATCGGGACGGCGTATCCTTGCACAGCTGAGTACGTCGCTGGAAGAACGTGGATGGGGCAACCAGTCCACGCTGGTGGACCAAGAGGTCAGCACGTGGGGCCTGCCCACTCAGGATTAACTGAACACCTGCGAGCCGCACCCATCAGCGTGTTCGATGAGCCGTTGGCGAGACTGGACAACGAACGACGGCATATCGTGGTCTCGCGGCTATGGGAGCTGAGCCGGGAGAGCACAGTCGTTGTATGCGGCCACGACGCCGGTCCTTGGATGGACACCCGCACCATTCCGAAGCCCCATCAGCCGTCAAACCGGGAGAGCGCGCCGTGCGCCGAGCCCTGAAACCATTTCTGTACTTCGTTTACGGAATCATCGGACTCTCGCTTCTTGCGCTGGTCCTCTCGTGGATCCTGTTTCCGCAGTATTCGGATTTCTGCATCCGCACCCACGAAGCGGTGGTCTTCATCCTCGCCCTGCGCAGCCTGTTTGCCTTGGGCTGGATCAACTCACTGCTCTACATCCGCAAACTGGTGCAAGCCCGCAACCGGCACGTGCTGGCGATCGTCATTGTCTACGCGGTCATCAGCTTCCTAGGTTACGGTCTTCTGGCCTTCCAGCCCGCTGTGCCGTGGCAGCCCATCATCCGATGTCTGCAATGCGCGATCGGCGCCAGCATGATCATCCTATTCTGCATTCCGAGTTGCCGGTCATCCATCAGGGATTACATCGGCGAGTATGAGTCAGCATCCGGATGACTCCGTGCCAAGGCCAGGATCAGCCGAGCACGCGAATACCCTCGTCGCTGGTCCACGTCACCTCGACGCCATTGCTGAACTTCTGGTGGATTTTCCCGTCCGCGCCCTGGAACTCGTCCGTCGTCGGCTTGCCCCAACCCTGTTCGCGGCCGTTCTCTATCCAGGCACCGCCGATGGCACCGGTCTCGATGATGGTGTGGGCGCCGTCGGACGGGGTCCACATCATGAGGTTCGATTGGCCGGATGCGGTTCGGAACCACTGGTACGCGTACCCGTCGGCGCTGACCTCTTCTGACGTGGGGTAGCCGTAGGTGTTCTCGTACCCGCCGTCACGGAATTTGGCACCGATGGCGCCCGAGAAATTCACCGAGTGCGTGCCCGTGAACGGAGTCCAGTAGATGGTGTAGTTGTTGCTGAACTCCTGGAAGACACCACCGTCCACCAGTCCGCCGCTCTCGTTGTTCCTGGGGGTCCCGAACTTCGCGGCCCCGCCCTGGGCGTCGTAGAGCTCCTTGATCCCGTTGACGACCACGGGCCCGCTGTCGACCGACTCGACCGCGCCCACCGCTGCCTCCGCGTTGATGCGTGAGTACCCGTTCACGCCCGCGCCGGTTCTGACCAGAGTATTCCGGATGCTCTCCACGTCCAGACCCGGGTCGCGCTGCTTCATCAGGGCGATGACGCCGGCGACGTGCGGTGCAGCCATCGAGGTCCCGTTGAGCGGGCCGTAGCTGGCCTGCGCGGGCGACTCGCTACCGGTGTTGTACGTGGAGTAGATGTCCGCACCCGTAGTCCCGCCCGGGGCGAGAACATCCAGCATCGGGCCCCAATTCGAGTACCCGGTCATGACATCGGTCGAGGCGGAGGCCCCGACGACGACCGCGCCGAGACAATTCGCCGGCGTCACATCGTTCGCGTTGACCCCTGCGTTTCCGGCGGCGACGACCACTGGAACATTCCGCGCATGGGCCCCATCGACGGCGGACTTCATGGTCGCGGAACACTGTCCGTCCCAGGCGGCCGAAAAATTGACCACGGACGACGGCTGGGGGTTGGCCGGAGCTCCTGCGACGGCTCCCCCTGAGGCCCAGGTGATGGCATCGGCGAAATCCGATTCGTAGCCGGATGCCCCGATGCCGAGGGCGCGGACGGGTTCGATGTTGGCGTCGGGGGCGACGCCGGAAATCCCGATGCCGTTGTTGGTCGAGGCCCCGGCAATCCCGGCGACGTGGGTCCCGTGCCAGTTCTCCGAATCGTTGAGCACCCCGGGATCGCTCGGGTCCCCGTCGCGACCGCTCGTACCGTCCCTGTCGTAGTCAGGCGAGACGAAGTCGTATCCGCCCGTGACCTTCGCATTGAGATCCGGGTGGTCCGTGATCCCGGTGTCGACGACGCCAATCGTCTGCCCGGCGCCCGTTGCGTGCTGCCAGGCTCCCGAGGCGCCGATGGTTCTCAGGTTCCACTGGTTCGACGAGTACATCGGGTCATTCGGGGTACTGGGGTAGGACGACGCCGCATTCTTGACGATCCTGTCCGGTTCCGCATACTCCACGGCAGGATCTTCCTCGAGTTTCGAGACAACCTTGTCCTGCGCGGCTTCATCCAGCTTCTTGGACATCTGCACGACATCGGACTGGTTGGCCGTCGCCTTGAGAAGCTTCGAGGTTTCGGAGGGGGCGACGTCGTCCGTCTTCTGCAGGAGCTGAGACTTGGTGTCTTCTGGCGTGGAATCTTTGAACCTGACCACCAGACGATCCGTGGTCGGTTCGACGGTCGAGGGGGTCTCCTTGGCCTGGCCCGAAGCCTGGGCGAGTGAAGAATCACCCGATGACTTGGTCTGGGACTGTTGTTGATTCGTCGGTCCGCTCGGGGGAGCAGCGAAGGCGGAAGGAACGGTTGAGATGGCGATGCCTGCCACGAGGCAGATTCCGGCCACAGTGCGAAATGTGCGCATGTAAACCCTTGGTCAAAGGTGCGAGAGATGGAGTGATGAATCGAGTGTTGAGGCCCCACCCGAGGTTTCGGGGGTGAGCGGGGTCTCGCGCCAAATTTTTGTTCAGGGCTTGTCTCTTGTCAATTAAAGACTCGGACTCAAATACCGTACATTCGCCGAACGTACGTGCCGTAGAGCCGGCGATAGGCGGCGGGAGAGGCTTTGAGCAGAATTCCCGCGAATCCGAAAACCGGCTTGATTCGGAGGGCGGCGGCGATCTGATTCCAGGAGATTCTGCGTTGGCACTGGGAAATGATCTCGCCTCCCTCTGCCTTGTCGAGACCAATGGCCTGTTGGGCATTGTTGAGGTAGGTCAGTATGCAGGAAATCTTGAATGCACTGAGTCCTTGTGGCTCGTCCAGCAGGGGCCCGGCCTGTTGGCTCAGGTGTTCCAGGAGCCTGTCGCTTTCCTCGACCGGTACGACTTTCTCCCACGTCGCCGAGTTCGCGTCGACCGTGTATTCGTACAGGGAGGGCTCAATCACGGCCATCCGTTCCGAGCCTGTGTACGCACCCAGGCTGAACACGGCGTCCTCGGCCCGGTGGATGTCCATGGGGAAGCGGACGTCCGCAATGGCATCAACGGAAATCAGCTTGTCCCAGACATACGGTGTGAGGTTGTCTTCGAGGAGTTCGAGACCGGCTTGGTTTCCCGAACGTGCTCCCGTCGATCCGGCCGAACGGTCCCGGTGGGACCCGTCCGTGCTCACCAAAGTATGCCCACAGACCACCAAATCGGCGTCGTGCGTCTGAGCGAAAGCGTGCATGGTGGACAGGAAATTCGGGCGGTAGCGGTCGTCCGAGTCGATGAACGTGACCCATCGTCCCTTTGCCTCATCCAGCGCCTGATTGCGAACCCCAGAGACGCCGAGGTTGGTTTGATTGTCGAAGACCCTGACCCGAGAGTCCGGGTGCTCGGACAGGAATCGATGAATTGTCTCCGACGACTGGTCCGGAGAAGCGTCGATCATGACCAGCAGCTCGAAGTCCGGGTCGGTCTGGGCGAGAACTGAAGTGATCGCCGAGACAACACGTTTTTCCGTGTTGTAAACCGGCATAATGACGGATGTCCGAGGGCTCTGGGGTGAAGTCACGGTCTTCCTTCTATTGGGAGCGCTGAAGGTGCAGGATCGTTCTCATATTCTAAGGTTGCCAATGGGTCTTCCGAGAATCTGTCGCCGACTCCACGGCTCAGGAAGCGTGGTGTGTCGACGAGCTCTCTCCCCACAAGTCCGTGGCGAGTCGCGCAATATGCATCGTCAAATAGGTGTGTTCATCCTCCGTCAGCTCCTGGTCCATGTGCATTTGCAGAAGCAGCGACACTTTGTGGGCGCAGTCGTAGGCCCGGGGGTATCCACTGCGGACGGCATCCCGGACCGCAGGGAACGCAGGGTCCTGGGTCCTGGAGGCCTTTCCTTGCTCGGCGCGGACGAAGAGGTAGCGCAAGTGGGTCACGAATCGGGCCACGGAAAGGTGCGACTGGTTGACCTGGTACCCGTAGGCGGAGGAAATAATCTCGAAGATCTGGGTGAAGACTTCCGTCATTCTGAAGGTCTTCACGAGGTCAGCGGTCGCGAACTGGGAATTGACCAGATGCAGGGCGAGCGGAGTCGCTTCGTCCTCGGGGAGATCCGTATCGAAGCGCTCGTTGATCACGCCAATGGCTTTTTGCCCGAATGCGACTTCTTTCGGATACAGCTGACCGACTTCCACGCTCAATGGGTATTCGATGCGGAGCCCCTCCCTCGCGCGAATCAGAGCGTAATTGATGTGATCGGCGAGAGGGAGGATGAAGGAATGGGAAATGTTCGACTGGAGGTGCGCCCTCGCCATGGTCTCGAGTTCCGTCGCCACGGACAGGACGTCGGGAGGAATATCGGACAAGAGGGTCGTGAGATGATCTTCCCCCTGATATTCGGGGACAAATTTTTGTTCGACCCTGTCCGGGTCCACAGGGTCTCCCCGTTTTTTGCCGAAACCCAGGCCGCGGCCGATCATGACCACGGTGTCGCCGGAATCTTCACATGCGAGGACCACATTGTTGTTGTAAATGCGGTGGATTCGCATCCCTGAGTCTTCCTTCCTCCCGGCGTGGTGGAAGTTGTGTGCCCCGCCGCTTCCCGGTTCATCTTACGGCGGGGCAGAAAATGGTGAGTTCGTCCCTTAGAACTCCATGAGCGGGAATCCGATCAGAATCACCAGGACCGTGATCAACAGCGCGAAGCCGATGACGAGCAAGCCGGTCAGCAAAACCTTGTTGGCTGTGCTTCCGGGGAATTTGGGGCGGCGGGGATCCTGCGGGTGCTTGTCTTGAGGTTTGCCCGGGGACTTCTTGCCCTGCCCCGCGCCGGGTGCGGCTGTCTGCTTCCCGCCGTTCCGAGGTGTCGCGGCCTGTTCCTTACCGGGTGCACCGGTGTTTGGCGTGTCGGTATCTCCCGTACTCGAAGTAGAGCTGGCGGCTGCCGCGGCCGCCGCCGACGTGCCAGGGCCCTTGGCGTTCGTGGGCCGCTCCGACGGAGCCTGCTTGCCCTGTTCCTGAGGGGTTTCGGCGGGCGCACCATTCGCGTTCGCCTTCGGCGACGCGGTGGGCCGCTCCGCCCGGTTGTTCCCCGTCGTGTTGCCAGCCTTGTTGCGCGTCTGGGCCGGACCCGGCGACTTGGGGGAGCCGGTCTGCTTCGATGCCTTGCGGTTCGATCGTTTCCGGCCGGAAGCCTGAGGCTTTCCGGGTCCGCGAGCGGACTGGGGCTTGTCGGAGCCGCCGGACTTGCCGGACCCGCCGGATCGCGAGGGCTTTTCCGTTCCGCCGGGGGTCTGGGACGTTGCGGACTTGTCGGCGGGTGCCGCCTCCGCGCTCTCGGGTCCGGGGGATGCGGGGCGGGACGATGTGCCTCTGCCCGGTCGAGACGCGGAGTCGGACGTCGCGGACTTCTTGGGTTTCGGCTCGCGAGAATCGGCCATGGCTCTCCTTCCAGAATTGTGCTCCACCCTACACAGTCGGACGGCTTCGAATACACCTGGGACGGGCCATGGCGTGCCTTGTCAGGGCCGGTTTGGTCATTGTGACGAGGGTGCGCCGACGAGGTCCGCGGGTTCGGTGCGACGGTCCGAGCGTACGGTCCGAGCCTGAAGTGCCGAGGTGGCAGTTTCGTGCGGTCCCCGCCTGCGAGGGGGTTCCGGGCGGCTCCGAGGGGCGGGGCGGCGGTGCCGACGTGCTTCGGGCCTCCGACTCGCCGAAAGAGAGCCGGTTGCCCGAAAGAGAGGTGTTTTCCCGCGTCAGGAGGTGGCTGAACCCCCACGTAACGGGGGAAAACGCCACTGAATCGGGCAACCGCCACAATAAGCAACCGCCACATCATGCGACCGCCAGATCGGGCACCCGCTGCACCGTGCTCCGCTGCTCAGCGCACGATGCTTCCGCGGTTTTCGCGTCGCTCCGAGCCGTGGTGGGCGATGACTGGTTATAAGGAGTAGGTTGGACCATAATTTCCGGTGGAGCGACCCCTATCCCCCTTTGAGGAGCGAGCACCATGAGTCATAGTCCATCCCCTTCGGCCGCGAAGGCCAGTAGCCGGGTCAAAGTTCTCGCCTTCTCGGGAGCCCTCGGCGGGTTCCTGTTCGGTTTCGATTCCTCCGTGGTCAACGGTGCGGTCGATTCGATCCAAGGTCGCTTCGACTTGTCCTCCGGCATGACGGGCTTCTCCGTCGCCAGCGCCCTGCTCGGTTGCGCGATCGGCGCCTGGATCGCCGGGCCGGTGTCGAATAAGTGGGGCCGGACCCGCGCGATGGTTCTCGGCTCCGTGTTCTTCCTGGTCAGCTCTCTCGGAGCCGGCTTCGCCTTCTCGGTGTGGGACTTGGTGGGTTGGAGGGTCATCGGCGGCCTGGGCATCGGGATCGCCTCCGTGACCGCCCCCGCGTACATCGCCGAGATCTCACCGAAGGATTCCCGCGGACGGCTCGGTTCGATGCAGCAGCTCGCTATCACCATCGGTATCTTCGTGGCACTGCTGTCCGACGCCGTGATCGCCAACGGGGCCGGCGGGGCCGCGAACGACCTCTGGTTCGGCGTCGAGGCCTGGCGCTGGATGTTTATCGTCGGGGTCATCCCGGCAGCCGTCTACGGCGTCGTTTCCTGGGGTATGCCGGAATCGCCGCGCTCGCTCATGCTTCAGGACAAGCACGACGACGCTCGAAACGTCCTCCAGACGCTCGTCCCCGCGGACCAGGTTGAGGGCGAGGTCACCGAGATCCGGGACGCCATCGAAAAGGACCGTCTCGCGAACTCCGGGTCCCTCCGCGGCAGCATGCTGGGGCTCCGGCCCATCGTGTGGGTCGGCATCATCATGGCGATCCTCCAGCAGTTCGTGGGCATCAACGTCATTTTCTACTACTCCACGACGCTCTGGAGCTCGGTCGGATTCGACGAGTCCAATTCGTTCACCATTTCCGTGATCACGTCGGTGACCAACGTTCTGGTGACGCTCATCGCGATCGGGCTGGTCGACAAGGTCGGACGTCGGCCTCTGCTGCTGACGGGATCGGTCGGCATGTTCGTGTCCCTGGGAATCATGGCGATCGCCTTCACCCAGTCGGTCACGGTCGACGGCGGCCCGTCCCTCCCCGGCGCCTGGGGGCCGCTCGCGCTGGTCTTCGCCAACGTCTTCGTCATTTCCTTCGGCGCAACCTGGGGACCGTTGTTGTGGCTCATGCTGGGCGAGGTCTTCCCCAACACGATCCGCGCCAAGGCAATGGGGCTCGCGACGAGCGCGAACTGGTTGGCCAACTTCGCCGTGAGCATGCTCTTCCCGGTTCTTGCGGGCTTCTCGCTCGCATTCTCCTACGGCCTCTTCGCGCTGTTCGCACTGATCAGCCTGCCGTTCGCCTACTTCTTTATCCCTGAGACGAAGGGTGTGGCCCTCGAGGAGACCGACTCCATGACCGTGCCGCGGCGCCAGAAGGCGAGGACACCGAAACTCTGAGTCCTGTCTCCTGCCGCGCCGGCCGCGGGGGCGGGGCCCGCTACGTTGCGGACCCCCGCGTCGTCGGCCGGTGGCAGGAGGCTCGCTTCAGGACTGCCCGAATTCTCCTTCCAGGCGGCCTCGGGACCCCGGTTGCACGAGTCGGGCCAGGCTGACCAGGCCCTCCTTGGACCAGGTGCGACGTCGAACCAGAAGGCAGGGTTCGGACGCGTCGATCTCCAGGAGGCGGCATTCCTCGCTGGTTCCCAGAACCGCCTCCACGATGTGCTTGCCCCGGGTCAACGGGGCCACGCGCGTGAGGTAGTCATTCGGGGTAGTGGTCGTGAAGTCCTGGTCGAGGTAGCCGGGGGCCTCCGAGGGGGCGACGAAACGGTCCTCTATTTGAAGGGGAGCGTCGTTGTCGTAGTGGACGACGAGCGAGTGGAACACCGTACCCGTGATCCCCTCCGCGGACAGCCAGGGGGCGTCTTCCTCGACCGTCTCTTCCCTCGCGAACAACACGTCGGTGCGATGGGAATGACCTCGCTCGTGGATCTCGTCAGCAATATTCCGGATCTCGACCAGCGACGAGGGCATCTTGAACTCGGCAATGAAGGTGCCGACGCCGCGGACGCGTTTGAGCACGCCCGCAGTCGTGAGTTCCCGGTAGGCGCGGTTGATGGTCATGCGTGAGAGGTCCAGGGCTTCGACGAGTTCGTTCTCGGAAGGAACCTGTTCGCCGGCCGACCATGTTCCGGACTCGACGCCGGCGAGGATCGCTTCCATGATTCGGCGGTAGGCCGGCCCGCTGTGCGTTCCTTGGGCGAGGTACGACCTCGTGAGCTCTTGGGTATCCACAGGTTCCTCGTCTGCTTGACATCAGGTTGTATATACAGGATTATACGACGTATAGAACTTTTGTGATCCACATTGCATCGAGGTGACGCCGGAAGCGTCCCATCGAGCTGGTGTCCGTGGGCCACGTGCCCAGGATGCCCCGTATCAGCCGTAAGGAGAAAACGACATGCACGAGGTTTCTTCGCCCGAGCACCAGGCCCGCCCGGTTTCCGCGCCTCGCGGTACCGAACTCAACACCCTGGGGTGGCAGCAGGAAGGCGCTCTGCGCATGCTCATGAACAACCTTGATCCCGAGGTTGCCGAGCATCCGGATGCCCTCGTGGTGTACGGCGGAACCGGGCAGGCGGCTCGCACGTGGGAGGCCTATGACGGCATCGTCCGCACCCTGAAGACCTTGAAGTCGGATGAAACCCTTCTGGTCCAGTCCGGCAAGCCGGTCGGCGTCTTCCGGACCAACGAGTGGGCCCCCCGCGTGCTGATCGCCAACTCCAACCTCGTGGGCGACTGGGCCAACTGGGAGGACTTCCGCAAACTCGAGGCCGAGGGCCTGATGATGTACGGCCAGATGACCGCCGGCTCCTGGATCTATATCGGGACCCAGGGAATTCTTCAGGGAACGTTCGAGACCTTCGGCGCCGTCGCCCGCAAACGTTTCGACGGGACACTGGCCGGAACCATCACGCTGACCGCGGGGCTTGGCGGAATGGGCGGTGCCCAGCCCCTGGCCGTGACGATGAACGAGGGTGTTGCGATCTGCGTGGACTGCGACGTCACGCGCATCGACCGCCGCATCGAACATCGGTACCTGGACGTCAAGGCAGACAACCTGGACCACGCCCTGGCGCTGGCCATCGAGGCCCGTGACGCCAAGAAGCCGTTGTCCATCGGCCTGGAAGGCAATGCGGCGGAGATCTTCCCCGAGCTCCTCAAGCGCGATGCACCCATCGATATCGTGACCGACCAGACCTCCGCCCACGATCCGCTGGCCTACCTCCCCACGGAAATCCCGTTCGCCGAGATGAAGCAGGAGGCGCAGCGCGACCCGCAGCTGTTCACCAAGAAGTCCCGGGAGTCGATGGCCGCACAGGTGCAGGCCATGGTCGAGTTCCAGGACCGCGGTGCCGAGGTTTTCGATTACGGCAACTCGATTCGGGACGAGGCCCGCAAGGCCGGCTACGACCGCGCCTTCGAATTCCCTGGCTTCGTGCCCGCTTACATCCGCCCGCTGTTCGAAGAGGGCCTGGGCCCGTTCCGCTGGGCGGCGCTGTCCGGTGACCCCAAGGACATCGAGGCCACCGACCGCGCGCTCTTGGAGCTCTTCCCTGAGAACGACCACTTGCGTCGCTGGATCACGATGGCCGAGGAAAGGGTTGCTTACGAGGGCCTTCCCGCACGGATCTGCTGGCTCGGTTACGGCGAGCGGCACCGCGCTGGCCTCAAATTCAACGAAATGGTGGCCAACGGTGAGCTCTCGGCACCCGTCGCCATAGGACGCGACCACCTTGACTCCGGATCCGTGGCCTCGCCGTATCGTGAGACCGAGGCCATGAAGGACGGTTCGGACGCCGTCGCGGACTGGCCCCTGCTCAACGCGCTGGTGAACACCTCCTCCGGGGCATCGTGGGTCTCGATCCACCACGGCGGTGGTGTCGGCATGGGGCGTTCCATCCACGCCGGGCAGGTGTGCATCGCGGACGGCAGCGAGTTGGCAGCGCAGAAGCTCGAACGGGTTCTGACCAATGACCCCGGGATGGGCGTGATCCGTCACGTGGACGCGGGATACGAACACGCGGCCACTGTTGCCGAAGAGCGCGGCGTCCGCATCCCGATGACGGAAGGCAATGCATGACATCGACTCTGCTGACAGGCATATCCGAACTCGTGACCAACGATCCCGGGCTCGGACGGGGAAAGCTCGGGATCGTGGACGAGGCGGCGGTGGTCATCGAGGACGACGCCGTCGCCTGGGTCGGGCCAGCGGACAAGGCGCCGTCCACGGATGCCAAGCACGACTTCCACGGCAGGGCCGTTCTGCCCGGTTTCGTGGAATCGCACTCCCACATGGTGTTCTCCGGAGACCGGTCGGAAGAGTTCGCGGCGCGGATGGCCGGAGAGAAGTACACCGCGGGCGGCATTCGCGGCACGGTCAAGCACACCCGACAGGCCTCCGAAGAGGAACTCCGGGACAACATGCGTCGCCTGCTCGACGAGTCGTTGCGTTCGGGAACCACCACGGTCGAATGCAAGTCCGGCTACGGTCAATCGGTCGAGGCCGAGTTGCGCAGCCTCGAGGTCGCCCGGTCGCTGACCGACGAGGTCACCCTGCTCGCGGCCCATGTGGTGCCCCCGGAATACGAAGGAAACACCGAAGAATACGTGCGGGTTGCCTGCGAGGAGATCATTCCCCGTTGCGCGCCGCTCGCCCGGTGGATCGATGTATTCTGCGAACAGGGTGCCTTCGACGAGGACCAGTCGCGCCGCGTCCTCCAGGCAGGCATCGATCACGGGCTCACGCCCCGCGTCCACGGGAACCAATTGCATCAGGGGCCGGGCGTCCGGCTCGCGGTGGAGCTCGGCGCGGCGTCCGTGGACCACGTGGTCCACATCGATTCTGAGGACATCGAGACCCTGGCCGGAAGCGAGACCGTGGCCACGCTCCTGCCCGGAGCCGATTTCTCGACCCGCAACGCCTATCCGGATGCGCGCGCCCTGATCGACGCCGGGGTCACCGTGGCTCTCGGCGCGGACTGCAATCCCGGAACCAGCTACACCACCAACATGCCGTTCTGCATCGCCATTGCCGTGCGAGACCTTCACATGACCGCCGACGAGGCCGTTTGGGCCGCAACGGCCGGCGGTGCCCGCGCACTTCGCCGCGAGGACGTCGGAGTCGTGCGCCCGGGTGCGCGGGCCGATCTCATGGCCCTCGACGCGCCGAACCACCTTCACCTGGCGTATCGTCCCGGCGTTCCCCTGGTCTCGTCGGTGTGGCAAGCAGGCCGGCTCAAGTACTCGGCATCGGAGGTCAAGCATGACTGACAGCACGGCACCCGAACTTCGTGTAGACGAGCCCGCGCCCGCCTGGACCGGGAGAACCGACGGTCAGGGCACCGAACACCTCCGGTGGCACCAAGTGGTGCGTCCGTACGAGGGAGCACGCACGGAGAATCGGGGCGGCGTCGTCTTCCTCGGCTTCTCGAGCGACGAGGGCGTCGAACGCAATAAAGGGCGTCGAGGCTCATCAGAAGGTCCGGAAGCATTGCGGGCAGCCCTCGGCGGGCTCGCCATAGCCGGCCGGGACTCCGATATTCGGGCCTGGGACGCAGGTACGGTCGCCGTCACCGACGACCGGATGGAAGAAGGTCAGGAGCGCTTGGGCGCGGCCGTGACCACCCTGCTGGATGAGGGCCGGCTCCCCATCGTCCTGGGCGGCGGCCACGAGATCGCGTTCGGCACGTACCAGGGTGTCTCGAACTCTGCCACTCGACAGGGCAAGAAACTCGGTGTTCTGAACCTGGATGCCCACTTCGATCTCCGCCCCGACCCGGTTCCCTCATCGGGGACTCCGTTCCGCCAAATGCTCGAAGCCGAGGAGGCGGCCGGCACGGCGATGCAGTACGCCGTCCTGGGGATCAGCCAGCCGAGCAACACACAGATCCTCTTCGACACCGCCGAGAAGTACGGCGTCCAGTACATGCTGGACGAAGACTGCTCCGTGACCCATGCGCCGGAAGTCCGCCGTTTCGTCGAATCCTTCCTGGACGGCGTGGACCTGGTGTACCTGACCATCGATCTCGACGGCCTCCCGGCATCGACCGCCCCGGGGGTCAGCGCCCCCGCGGCCTACGGTGTTCCGCTCGAGATCGTCCAACTGGCCTGCGACATCGTCGCGTCGAGCGGCAAGCTCGCCGTGTGCGACGTCGCCGAGCTGAACCCGAAGTACGACGTCGACGGCCGGACCGCACGCAGCGCCGCGCGCTTGGTCCACCGCATCGCCACCACCGCGCAGAACACGAGTGCGCACCAGCAGGAGGAGCAATGAACGAAGACCAGCACAGCCACGGTGAGCAGGGCAGGCGCGAGGTCGTCGTCGGCATCGGCCCGGTCAGCATCCAGGACATCGTTGACGTCGCGCGTCACGATGCCCCGGTGCGCATCTCCGACGACGCTCTCGAGGCTATCGCCGAGACGAGCGCACGGATTCGTGAACTGGCCGGTTTCGAACGTCCCGTTTACGGGGTCTCCACCGGATTCGGCGCGCTCGCGACCCGCCACATCCCGCAGAACATGCGTCGCCAGCTTCAGCGGAGCCTGATCCGCTCGCACGCCGCAGGGTCGGGCCCCGAAGTCGAGCGCGAGGTCATCAGGGCCTTGATGCTGCTCCGACTGTCCACTCTGGCCACGGGACGCACCGGAGTTCGTCCCGAGGTCGCACAGGCCTACGCCGGAATGCTCTCGGCAGGGATCACGCCCGTGGTGCACGAATACGGATCGCTGGGCTGCTCCGGTGACCTGGCGCCTCTGGCCCACTGCGCGCTCGCCGTGATTGGTGAAGGGCCGGTCAGGACCAGGGACGGAGAGTTGACGACCTCGGCTGAAGCCCTCTCCGAGGCCGGTCTGGAGCCGGTGGAACTCGCGGAGAAGGAAGGCCTCGCGCTCATCAACGGCACCGACGGCATGTTGGGGCAGTTGGTCCTGGCCATCTCCGATTTGGACCGCCTGATGAGGTTGGCGGACCTGGCCGCGGCAATGTCGGTCGAGGGGCAGCTCGGCACGGACCGGGTGTTCCAAGCAGACCTCCAGGCGCTCCGCCCGCACCCCGGGCAGGCGGCCTCCGCGGCGAACATGTCCGCGATCCTCGCCGATTCCGGAATCGTGTTCAGCCACAAGGGCGATGATTGCACCTACGTCCAGGACGCCTACTCACTTCGGTGCTCGCCCCAGGTGGCTGGCGCGGCCCGAGACACGATCGAGCACGCCCGCATGGTCGCCGGTCGCGAACTCGCCTCGGCGGTGGACAACCCCGTGGTCACCCTGGACGGACGCGTCGAGTCCAACGGCAATTTCCACGGCGCGCCCGTCGCCTACGTGCTGGACTTCCTGGCGATCGCCGTGGCCGACACCGCCTCCATCTCGGAACGCCGCACCGACCGTTTCCTCGACGCCGCGAGGAACCGGGGCCTGCCTCCGTTCCTGGCGGACGACGCCGGTGTCGACTCCGGCCACATGATTGCCCAGTACACTCAGGCGGCCGTGGTCTCCGAGCTGAAGCGTCTCGCGAATCCGGCCTCGGTCGATTCGATTCCGTCTTCGGCCATGCAGGAAGACCACGTCTCGATGGGCTGGTCCGCTGCGCGCAAGTTGCGCAAGGCCATCGACGGTCTGACCCGGGTCCTCGCGATCGAGATCCTCACGGCCGCGCGCGGCATCGACCTGAGAGAACCCGAGGCATCGCCGGCGACGGCTCGAGTCATCGCGGCCATCCGGGAGTCCGGAGTTCAGGGACCGGGCACGGACCGGTTCCTCGCGCCGGAAATCGAGAGCGTCGTCCAGCTCGTCTCGTCCGGGGCCCTTCTGGACGCCGTCGAATCCGTCACGGGCAGGCTCCAGTAACCCGCAACGATGCGTCCGGCGCTCGTCCAACGGAGTGTCGGACGCGTCGCCCCCCGGCGGCGCCTACTCGATCTCGCGAACGATGACCTGGTGGGAACCGGGTGCGACCCCACGCTCGATGAGCGTGTGATTGATCCTGGAGGCCACCTCCTGGGAAATCATCAGGGGGTTTCCTGGTGCCTGGCGGCTCACCCAGACGGCAACCGTGAGCGAGGCCTTCCCGTCGACCTGGTCCAGGCGCAGTCCCCGGGTGTCTGGAGCCTGATCTTCCGCCGACGCCGGCTTCTTCCACAGCGTCCGCAGAAAATCGCCCACACTGGGCTCCCTCCTCGCGACGCCGGGCACGGCGTCGACCGCGCGGGCCACCGCTGCGAGCAGGTCGGCCGATCCTGTCTCCTCGGCCGCGGAATCCGGAGAACCCGTGGAGCGATCACTAGTCATAGTGCACATCCTCTACCGTGAAGTCGACTTCGGCCACGCGAGCGCCGAGTTTGCGGGACACGGCGTCCACGACGGCGTCGCGAACGCTCCGGTCGAGAATCTCGACCACCGCGTCCGGGGCCATCACCACACCGATCGAGAGGCCCAGAATCTGGTGGCCGTGATCGGGGGTCGCAATGGTCCTGACCCTGCACCGGCGCGCCGTGAAGTCCGGGAAGGTATCGACCGTTTCGCGCGCTGTGCGGGCAATCAGCATCTCGCTGAAGGAGACGGTCGCCGCAGGTTCTCGGTGCACCGGTATGTCCGCCCCGCGGCGAAGATTGCTTCGTGCGAAGTCGACGATGCGGCGTCGAACATGTGGCTCGATCTCCAGCGAGCTGTCCGCCTCCTGCGCCTCGCGGGCCAACCGATCCAGTTGTTTCAGCCGCTCGCGGACCTCACCGCAGTAGGGGCAATCGCGTTGATGGGCATCGGGTTCGGAGTCGACGGTCTCGCACACCGACTCGACCGTGCGTCCGCACTCGAGTGACTCGTCGTCCGTCATTGCCACTCCTTCATCTCGTTGGCCAAAGTCTTGCGGGCTCGTGCCAGACGACCCCGCACCGTGGCTTCAGGGATCGCCAGCGTCTGTGATATCTCGCCGTAGGAAAGCCCTGTCTGTTCCCGGAGAATCCAGCAGGCGCGCTGCTCGGCCGGGAGCTTCTGCAACATCGCCGACAAGGCATCCATGCCCGAACGGTTCTCCGCGGCGCGCTGGGGATCCGAGGACGCCCGAGTATCCGTCCACACGGGGTTTCCGTCGGGAGCCTCGTCGATCGGAACCGTGGAATCGCGTCGAGGCGACCTGAGGATGTCCTTGCACTTGTTCACCGCCTGCCGGTAGAGCCACGTCGGGAAGGCCTGCGGGGTCTCCAGGAGGTCGAGCTTGACCCACGCGTTCATGAGGGACTCCTGGGCGACGTCTTCCGCATCGGCCCGATTCCCGAGAATACGGAACGCCAATCGCAAGAGCGGAGCCTGGTAGGTGTCCACGAGTTGTTCAAAGGAATCAATGTCGCCGTCCTGTGCACGGAGAACGAGCGTGGTGATGCGCTCGGAAGAGCCATTCCTGTCCGAACTCATAGTCCCCCTCGACGTCGATCCATTTTTCGCCGCAATCGGCCGCATCCCTCACGGACCATACTTCCAGAATGAGCGCCGAAACTGCACCCTCAAAAAATTCTTCGAAAAACTTCGTGACGAATCAGCACACGGCCCGTCAGTATAAGTACAAGCCCGTTTCGACCAGAACTTAGGGAGTTAGAAATCATGGCTACCGAAAACAACGTCAAGACCGCACAGCAGGGCAATGAGTCCGAGCGGAACAGCCCGTTGCAGACGTCCAAGGGCAACACGACCATCAACGACACCGTGGTGCAGAAGCTCGCCGGCGTCTCCGCCCGCGAGGTCCCCGGTGTCTACTCGATGGGCAATGCTGCCCGCCGTGCCTTCGATTCCATCTCCGAACGCATCCCCGGATCGCAGACCAACGTCTCCGGCGGCGTATCCGTCGAGAAGGGTGAGAAGCAGGCGGCCATCGACCTGAGCATCGTCATCGACTACGGCACCTCCGTGGTCGATGTCGCCGACAGCATTCGTCGCAACGTGATCCGTACGGTCGAGCAGGCCACCGGATTGCAGGTCATCGAGGTCAACATCGATATCACCGACGTCCACCTCCCGAACGACGAGGACGACGACAAGGACTCCAACGACCGCGAACTCCAGTAATGAGAACGGGCCCCGAAGCCGAAGCTTCGGGGCCTGCCCTCGCACCATGGAAAGGGATATCAGCATGAAACCGAGCCAATTGGGACTCATCGTCGGTCTGGCGTTGGGAGCGATCGCCTTCTTCGGCGGATTCTTCGCATTCCTCGTCTCCGCCGTCTTCGCCGTGATCGGTGCGGGCGTCGGGCTCTTCCTGGAGGGTCGGCTGGATCTTCGCTCCATGACCGGCCGCGGCTCTGACAGGAGGTAGAGATGATGGCCAGCGCACATCGGCCGGCTCCGTCCCATCGCGAGGACGTCGGGTCGACCGACGGTTCCTCGTCGGCGGAGAGCCGCGGGGATCTTGTCATCGCGGACCGCGTCGTCGAGAAGATCGCCGCGCAATGCGCCTCGGAAATCCCCGGCATCGGGGGTCGAGAGGGAGGTTTCCTCGGAGTGGGGAGCCATGCGGATCTGGATTCCCGGCCGCGCGTCAGGGTCGAACTGACCGGTTCGATCGCCGTATTGAGCGTGGACCTGGGCATCGAGTATCCGCTTCCCATCGAGGAAACAACCGAAAGAGTCCGAGAGACTCTCGTGCGCAGGGTGTCCGACCTGGCCGGCGTCGACGTCCGGCAGGTGGATATCAGGGTCACGTATCTCGTGCCTCAGCGGGGCCGGAAGGAAAGGGTATTGCTGTGAAATCACTTCGACGGCGCCCCTCTCGCGCCATACCGTCCGTAGTGGTGTTGATCCTTGTGCTGATTGTGGGCGTTGGCCTGCTGTGGGCCGGGATTCAGAAGCTGTCCACGGGACAGTGGTGGCCGCAACTGAGCAGCGCCGCGGATTCCGCGTCCTCCGCCTCGTGGAACTCTGCTTGGGGGTGGGGTGCGGCTGCCGTTGCGGTGGTTCTCGGACTCATCCTGCTCCTGTGTGCAGTGTTGCCGGGCGGATTCAACGCGGCACGCCTGAACAGGCAGCCGGTGGATCCTGACTACTCCGGCGGCCCGATCGAGGCCGTGATCGGCAACCGGGGTCTGGCCACGCTGGCCTCATCCGCAGCGGCTCAGATCGACGGCGTGTCGGGAGTCAAGTCATCGGCCACGGCCAAGTCCGTAACCGTCCGCGTGACGACGCCCTTGCACGAGAGTTCCGAACTCGTGGGCGAGGTCAAGGCCGCGGTCGAGGAGCGACTCGCCTCGGCGGATCTCACACGATTCCCGAAGGTGCGGGTCAGCGCACAGACCAAGGACGTGTCATGAAGAAAACCGCTGGATCATTCAACAGAACATGGCTCACGATCATTGGCGTGGTCCTTCTCGCGGCCGGCGTGCTGTGGGGAATTGTGGCCGCGGGGCTGCTGGCCTCCTCCGGCGCCTCGAGCGGACACTGGGGACCATCCGGCAAGCCCTTCCAGGGGGCATCGTCCGCGCTTGACGGAACATGGCTTGCGCCCGTACTGATCGTGGCGGGTGCAGTCCTCGTGATCCTTGCGCTCTGGTGGCTCGTCCGCCAGATCCCGAGGAGCGAGAAAGCCTCGACGTTCCGCTTCCACAAGGATCCCAAGCGCGGATTCACGCAGGTGGAGCCCAAAGTCATCACCGATGCGGTGGCGGCGCACCTTGAAGATCTGACGTACGTCGCGGACGCGAAGGCAGGCCTCAAAGGCCAGCGAACCAATGCCGATCTCGTCCTGGACGTCACGGTCAACGAGCGTGCCGACCTCACCGATGTCACACGGGAGATCAGAGAACAGGTGCTCCCCTCGGTGAAGTCCGCGCTGGGCAGCCCCCTGGGCAGTGTGGGGATCGTCTACGCCGTCTCCCGGCAGTCGCGACCCAAGCGACTGGTCACGCTGCTGTAGGGGCTCGAGTCGTGGAGTTGCCTGGCCCGGGCGGGGCGCGCGACAGGGGCGGCCGGGGAGTATTGGGGGGACTCCACGACTCCGAGGCCCGGTAACGGGCCGAAGGCAAGGCCTTGATGCTCCGGTTTTCTGTCCGTTTTCGGGCGGATTTCCGGGCGCTTTGGGTGCACCGTCAGGTTGCGTAGACCATCGAACTCGGCACCACATTTTGTCTCAATATTCATGTGAATTCCGCAGTATATATTCTGCCGGTGCAATGCGTGAATTTTGGACTATTGTTGTTCGGGTCCGACAAGGTATCCTTGAAAGAGAGCCAACACCAGAAACATATAATTGCTCGCGAAAGGTATATATCATGGGACTCGGTTTTATTGGCTGGATCATTATTGGAATTATCGTCGGCGCTCTCGCCAAGCTCATCATGCCGGGGCGTCAGGGTGGCGGAATCATCGTCACGATGATCCTCGGCATCGTCGGCGGCCTGTTGGGCGGGGCTGGTTGGGTGGCGCCATCTTCGGCGTCCACGGCAATGGGTTCTTCTCATTGACCACTTGGATTCTTGCCCTCGTCGGCTCGTTGATCGTGCTCTTCATCTGGGGCCTGATCTTCGGTCGGAAGAACAAGGCATAGCGCGAAACTTTCTCTGAACCGGAAGAGGGGCGGACTGTGAACAGTCCGCCCCTCTTTGCGTGCTCATCGCCTGGGCTGCCACCTGAGCCGGAGTCGTTGGGATGCCATTGACCCGGGCTCGTCAGTCAACGGGACTCAGTCGTCTTCGTCCTTGTCCTTGCTCAGAACGCGCTGGCGTTCGCGGCGGCCGTGGGTCATTTGTTGCAGATCGGCCTCGGAATCGAACCCGGATCCCAGCCCGCCCGCGATGACCCCCATGGAGGCGCTGAGCCACGCGATGTCGAAGTAGTTGCTCGGATGGGTCGGGATTCCCAGCGTTTCCTGCATGAATCCGGGGCTGATCACCACGAGTCCGCCGAGCAGAATGAGAACGAACAAGGTGATGTAGAGGATCGAAATCGCAATCACCAGGGTCACCACCGTGGAGATGTTGTAGAGGGCGACGACCCGGGCCAGCCGGTCGTGGAGCGGCTTGTCCCATAGTCGGTTGCGGAGGATGAGCCAGGTGGTCATGACCATGATCGCGACCAGAGTGATGATCGCCATCCTGAGACTCGACAGCGACTCCGCCATCTGCCAGATCGAGTTGTAGAAGATGCCGAACGCCCCGGCCGTGGAGGCAGCCGTCAGCGCGCTGGAGAGCTTGGGTGCGGTCTTCCAGGGTCGGTTGGAGCGCACCATGCCCAAGATCGTGCGGGGAACGCCGGTCCACGTGTTGGAGTACAGCCGCGTGACCTTGTCGTCGCCCTCGCTGCCCCATTCGTTCCAGCTCTGGACGTGTTCGCCTTCGGACGCGGAATTCTGAATCAGGGACTCCACGCCGCGACCGATGGTGCTCACGAGGCGACGTCGGGGATAGAGCATCCCCATGGGCGGGCAGGAAACGACCAGGATGCCGCGGTTGAAGTCGATCTGCGCCACCACGGGATGGCCACTGTGGTGCAGGGGCATTTCGGTGAAAAGGATCCGGACGGCGTAGTCGACGTCGCGCGCCTCGTCGGGGAGGTCGAGGTCGCTGGTGACCTCGTTCTCCGGGGTGATCGGAATCAGATGTTTGATGTGTTTGATGTCGACCTCGTGGCCGACCACCTTGCTCAGCTCGGTCTCGATGTCCGGCAGGAAGTGCTTGACCCGTGCCGTCGGGACCCCCGGGTCTGAGACTACGAGGATGCTCGGTTTCGAATCGGATGATGTACTCAAGAATTCAGCTCCTCTATTCCCTGGTCAGGGCAGGCTTGTTGATCGCAAGGATAATTCGGGTCCTGCAAAAAGCGAAGGGTGCGGCACGCGGCGATGTCCGGGCGCCATGGCGTCAGCATGGCACGGCGTCCCCGGCAATGCATCACGGAAGGAGGGGATCTGCCGTCTCCGTCGTTGGGCGGCGGTCATGTGAGGGGCCGGTACGAAAGCAGAAGCTTCAGTACCGGCCCGGCACCCGGGCAGGTGAAGCGTACAAGATCTCTGCCCGGGGTAACCCCCGAACGGCTCTTGAGCCAACACGCCGCTCGAGCGATACTTATTCTAATAAACCCGCTCTGACTTGGGCAAATGCATTTCTTGACGCGTTGTTGGGTCCCTGCGGGGAGGGGTTACGGCGCCGCGCGCCTGAGCGTAGGGTCGAAACCATGGATGCGATCGAACTCTTGAAGGACCTGGCCAACCGTCCGTCCGAAGTCGCCGCCCGGCTCAAGGACAGAGTCACGGATGACATGCTCAATGCCCATCCCGGGGAGCACGACAATTCGGTTGCATGGTTGCTCTGGCACACCGCGCGCGAGATCGACGAGCAAGTCAGCGCCCTGTCCGGGCGTGAGACGGTCTGGGTCTCGCAGAACTTTGACGAACGGTTCGGACTCGACCTGGAGCCGCACGAATTGGGCTTCGGCCAGTCGGCGGAGAGGGCACGTTCCATCGTCGTCGACGACGCCGGTCTCCTCTTCGAACACCTCGACGCCGTGGTCACGGCCGAGCAGGACTACATCGATACCTTGAGCCCCGCTGACCTCGACGACATCATCGACGAACAGTGGGATCCTCCGGTGAGCCGGGGCGCCCGCCTGGTCAGCGTCACCGAGGACGCCCTGCAGCATTTGGGTCAGGCCACCTATGTTGCGGGGATGGACGCTTCAGTCTTCCGGTGACGGTCTCAGCTCCCCCGTGGCCTGGTCGTTCTCGCCAGGGTCCTCGGGCTTGAGCAGCAGCGGCAGCCTCACCTCGAATTCGGTATTCCCGGGTCGAGAGGTGAAGGATACGGTGCCGCCGTGGGCCTCGACGATCGCCTTGACGATCGGCAGCCCCAAGCCGGAGGTGCCGACCTCCCCGGAACGCGCCTGGTCGGCACGCGCGAACCGCGCAAAGATCTTGTCCTGGAATTCCGGGTCGATCCCGGGGCCGTCGTCGGCAACCCTCAGGATCGCATCGCGGTGGTTTGCCGAGGCGTACAGCCCCGTGGAGACCCGAGTTCCGGGGTCGGTGTGCTTGCGGGCGTTCGAGAGCAGATTCAGCAGGACCTGCTGAATCTGTCTCCGGTCGGCCCGGATAGTAACGGGCTCCTCCGGCAGGGCCAGTTCCCACTCGTGGTCCGGGGCGGCGACCTGGAGGTCCGAGACGTTCTCGACCACGAGCTCGGTCAGGTCCACCGCTTCCTTCTCCGGCGGGCGGCCCTCGTCCAGCCGGGCCAGGAGCAACAGATCCTCCACGAGTCCTGACATGCGTTGAGACTGGGAGTCGATGCGGGCCAGGGACTTCTCCCCGTTCGGTGTGAAGTCCTCGGTCCACTTCAGAAGGTCCGAATAGCCGCGGATCGCGGCGAGCGGCGTGCGAAGCTCGTGCGACGCGTTGGCGATGAACTCTCGCATCCGGTCCTCGGACTTCTGCCGAGCCGTGAGCGCGGCGCCCACGTTGTCGAGCATCCGGTTCAGGGCATGTCCGACGGCGCCCACCTCCGTGTCCTGGTGCGCGTCCCTGCGGGCCACGCGGCTGGCTCCAGGAAGCTGCCCCGATTCCAGGTCGAGCCTCGACACACTGGTCGCAACCGCCGACACACGCTCGAGGGGTTTCATGGTGCGCCTGACCGCGACCGACCCCAACAATCCCACCAAGAGCAGGGCGGCAACCGAAACCCCCACCATGATCGCGACCAGAATATTCAGGGTGCGCTGAACATTCTTGAGGGGCAATCCGGTCACAACCACCTGGCCCGTGTGGTCGACGTCCGAGACCACCAAGTACTTGCCCTTCGACAGGTCGACTTTCGTGGCCGGGCTTCCGGGTTCGAGATTCTTCAGGGTCTCGCGATCCGAGTCGGTCAGATTCACCACCGATCCGCCCGTGTCCAGGATGCCGCCCGCGAGGAACCGGCCGTCGTCGATCCTTGCATTGAGCGTCCCCGCTGCCTGTCCGGGCGCGTTCAGGGGATTGGGCGCCCCCTGCGGAGCGTCGCCGACGTCGCCCGGCCGGACCCCCGAGAAATTCGTCGCCCGGTCCGAGGCCTCCGTCAGCTGGGAACCGAGTTGATTGGTCAGCGTCGCGTTCATGGCCCCGTAGCTCACGACGCCGATCACGATGCTGGCCAGCCCGAGGAACAGCATCAGGATCAGGATGAGTCGGGTCCTCAGGCGCCACGCGCGACCCCTTCGGGGAGTCGACGAATCGCTGTCCTTGCTGGTCGCCTCCCGCATCACACCGCCGGCTTGATGACGTATCCGGCGCCCCGGACCGTGTGGATCATCGGATCGCGGCCAACGTCGATCTTCTTGCGCAGATACGAGATATACAATTCGACGATGTTGGCCTGGCCGCCGAAATCGTATTTCCAGACGTTGTCCAGGATCTGTGCCTTCGAGACGACCCGCCGGGGGTTCTCCATGAGGTACCGCAGCAGATCGAATTGGGTCGCCGTCAATGGGATCTCTTCCCCACCGCGCGTGACCTCCCGGGTATCTTGATTGAGCACGAGGTCGCCGACCACGAGCTCGGCGTCGTCGACCGCTGCCACGCCGGAGCGCTGGACCAGGCGGTGCAGGCGGATCATGACCTCTTCCATCGAGAAGGGTTTGGTCACGTAGTCGTCCGCGCCGGCCGCGAGACCCTCGATCCGATCGTCCACGGCGTCCTTGGCCGTGAGGAACAAGCACGGAACCTCGGGTTGGGTGCGTCGAATGCGGGAGAGCACCTCGAGCCCATCGAAGCCCGGCATCATGATGTCCAGCACCAGCACATCCGGGAGGAACCGGCGGGCCGTTTCGAGCGCAGTGGGGCCGTCGCCCGCCTGCCGAACGTCCCAGCCGATCATGCGGAGACCGACGCCGACGAGCTCGGCGAGCATAGCTTCGTCGTCGACCACGAGCGCACGAATCGGACTGCCGTCCGGGTGCTCCAGCAAGGGAAGGTTCTTGGCGACCTGCGCGGCCGAGGAGGACGAAGGGGATTGGCTCATGGCTCCCAGACTAATCCCGCGGACGGCATGGCGGGAGGGCGAATGCGCGAATTCCCGGAGCTCACAGACACGCCTTCGACCAGACACAGGCGATTCACAAGATGCAGGGACAGAGTCGAGGACCAACGGGTCGAGGACCTACTGGATGACCCACGGCAACGGCCGCGAAGACGACCAGACGGAAGGCCATCCGGTCGACAGAAAGGCTGTACATGACGTCGAAGAGAATGAATACATCAACGTGGAGCGTCCATCCGGATCGGACCACGTATCCGGCCACGCCCTCCGCGGACCGGCCCGCCTGGGGAGCGCCCGCCTCGGAATGGAATGAGTACCGTGGGGCGGCAATCCCGAAGGGCCCCGCGAGCACGGCCAAGACGGCGGTGGCCACGGCCGCGCTCGCGCTCGCCGTCACCGGGGGCGCAACGGCCACCGCATATGGGCTCTCCTCGGCGGGGGAGGCCTCATCCGACTCCCAGCAGGCCGGAGAAACCCAGGGGGCGAACGGCACCCAAGGCGCCAGCGGCTCCGAAAACGCCGCGGATTCTGGGCAGGACGGCGACGCCGACGCTGGTGCCACCGGCGGTTCCGGCGCCGGCAATGATGCGGCAGATGGGTCGAAGCAGACACCGGGCGTCGGCGACCCGCCAGGTGACGGAACGAACGGGCAGAAGCCCGGGGACCCGGGTGGTACCGGGGCGTGAATACACCGTGGCGCACCGCATGCACTTCCATTCGGCGGAGACGATGCGTCGGTGAAGATCTTGCGATAAGGTTGGTGACTGGAGATAATTCTTGTACCGCTGGGTAACCGGTCGGTACGCTCATCGCCCCGAGCCCTCTCCCTAGGGCCTTATGAAGTTTCAAACTTTTAAGGTACGCTCGGGGTCGAAGAGGCCCGTGTTTGTGGTTGTGGTTCCCCCAAACACGGGCCTCTTCTCTATCTACTGGGCCTTTTGACGAGTCGCACTCGGAGCCGCCGGAATCAGTCACAGGAGCGGCACAGCAGAGCCCCATCGGCGGCATAAGTCCGACGTGAACCGTTGGATGCATGATCACATCAACCAGTAGCGCAACGACAGGCCGTACCGGCACTCTCGAGCCCACGGAACCTTTGGACGGCCTCGGAGGAAAAACCTCCCCGGAATCCGACCGGGCAGTAACTTCGCACGCGGCGTCGTCCAGAATCACCGACATCGGTCGGCGGGCGATTGATACGGACGCCGCCGAAACCGTCATGGACATCACCATCCCGGTATACAACGAGGAGAAGGACATCGAGACCTGCATTCGTAGGCTCGGCAACTACCTGGAAGAACATTTTCCCTACTCCTTTTCCGTCACGGTCGCGGACAACGCCTCGACCGACCAGACCCTGGTGATCGCGGAGCGGCTCGCCCGGGAAATGCCCCACGTGCGGGTCGTGCACCTGGACGAAAAAGGGCGAGGCAACGCCCTCCGGCGGGTGTGGAGCGAGCCCAGCGCCGCCGTGCTCGTGTACATGGACGTGGACCTCTCGACCGACCTCGCCGCCCTTCAGCCGCTGGTGGCGCCACTCGTCACCGGTCACTCCGACCTCGCGATCGGGAGCCGGCTCGCTCGTAACGCACGGGTGGTGCGAGGCGCCAAGAGAGAGTTCATTTCTCGTAGTTACAATCTTCTGCTCCGCACGTTCATGGGTGCCCACTTTTCCGATGCACAATGCGGGTTCAAGGCCATCCGGGCCGACGTCGCCCGTCAGCTCATCCCCCACACCGGCGACGGCGCGTGGTTCTTCGACACCGAGATACTCGTGCTTGCCGAGAGAATCGGTCTGCGCGTTGCCGAGGTTCCCGTGGACTGGACGGACGATCCCGACAGCTCGGTCGACGTCGTCAGAACCGCCACCGACGACCTCAAAGGCATGGTCCGACTCTCCGCGGCCATGGCCAACGGCAGGATCCCGATCTCGGCGCTACGCGAGGAATTGGGCCGGGGCGCCATCGCAGGACAGACGAACAACCTGTTCGGCCAAGTCGTGAGGTTCTGCGTGGTCGGAGCCGGATCGACCCTCGCCTACATTGTGCTCTTCCTGCTTCTCCGTTCGGCGTTGGGGGCGCAATGGGCCAATTTCGCCGCGCTGCTGATCACGGCCGTGGCCAATACCGGGGTCAACAGGTTCTTCACCTTCGGCGTGACCGGGCGGAACAAGGCCATGACTCATCACATTCAGGGGCTGCTCGTCTTCGGACTGGGATGGGCGCTGACTTCGGGGGCCTTGTGGGGCGTCCACCAACTGCGAGGCGACCACGCCGTCGTCGAGACGGGCGCGCTGGTCATGGCCAACCTGATGGCCACGTTGCTGAAGTTCCTCATGTTCCGGTGGTGGGTCTTCCGCTCCGAGGCGGAATCCACGCGTCCGAGCGAGGCCGACGACGCCGCG
>JAKDJD010000071.1 GCA_030454085.1 Kocuria sp.
GGACATCTTCGGTGACGGTCGAGGCGTCGTCGTCCGTGAAGGTTTCGCGAGCGCCGTCGGCAACCTCGATGCGTGTGACCCTGTCGTCGGTATCGACCGCAATGAGAATACCGTTGTCCTTGTCCTTGTCCCCGATTCCCCATTGTTCGGCGGCGTCTCTCGTCCAGTCCTCCCAATCGCCGTCGACACCGTCGATCGTCAGGATCGCCACACGGGCGCCGTCAGTGTGCGCATTGCGTTCGTCGATCCGTTGGTTCAGAGCCCGTTCATCATCGTCGTTGAGCACGTCCGCCTGGTCGAGAACATTGCCGTGGGCGGGCGGATCCGGTATTGCCGTCCTGTCCCCGCCGCACGCGGACAGACAAAAGGTGGCAAGAGACAGAAAGACGGCGCCGATGAGCGCACGAGACCTTGTCATGGTGGTTCCCTCGAGGTCGATGCGGAATGGGCGACACCAATTTTAGGCGATATCCCGCCTCAACCAGGCGTTATCCACAGCAACCCGGAGAGGTGGCTAGGCGGCAGAGATGCCGCCGTCGCTCGACCATTTCTCCGGTGGGGCGCCCGAACCCTGGGCCAGGCGGAGAATCCTTGCAGCCTCGGCCACCTGTTCCTCAACGGTGACGACGCGCCGCTCCACGGACTCCGTCTTGGAACAACCACCCGCGCAAGCACCGTCGCACCGCATCATGGCAAGGGCTTCCGCGCAGAGGGCGAGGGAATTTCCGGCCTTGGACAAGGCGCGATGGAGATCCGCGTAATGGCCGTCCGGCGAGGCGGGCACGTCGGTCGACTCGCTCGGCGCAAGACGGTGCGCCCCGGCCGCGACGGCGCGGACCTCGGGAAGAAGATCGGCGAGTCTGTTGGCGGAAGGAATCAGGGATTCGAGCGAGGTCTCGTCGTCCACACGCTCGAGAATCTGGTGGAAGCGATCGAGGCCACGGCGGAAACGATCATGGGCACGGCGCCAGACGCCCTGCCCCATGTCGGCAGAATCGCGTCTTCCTTGGACGAAGTCCTTGAGTCCCACGGCCCCTCCTCTCGCGCGCCTCAGTCACCGGGTTAGGTGTACCTCACCAGAATACAGGACAGGCGACTTATTGACACCCTGTCACTTCAAGGAGTGATATCCAATCCCTCGCCGCACATGTCCAGACCATTCACAGACCACCTCGCCATAACGCGCACTGCCACGCAATCCGTGCAGGCCGGATGCGGGGGATTCCCAGTGAAACGCAACGCGGCGTCATACAGCGAACCTTCTTCATCCCTCAAGGAATTTTCCAGCACTGCCCGGTCGTTGAGCTGTCAGACCAATGGCTCCCCAGACCCCCGAAAGGTGTGCACGACTATGGCTGGTTTCACGACCCGCACCATTCATGCGCTCGAAGGCATCCATCAGGGTGCCGTGACGCCGCCGATCCACGCGGCGTCGACGTTCCTCCAGCCCACCGAGGGCGGCGAGGGAGAATACGAGTACCAGCGCGGCGGGAACCCCACGCGCGACGATGCCCAGCGGACGCTCGCGACCCTCGAGAACGCAGGACACAGCTACTTGTTTGCGACAGGTATGGCCGCGACCGCCGCGGCCCTGGGAACCCTCCACGCGGGCGATACCGTGCTCATGTCCCTGCCGGTCTATGGCGGAAACTACCGTTTCGCGACCATCGAATTGCCGAAGCGCGGGGTGGAACACCGTTTCGTCCCGGATCCCAACGCGCTCACCGACGAGGACTTCGACGACTCTGTGGCCATGGTCTTCCTCGAGACGCCCGCGAACCCGACCCTGCGCGTGGCCGATATCCGTCGCGCGGCCGATCTGGCGCACCGGCATGGGGCACTGCTGGTCGTCGACAACACGTTCCTGACCCCTTACCTGCAGCGTCCGCTCGAACTCGGTGCCGACATCACGGTGCAGTCGGCCACCAAGTACCTGGCCGGACACGGTGACCTGTTGGGTGGTGTCGCCTCGACCGACGACGACGCCCTCGCCGAGGAGCTGTTCAAAGCCCAGCTGATTTCGGGCGGGGTCCTCTCCCCGATCGACTCGTACCGCCTGATCCAGAACGTCAAGACCTTGGCCCTGCGCATGGATCGGCAGCAGGACAATGCCCGCCGCATCATTGATGCACTGCACGACCACCCGGCGGTGTCCCGGATCCATACACCCGGTTCGTTCAGCACCGAAGAATCCGAGATCCAGGAGAAGCAGGCGGACGGCCCCGGCGCTGTCTTCTCGATGGAAATCGCGGAAGGCAAGGACATCCGTGCGTTCCTGGGTGCGCTCCGAGTTTTCGGCTTCGCCGTGAGCCTTGGTGGAATCGAATCCTTGCTGTGCCTCCCCGCGAGCATGACTCAGGGCGCATACTCGGAGGAAGACCTCGCGACGGCGGAGATTCCGGATCATCTGGTTCGCGTTGCGGTGGGCATCGAGGACCCGGAGGACCTGGTCTCCGATCTCATCGGCGCCCTGGATGCCGCGTGAGGCCGGAAGGAAGACGATGACTGCTCTACCCACTCGTCGCCACACGCTGGGGCTCGTCGGCCTGGGCGCTTTCGGAGCGCTCGTGGCCGCGTGCTCCTCGGATGAGTCGAGCGACGACGCCGCGACGTCAGGAACCGGCCTCCAGAGCATCCAGGACAAGGGCAAGCTTCGAATAGGCATGGAAGGGACCTTCCGCCCGTACGGCTACCACGACGGCGGACAGCTCGTCGGCTTCGAGAAGGAGATCGGGGACCTGATCGCCGCCGACCTCGGCGTCGAGCCCCAGTACGTCGAGACGCAGTGGGACTCGCTCATCGCGGGCGTGGACGCCGGTCGCTACGACATCATCATCAACAACATCTCGGCGACGAGCGAGCGCAAGAAGAAATTCGACTTCTCGGTCCCCTATGCCGAGAGTCGAGGCAAGGTCGGCGTCGCGAAGGACTCGAAGCTCACGTCCACCGACGAGATCCGCGGACACTCCGCCGCGCAGACGGAGACCTCGAATTTCGGCCAGCAGATGGCCGGTGAGGGCGCGACCCTGGTACCCGTGACCAGTTTCGACGAAGCCGCCATGTTGGTCTCCTTCGGGCGCGTGGACATGACCGGGAACGATTTCGTGACCTTCCAGGCGTTCTTCGACCAGCGCCCGGACCACAACCTTCGCCTTCTGGATGGCGACCTGGGCGAACCGTCCCAGGCCGCCGTCCTGATGGGCAAGGGCCAGACGCAGCTCAAACAGGCCATCGATGATTCTCTGAAGAAACACATCGACGCCGGCGACCTCAAGAAGATCTACGAGAAGTACGTCCGAACCGACCTGACTCCCCAGCCCTCCACCTCGTGAGCGAAGCGAAATCATGAACGAAACTCTGAATCTCTGGGCACAGTCACTGCCCCAGTTGCTGATGGCGACGATCAAGGTCACCATCCCGCTGAGCATCATCGCCTTCGTCCTGGCCCTCGTCGTCGCCGTCATCGCGACCGCGATGCGCATGGGCCGGATAAGGGTCCTGCAGTGGATCTCTCGGTTCTACGTCTGGCTGTTCCGCGGGACGCCGATCCTCGTGCAACTGTTCATCATCTTCTACGGCCTGCCCGCGATCGGAATCACGCTCTCGGCCTGGACCTCCGCGATCATCGCCTTCACCTTCAATACGGGTGCCTACGCGGCCGAGACGCTCCGTGCCTCGGTCCAGTCCATCCCACGGGGTCAGCTCGAGGCGGCCAAGACCTTGAACCTGACCAGCTGGCAGACCCTGCGCCACGTCGTCGCCCCACAGGCGATGAGGATCGCGCTCCCGCCCCTCGGCAATGACCTGATCGACCTGGTCAAGGGCACGTCGCTGGTCATGGTCATCACCCTGTCCGATGTTTTCCAGGTCGGCCGCCAGATCGCGGCAACGAATTTCCAGCCGCTGACGCTCTACATCGAGGTTGCGGTGATTTACCTCGTGATTTTCACGGTTCTGTCCCTGATTCAGGGCAGGGTCGAGAAGGCCTCGTCGCGCTACATCAGGAGCACCAATGCTTGAGTTGAAGAATGTGTCCAAGTCCTTCGGGGACAACACCGTGCTGGACGGCGTGGACCTGCAAGTCCGCGAGGGAGAGACGACCGTGATCCTCGGCCCCTCGGGGTCGGGCAAATCGACCCTTCTGCGCGTGATGGACCTGCTCGAGGTGCCCGAATCGGGATCGCTGCGCATCAATGAGGACGAGGCCGAATTCGGGTCGACCTTGCCTGATTCCCGGATCCGGTCGATCCGCAAGCATTCGGCCATGGTGTTCCAGGGCTACAACCTGTTCCCCAATCAGTCGGTGCTGAAGAATGTCTCCCTGCCGCCGGTTCTGAATGGGAAACTCTCCGCCGCCGAGGCCGAGTCTCGGGCCAAGGAATTGCTCGGGAAGGTCGGGTTGGGCGATCGGCTCAACGAGTACCCGGACAACCTCTCGGGCGGCCAGCAACAGCGTGTCGCGATCGCCCGGGTCCTGGCCATCGCGCCCGACTACCTCCTGTTCGACGAACCGACCTCGGCTCTCGACCCGGAGCTGGAGGCGGAGGTCATCAGGGTTCTGGTTGATCTGGCGGAGGAAAAGCGCTCACTCGTGGTGGTCACGCACAACATCCAGTTCGCGAAGAAGGTCGCGGATCGCGTCCTGTTCCTCGACGACGGTTCCATCGGTTTCGACGGCTCCCCCGACGAATTCTTCGGATCCTCCAACGAGCGGATCCGGCGGTACCTCACGACCTTCGAGGTCGGCTAGCCTCTCGAGGCGTCCGGCCAGCCGGACGCCTCGAGAGACCGCTCAGGCCGCCATCCGAGGAGCGCCTAGCAACACCTGGCGCCGGGGTTGGCCTCCTGGTGATCCGTCAACGAACGCCAATATTCCTTCTCCGACATGGGCGGTTCCGAGCACCCGTGCCGGCGGTGATAGTCGAGATAGCGCTCGTACTTGTCCGCCCCTAGGACGCCGGATGCAAACCGTACGAACCCGGACCGACGAATCCTCGTGATCAGGTGATGTGCTGCGGACATGGTGTTCGCTCCTTTCCGCGGGCTATCGCTCGGACGCCCCGGCCGATGCTGGCTCCTTGGACCGGGACCGGTAATCCGACCATTCCTTCTCGAGCGCCCGTTCCGCCGGTGTCGCCACGAGCCCTGCAGGGGCGTAGAACGCCGACTCGACGAAGGGGTCTTCGTGGTCCCGGCCTCGTGTGCCGTTGATGGCCCGGATCGTGACGATCAGGGCGGTCACGACGACGATCAGCGTCAGCACCACGAACAACACGGACAAGGTCCCCTGAACGAACGTATTGCGGACGACCGCCTCTATCTCGGCGGGAGACTTGGCGGTGCCGAACTTCTCGGCCCCCGAGTCCAAGGCGTTCTTCGCCGCGGAGTAGTTGGCCCAGTAGCCGACCTTCGGGTCGCTCGAGAAGATCTTCATCCAGGAACCGGTCACGGTCACGACGACGTCGAAGGCCAACGGCAGGGCGATGATCCACAGGTATTTGAATCGACCCTTCTGCGCGGCGATGGCCAGGCAGACGGCGAGACCGACCGCGGCCAGCAACTGGTTCGCGATGCCGAACAACGGGTAGAAGGTGTTGATGCCGCCCAGCGGGTCCGTGACACCGAGAATCAGGATCGATCCCCAACCCGCGACCATGATCGCCGTCGTCAACCACGCGCCGACCCTCCAATGGGGGTCACGGAACTTCGGGATGAAGTTGCCCAGGGTGTCCGAGAGCATGAAACGCGAGACTCGGGTGCCGGCGTCGACCGCGGTCAGAATGAACAGGGCCTCGAACATGATCGCGAAGTGGTACCAGAAGCTCATGAGGTTGAGCGATGGGATCATCGAGTGCATGATGCCGGCCATGCCGACGGCGAGCGTGGGGGCACCGCCGGTCCGAGAAACGATCGTGTGCTCTCCCACCCCTTGGGCGGTCGCGGAAAGCTGATCCGGGGAAACATCCACACCGGTGAGACCCAACGAATTCACGAAGGCCGCCGCGCCTTCCACGGTTCCGCCGGTCGATCCGGGGCCCGCGTTCATCGCGAAGTAGATCCCCCGGTCCACGGTGATGGCTGCCACGAGGGCCATGATCGCCACGAAGGACTCCATGCACATGCCGCCGTAGCCGATGAATCGGGTCTGGCGTTCTTTCTCGACCATCTTCGGCGTCGTGCCGGATGCGATCAGGGCGTGGAACCCGGAGAGGGCACCACAGGCGATCGTCACAAACAGGAACGGGAACAGCGAGCCTGAAAACACCGGACCGTCAGACCGGGAGGCGAACTCGCTGAAGGCCGGCACGGAGATCTCCGGGCGAACCACGATGATTCCGACAGCGAGCAGAATGATCGTCCCGACCTTCATGAAAGTCGAGAGGTAGTCACGCGGCGCGAGCAACAACCAGACCGGCAGGATCGCCGCGATGAAACCGTAGACGATGACGAACCATGCCAGGCTCACGCGGTCGAGGGTGAAGAGCTGAATTCCGAGCTCGGTGTGCCCGACCCAGCCACCGACGATGATCGAGGCGAGCAGCAGCACGAACCCGATCACGGAGACCTCCATGACCTTCCCCGGCCTGATGTAGCGCAGGTAGACGCCCATGAAGAGAGCAATCGGGATGGTCATTCCGACCGAGAACACGCCCCAGGGAGACTCGCCCAGAGCGTTCACCACCACGAGCGCCAGGATCGCGGTAATGATGATCATGATGGCCAACGTGGCCACGATCGCCGCATAGCCGCCGACGACGCCGAGTTCCTCCCGAGCCATTTGGCCCAGGGACCGGCCGCCACGACGCATCGAGAAGAACAGCACCAGGTAGTCCTGGACGGCACCGGCGAGAATCACGCCGGCAATGATCCAAATGGTTCCCGGCAGGTACCCCATCTGCGCGGCAAGAACCGGACCGACCAGGGGGCCGGCACCCGCGATGGCCGCGAAGTGGTGTCCGTAGAGGACCCGGCGGTCGGTCGGCATGTAGTCCTTGCCGTCCTCGTTGTACTCCGCCGGGGTCGCGCGCCTGTCATTGGGTTTGAGGAGCTTGTTCTCGATGTATTTCGAGTAGAAGCGGTAGCCGATGAAGTAGCTGCACACCGCCGCGAAGACGAACCAGATTCCGTTGACCGTCTCGCCCCTGACCAGAGCGACCATGACCCAGCTGAACCCGCCGACGAGGGCGATCAGCACCCACACCACGATCTTCTTCCACGTCCAGGTCGAATGTTCCTTCTCCAGGACGTCCGGGTCCACGTGGTTGGCCGGGTGTTCGTCGGCGGGTTCCGGGGGTCTTTCGACCGACTGAGCAGATGCGCTGCTACCCATCGTGAGCCTCCATTGCCTCGATGTCTGAGTGATGTATGCGACTCAGATCATCATGGCACATGGCTGAGGCCACAATTTATTTATTTCAATTCATCACCAAGACGGTTTTGCCGAGCTGTTCTCCCGAGTCGAAGTACTCGTGCGCGGCCTGGACGTCGTCGAGCGCAAAGCCGCGCGCGACCCCCCGGGGGATTAGGGCCGCCCCGCACAAACCCCACCCCCTGCCGGCCCA
>JAKDJD010000028.1 GCA_030454085.1 Kocuria sp.
CCCTCGAGGAATACGTCCCGTTATCAGGCGGTAGAGTTGTTGCTTGATGATGAGCCAGTCGCAATCCCAGGATTCCGCGCTCCCCGCAGAGATCGAGGAGCGCCTCACTTTCGACGCCCAGGGGCTGGTCGCAGCCATCGTGCAGCAGCACGATACGGGTGAAGTCCTCATGCTGGGGTGGATGGATGCTGAAGCACTCCATCGGACCCTCACGAGCGGACGGGTGACCTTCTGGTCACGGTCGCGTCAGGAGTATTGGCGCAAGGGAGACACCTCCGGCCACCGCCAGTACGTCCGGTCCGTGGCCATGGACTGCGACGGCGACGCCCTGCTCGTCCGGGTCGACCAGATCGGTGCGGCGTGCCACACCGGCACGCGCACCTGCTTCGACGGACGCGATCTGCAGGCCGTGGTCGGCCACGAAGAAGACTGAGCCTCGCCCCATCGTTGTAAGGACATTCCCATGACTACTCAGCAGAACGACCTCTCCGGCCAGATCCGGCCCACGCGCGAGGAATTCCGAACCCTGGCCGCCCGGCGCAGGGTGGTACCCGTGAGCATTACGGTGGTTGCGGATTCACTCACGCCCATCGGCATCTACCGCTCGCTCGTGGCACGTGACGGCCACGTTCGTCCCGGTACATTCCTCCTCGAATCCGCGAACGCAGGGGCGCAGTGGGCCAGGTATTCGTTCATCGGCGTCTCTTCGCGCTCGACCCTGACCACCAAGGACGGCAAACCCTTCTGGCAAGGCACCGTTCCGGAGGGAGCGCCGACCGCGGGGAGCCCTGTCGACGCGATCCGCGACACTCTCGAGATGCTCCACACCGAACCTTTCGAGGACCTTCCGCCTCTGACCTCGGGGCTGGTCGGCTACCTGGGGTGGGACACCGTGCGCCACTGGGAAAAGCTGCCGCACCCGCCGACCGACGACGTCCACCTCCCGGAGTTCGCCCTCAACCTGGTGTCTGACATGGCCATCCATGACCACAAAGACGGATGCGTGACCCTGGTGGCGAACGCCATCAACTGGGACGGAACCTCCGACCGCGTCGATTGGGCGTACGACGACGCCGTCTCCCGCGTCCGATCGATGATCGATCGCCTGGCCGAGCCCCTGAACCGGACCACCGTGTCCTTCATGGCCGAACCCGAATCGGAGGAGGGGCCTTTCGGGCGGGACGTGACGGAGACCTGGACCCGCCAGCAGTACATGAACTCGATCGTCGAGGGCAAACACGCGATCCACGATGGCGACATCTTCCAGATCGTCATCTCGCGTCGCTTCGAAGCAGAGACAGATGCGCTGCCTTTGGACGTGTACCGGGTGCTGCGACAGACCAACCCGTCGCCCTACATGTATTTGTACGCCTTCGAGGACACGGAGGGGGAGCCCTATTCGATCGTGGGCTCTTCGCCTGAAGCGCTCGTGACCGTGACCGGGGACCGAGCCACGACCCATCCCATTGCCGGTTCCCGTCCGCGAGGCGACACGCACGCGCACGACGTCGCACTCGCCGAGGAACTGTTGGCTGACGAGAAAGAACGCTCAGAGCATCTGATGCTCGTGGACCTGTCCCGCAATGATCTGTCCAAGATCGCGGACCCCGGCACGGTCGAGGTCACCCAGTTCATGGACATCGAGCGATTCAGCCACATCATGCACATCTCCTCCACGGTCGAGGCACGCATCCGGGAAGACGCCAACGCCTACGACGTCCTGAAAGCCACGTTCCCGGCCGGCACGCTCTCCGGGGCCCCGAAACCGAGAGCCATGCAACTGCTCGACGATTACGAGCCTCACCGGCGCGGCGTCTACGCTGGCGTGGTGGGGTATTTCGACTTCGCCGGCAACATGGACATGGCGATCGCTATCCGCACCGCGCTGCTCAGGAACGGGCGGGCGTACATCCAAGCGGGAGCCGGTATCGTGGCAGATTCCGACCCCGAGACCGAAGCCGATGAGACCGTCAGCAAGGCCGCGGCCCCGTTGCGAGCCGTGCTCCGTGCCCAGTACCTGACGAGCCTCGCCGAGGAGGATTAACCATGAGCGAGGATCCCGCCGAAGGATCTGCCCCCGTCGCACAGGTGGACGGAAACACGGACGACAAGACCAAGAAGGCGGGGTCCGGACGAGTCATTCTCACGAGCCTTCTGGTCCCGATCCTCGCGTTCGTCACGACCCTGTTTCCGTGGATCCACGCGAACGTCTCGAGCGTGATGTCGCAGGTCGACGTCGACGTCAAAGGGACCGACGCTGCGCCTGCCGTTTCCGCACTGGGCCTGGTCGCGCTCGCCGGGGTGGTCGCCGTCCGGATCGCGGGCAAGGTTCTGCGTGCTGTGATCTGCGCGGTCATCGCATTGGCCGGCGCGGGCACCGCAATTTCTGCTCTGACCGCGGCCCTCAACCCGCAGGATGCGGCGATGACCAAAGTGGGCGAGGCCACCGGGACCAACGGGCCGGGAGGAAGTTACGTCGTGACCGTGTGGCCGTGGCTGACCTTCGTCCTGGGACTGGCCACGATCGTGGTGGCCCTGTGGTTGTGGTGGTCGAGCCGCCAGTGGAAGACCACTTCGAGGCGTTACGAACGCGAGTCGCAACATTCGGCGCAAAAAGGTGACAACCCTCACGCCGATGACATCGACACCTGGGATTCACTCACGGAAGGGGAAGACCCCACTCGTTAGCGAACGCGAAACATCACTCGCCGTCGTCATCGATGGCATAGAATGTCACGGTAGTGCGCGCTGGAAATCGCGCTGATCGCTTCATCGAAGGAGGGCCAGTGAGCTCTGAACAACAACTCGAACTCACGCCGGTCGCCGTGGAAGGCCACGGCAATACCGTCTCCGCATGGACTCTCGTCATGTTGGTCATGTTGGGTTCGATTGTGGGATGCGTGGCGTTCTGCCTGGGCAATATCCCGTGGCTGATCGTCGGATTGGCGATCATCGTCGGCGGGTGCGTGGCCGGAGGAATCCTCAAGGCCCTCGGGTTCGGCAAACTCGGATCCCGCACGAAGTCCCACAGTTGAGCATTGGGCTTCTGGCAGCGCTCCCTGATCGGCACGGTCGTCAGCGGGGCGCTGTTCTCTATGACCAGAGTGGCCCCGGGCCACGAAGAGCAGTAGACCGGAGATCACCGCTTTCATGACAGTTTTGGACGACATCATTGCCGGAGTCCGCGAGGACCTCGAGGAGCGGCGTCGCGCCGTGAGCCTCGACGAGCTCAAGGACCGCGTCTCGTCGGTCTCACCGGCCCGAGACGCCGTTTCGGCCCTGCGCGGTCCGGACCGGGAAACCGTGGAGATCATCGCGGAGGTCAAACGAGCGAGCCCGTCCGCAGGGGATCTGAACGACATCCCCGAGCCGGCGACGCTGGCTCACGAATACGAGGCCGGGGGAGCAGCCGCGATTTCCGTGCTCACGGAGTCCCGCCGCTTCAAGGGATCGCTCGAAGACCTCGACGCCGTGAGGTCGGAAGTCTCGATCCCGATCCTGCGCAAGGATTTCACGATCGATCCGTACATGATCTGGGAGGCCCGGGCTCACGGCGCGGACCTGGTGCTGCTGATCGTTGCGGCCCTGAGCGACCAGGAACTTCACGAATATCTCGAACTGACCCATCGCCTCGGGATGAACGCGATCGTCGAGGCCCACACGGCCGACGAGATCGAGCGTGCCGTCGACGCCGGTGCCAACATCGTGGGTGTGAACGTCCGCAACCTCAAAACGCTCGAAACCGACACATCCCACTTCGCGTCCCTCGCATCCCACCTTCCGGATGGGCCCGTGATCGTCGCGGAGTCCGGCGTGACCGGGCCGAGCGACGTCGGCGACTACGGACGCCAGGGAGCCGAAGTGGTCCTCGTGGGTGAGGCGCTGGTCAGGCACTCCGATCCGCGCGACGCCGTGGGCGAATTCAAGAACCAAGGCCGCAAGGCACGCGCGGCGTACTGGGAAGAGAAGGGTGCACGAGATGGCCGATAATTCGACGCCGCAGCAGGACACCGAACTCACGGAGCCCTTTCTGGGCGCCCCGCACGGTTCACTGAAAAACGCGACCGGTCCGTACTTCGGGGACTTCGGCGGACAGTGGATGCCCGAATCGTTGATCCGGGCCATGGACGAGCTCGAGGACACCTTCGAAAAGGCCAAGGCGGACCCGGAGTTCCTGGAGGAATTCCAGCGGCTGTCCCGCGAATACTCCAATCGGCCGTCGCTGCTCACCGAGGCAGAACGGCTGAGTGAGAAAGCCGGCGTTCGTATCTTCCTCAAGCGCGAGGACCTGAACCACACCGGATCCCACAAGATCAACAACGTTCTGGGCCAAGCACTGTTGGCCAAGAAAATGGGCAAGACACGGTTGATCGCCGAAACCGGGGCGGGCCAACACGGCGTGGCAACAGCCACTGCCGCGGCGTACTTCGGCATGGACTGCGTGGTCTACATGGGCGAGGTGGACACCAACCGGCAGGCGCTCAACGTGGCCCGGATGCAGTTGCTGGGCGCGAAGGTCATCGCGGTGCAGAACGGATCGCGCACCCTCAAGGACGCGATCAACGAGGCGCTGCGGGACTGGGTCGCCAACGTCGAGGACACCCACTACCTTCTCGGCACGGCCGCGGGAGCACACCCCTTCCCGGCCATGGTCCGGTACTTCCACGATGCGATCGGTACCGAGGCGCGTCAGCAACTCCTGGACAGGACCGGGCGGTTGCCGGATGCGGTCGCGGCCTGCGTAGGCGGTGGATCCAACGCGATCGGCATGTTCCACGCATTCCTGGATGACGAGTCGGTCGAGCTCTATGGCTTGGAGCCCGGTGGCGAGGGAATCGACACCGACCGCCACGCGGCCACGATCAATCTCGGCAGGCCCGGAGTGCTCCACGGGGCACGCACTTACCTGATGCAGGACGACGACGGCCAGACCATCGAGTCGCATTCGATTTCGGCCGGACTCGACTACCCGGGCGTGGGTCCCGAACATGCATACCTGTCCGACATCGGGCGAGTGTCCTATCAGGCTGTAACCGATACCGAGGCCATGGACGCCCTCCGCGCCCTGTGCGAATCCGAGGGCATCATCCCCGCCATCGAATCGGCACACGCCCTGGCCGGTGCGTTGCGCCTGGCAGAGCAGTGGAAGGCCGAGGACCCGGAGACGGCACGGCACAAGATCATTGCGGTGTGCCTCTCCGGACGAGGGGACAAGGACATGAGCACGGCCGTCGAGTGGTTCGGCCTGGGCAAGGCAATCCCGAGTTCCGAGGTCAACGCAGCCAACCTGCGCAGCCAGGAATCCGGGAGCGCGGACGCACAAGCATCGGGGACCAGCACCGTCGATTCGGAGGAGCAGAAATGACGACACCGCCTCAGGACGCCGGCCGCTACAGCGCCGCCACAAAACGTTTTCCGGAGCCGAACCCCGATTCGAAGGTTTCTGCCCGGATCCGGGCCTGCCGCGAACAGGGGCGACCCGCGCTGATTGGTTACCTGCCCGTGGGCTACCCGACCGTGGACGAGTCCATCCGCGCCGGCATCGAGCTGGGGCGGAACGGGGCCGATATCATCGAGCTGGGCATTCCGTATTCGGACCCCGTGATGGACGGACCCGTGATCCAGGACGCCACCACGGTCGCGTTGCGCAACGGTTTCAAGGTCGACGACGTCTTCCGCGCCGCCCGCGAGATCACCAAACAGACGGACGCGGTTGTCGTCGTGATGACCTACTGGAATCCCGTGCTGCGCAAGGGAGTGGACGAATTCGCCCGTCAGCTCGCCGAAGCCGGCGGGGCCGGTATCATCACACCCGATCTCGTCCCTGACGAGGCGGGCGAGTGGTTCGAGGCGAGCCGGGCGCATGGGCTGGACCGTATCTTCCTCGCGGCTCCTTCCTCATCGGTCGAACGCCTCGACATGATCGCCCACGCCTCGAGCGGGTTCGTGTACGCGGTGTCCGTGATGGGCGTGACGGGTGCGAGGTCGTCGGTCTCCGACGTCGCCGAGCGCCTGGTCACGGACATACGGACCGCCGGTGCGGAGAACGTGTGCGTGGGCCTCGGCGTCTCGCGTCGCGAGCACGTGGACGAGATCGGCGCATACGCCGACGGCGTCATCGTGGGAACCGCCCTGGTCAAAGCGTTGGGCGAAGGCGGACCGGAGGCTGTTGGACGTCTCGCGCGCGAATTGGCCGGTCGTCCCGAACAGTCGGCGTGAACCCGTTGATCCCCATGGCAGCCATTCCCTCTCCGACCTGGTCGGCGTTCCGCCTGGGGCCACTGACCATTCATGCGTACGCCCTGTGCATCCTGCTCGGGATCGTCATCTGCATCTGGTTGACCTCCAGACGTTGGCGAGCCAAGGGCGAGGACCCGGAGAGGATTTGGGACATCGCCCTCTGGGCGATCCCTTTCGGGCTCGTGGGGGCCAGAATGTACCACGTCTTCGTGACCGCTCCGGGAGACTACTTCGGGCCCGGCAGGAATCCCGTGGACGCCCTCAAGATCTGGGAGGGCGGTATCGGCATCATGGGTGCCGTAACCCTGGGCGGTCTCGGCGCGTGGATTGCGTGTCGGAAAATGGGCCTTTCTCTGGTGAAATTCGCCGACGCCGCGGCGCCGGGGATCATCATCGCCCAGGGCATCGGGCGCTGGGGCAACTGGTTCAACCAGGAATTGTTCGGGAAACCCACGAGCCTCCCCTGGGGGCTCGAGATCGACCCCATGTCGCACAACTTCCCGACCCAGTATCCGCCAGGCACGCTGTTCCATCCCACCTTCCTGTACGAATCCCTCTGGGACGTGCTGGGCGGCCTGCTTCTGCTGTGGCTCTCGCGCCGGATCCTGGTGAAGAGCGGTCAGGTCTTCTGGACGTACGTCATGTACTACGGAATCGGCCGTTTCCTGATCGAGTTGTTCCTCCGCATCGACGAATCCGACGTCATCCTGGGTCTGCGCATCCACGTCTGGACCTCGGGAATACTGGTCCTGTTGGCCCTGGTGATGCTCGCTGTCGTCTCGCGCCGTCGGCCGCGTGAACCTCAGGATCACGGAGAGCTCACCGCGTAACACAACCGGGACTGTGGATGCGTATGACGCCGCACACCACGGTCCGTGGTAGTTTTGCTCCACAACACATAGGCAAGTCGTGCTCTCCGCTCACGCATCATATGAGGGGAGCCACCATCGATTCGGCGTCAACACCTAGGTACGCCGACACTTTGTCTCGTGATTGCTGCAATGAAGCGGCCACCGTCGAATCGCAGGGCACTGCCCGGGTGAAGCGCTCGTTGCGGACACGATGAGCGCCCATTTCTTCCCGTACGGTGCCGGAGCTTTATCCAAATGCCCGGCCACCTGTCCCGGGGGACTTTTCGTCTGGCCGCCGAACGTGGTTTCGCGCAGTCCGTTGCGCGGGCCCAGGAGCTTGGTCAGGGCATCACTCGAAACCGAGCTCACGGACTCACACGAGGAAGAGAGGCTTCACTGTGACTGGCTTCGAAACGCCCCGTTCCACCACGGAACCAGGTGAGGTGCGCTCACCGTTCACCGCATTCGCGGACATCCCCGAGAAGGACGGTCTCTACGACCCGGATTTCGAGAAAGATGCCTGCGGTCTGGCCATGATCGCGAACTTGACCGGCGAGGCGACGCACGACGTCGTGGACAAGGCGCTGACGGCTCTTCGCTCGCTCGAACACCGCGGGGCGGTAGGTGCCGACGAGGGCACGGGCGATGGTGCGGGCCTCCTGACCCAGGTGCCCGACGAATTCTTCCGGAAGAGCGTGGAGTTCTCCCTGCCGGAACCCGGCAAATACGCGGTCGGCACGGCATACCTGCCCACGCACGGCGAGAACGCGGAGGAACTTCAGGATTCCCTGACCGAGATGGCCGAGGCCGAAGGTCTTCAGGTTCTCGGATGGCGCGAGGTCCCGGTCGATGAAACCGTGGTCGGCGCCTCTGCCCGGGCGGTCATGCCGTACTTCGTGCAGATGTTCGTCTCGGAGGCGGTCAACGAGGTCACCGAAGAAGCTTTCACCGGGCACATTCCCGTGGTCGATCTGGACCCTGACCAAGAACGTCGTCAGTTGGACCAGAAGGCATTCCGCATCCGGAAGCGGTCCCAGCACAAGCTCGGCATCTACTTCCCGTCCTTTTCGACCCGGACCATCACCTACAAGGGGATGCTCACCACGGCTCAGCTCGAGCCGTTCTACCCCGATCTGTCCGACCCGCTGTTCTCCACGCGTCTGGCGATCGTGCACTCGAGGTTCTCCACGAACACGTTCCCTTCCTGGCCCCTCGCGCAACCTTTCCGGACCATCGCCCACAACGGCGAAATCAATACGGTCAAGGGAAACCGGAACTGGATGAGGGCACGCCAGTCGCAGTTGAAGTCACCGCTGCTCGGGCGGCACCCGGAGGAGCTGTTCCCGATTTGCTCGGTGGGGGCTTCCGACTCGCAGTCACTCGACGAGGTGGCCGAGTTGCTGATGCTCTCGGGTCGCTCGATGCCCGAGGCGATCATGATGATGATCCCGGAGGCCTGGGAGAACCACGAGACGATGGACGAGAACCGTCGCGCGTTCTACCGGTACCACGCGAGCCTCATGGAACCATGGGACGGCCCGGCCGCGGTCACCTTCACCGACGGCGACATGGTCGGATCGGTGCTCGACCGGAACGGATTGCGCCCCGGTCGCTACTGGCAGACCGATGACGGCCTGGTTGTCTTCGCCTCGGAGGTCGGCGTCGTCGATCTGGGGGATACCAAGATCGTCGCCAAGGGCCGAGTGTCCCCGGGCACGATGTTCCTGGTCGACACGAAGGAAGGGCGCATTGTGCCCGACCAAGAAATCAAGGACCAGGTGGCGGCCCGTAACCCGTGGAAGGAATGGGCCGATCAGAACATCTTCACGCTCGACGACCTTCCGGAGCGTGAGCACCGCAATCCGCCGGCCCAGTCGATCCTGGTGCGCCAGCAGATCTTCGGGTACACCCACGAAGAGCTCACATCGATCCTGGGTCCCATGGCCGCCAAGGGCGCCGAACCGATTTACGCGATGGGCACGGATACCCCCATTGCGGTGCTCGCGAAGCGGCCGCGGCTCCTGTTCGACTACTTCATCCAGTCCTTTGCGCAGGTCACGAACCCGCCCCTGGACTCGATCCGTGAAGAACTCGTGACCTCGTTGCGCAGTTCCCTCGGACCGAACGGCAACCTGTTGCGCAACGGCTTTGTCACGTCCCGCCAGCTCGAACTCGACTTCCCGGTGATCGACAACGACCAGCTCGACAAGATCATGCACATCGAGGACGAGGACGGTATGGCCACCGCCCTGAAGGTTCGGGGCCTCTACGAGCCGGCCGGCGGTGCCGCGTCCCTGCGGTCTCGGCTGTCCGAAATCTGTGAGAAAGTATCGGCCGCCGTGAACCGTGGCGTGGAGTACGTGGTTCTCTCGGATCGCAACGCGAACGCCAACTGGGCTCCGATTCCCTCCCTGCTGCTGACTGCCGCGGTGCATCACCATTTGCTGCGGTCCGCCACCCGGACCAAGGTCGGTCTGGTCGTGGAGGCCGGTGACGTCCGCGAGGTCCACCACGTCGCCGCACTCGTCGGTTTCGGGGCCTCCGCGGTCAACCCCTACTTGGCCATGGAATCGGTCGAGCAACTGGTTCGTACCGGTGCCCTGGAAGGTGTCACGGCCGAGCAGGCGACGCGCAACCTGATCAAGGCCCTGGGCAAGGGGCTGCAGAAGATCATGTCCAAGATGGGCATTTCGACCGTGAGCTCCTACTGCGGGGCCCAGACCTTTGAGGCACTCGGCCTGTCCCAGGCATTCGTGGACGAATACTTCACGGGCACGCACTCGCAGATGGGCGGCGTCGGCCTGAGCGTGATTTCGGACGAGGTCAAAGCGCGGCATGATCGCGCGTACCCGCAGGACGGGGTCAAGGTTCCGTATCGTGACCTGGAATCCGGGGGCGAATACGACTGGCGCAGGGACGGTGCCCCGCACCTGTTCAACCCGCACACGATCTTCCGGCTCCAGCACTCGACCAAGACCCGCAGATACGACATCTTCAAGTCCTACACGAAGCTCGTGGACGACCAGTCCAAGGACCTCATGACCCTCCGTGGTCTCCTCGATTTCGCGCCCCGGCGACAGTCGGTGCCCCTCGAGGAGGTCGAGTCGGTGAGTTCGATCGTCAAGAGGTTTTCGACCGGCGCGATGTCCTACGGCTCGATCTCGCAGGAGGCGCACGAGACGCTCGCGATCGCGATGAACCGATTGGGCGCCAAGTCCAACACGGGTGAGGGCGGCGAGGATCTGGAACGCCTTCTCGACCCCGAGCGGCGTTCGGCCATCAAGCAAGTGGCCTCGGGCAGGTTCGGCGTGACCAGCCTGTACCTGACCAATGCCACGGACATTCAGATCAAGATGGCGCAGGGGGCCAAGCCGGGCGAGGGCGGCCAGCTCATGTCCGCCAAGGTCTACCCTTGGGTCGCTCGCACGCGTCACGCGACTCCTGGGGTCTCCCTGATCTCGCCGCCTCCTCACCACGACATCTACTCGATCGAGGACCTTGCGCAGCTGATCTACGATCTCAAACGGGCGAACCCTGAGGCCCGGGTGCACGTGAAGCTGGTTTCCGAAATCGGGATCGGCACGGTCGCGAGCGGTGTGACGAAGGCGAAGGCCGACGTCGTCCTCGTGTCGGGGCACGACGGCGGGACCGGCGCCGCGCCCATGAATTCCCTCAAGCATGCGGGTGCGCCCTGGGAGCTCGGCCTCGCCGAGACCCAGCAGACCCTACTGCTCAATGGGCTTCGCGACCGCGTCGTCGTGCAGGCGGACGGGCAGATGAAGACGGGACGCGACGTCGTCGTGGCCGCACTGCTCGGCGCGGAGGAGTACGGTTTCGCAACGGCGCCCCTGGTGGTCGAAGGGTGCATCATGATGCGCAAGTGCCACCTGGATACGTGCCCGGTCGGTGTCGCGACCCAGAATCCGAAGCTGCGCGAGCGGTTCACCGGCAAGGCCGACCACGTGGTCAACTTCTTCGAATTCATTGCGGAAGAGGTTCGTGAATACCTGGCCGAGCTGGGTTTCCGGAGCCTGGACGAGGCCATTGGCCACGCCGAGGTGCTGGATACCCGCAAGGCGGTCGCACATTGGAAGGCCGAGGGGCTCGACCTGCGCCATATTCTCCGGTCCACCGCCGACGAATACGGCAACCAGGGGACCAGGAACACTCGGCCGCAGGATCACGAGCTCGATAAGCACATGGACAACGAGCTGATTCGGCTGTCCAAGCCGGCCTTGACGCACCGCACACCGGTCTCGATGGATCACCCCATCATCAACACGGATCGAGCGGTCGGAACGATGCTCGGCCACCGGGTGACCAAGACCTTCGGAGCGGAGTTCCTGGACCATGACACGATCACGGTCAATCTCCACGGTCAGGCAGGGCAGTCCCTGGGCGCATTCCTGCCCCAGGGAATCACGTTGAGGCTCACGGGCGACTCGAACGACTACACGGGCAAGGGGCTCTCCGGCGGACGCATTATCATCCGACCCGAGGCCGACGCCCTGTTCGAGGCCCAGGACAACGTGATCGCGGGAAACGTGATCGGGTACGGGGCAACCAGTGGCGAACTGTTCCTGAGGGGACAGGTGGGGGAGCGATTCCTCGTGCGCAATTCAGGTGCCACCGCCGTGGTCGAAGGCATTGGCGACCACGGGTGCGAGTACATGACGGGCGGTGTTGCGCTCATCATCGGTCAGACCGGTCGCAACTTCGGCGCCGGGATGTCCGGTGGCGTGGCCTACGTCCTGGATCTGGACCTGGCCGACGTGAACAAGGCCGCGCGTGAATCGGGTGAGCTGACGTTCTCCGGTCTGGACGAGGACGACGAAAAACTCGTGAGGAGCTTGTTGGAGAAGCACTTCGCGGAAACCGGTTCCACGGTTGCCCAGACGATGCTGGCAGATCCTGCTGGGTCCATGGCGCGGCTGACCCGGGTTCTTCCCCGCGATTTCGCGGCAGTCCAAGGAATTCGGACCCGGGCCGAGGCCGAAGGAAATGATCCGGACAGCGATCCGGTGTGGCAGGAGATTTTGGAGGTGACCGCGCGTGGCTGATCCCCGTGGCTTTCTGACGTACGAACATCGCGCTGACCGGCCCAAGCGGCCGGTCCCGGTGCGAATCCTGGACTGGAAGGAAGTCCAGGTCGAGCAGGACTCGGCGACACTCAAGCAGCAGGCGTCCCGTTGCATGGACTGCGGCGTCCCCTTCTGCCACCAGGGCTGTCCCCTGGGGAATCTGATTCCCGAGTGGAACGACTTGATGTGGCAGGGAAGAACGGACGAGGCCGTGCAGAGAATGCACGCGACCAACAATTTTCCGGAGTTCACGGGCCGTGTGTGCCCCGCACCGTGCGAGTCCTCGTGCGTGCTGGGGATCAACCAGCCTGCGGTCACGATCAAGCAGATCGAATACACGATCGGCGAGAAGGCCTTCGACGAGGGCCTGATCGAGCCTCACTTGCCGGAACGCCTGGTGGACAAGACGGTGGCCGTGGTCGGCTCTGGGCCGGCGGGGCTTGCCGCCGCCCAGCAATTGACGCAAGCGGGTTACACGGTCGCGGTGTACGAGCGCGATGACCGCATCGGAGGCCTGCTCAGGTACGGGATCCCGGACTTCAAGATGGAGAAGTCCGTTCTCGACCGTCGCCTCGACGTCATGCGCGCCGAAGGCACGAGGTTCCGCGCCGGGGTGGAGATCGGCAAGGACATCCCGTGGGACCAGTTGCGTCGGAGGTACGACGCCGTGGTGGTTGCGACGGGTGCGACCAAACCGCGTGATCTGCCGATCCCGGGGCGCGACCTGTCAGGGGTCCATTTCGCCATGGAGTACCTGGTGCAATCCAACCGTGTCGGAGCCGGCGACGAGGTTCCCGAACAGATCAATGCCGAGGGCAAGCACGTGGTGATTCTCGGTGGCGGCGATACGGGTGCCGACTGCATCGGAACCGCGAACCGCCAGAAGGCGGCATCGGTCACGACTCTTGCGATCGGCAAGAGGCCGCCCGAGGACCGCGCCGAGCACGAGCCGTGGCCGATGTTCCCTCATCTCTTCGAGGTCGCGAGTGCGCACGAAGAAGGCGGGGAACGCAATTACCTCGCCTCGACCGTGGAGTTCGTGGGGGAGAACGGTCAGGTCACGGGCATCAAGATCGCCGAGACGGAATATCGCGAGGACGGGACCCGAGGCCCGAAGGAAGGCTCCGAGAGAATCATCCCGGCGGACCTGGTGTTCCTGGCCCTGGGCTTCACGGGACAGGATTCCGAGGCCATCGCGGAGCAGGCCGGTGCCGAGTTGGACCGGCGCTCCAATGTCTCCCGGGGAGAGGACTACATGACCAACGTTCCGGGCATCTTCTCCTGCGGCGACGCCGGCCGTGGACAGTCGCTGGTCGTGTGGGCCATCGCTGAGGGGCGTGCCTGCGCGGCCGCCGTCGAACGCCACCTGGTCGGCAGCACGCTGCTCCCTGAGCCCGTCGCGCCCTCGGATCGACCGATCGACCTTCTGTAGAGGGCGGCTCGGGCGTCGGCTCGGGGACGGACTCCGCGGAGAACCCGGCGAACCCAGCCTGCGCGCCTCGAGGACTCCAACGCAGTCTGACAGGACCCCCACTCACCGTCGGGTGGGTGGGGGTCTTTTCTGTTTGTGCTGAGGACCCTTCACCGGCCCCGACCTCCGAGTCGTCGATCTGTGGACAACCGCGTCGGTGGGGGTGCCGTACGCACTACCGTACGAATGAAAAATGCGGGCCTTGTGTACCACTTTAAGTAGTACATAAGGCCCGCTGTTTTATTGGCTGGTGCCCAAGGTGGGACTCGAACCCACACTCCGTGAAGAACCGCATTTTGAGTGCGGCGCGTCTGCCAATTCCGCCACTTGGGCAAGTTGGATAGTGACCCTAGGGCCACGTCCGAACCACGATTACTTTACACAATCGCTCACACAACACGAAATCCCTCATGGAGACGGGTGTCCATGAGACGGCGGGGCGGGGCGTGAGCCCCGTCCCGCCAACGCGCGGTCAGGTTGTGCGAGGTGGTCCTAGTGCTGGTACGGCCCCAGCTTCTCGCGGCTCTCCGGAGTCCGGGCGCCGTGGTCGTCCAAGTCGCCGACCCTGTGCACCTTGACCATGTTGGTGGATCCGGCCACGCCGAGGGGCGAACCAGCGGTCAGGACCAACAGTTCGTCCTTCTGCACCAGGTTGTGCTTGAGCAGGTAGCGGTCCACGGCCTCCGTCATGCTGTCGGTGTCCGAGTGCTCCTCCTGCAACGCGGCGTCGACACCCCAGAACAGGGCCATGAACGCCTTGACCTTGGGCTCCGGTGTGAAGGCCAGGACCGGCTTGGTCGGGCGGAGGCGGCACAGACGGCGCGCCGAGTCGCCCGACTGGGTGAAGGTGCAGATGTAGTTGACGTTCAGCTGGTCGGCAATGTTCACCGCTGCCAGCGTGACGGCCCCTCCACGGGTCCGCGGGCTCGATCCCAGCTCCGGCATGCGGTCCATGCCGTGCTGCTCGGTGGACTCCACAATGCGTGCCATGGTCTGGATCGTGATGATCGGGTACTTGCCGACCGAGGTCTCGCCCGAAAGCATCACGGCGTCGGCACCGTCGAGAATCGCGTTGGCGCAGTCCGAAGCCTCGGCGCGCGTCGGCATGGGGTTGTTGATCATCGACTCAAGGACCTGGGTCGCCACGATGACCGGCTTCGCCCACCGGCGTGCGAGCGTGATTGCGCGCTTCTGCACCAGCGGAACGTCCTCGAGCGGGTATTCAACACCCAGGTCGCCGCGGGCCACCATGATGCCGTCGAACTTGTCCACGATGTCCTGCAGGTTCTCCACTGCTTGCGGCTTCTCGATCTTGGCGATCACCGGGAGGCGCAGGTCTTCCTCGTCCATGATCTCGTGGACGCGGGTGATGTCGTCACCCGAACGGACGAAGGACAGGGCAATGATGTCGACGCCGGTTCGCAGCGCCCAGCGCAGGTCGCCCTCGTCCTTTTCGGTCAGGGCGGGCACCGAGACGGCCACGCCGGGAAGGTTGATTCCCTTGTGGTCCGATACCGTGCCGCCGACGACGACGCGAGTCGTCACCGTGGTTTCATCCACGTGGGTCGCTTCGAGGCGGACCTTGCCGTCGTCGATCAGGAGGGCATCGCCCGGGTGGACGTCGCCAGGAAGGCCCTTGTAGGTGGTCCCACAGATCTCCTGGTTGCCAGGAATGTCTTCGACGGTGATCTTGAAGGTGTCGCCCGGTGCGAGGTCGACCGGGCCGTCGGCGAAGGTCTCCAGGCGAATCTTGGGGCCCTGGATGTCGGCGAGGATGGCGACGTTCTTGTCGAGGTCTGCGGCGGCACGCCGCACGTTGTCATAGTTCTGGATGTGGACGTCATGGTCGCCATGGCTCATGTTCAGGCGGGCGACGTTGAGTCCTGCGGAGATGGCCTCCGAGACTTTCTCGTAGCTGGAAAGGGCGGGTCCTAGGGTACTTACGATTTTTGCGCGTCTCATATCTTCAACTCTAGTTCGACAAAAGCCACATGAACAGTCAGGCGCGCACCCGTATCGCTGACTCGCAGTCGCCAGCCCGCCGTGGCAGACGGGTTGATCCATCTCACTATCGATCCCGTCAACACCGCATTTTCAAGGGGAAGTGTGTGAAATATCCGTGTACATCCGGGGCGGCCGCCGGCCCAAGCCGTCTGCAAAGGAATCCAAAAAACCCACATTTCCCCACACGCGAGCGGTGTCTCGTCGGGAACGGCCGCCAACGAATCGATAGGGTTGGGGGAGAATCCCCGGGCTCGGGAGCTGGTCGGGTTCCGTATGCATCACCGGAATCTTCAGGCCTTGTCTCCGTCCCGGACTACTGCCTGACACAGGAGAGTCCATGACCAGCACCCTCGTCATCTACGGTTCGAACTACGGCTACACACGCACTTACGCGGAATGGATCGCCGAGGACACCAATGGCCGCGCCGTCTCCGCAGACCAGGTCGGTGCCGCTGAGATAGACGCCGCCGACGTCGTCGTCATCGGAGCCAGCGACTACGCGGGAAAGCTGACAGCGGCGGACCGGATCCGTGATCTGGCCGCAGACCTGCGCGAGAAGAAGGTCGCCTACTTCACCGTCTCCTTCTCGGGGGACGTCTCACAGCCGCGGGAAAAGCTCGACGGGGTTCTGGCGAAGAATCTGGGCGAGGCCTATCACGAGGGCGCCCCGACCGGTCACTTCCGTGGCGGGATGGACTATTCGCAGCTGTCCCGCGCGCACAAGACCGCGATGATGGGTGTGCGCACTTTCCTCAAGTCCAAGCCCAATAAGTCAGAAACGGATCTCCAAATGATCGAGTGCTATGGCGGCTCGGCGGACTATCGCGACCGTGCCTCGATCGCTCCGTTGGTCTCCGCCGTCAAGGCCCTCTGACCGGGTCAGGCAACCGCGGGTGGGTGCCTGCATACCGGCGAAGCTCGGTGATCCATCAACCTCTCGAAGAACCTGAGGCGTTGCACATCGCCCATACACCAGCTGGGTTGCCAGCCCGTTGAAGTCCTTGTGCAGGATCCTTTGGAGGCTCAGGGCCGTCGGGACCGCTTGAGGTAGGTGCCGTACAGCGTGCGATAGGCCGAGGGGGACAAGCGCAAGAGCATGCCGGCGGCACCGAAGAACGGGGCCGTCTTCAGCGTCCTCAGCACCAGAGGCAGTCGCAAGGCCGCCTGGCAGCCCTTCAAGTAGTCCCGCAGACTTTCCGGTTGTAGCCTCAGGGCGCTTTGTGCAGCGTTCAAGAAGCACAGAACCCACGCGACCGCGAGAGCGTTCTTCTCCGCCTCGGTGCCCAGGTGCGCATTCGTTGCACTCTTGAGGTGCTCCACATGGCGCCAGCAGTCCTCCAGGGACGGACAGGCGGACCATGTGACGGGCGATTCGTCGACCGAATACCAGTAGAGGGCATCGCGCAAAATCTTGACCCTGCGTGCCCGCTTGAACGCTTGGACCGTGAACGCTTCGTCCTTGATGTTGCTGATCGGAGGAAAACGGACGCCGCGGATGCGGTTGGCCCGATAGATCTTGTCCCAGGCGTAGGGAGTGATTTCGTCCCTGAGGGCTTGCAACATCGCATCGTGGCCGGTGCAGGTCCCCGGTTCGCCCTGACGTCGGTACGTGGTTTCGCCTGATTCGTGGTGCAGGCTATGAGCGCACACCATCACATCGCTCGTCGGAGTCACCGCGTTGTGCATGGTTTCAAGGAACGTCGGCGTGTACTGGTCGTCGGAATCGAGGAAAGCAATCCATCGCCCCTCTGCCTCCTTGAGCCCGTGGTTCCGGGTCTCCGCCAGACCGAGGTGTTCCTGATTTTCCAGGTAGCGGATTCGGGGGTCCGGATGGTTCCCGAGGTATTCGGCGACCACCAATTTCACGTCATCGGGTGATGCGTCATTGACGATCAGCAGTTCGAAGTCCGGGTCAGTTTGGCCCGTGACACTTGTGATGGCGCGTTCGATCGTGTCCGCCGTGTTGAAGGCGGGCATGATCACACTCGTTCGAGGTGACATGGTGTGTGGTTCTCCCGTGGAACTTGAAAGTGGTTCGACTATACGTGGGCGCAGACCACGTCCGGTCGATTGTGACGCCGATCCCTGGTCATGCGCGACCGGCTACACTGTGGGCATGTCCAAGGAGCCACGGGATCCCCAGCTTGCGCCGTTCTGGACGGTTCGGGCACAGCTCGCGCGGTGCTGAGAACCACCCGGGTCGACGTCGTGCCGTTCGAACGGGTCGGCGAAGATCATGCCCTCGCCGAGGGAGAGGGGGACCGCACGCTGGCCTTCTGGCGCGGTGTGCACCGCGATTTCTTCGAACGGTTCGCCAGTCATGACCGAGGATTTCGTCAGGACATGCCGGTGGTCTGCGAACGCTTCCGTATGGTGTATCCGGAGGTTCGTGCCTGACGGAACGGCCTCGTACGGTGCATCCAACGGCCCCTCAGAACCCGCCGTCGTTGTAAACGAATTCCCCTCCGACCACCGTGGCCACCGCCGAAACGTCTCCAGTGTGTTCCGCGGCAGATCTCACGATGTCGCGATCGAGGACGGTGAGGTCGGCGTCCATGCCGGCCCTGAGCGTTCCCAGGTGGTCCTCGTCGTGGGTCAAGTAGGCGCTGTCCGAGGTCAACGCGTGCAAAGCCGCACGCTGATCGATGCGCTGGTCCTCGCCCAAGGTGGAACCGCCACTGGTCCTTCGCGTGACCGCGGTGTGGAATGTCGACAAGGCATCCATGGGCGTGATCGGGCAGTCCGAATGCATCCCGAAATGCAGCCCGCCCTTCTGCGCATCCCGAGTTGGGTCGATTCTGGAGGCCCGATCGGCGCCGATGAATTGATCGCGATGACGGTCTCCCCAGTAATAGATATGATTCGCAAAAATTGATGCCGTGGATCCCGATGCGACCAGGGAAGCAATATCTTCGGTCGAGGCCATTTGAAGATGTTCGAGCCGGTGCCTGGGATCTTTTTGCCCCGACGTCTCGCGCAGTGCAGCGAATGCGCGGGCCACTGTCGATATGGCGAGATCGCCGTTGGCATGGACGGCGCATTGGCCCCCGGCGTCGTCGATGTGCCGCAGAATGTCCACGAGTTCTTCGGGGGAATAGAGAAGCTCACCGCATTCGGTGTCGAGACAGGAATACGGTTCTTTGAGCGCTCCGGAGAGACCCTGAATCGAGCCATCGGACCAGAACTTGGCGCCCGCGATCCGGTAATTTCCGGATGCGGGCCTTGCGAAGAGGTCAGGCGAATCGTTCAAGTACTCCTGGGCGAGATCTGCCCTGATATATCCCGTGACCCTCAACGGCATATTGCCCTGGGCGGCCAGTGCCTGCCATGTCCGGAGCTCTTGGTCCCCAGCCATGATGCCGACGGCGAGATCGTGGATCGAGGTCATGCCGCGTCGGACGGCGACGTCGGCCGTGTCGCGTGCTGCCTGTTCTATATCGGCGTCCGAGGGTTGCGGCATCGCGTCCAACGCCGCGTGCACGGCCCCCATTTCCCACATCAGACCGGTCAGTCTGCCTGATTCGTCGCGGATGAAGTGGCCGTTCGCCGGGTCCGGTCGGTCCTCATGGATGCCGGCCAGGTCGAGGGCCTTCGAATTGGCCACGACGAAGTGGGCCGAGATGTGCGAAATGACCACGGGCACGTCCCGACTCACGGCGTCCAGATCATCCCGCGTTGGGTGACGCCCTTCCGTGAGCAGCGTGTTGTCGTAGCCCCATCCCCGCAACCACTGCCCGTCTGTGACGGACGGCAGGTTGGCGCGGAGAGCATCCTGGATATCCGCAATGGAGTATTCTCCCGTGCTGCGGCAGTCGGTCCAGTTCTGGGTCAGACCGAAGAAAATGGGGTGGACATGGGACTCGATGAGACCCGGGACGATGACGGCGCCGTCGAGGTCCACCTGCCTGGCTCCGGATCCGCCCGCGGCCCGGACCTCGTCCAGCGTTCCGGCCGACAGCACGCGACCCTGGTCCACTGCCAAGGCTTCGACCGGCTCGCTCCAGGCGTCCGTGCGGATGGTTCCGTTGAAGAACATGGTGGCTGACATTCAGGAGGACCTCACTTTTTCGTTTGTCGGGCGCTCATCCGGGGAGCTGGTACCTCCCCGCAGTGCGATGGACCGTAGAGCTCTGGGGGCGGGGGCCACGAACCTGCCGATGAGGATCACCAGCAGGTTGGCGGCCAGCGCGGGAACTCCGATATTGACCCCGCCGAACGTGGCACCAGAGACGTAGAAACCGATCGACGCGACGGAGCCAACCGCGAGCCCGAGCGCAATAAAACTCGGCCTGACTCGGGCGGGAAAAATCATGAGTGCCACGGGGACGATGAACTGGGTGATTCCGTAATAGGAGGTGTTGATCAGCGTGCCCATGATCGAGGGTGCAGAGAGGGTCAGCACGATGGAGATGGCCAGGTACACGAAAATGACCGCCTGCGTGAGTGGCTTCTGCCTGGCCTCACTGACGTGGGGGACGATGTTCCTCGACACCAGCGTGCCGATGACAAGCGCTGATGCCGAAAGCACGACGATCGCGCACAACGCGGCGCCTCCGGCAACCAGGCCCAGAAGCCAGTCGGGTAGCAACTGGCGGGCGACCTCGATGAAAGCCAGGTTGGTGTCCGCCCCGCTCAGCCCGGGGACCGCGGAGATCGCGAAGAAGGACGTCAACAGCAGGAACGGGTACATGAGCATGTACAGCGGCATGGCGATCTGGCTGCGCCTGATTCCTACGGGAGATTTTCCGCTGACCACGGCCTGAACCACGAAGGGGAACATGTAGAACCCCAGCGTCTGGAACAGCAGCGTCGAGATCGTATTGATCATGGGCGGCCCGGAGGGGATTGTGCTGTGGGATGACCCCAGGTCCGCTTCGGCGACGATGGTAGCGACGTTCGGTCCCTTGCTCAGGACGAAGACGGCGACCAGGACGATCACGAAGACCAGCGCGAAGTCTTTCAAGAAACTCACAAAGGCTGGGGCCCTGATTCCGGACAGCAACACGAATACCAGGGATATACCGACGCCGATCAGGACTGTCACCAGGGGGCTCAGCCCCAGCCCCAGGCCGCTGAGGGCTACCTCGAGGCCGGTCAATTGCAACTGGGCCCAGGGAACCATGAACACGACCCCGAGCACGGCGGCGGTCAGCTCCAGGGCCCGCGAGTTGAAGTGACCCCTCAAAATATCCGGGAGGTTGACGGCATCGTATTTGCGGCCGGCTTTCCACAGCAGGGGGAGGAGGAAATAGCCAATGGGGTATCCCAACAGGATGTATCCCATGAACCAGACGGAGTACATCACACCGTCTGCGTACACGCCTCCGGGAAAACCGATAATGGTGCCGATCGAATAGACCTCGCCCACGACCATAATGAAGATGACAATGGACCCGAAGCTTCGGCCGCCGACCATGAAGTCCGAGGTCGAGGAGCCGGCGCCGACTCGTGAATACAGGCCGAGTCCGACGGCAATCAGCAGGACCAGGACAAACATCGCAATGGTCATGAATGCATCTCTCCGGGCTGCTCTTCGACGTCGTCGAGCTGGTAGTCGGCGTCCTTGTCGAAGAACCGCCAGCTGATCCACATGGCCAGGCTCATGAACGGAAACATCGCAAACATGAATGCCAGAACCGCGGGTATTCCGAAGAACTTCGCGGGTGAACTGCCGAGAAGCAGAATCCCTGTGATCAGAAGGACTCCTGGCACGATGAGCGCGATCGTCACGCTCGCCATTCGGGGAATCATTGTCCCTCCTTCAGTGTAGGCCTGATCACAGTTCTATGCCCTGTCGCACTCCCACACAAGGCGGGATGCTTTGTCGTTTTCCATGCCAGCGAAATGTGCGCGGAACCCGGCAACCCGTGATAGCGAGGTCGGATGGCTGGGGAGGGACGCGCGGGAGGACCGTCCGAGTCGTTCGTGGCCGATCAGCTGTTCTGTAGGGTTTTCAGCAGTGCTGCGCCTTCGTCGGACAGCTCGACCCTGTTGGTATCCCACGGATAGGGGACAACGGGCAGCTGCTCGAAGTCGACGTGGTCGCGTCCCACGTTCGCGAAGGCGCGGAGGAGCGCCGTCAGGTCGGAAGGATTCTTGAGGCCGTCGTCGACCGTCACCGCGGAAGACGCCTTGTCCAGGACGTCGAACATCTTCAGCGGATCGCTCAGGACCGATTCCTTGTCAGCCTTTTTCAGAATCGCTTTCATGACGCTCTGTTGATGTCCGATGCGGGCGAGGTCGCTTCCGTCGCCGATGGCGTGCCGGGTACGGGCCATGGCCAGGGCGTCTTTCCCATGCAGGGTGTGGCAACCGGCCTGCAGCTTGAGATTGGCATCGGGGTCGTCAATCGCCTCCGGCAGGCACATGTCGATGCCACCGAGGGAGTCCACGATCGACACGAATCCTCCGAAACTGACGTCCACGTAATGGTCGAGTTTCATGCCTGTCAGGTCGCTGACGGCCGCGACCAACTGGGAATCGCCTTCGTCGAGCAGCGAATTGATCTGAATGGGCTGGCTGGGGTTCGACGAATGCTCTGCAGACCCCTTGGGCGGGGTGACCATCGTGTCCCGGGGGATCTGAATGCCCGTGGCCTTGTCGTGGGCCGCATTGAGATGGACCACCATCATCGAGTCGCTGCGGCGTCCCTCGGCGTCGCCCGCCTCGATCGATCCGTCTCTCTCATCCGATCCCACGACCAGGATGTTCAGTGGACCGTCCATATCCGGTGAGGAATTCAGCCCATTCACGGCGGTCGACCGGACGTTGTTGGAGAGGTGGTGGACGACGCCGATACCGGCAATCGTCGCGGCCGTCACCGTGATCGCCGTGGTTGCGGCCGCGATCCGGAACCCTTTTCTGGCGTGCCATGGGCGCCGCGCGGGCGGGGGAGCCGTCGGGAGGCTCTCGGTCGGGAATTCGTGCTGGCTGTTCTGGTGGCCGTAGGACATAGGGGACCCTTGCGGTGAGGAGGAAAGAAAGCGGGACAACGGCGCGAGCGGGGGAAGCGTCGTCGTGCATATCAAATTCAAACCAATGCAGCTGGGGAAAGCATGGAAAAAGATCTGAAGTTTCCCCGAAGGTCGGAAGGAATATCCCCGGTTCAGCAGATCATGCTCGGTGAGAAAAACGAGGCGTCGAGTTGCTCACCGAGTGGAGGGAGGTGTTGCATGGGTCGAGTCGCGAATGGAGGACAAGAATGGCGATCGCACTCTTGCTGGGCGCCAGCGCAGCCGCAGCTACTCTCATCGGCGGGCTGGTGGCCATGCGGGTTCAGGACAGGAAGCATCTGGTTCTGGGCGCCGCAGGAGGCGTGATCCTGGGGGTGGTGGCCTTCGATCTCCTGCCGGAGGCGTTCGAGGGGAACACCCAAGAGCTTTTCGGAATCCCATGGGTCATGATGCTCTTTCTCGCCGGATTCATGACCATTCACGTGGTGGAAAAATCCCTCGAAATGCACAGCGCCAATGAGGAGCATTACGCCCGGCACAGTCACTCCTTGAAACCGTTGGGATTGCTCGCGGGCGGGGCGCTCGTTGCCCACAGTTTCATGGACGGCCTCAGCCTCGGCGTCAGCCTGACGGCGGGGGCGGGTCTGGCCCTCACGGTCGGGATCGCGGTCCTGGCTCACGATTTCGCGGATGGGTTCAACACCTTCACGCTCACGGCCATGTTCGGCAACGGTCGACGGCGCGCCGTCGTCGTGCTGGTCCTCGACGCGCTGGCCCCGATCATCGGCGCCGTGGTCGGGTCGGCGCTGCATCTCAGCCCCTCTGCTATCGCCTTGTACCTCGCCTATTTCGCCGGGTTCCTGCTCCACATCGCCACGAGTCACATCCTGCCCGAAGCCCACGCCGATCACCCTGCGTGGGGGACGCTGGGGGCCACCCTCGCCGGCGTCGTCTTCATGGGTGCCATCATGACGGTGGCCCACTAGACCGGGGGACGGGCCTCAATGTTTGGTCAGGGCCGATGGCCAGGAGCAGCTCGGCATGGGGGACCCGTGGTTCGTGAGGGGTACGCGTCCGTCTGGAGGCTGTGTGCCTCAGCGTAGAAGCGGTGCCCCCCCCATTCGGAGGCGGTTGCCGGATTGAGCGGCGCTTTCCGCCGTTAGGTGTGGGTCTAACCGCCTCCGAACTCCGGAAAACGCCGCCGAATGGGGAAACCACCACCAAACCGTGAAGGGTTGCCGGCCCTTGACCTCCGCCTGCCGTATGGAAACCGGGGCACCTTGACCTTGTCGTTGCGGTGCACGCCCAAAACTTCGGCTTCGGGCCGGGACGTGACGGGAACGAACCCGGATGCATTGCCCAGATCTACACCGGCGCCGGGGAAGCATGCTTGCAGGCACCCCGTGAGTCACAAGTCCTTCGACGACTGGTCATCACGTGATTCATATTCTTCTTGAATTCCGCTCTGTTACCGTGGGCCGGCGTGACACGCGTAGAGACTCCCCAGAGAACCACGACGAGGACGGACGGCTCACAGCCATCATCCCCGTCGGACCGCATTGTATCGATTGACGTTATTCGCGGAATCGCCATTGCGGGCATCTTGCTCATCAATATCGACTATTTCCTGGAACAGGCGGGTCAGACTGGAAACCCCTCCGAATCGGACACCGTCATATGGCAGGTTGTCGACGACGTCGCGCTGGGCAAATTCCATTTCGTCTTCGCGTTTCTCTTCGGCGTCGGAATCTACATATTCCTCACACGTTTACGGGCCAAGGGACTCTCGACGTGGGTCTATATTCGCCGGATGATCATTCTGGTGGCCGCTGGACTCCTCAACTCAGTACTCGGCGGAATCGACGTGCTCATGTCCTACGGCGTACTCGCCCTTCTGCTTCTGCCGTTGACCCTGTTGCCGCGGTGGATTTTCGCAGTCTTCGGCATCGCGGCGGCCGTGATCCCCGATGTGATGCAACTGCTGACTGATCTGAACGCCGTGGACTTCCACCTTCCGTCCATCGTGTTGCCGTTGCTGTCCTTTGCACGCACGATCGGGCACATGACGCTCGGGTTCTGGCTGGCAGGTCACGGCCTGTTCTCGAGGAGTACCCGGATCCCTGTCGTCTCCATTTTCGTGCTCAGCCTCATTGGGTCGGTGCCGGTGTGGATCTGGACCACGGCTGCCGGCGCTCGGACGAGCGATGCGCACGACATCGCGTTCCGCACGGCACTAGTTCCTGGTTTCATGTACGTCGCCGGTCTAATACTCCTGTTGAGAACACGTCCTGGGTGGAAGAGTCTGTCCTTCTTGCGCTTTTACGGCCGTATGGCGTTCTCGAACTATCTCGGCCAGACCGTGCTTTGCGTGGTCATCCTTCCTTTGTTCACGGCCCACGGATACATTTCCGCTCCGGCCGGGCTGGGGATCTGGGCCGCAATCATCGTGGGTCAGTGCGTTTTCTCGATGCTGTGGCTTCGATACTTTCGCTATGGCCCGCTGGAATGGATTTGGCGGTGCGGAACGTACATGAAGTTCGCGCCGTTGCGAGCTTGAAGCGAGCTTGTGTAGCCGGACCTGCTACGGCGGGAATAGCCCCAGACTCGATCAGACGAGGGCCGAGGCCTCCCTGGTTGCGGCTTCCGATGATTCTGTAGGGTTCGGGGTCCCGTGTGGGGGATGCGGGTTGAACCGGTCCGGGGAGGAGAAAAATCATGGGGAGTGTTCGCCTCGGTGGACCCACCGCCAAGGCGGGTGCTCGGAGGGTACCGGTGTCGGGCGGGCCCGAGTGTGCCATGGTTCTGGACGAATCGTTGAGGGTGTCGGACTGTGTTCTGTGGGACCTGAGGGTGACATCCTGGACTCATGTCGATTATCGATGAAGTGCTGGACCTGGCCCGTTTCCATGGTTTGGCCGTGTCTTCCGAAGACGCGACTCTGATAGAGGCCGGTCTGGATTACCGTGTGGTCATCGCCGACGACGTTGACGGCCAGCCTTGGATTTTGCGTCAGCCTCGGCGCGACGATGTTGCCGAGAAGATCGCTAGTGAGGCGAGCGTCCTCGATTTGGTCGGACCGGTGTTGGCGAAGGATGAGGTCGCTGTGCCGGATTGGCAGGTTCACGGGGCGGATTTGATCGCGTACCCGGCTTTGCCTGGTTCTCCCGGCCTGACTTTGTCGTCTTCGGGGGAGCCGATCTGGCATATGGATCCGGCCAGCCCGGACTATGCGGCACGCTTGGGTCGTATGCTGGCCAGTTTGCACGGTATTACCGCGGCGCAGGGGTCTGTCGCCGGGGTGGAGACGCGGAGCCCTGAGCAGGTTCGTCAGGCGTGGAAGGACGACATCGACACGGTCCGTGACGGATTTTCGGTGTCTCCTGCGTTTGTTGAGTCTTGGGAGGCGTGGCTGGCCGACGACACTTGTTGGCCGGCAGAGACTGTCATGACCCATGGGGAGATCTACCCGGCCCATGTGCTGATGTCGGCCGACGGCGTCATTACTGGGGTTCTCGACTGGACGACGGCGCGTGTGGACGACCCAGCTCGCGACTTCGCCGCACAATACGGCGCGGCCGGTCAGGACATGCTGGAAGCTGCGCTTGACGCTTACGCGGAGGCCGGTGGACCCGTCTATTCAGGCATGGCTGCCCAAGCTCGCCACTTGTGGGACGCCGCCCCTATCGGCCGCGGCCTCTATGCTTTGACGACACGCGAGGAGCAAGACATGGTAGCGGCGGCCGCCATGCTGGGTGGGGACAGCTGACGAAACTCTGACGTGGCATCTCGCGCTATTGACAACGTTGGGTCCTAGAAAATTGTTTTCAGTCAACCGGTTTTCGTAGAGCACGTTCCGCAATTGAATTGTCCTGCATAGATACTTAACTAAGCATTCCGACCTCGAATTTACAGCTGATTCGGGCCTCGTTCCTCGGTAATAGTTATACCGTCGGCTGTAACCGTACGTAGGGCGTATGTTGTGATGGAGCTTGGGCAAATAGGGCTAGTGAATGTTCCCCAGAAACTTGGTCCGGTTATAGCTCGCAGGACTGCGTCTTCGTCGTCATAGTCCCACTCTCCGTAGTATGTGGTCGAAAATGCGATGAAGTTTTCCTTCGGGGGAGCGGTGACGTCGATTTGGGGTGTGGTCCATTCACCGTTGTTTTTCTGTGCTGTCCAATTGACCTGTTTGATGGAATTCGGAAAGTAGTAAGTGAGTTTCGCATTCACGGCTACAGTTGATGGCTCCGCCTCCATGATCCAGAAACCGCGTATTGGGTACATCCCAGTGCCATCCAATGTGAGGACGCTTGGCCGGCCAGTGTTGCATTCCTTGGAAAGCCGAACGAAGCCGGACACCTCCATGGGGGCATGCTCATCTGATACGGCGTAGCTGGGAACTGTCGACGAGGCGGCAAGCACTGGCGCGGACCACAGGGCGCCTTTTGTCAAGGTTCGACGTGACAACGTGTTTTTGTTGACCGTTTCCATAGCTTCCTCAGTGACTGTGGGTGTGTGACGTAATGAATTCTAGTTTTGGATGCCAAGCGTCACAAGAAAATAGTAAAGCCATGGGAGTTTGTGTATTTCAAAATTAAGGAAACGTGACAATCAGTTTCGCGCCATAGGCGGCGAGTGTATCTTTGCAGATCATCGCGGAGTTGGCATGAAAGCAATGGCTAGACTGTCATCCTTGCGGATAACAAGTGACGCTATAAATTGCCTTGAACCCAGGCGAGGTGTGACATAAAACACACAAAGTCCAGCGAGTATTGGCCCCAAAGGAGCAGTTTGGCGGCGTCCGTTGCGGCAAACTCGACACATTGTATTTGAAAAATGGAATAAGCTGCAATCCCATCGAGAAACTAGGACCTCGTGTCGCGGTGGGAGAGGGGTGGGGGTGTCCGAACATGCCGTAGTCAGGCGATGATCCCGTTAAGTGCGACAGCCGTTTGGTGGACGATGGACTTCCTGGTCCGATGGTTCGGAAAGCATCGTCTCGATCCTTCGCGAACGCCGCAGTGCCCGATTCACTTTCGATGAGTAGGCTTTGTCGCCAAGGAGAGTGTCCGGCGGTGCAGGTCCACGCCCCATGCGGTCCACGTTGTCTCCGAGTCTTGCAAGACACCCCAGGAGGCCCGTTGGGGCGATCGCTTGTCCGCAGGGCAATCATGCGTCGCCGGATTTGCCCGCAATCCGCGATATCAGGATGGCGATCCCACGAATGCCGATGGGGGGTGGACCAAAATGTTCCCGTGCCTTGGAGAGAAGCGATGCCACCACCCGGATCGCCGTTAACATGGCCGAGAAACTGAGTCAGGCGCTCATTTCCTTTTTCAGTTGTTGCCATCGGTTTCCCTCCTGGGGTTGTGGACTTGGTCAGTCATTGACCGGCCCATTGTCCACGTTCATTTCGTGGCTTGGTAGACGTGAACGTCAGCGCGGAATCGCCGAGGGCTCACAGCGGAGCAGAGCCTTAACCTTTGCTCATCTCGTCCCTAGCGCGGTCGAGAGCAGGGTCGCCGCTCCCTGCGAAAGCGGGTCCGGCCAAGAACCAGATGCCGGTAACGACGCCGATGGTGTGAAGAATTCCCCAATACGGGTGCTTGCTGATGCTGTCGATGCTGTGGGGTATGGTGCCACCGTCAATGATGATCATGATGAACAGGCACACTGCTGCTATGACGGCGGCAAGCAGGACGCGCAACCATTCGCCCCAGATGGCCTTAACCTCTGAAGTAGATCCTTTGGGCGGCTTCAGGGGCTTCGGCCCGTTGGCGAACCGATAGCGGAACCATGCGTCGACTCGTCCAATAATCTGATGGCCGAATGCTACGGTCACGCCGAGATAGACTGCCGCCAAAGCGTGGGCATGTGTGGGTTGGGCTCCCCGTAGCAAATCTGTGGTGACCAGGATGACCAGGGCGAGATCGACTAAGGGGACGCACGCCAGGATGACCGAACTGGCGCGTCTGGCGTTGAGCAGATAGCGCACCGCCAGGCCTCCGAGCAGGAGCACCCAAAATGCGATTTCAGCCCCCACGATGGCAATGATCATGAGTCTTTCTCCCGTTCCGGGTTCAAGAGGTGGTCGTCGAGACTAGAGACCATTTCGTCTACGCTGACCAATTCCGGGGCAGTCAATGGTCGAGGCAGAAGGGCGTCGATGACGACGGCGAGCTCCTGAGCGGCCTTATGTCGATCGACGTCCTTCGCGGCCGCCCCGGAGCGTGCCAACCGCTCGGTGCAGTCTTCCTGGAACTCCTTCAGGCGTCGATAGTTGTCCCGAGCCGCGGGCTTCAGGGGCTGAGGCAGATCTGCCCGTACCTGGTTGAGGTTTCTCTCAGCCGGCTGAGTCCTCGAATATTTCGGGTCGACTTCTCGCATCGCCGTCTCAGCCTTTTCGGCCCTCCGCCGCACAAGTTCGTCCATGGCAATGACGTGGCGTTCAACCTGTGTCGAGAAGAAGCGTTTTGCCGCCCCTGTGGGCAGCTGTGCTTCTTTGGTCGGTGCTTGCGTCATGGCGGCTCCGAGACCTCTCGTGCCCAAAAGTCCCCACACGGTATCGTCCGGCAGCTGTCGTCGTGCGTCTGCGCCAATTGTTCGTACCACGCAAGTTAAACTAGCACGGCTGTACTAGAAAAACACTAGGGCATCGCCCCTGCACGCCTATGGGCGTCAGCGGCCCCCTCGAGGGCACGCAGATCATCGGGCCGGGGTGCCTGCCGTCTCATGAGGACGAGCAACGCGAACAAGGCGATCGCGGCCCACGACGCGGCAACCCCTGTGAGGGCGAGATCTGCCTGGATCGATGGCAGTGCGACGGGTATTTCGCCAGGACGACTCTCCGAAACCGCTGCCCAGTCGCCGATTGAGAACTACCTCGAACGGCTCGGGCCATACCTGTCTCCTCGTGACCCCGGAGGTCCTTTGCGGCCGTTATGAACCTCTTGTCCTACAACAGCCGGGTGGCGACGTGGGAATACACGGGTGACGGTGTTTTTCCGCGTCCACCGCATCCACGGGGTTGAGAGGGCGGCTCTATTCGCAGGCCACGCCGTCGCCGTCGCGGTCCAGCTTGCTGCTGTAACCGGGGGAGCCGGCGTGCAACGGTGCCGCGCCTGCGGCCTTGGCCGCGGAGCAGTTCGGGTAGGAGGAGTCGCCCTGGGCCGGTGCTACTGGCTCCGCCGGTGCGGGGGCGACAGGTTCCGCGGGCGCCGGCTCGACAGGGGCCGGTTGCTCAGGAACCTGTGTGTCCTCCGGGACGGAATCCGTCGTGTTCCCGACCTCCGGGGCGTCATCCCCGGACGGCAAAACCTCCCCGGGGCACCCTTCAAGAACACCGGCGATGGCGTTCTTCTCCGCCTGGGTCACCCACAGGCGATAGTTGGTCTTCACGGCGACCTGACGGGACACGTAGTCACAGTGGAACTGCTTGTTGGAAGGCAACCAGGTGGCGGCGTCTCCGTCGCTCTTGCCCTGGTTGGTCGGGCCGTCAACGGCGAGGAGGTTCAGTGGGTCGTTGGCCAGCTCCTTCTTCTCGTCATCGGAGAGCTGCTGGGCTCCCGTCTGCCAGGCATTGGAGAGGCTGACCACGTGGTCGATCTGCACCGCGCTACTCGTGGTTTTTCCGGCAGTGAAGGAAATGTCCTTGCCGGTGTAGGGGTCGACGAGGTTGCCCGTCTTCACCTTGCAATCGTGGGTGCCGGGTTTGTGGGACACCGAGGACAGATCGCGGTTCAGAACATCGTTCCGGGTGTCGCACCCATTCCTATCCGTATCGGCCCAAGCGGGTCCGAAGTTCTTGCGCTTGTACCCCGTCTTGGGCGCCTTCCCCTTGACGGGCAAGGCCTCGAGAGCAGTGAGGGTGTCGTCAGAATCAGCGCCCTGAATATCGGACACCTGTGTGACGTGAGTCGGGGAGGCAGAGCCCGACGACGCAGCGGCGCCATCCGACGACGCGTTGGTTGCGCAACCGGCGAGGGCAAAAACAAGGGCGACGCCGGCGCCAGCGACTCGCACGCCGCGACCGCGTCGGGAAGCGAATTCGGGCAGGGGGAATCTGAGAAAAGACATGGGTGGCTCCAAGTGAAGTGAAGGACAGTCGAAGTGTATGGGCAGGACGCCTCGAAATCGGCATCTGACACGACGTAATTCGCGTCGTGTCCTGCGGCGATGCGGAGCGGCCGGCTCCGGGGCTCTCGGGAATCAGCTCTTGGCTGATCGTCAACTGTGGGGACGGCCACTAGGCTTGATGGTGTCCTGGTTTCCACGGGAACCTGAAGTTGCCGCGGAGACCGCTACAGTCAAAGCAGAGGAGCACCATATGACTGAGACGACAGCGATCACAGTCACCCGATCCATCGACGAGCCGTCCGACAAGATCTTCGACCTCCTGAGCAACCCGGAACGCCACCACGAGTTCGACGGGTCCGGCTACGTGGTCTCCGACGACAAGACCGACCGCATTCAGAAGTCCGGCCAGGTATTTCGGATGAACATGAACGGGCCGCACATGGGCGGGGATTACAAGACGGACAATTACGTGACCGGCTTCGACCCGAACAAGCTCGTCGCCTGGCAGACGGCGCCGGCCGGCGAGCAGCCTCCCGGTTGGGAGTGGACGTGGGAATTGCAGTCGCAGAGCTCGAACCAGACCGAGGTGTCCCTGACCTACGACTGGTCCAAGATGGACCCGCAGGCCGCTCAGGACCTTGGCATGCCGCTGGTCTCCCAGGAGGAGCTCGAAGAGTCACTCGAGCAACTGGCCAACGCGGTTTCCGGCGAGTAGTCGCCCGAAACCCGTAACCACGCACAACCCGAGGGCCCGGCGGGAGGGCACACCCGACCCCCGCCGGGCCCCCGGGGGTGGGGGCCCGGGGGGATTTTGGGGGCGGCCGGGGGCCCCCCCCCGTGGC
>JAKDJD010000029.1 GCA_030454085.1 Kocuria sp.
AAAACACCAAATAAAAACCCCGGGGCCACTAAAAAAAAAAACCCGCGGCCAAAACCGCCCCGGCGCCAATCCCCCGAAAAGTCCTCGTCTGAGGACCAACGCGTCTAGTCGAAGATCGGTCCGCTGGTCCGGGACCGTTTGAGCTCAAAGAATCCCGGGTAGGAGGCGAGTGCCACGGCCCCGTCCCAGACCTTGGTCGCGTCCTCGCCCTTGGGGGCCGGGGACATCACGGGCCCGAAGAAAGCGGTGCCCTCGATCGCGATGATCGGGACTCCGACGTCGTCGCCCACGAGGTCCAGGGCCTCCTGGTTGGAGGCGCGCAGCTTCTCGTCGTAAGCGTCCGAGTCTGCGTGATCGGCGAGCTGGGCCGGAAGTCCGGTCTCTTCCAGAGCCTTGACGATGGCCTCGTGATACCGACGCCGTTCGTCCGGCTCATCCGTCTTCTCCGGATGGATCGCGGTACCTACCGCGTCGTAGAAGGCCTTGACCTTCTCCGGGCCGTGTTCCTCGCGCACGGCCATCGTAACGCGGGCGGGTCCTTGTGCGGCCTCGAGGTGCTTCCGGTAGTCCGGGTCGAGGTCCTGACCGTCGTTCAGGATCGAGAGGCTGAAGGGATGCCACGCCACTTCGACGTCGCGAAGGCGCTCGACCTCCGTCATCCACCGAGACGTCATCCAGGCCCAAGGGCAAATCGGGTCGAACCAAAAGTCTGCGTGTTGGGTCATGATGTTCCGACTCCTTGTCGTGCTGTGCGTACGTGAATGGGTTCCGCACATATCAACATGCAACCGGGAGGGTTTATGCCCGACCCTGATGAATCAGTTCACGGGGTTGCGCGGTCTCGGCCGGGGCGGGTTCCGCCTTCGCCTCGTTGCTGCGGCCTTTTCTCAGCTTGAGGGTGTCGATGGCGTAGACCACGATGGCGACCACGAACAGCCCCAGCGAGAGCCAACCGTAGAATTCCTTGAGCGCCGATTCGTAGGCAGAGCTGACGACTCCTGTACCCACGAGGATGCCCATGAGCAACCACCCGTAGGCCACCGCGCTGAGGACCACGATCAGGTTTCCCGTCACGGTGTCCCGGGTCTGCACTTCTGGTTCCCTGCCGTGACGCACCGAGTCCAGGTACATGAGACAACGGACCGCCACTGCGACAACGACAAGACCGATCATGGCCAAGGACTGCTCGCCCCGGGCAATCAGACCGTAGTCGGTCAGGACGGTGATCGCGAAGAGTCCGGTGATGGCGAGGAAGCCAGAAACCGCATTGCGAACGGTCCGATGCATGTCTTCTCCCCTGTGGTTCCGTGCGTGACAGAAACCAGCTAAGCACCTGCCGTCACGGGCCTCAAACTGTGGGGAAAATCTTGATAAAACCGTGATCCAAACCGAACGAAATCACGTCACAGAGACCGAACCGTGATCTTTCGACGGTGGCCCTTACCACTCCTGTCCGTGAACAGGAATGGCCTCAGGAAGCGTCCTTCTTTTCCTCGTCCAGCATGTCCTTGGTGACGAGCTCCGGCTCGGACCCGTGACGGACCACTTCCCCCGTGATGATCACTTGGGCGACGTCCTCACGCGATGGGATGTCGAACATGATGGACTGCAACAGATCCTCGAGAATCGCACGCAGCCCTCGAGCACCCGTGCCCCTCTCCATGGCCAGCTCAGCCATGGCCCGGATCGCGTCGTCCTCGAACTCGAGTTCGACGTCGTCCAGAGCAAACATGCGCTTGTACTGCTTGACGAGTGCGTTGCGTGGTTCCGTGAGCACGCGACCCAAGGTGTCCACGTCGAGGCTGGACAAGCTCGTCAGCACGGGAAGGCGGCCAATGAACTCGGGGATCAGTCCGAATTTCAGAAGGTCCTCGGGCAACAGCTTCTGGAGGATGTCGGCTTCCTTGGATGCCTGTTCTATGGGCGCCCCGAAGCCGATCCCCTTTTTGCCGACTCTGGATCCCACGATGTCCTCGAGGCCGGCGAAGGCCCCCGCCACGATGAAGAGAACATTGGTCGTATCGATCTGCAAGAACTCCTGCTGGGGGTGTTTCCTCCCGCCCTGGGGCGGGACGGCCGCCACGGTGCCCTCGAGTATCTTGAGCAGGGCCTGCTGAACCCCCTCGCCGGAAACATCCCGCGTAATCGAGGGGTTCTCGGACTTGCGCGAGATCTTGTCGATCTCGTCGATGTAGATGATGCCGGTCTCGGCCTTCTTGACGTCGTAATCAGCCGACTGGATGAGCTTGAGGAGGATGTTCTCGACGTCTTCTCCGACGTACCCGGCTTCGGTCAGGCTCGTGGCATCCGCCATCGCAAAGGGGACGTTGAGCTTCTTGGCAAGGGTCTGCGCGAGGTAGGTCTTGCCGGACCCCGTGGGCCCGACCAGGAGAATGTTGGACTTGGCCAGGTCAACATCTTCCCCGCCCGTGGCGAGCAATGACTGCCCACTCTGCGGCTGGCCGGAATCCTTGGCCTGAATTCTTTTGTAGTGGTTGTACACGGCCACGGACAGAGCCTTCTTGGCGGGCTCCTGACCGATCACGTATTCCTGGAGGTAGTCGAAGATCTCACGGGGCCGAGGAAGCTCCATCGAGGTGATTTCAGAGACTTCCGCAAGCTCTTCCTCGATGATTTCATTGCACAGCTCGATGCACTCGTCACAGATGTACACGCCGGGGCCCGCGATGAGCTTGCGCACCTGTTTCTGAGACTTTCCGCAGAAAGAACATTTGAGCAGGTCGGTACTCTCACCGATTCTCGACATGCTGGCTCCTCAAATCTGAAGGTCTTGCGTGGAAGCCACGTGACGGACTCCGTACACCTGGTTGGCTCGCACTCCCTAGGCTACAGGTTGGCTCCCCTCGGAGCGAAGATGCCGCCCCTTGTCAGGCGCGTCCGACGGCCCTCGCCAGTGCGACCACACCCGGGAGGTGCGTCCGCATCTCCCCTGGCTCGCGCGACCTTCGGAGACGACTGAGGCCGGCTCAGGACACCCTGAACCGGCCGCCATCGCAACCGACCGGCCTTGCGACCGGGCCTTGCGTCAGTCCTGGGTGTTGATCTGCGGCTTGTTGATCTTGCGCGAGTCGAGCACCTGGTCGATCAGGCCGTACTCGTGGGCATCCTTGGCCGTCAGGATCTTGTCGCGCTCGATGTCCTTGTTCACCGTCTTCGAGTCCTTGCCCGAGTGGAGCGCGAGAGTGTCCTCGAGCCACGTGCGCATGCGCATGACCTCGTTGGCGTGGATTTCGATATCCGATGCCTGGCCACCTTGCTGTCCGGCGAGAGCCGGCTGGTGGATCAACACCCTCGCATTGGGAAGCGCAAGGCGCTTGCCCGGCGTTCCCGCAGCCAGCAGAACCGACGCCGCGGAGGCTGCCTGACCCAGGCACACGGTCTGGATCTCAGGACGGATGTACTGCATGGTGTCGTAGATCGCCGTCATCGCGGTGAAGGAGCCGCCCGGCGAGTTGATGTACATGGTGATGTCACGGTCCGGGTCCTGTGCCTCGAGGACAAGCAACTGGGCCATGATGTCGTCGGCGCTGGCGTCGTCGACCTGGACGCCCAGGAAGATGATCCTGTCCTCGAACAGCTTCGCGTACGGGTCCTGGCGCTTGTAACCGTAGGGAGTCCGCTCCTCGAAGCTGGGGAGGACGTAACGGTTGGAGGGCATGGGGACGCCGGCTGCGGCGTCACCCTTGGCCTGCGGTGCGTTGAAGTTCATGTGTTCTTTCTCCTGAAAAGTCTCTGCGTTGACCGTTGGGCTGTGGCCCTCTCGGTGCTACTTCTCGTCCTTGAGGGTTCCGCCGCCGCCGGAAACCGAGCCGGCACTCTGGGCGATGTGGTCGAAGAACCCGTATTCGAGGCCTTCGTCCGCGGTGAACCAGTTGTCGCGGTCGTTGTCTTCCAGGATCTGCTCGACGGTCTTGCCGGTCTGCTGGGCGGTCAGCTCGGACAGGCGACGCTTCATCGACAGGATCAGTTCGGCCTGGGTGCGAATGTCGGAGGCGGTGCCCCCGATGCCGCCCGACGGCTGGTGCATGAGGATGCGCGCGTTCGGCGTGGCGTATCGCTTGCCCGGGGTCCCGGAGGACAACAGGAACTGACCCATGGACGCGGCCATGCCGGTCGCGATGGTCACGACGTCGTTCGGAATCAGCTGCATGGTGTCGTAAATGGCCATGCCGGCGGTAATTGAGCCACCGGGCGAGTTGATGTACAGGTAAATGTCCGACTTGGGGTCTTCGGCCGAGAGCAGGAGCATCTGGGAGCAGATGAGGTTGGCGTTGTCATCGCGGACCTCGGAGCCCAACCAGATGATGCGTTCCTTGAGCAACCGGTTGTAGACGTGGTCGTCCTGCCCATTGCCGGTTTCGCGACTCATGACGGGCTGTTGCTGCGCGGTACCCTGTCGGGTGCCCGCATCGTACGGAAGGTTGTGAGCCATAGTGCGTCTGACCTCTTTCGATCTTCGGAGTCGCCCGGTCGGTTCCATGACCCGACCCGGCCTCTGGGTGTCTGGGATCGACACTAGTATCCGAACGGCCTTCACGGCCGGGATACTGCCCCTCGTTCGCTGATGGCGTGCCAGTGCGACCCCGACCGACCACGCCTCGACGTGGTTCCGACGTGGAAAGGGGGGCCCCCCCCACCCCCCGGGGGGCCCCGGGACGCGGGGGGGGTAAGGGCCCGGGCCCCCCCCCCCCCCCACCCCCCGGTGGGGGTCCCCTGTTACGGGGGCCCCCCCCCAACCCGGGGGGGGGCCCCTTTCACGTCGTCGGATATCGGTGCAGATTCACCCGCACCGCACCCTATGTGCGGAACATCGATTACGCCTCGTCGGCGCCCTCGACGTCCTTCTCGGCCTCGACCGTTTCGCCTTCGCCCTGCGGCTTGATGTAGGAGGACAGGTCGACGGCGTTGCCCTCGGTGTCAACGACCTCAGCCTTCTCCAGGACGGCGGCCAGCGCCTTGGAACGGCGCACCTCGCCGACCATCATTCCGGCCTGGCCGGAGGAATCCAGCATCTGGGCGAACTGGTTGGGGTCCATGCCGTACTGCGAGGACATCGAGATGATGTAGTCGATCAGTTCGGACTGTTCGACGCCGACCTCTTCTTTGTCCGCCACGGCGTCCAGGACGACCTCGTTGCGGAAAGCGCGCTCGGTGTTCTCCCGAACCTCGGCACGGTGCTCCTCGGAGTCGTGGTCTGCCTCGGCGTTGGGGTTGTTGAAGTGCTGCTCGATCTGGTCCTCGACGACCTTCTCCGGGACGGGCACCTCGACCAGTTCCACGAGCTTGTCCAGGACCTTGTCACGAGCGGCATTGCCCTGCTCGGCAATCTTGGACTGGGCGGCCTGCTTCTTCAGGTCTTCCTTGAGCTCATCGATGGTGTCGAATTCTGAGGCGAGCTGGGCGAATTCGTCGTCGACCTCAGGCAGCTCGCGCTCCTTGACGGCGGTGACCTTGACCTTGACGGTTGCGGCCTCTCCCGAGTGCTCACCGCCGGCGAGAGTGGTCTCGAAGGTGGCGTCCTCACCAGCGGAGAGGCCGGTGATGGCCTCGTCGAGGCCTTCCAGCATGGTGCCGGCGCCCACCTGGTAGGAAAGGTCGTTCGCGGCGTCGACCTCTTCTTCGCCGATCATGGCGTTCAGGTCGAGGGTCACGAAGTCGTCCTGAGCGGCGGGGCGCTCGACGTTGATCAGCGTGCCGAAACGGCCACGCAGCTCATCGAGTGCCTTCTGCTCGTCCTCGGCGGTCACCTCTGCGGCGTCCACCTCAACCTTGAGGCCCTCGTAGTCGGGCAGCTCAACCTCGGGACGCACGACGACCTCGATGGCGACAGAGACGTCGGCCTCGCGATCGTTCTGCTCGGGCTTCTTCTGGACATCGACCTCGGGCTGGGCCAGCGGGGTGAGCTCGTTCTCGGTCAGGGCCTGCTGGTAGAAACCGTTGAGCCCCTCATTGAGTGCATTCTCCACCACGAAGTCGTAACCAACGCGCTGCTCGATGAGCTGGTTGGGGATCTTGCCCTTTCGGAAGCCAGGCATCTGGATCTGCTCGGCCAGTTCCTTGTATGTCTTGCTCAGAAACGGCTTGAATTCCTCGAAGGGAACGTCGACCTGGATCTTGGCCAGAGTCGGATTCAGCTTCTCTACGGCGGTCTTCACTTCCGTTGATCTCCTACGATTTCGGGGTCAGGAACCGCCCTGCGGTGTGCCGGACGGATGTGTCGAATACCTCTGATGATCAGGCGTCAGAGTCACACTTCGCCGACCGGCAGCGGCCTGACGGCCGGCAACAGGTCGGTTCGGTGTTCCAACGTCGGGGCGACAGGACTCGAACCTGCGATCTCCTGCTCCCAAAGCAGGCGCGCTAGCCACTGCGCTACGCCCCGTAAGGCATATGCCAGTTTATGCGTGAATGGGCCAAATGTGCGAATCTTTCCGGCGACACGGCGCCGGATCGATTTGACGAACCGCCAAAAGGTGCGGTTATATTGTCGAGGTCCACACGGGGATGTAGCTCAATGGTAGAGCCTCAGTCTTCCAAACTGATTACGCGGGTTCGATTCCCGTCATCCCCTCTGAAGAGAAATCCGCTCCCGAACTGTTCGGGAGCGGATTTTTTGTTGCCCGTTGGAGCCCGGGAGCCACGAGGTGGCACTGCCGTGCACCAATGAGGCGATTTTGGGCCCAAAATTGCCACATCGGCGGAAGGAACGCACACATTTGCCACTTCCGCACCAGGGTCAACCCTTGACCGGAATCGCGGACCAGACCGCGTCCATCAGGCCGTGGCTCCACGCGGAGTCGGCCTTCACGTTTGGCAGACGGTGCACCAATACAGTTTTCTGCCGCCCATGTCTTCCATCACGATCGTGTCCTTGCCGCATACCCGGCACGTGTGGCCCACGCGGCCGTAGACGTAATTCGCATGGGTGGGCCACGCATGGTGAGACGAGACGCCGAGACGGTGCTCGGGCGCCGTCGTCACGATGCGACCGAGTTCCACCCCGGTCTTCATGAGACGAACGTTGTCCCGCCACAACAAGGCCGTGGTTTCATCGGGTACCCGGTGAGCGGGTGTGTGGGGATCGAGTCCGGCACGGAAGAGCGACTCGGCCCGGTAGATGTTTCCGATGCCGGCGATCGCCTGCTGGTCCATCAGCACCGCACCGATCGGTCTGGATGTCTTGCGGCACGCACGGTAGAAGGGCATGGGGTCGGCGTCTGGGTCCAAGGGATCGGGGCCGAGCTTTTTCCGGAGCTCGGCCACACCAGTGGGCTCGAGGATGCGACACGTCGTCGCCCCGATCAGGTCCGCCCACCCATTGTCGGATTCCAGGCGCACGCGCGTCGTGGGTTTCGGGGCGGGAGGGCCGACGTATTCACGCTCGGCCTCCTCGGAGCCGGAAAATTCCTCCTCCCCCATTTTCCGTGGAGCACCTATCGAAGACGACGCCCGGAATGTGGCATCACCGCCAAAGGTCCAGGCGCCGTACATCCCCAGGTGGACGTTGAGCGTCAGGTCGTTGTCGAACACCAGGAAGAAATGCTTGCCGTGTGCATATGCCTCCACAGCCCGTGCGCCGTCCACGAGCGCCGCGCCTTGCGCGAACCGACCCTGCGGACTCGACGCCCTCAGACGTTGCCCCACGAAGGCATCGTGGAACCTGCGCGCCACACGATGGATCGAATGTCCCTCAGGCACCGGATGACCCCCCTCGGGTGGGAGTTCCCGACGTCAGCCGGGCTGCCTCAGTCATCGATTTCGAGATGCTTGCCTTCGATGCGTCCCGTCGCCTCGAACTCCTCCATCTGCCCAATGCGTCGGACGTGACGTTCCTCCCCGGGAAATCCTTCGGTCAGAAAGACCTTGATGATCTCCAACGCTTCGTCCTTGGTGTGCTGCCGGCCACCCACCGCGACAATGTGGGCGTTGTTGTGCTCTCGGGCGAGGGCGGCGGTCTCGTGGTTCCAGGCCAACGCGGCACGGATTCCGGGAACCTTGTTGGCCGCCATCTGTTCCCCGTTTCCTGATCCACCGAGGACGATGCCCAGGGAATCCTCCCCGTTCTCGCGATCCTTCCGGACGCCCAGAGCGGCGTTGATGCAGAAACTCGGGTAGTCGTCCTGCGAGTCGTAGGCCTCGGGTCCGTGATCGACCATCTCGTACCCGAGTTCCGTCAAGGAGTCGACCAGGTAGCGGCTGAGGTCGAGCCCCGCATGGTCAGTGGCAATGTGAACGCGCACGTCGTACACCGTCCTCGTAGATTTAAGCGCTGGAATAGTGTGGCGAATTCAAGCCTACCGGCTCCTGTAATAACCTGAGGGGCAGACGGAATTCTCTCTGAAAGGTGACCCATATGCCGGGACTCAATCTGACGCGCCAGGAAGCTTCCCAACGCGCGGAGACCGTGACAAAAGTCCACTCCTACCGTGTGGACCTTGATCTGACGGCTTCGGACACCAGCTTCCCGTCGACCACCACGGTCGAATTCGACGCGGAACCCGGCACCTCGACCTTTGTCGACGCCGTGACCGAGCGAGTTCACTCGGTGACGCTCAACGGCAAGGAACTCGACCCGTCCGAGGTCTCGGACGGCGTACGGATCTCCCTGCCGGACCTGGAGAGCAGCAACACGCTGACCGTCGTCGCCGACGCCGCCTATACCAACACGGGTGAAGGCCTCCATCGTTTTGTGGACCCCGTCGATGGTGAGGTCTACTTGTATTCTCAGTTCGAGGTTCCGGATTCCCGCCGGGTCTTCGCCGTTTTCGAGCAGCCGGACCTCAAGGCCGAATTCACGTTCACGGTCAGAGCTCCCAAGACATGGAACGTGATTTCCAACCAGCCCGTTGATGTCCGCGACGAGGAGTCGGATTCCGACGTTTGGCATTTTGGTACGACGCCGCGGATCTCGTCGTACATCACCGCACTCGTCGCGGGGCCCTATGCGAAGGTCTCCGACTCGTTGACGACCTCCGACGGACGCAGCGTGTCCCTGGACATCTACGCGCGCCGTTCCCTCATGGAATATCTCGATCACGAGGAAATCTTCGAACTCACCAAACAGGGCTTCGAATTCTACGAACGCCAATTCGGCGTCCCTTACCCCTTCGACAAGTACGATCAGCTCTTCGTGCCTGAGTTCAACGCCGGTGCGATGGAGAACGCCGGCTGCGTGACGATTCTCGAGGACTACATCTTCCGGTCCAAGACGACCCAGGCAATGATTGAGCGTCGGGCGATCACCGTTCTCCACGAACTCGCGCACATGTGGTTCGGCGATCTGGTCACCATGAAGTGGTGGAACGACTTGTGGCTGAATGAGTCCTTCGCGGAGTTCATGTCCCATCTCAGTGCCGCCGAGAACACCCGCTTCGACCACGCGTGGACCACGTTCTCGGCGATGGAAAAGACGTGGGCCTACCGTCAGGACCAGCTTCCCTCCACGCACCCGATCGTCGCGGACATCAAGGATCTGCACGATGTGCAGGTCAATTTCGACGGCATCACCTATGCCAAGGGTGCCTCCGTCCTCCGACAACTGGTGGCCTGGGTCGGCCAGGAAGAGTTCATGAAGGCCATGAACTCCTACTTCACGAAACATTCCTGGGGCAACGCGACTCTCGCCGACCTCATGGCCGAGTTGGAGGCGACCTCGGGTCGCGAACTGAAGTCGTGGTCCCAGGCCTGGCTCGAGACGGCGGGCGTCAATACGCTCACCCCCTCGATTGAGGTCGATGAATCCGGGATGATCACCCGTCTCGACGTCATCCAGACTGCCCCCAACGAGTACCCGACGCTGCGCCCGCACCGGATGACCGCCGGTTTCTACGACTTCGTGGACGGCAAGCTGGTTCGCGTGCACGGCGTCGAGTTCGACGTCGACGGCGAGCACACCGAGATCCCCGATACCGCGGGCCGGCAGCGCCCGGCGCTGATTCTCCTCAATGACGATGACCTCGCCTACGCGAAGGTTCGTCTTGACGACGCCTCCTTCGACACTGCCCGGAAACATCTGCGGGACTTCGAGAACTCGCTGCCCCGCGCCGTGGTGTGGGGAGCCGCCTGGAACGGTACCCGCGACGGCCAGATCCCCGCGCGCCACTTCGTCGACCTCCTGCTGGACAACATCGGCGCGGAGACGGATTCCACCACGATCCTGACCCAGCTTCGGAACCTCGCGACGACGTTGCGCATGTACGTGCGTCCGGATGCACAGGAGGAAACCCGGGAAAAGGCCGCGGCCGGCCTGTGGGACATCGCGCAAGGTGCCGAGGAGGGATCGGACCAACAGCTCCAGTTCGTCCAAGCCTTCGCCGCTCACGCGACCAGCGACGAACAGCTCGACACCGTCGAGGCCTTGCTGGCCGGAAACAGCACGTTGCCCGGGTTGTCCATCGACAAGGACCTCGCGTGGAAGCTGCTAACCGCCCTCGTGGCCGCGGGGCGCCGAGGCTCGGAAGACATCGAGGCCGCGGCGGAGAAGGACAGGACCTCGACCGGGGCGCAACGTGCGGCTCAGGCCAGGGCGGCGATTCCTGTGGCCGAGGCCAAGGAAAAGGTGTGGCAGCAGGTTGTGGAGAGCCACGAGCTGCCCAATGTCATCCAGCGTGCGGCCATCACCGGCTTCACCATGACCACCAAGGATTCCCTGATTCGGCCCTTCGTCTCCCGGTACTTCGAGTCGATCGAACGGGTCTGGACCGAGCTTTCCCACGAGATCTCGCAGCAGATCATCGGCGGCTTGTTCCCCCAGATCGTCGACCGTGACGTTCTCGAGGCTTCCGAAGAATTTCTCGTGCAGCTCGGCGAGGGCAAGGACTCCTTGAAGAGGCAGGTCATGGAGGGCCGCGACGCGATCGAACGGGCGCTGAGGGTGCAGGCGGCAGACGTGATCTCCTGACCCCCTGCTTGGGCGGGCCTGTAGGGTGCCGGATTCGGGGTAAAGTGGGAGATCTATGACGAATCCGGCATCATCGGCCTCCAGCCCGTACGACCAGATTGGTGGCCACGAGGCATTCCACCAGCTCACCACGGAGTTCTATAACCGTGTGGCTGCCGATCCTGATTTTCGTGCCCTGTACCCGGAGGATGATCTGGAACCGGCTCGGGAACGACTCGAAATGTTTCTGGAGCAGTACTTCGGCGGGCCGAGCACCTACGGTCACCGCAGAGGGCACCCCCGGCTCAGGATGCGCCATGCACCCTTCGCCATCGATTCCTGGGCCCGGGAGACCTGGTTGAAATACATGAGGGAGTCCATGGATACCCTCCACCTGCCGCCGCTCCTCGACGGCATGATGTGGGACTATTTCGAGCGCGCCGCCCGAGCCATGACCAATACTCCGGGCTGATCAGCCCGACACGCCCGGCACGGGTATCACCCAGAGGCCGGAACCGAGTCAGAGGGTATTCCCCGGGCGGGACAGAATGTGGCCGGTCGGCCCGGTCAGCCGGTGCCACGGCCCGGACTGGTAGACGTCGAAGTCTTGGCCGGAGTCGTTGAAGCCGAGCACCGTGGCGCCGAAGGTCGCGCCCGTCACCATGCCGAACGATGTCGTACTCCCCCAGATCCGTGCCCTCACCGTACTGACCACAGCCCCACCAGGGTTGGCCGGCAACGCTTGTTCCACGGCGCTCATGCCTTCGCGCGCCGCGGCATCGACGTCCTCAGAACTCATCGTTCCCACGTGGCTCCACCCGGAGGCCGGAGGAATGATCCCGGACCAGGCAGCGTGAACCGTGACCGGCGGAATTTCGAGAGCGCCTTCGGTCTTCTCGATCCGGGCCAGTCGGTCCAGGAGCGCAGCGGACTCGACGGTCACGTCGGCCTCCGACGCAACGGCCAGGTGGATTGCTCGCATGCCCAGGACGGTGGGGATCTGTTCAAGGAGCGTTTCGGCGCTCATGACCGGTACCCACACCCCCAGCACATTGCCGCGCGCTTGCAGCCTGACGGCCGCGGCAGAGTCGATCGACCTGACGCGGGATATCAAGGTTGCAAGGTCCTTGGCCTGGTCGAGGTCGGCAAACCGGAGGGCGGTCGGAGATGGAGAAACGGTCATGAGTCCACGATCGATAGGGGGCGTTTATTCCATTATGTCCTCGTCGCCGGCCCGAGCCGGATTCCGAGACGCCGCTTTGCACCTTGTGACACGTCGTTGATCGAGCTCTAAGATCGTGGAGTGAGCACTTTCCAGGATTCCCAGTTTCCGTCCGAGAACGATGATCCCACCGATTCCTTGGTCAGAATGCTCGACCTCGAGCCGAGCACTCCGTTGCGAACCACGGAGGACATCTTCGTGGGACACACGTTGGCTCCGGAAACCCCGCGCGTCTTCGGCGGCCAGGTCTTCGCACAGTCCGCCATGGCGGCCAGTCGCACCGTCGACGACGACCGACCGATCCACTCGATGCACGGCTACTTCCTTCGCCCGGGGGACGTCACCCAACCGATCGTCTTCGGCGTCGAGAGGATGCGCGACGGCCGGTCATTCTCGGCACGACGGATCCACGCGTATCAGGACGGTCAGGTCATCCTCTCGTCGATTGCCTCGTTCCAGACCCCTGCCGAGGGGCTCGAGCATCACGAACCCATGCCCGACGACGTTCCCGACCCGGAGACTCTCTCGAGTCCCGAACAGCTCTGGGGGCATATCGACCATCCGCTGGCGAAGCGGGTCGTTCACGGCAGGCCGTTCGAGATCCGATACGTCACGGAACCCATATACCTCAAGCCTTCGGAGTCCCGGGAGCCGGTCAATGCCGTGTGGTTCAGGACCCATCGCAAGCTCCCGGATGATCCCGTGGTGCACCGTGCGGCCATCGCTTACGCTTCCGATTACACCCCGATGGACCCAATTCTCCGGCGACACGGCATGGCCTGGGTCGATCCGCACCTGACCATGGCTTCGTTGGACCACGCCATCTGGTGGCATCGGGACGCACGGGCCGACGATTGGCTCCTTTACACCCAGACCTCCCCCAATGCGTCGAGCTCTCGGGGGCTGGCCTGTGGAAGGATCTTCGACCGCCATGGGTCTCTGGTCGCCACGACCACGCAGGAAGCGATGGTCCGAGTGCGGGGCGGGGCGCACCGCCCGGGACTGCCACGGGCCGCGCCCCCCCGTCCCCCCATGCCCGCCCAGGGCCCCCCCCCCCCAGGGGTGCGCGGCCGTCGTCGTGGTGTCCCGCGGGTCAGTCGCGGGTCAACCGGCGGTGAGTGAGGCGATGCGGGCGAGCCGCGTCGGGGCCCATCCGCTCGACCTTGTTCTCTTCGTATGCTTCGAAGTTCCCCTCGAACCAGTACCACTTGTCGGGCTCTTCCTCGGTGCCTTCCCAAGCAAGAATGTGGGTCGCGACGCGGTCCAGGAACCAGCGGTCGTGCGAAACCACCACGGCACAACCCGGGAAGTCGAGCAGCGCGTTCTCGAGCGAGGCAAGGGTTTCGACGTCGAGGTCGTTGGTCGGCTCGTCCAGGAGCAGCAGGTTGCCGCCCTGTTTGAGGGTCAGCGCCAGATTCAGACGATTGCGTTCACCACCGGAGAGCACTCCGGCCTTCTTCTGCTGATCCGGCCCCTTGAACCCGAAGGCCGACACGTAGGCCCGTGAGGGCATTTCGACCTGACCGACCTGGATGAAGTCGAGCCCGTCGGAGACGACCTCCCAAAGTGACTTCTCGGAATCGATGTTGGCGCGGTTCTGGTCCACGTAGGAGATTTTGACGGATTCACCGATCTTGAGGTCGCCGCCGTCCAGCGGTTCCATACCCACGATGGTCTTGAACAGTGTCGACTTGCCGACGCCGTTCGGTCCGATCACGCCCACAATGCCGTTGCGAGGCAAGGAAAAGGACAGGTCCTTGATGAGGCTTCTGTCCCCGAATCCCTTCTGGAGGTTGTCCGCCTCGATCACGAGATTGCCCAGTCGGGGTCCCGGCGGGATCTGGATTTCTTCGAAGTCCAGCTTCCGGGTCTTCTCCGCCTCGGCAGCCATTTCCTCGTATCGGGCCAAACGAGCCTTCGACTTGGTTTGACGGCCCTTGGAGTTGGAGCGGACCCAGTCCAGTTCGTCTGCCAGTCGTTTGGCGAGCTTGGCGTCCTTCCGGCCCTGGACCTCCATGCGCTTGCGCTTGGTCTCCAAGTAGGTCGAGTAGTTGCCCTCGTACCCGTAGAGACGGCCGCGCTCGACCTCGCAGATCCATTCCGCGACGTGGTCCAGGAAGTAACGGTCGTGGGTCACGGCCAGAACGGCACCCTCGTAGTTCGAAAGATGCTGTTCGAGCCAGAGGACGGACTCGGCGTCGAGGTGGTTGGTGGGCTCGTCGAGGAGCAGAAGATCGGGCTTCTGTAGCAACAGCTTGCAGAGGGCAACTCGACGGCGCTCACCACCGGAGAGTGTGCCGATTTCCGCGTCACCGGGCGGGCAGCGGAGGGCGTCCATCGCCTGTTCCAGCTGGCTGTCCAGGTCCCAGGCATTGGCCGCGTCGATGTCGCCCTGCAACGTGCCCATTTCTTCCATGAGCGCGTCGAAGTCGGCATCCGGGTTGGCCATCTCTTCGGAGATCTGGTTGTAGCGGTCCAGCTTCTCCTTGATCTCGCCGACGCCTTCCTCGACGTTACCGAGCACCGTCTTCTCCTCGTTCAGAGGCGGCTCCTGCAACAGGATGCCCACTGAATATCCGGGGCTCAGGCGCGCTTCGCCGTTGGACGGCTCGTCCAGGCCGGCCATGATCTTGAGGATGGTGGACTTACCGGCACCGTTCGGGCCGACGACGCCGATCTTGGCGCCTGGGTAGAACGACATCGTGACGTCGTCCAGGATGACCTTGTCGCCCACCTTCTTGCGGGCTTTAGACATCGTGTAAATAAATTCAGCCATATGGCCAAGGCTACTATCTTTGCCTATTCCGTGTGGACGTGTCCGACCATGCAACGCCCCGACCCAAGAGTGGGAACTGTCACGACGGTCACCGTGCGATTAGCCCGCACGTCGACCATGTGACAGCTTTCGTGGTCCCTGACGGCTGCATCGACGTTGTCGACGTCCAGGCCCGTCGGTGTGATGTTCTGGCCTGTTTCGATGTCGGACGCGTCCCACCCCATGCCAACCAGAGCCTCGCGCACACGGGCTTCCGTGACATCGGTTTCGGAGACGGCAGCAGCGACGACGCTTTCGATGGCTGATGTGTCCCCGTGCCCGGCGTCTTCCCTTCCGACAGGGGCCGAGGTTTCGGCGATGCGGTCTGCAGACTCGGAGAGCGGCGCGTGGCACCCGGCCAGGAAGCACGTCGTTCCCACAGCGAGGGAAATCCTCATCACCGCACGTTCCCATGGGCCACGAACCCCACCCACGAATCCCCCTTGGGTCACTCTCTGCAGAATCTCCGGCCCGCGGCGCATTCAGGGGCCCGTCGGCGGCAATTGTATCTCCGCCAGGCACCCTGGAGCGGGCACGCTCCCCTCGCCGAACCCTGGCGGGTGCACCGGTCTGGCCTCATTGGTCCGAGGAAGCCGATTCCTTGCTGTCTTCCACGCCGGCGCCTTCGCACACCAAACCCGAGAGATCGGACTCGCCCGCCAAACCGATGTCCTCCAGAGATTCCTGGGCCTCCACCAGCGGGTCGCTGGGCGGGGCGCTCTTCGGGTTGGCGTTCGCGGACAGTCCGTGCTTCTCGGCCGCCGCCTCCCACGAGTTCTCAGGGTCGGCACTCCCAGGAGACTTGATCTCCGTCCGTGTGCCACGCTTCCCAGAATTCCGGGCATACGTGGCCGTACCAAAGGCCAGATCCGGTCCGACAGATTGGGCCTCGATGTCCACGCTGGTGCGTTTTTCATACTGGGCCGTGGTCCAATGCCTGACTTTGAGCTTTCCACGGACGAGGACCGGGTGCCCCACCTTGATGCTGGCCGCGATGTTGGTCGCCAGAGTCCGGAACGAATTCACGGTGAACCAGTTGGTATGGCCTTCGGCCCAGTCACCGGTCCGGCCGTCGAACCAACGGGCCGTAGATGCCACTCGGAATGAGCAGACCGGTGTCCCATCAGGCAGTGTTCGCAGGTCCGGGACGGTCGCGACAAAGCCGCGTATCGTCAGGTGATCAGTCATTGCTTGTCCTCCGATCCTTGGCGTCGGCGTCGCGTCGACCGCGATCGCTCCTGGCAGCAACAGGTTGCCCCAGCGGCGCACCCGGTCGCAGGAGCCACAGGAGATAACCCGACCAACTGTGGATGCTCACCTCGACCACCCTGAGAATTCAGACCGTGTGGATGGGCCATTTCCTTCATGCTCTTCTGGATCACCCTCGCCACTTTGGCAATTCATCGGTACCACTTCGTCAATCGAGTGAGCAATATGTGATCATTGTGCCCATTTCGGACCGATTGTGCTGTTTTGTAGCCTTTTCACCAGGCAAGAGATCCACCATTCGGCGTACAGGAGATCCATTGACCCCCACCGTCACTCGCGAAACAACTCAGAACATCCACGCTTACGGCCCCGCACCCACCAAGGTTTCTCCGCGAGACAACGAGGGCATCGCGCCGAAGCAGGACCCATCGCGCGTGATCCTGGTACGCCCACATCAGTTCACGCCCAACCCACTCACGGAGACGGACAACAGATTCCAGAGCACACCGTCCGGCGATCCGGACCAGGTCGCCCAGGCCGCCTTCGACGAGGTCACGAACCTGGAGCGCACCCTGCAACGGCTGGGGGTCGGCGTGGCCGTCTTCGAAGATGCGACCGTGGAAACTCCCGACAGCGTGTTCCCCAACAACTGGTTCAGCACGCACGACGACGGAACCGTGGTCATCTACCCCATGCACGCGCCCAACCGTCGGGCGGAGCGCAGGGAAGACATCTTGTCCCACCTCAATCGTTCGGGCGTGGTCACGCGAGTCATCGATTACAGCTCCGCCGAAACCGACCGCATGTACCTCGAGGGCACGGGGGCCATGGTTCTGGACCACGTTCATCGGATCGCCTATGTGTGCCGGTCCCACCGGGCATCACAGCCCATACTCGACAAGTTCTGCGCCGACCTCGGTTTCCGAGCCCTTGTTTTCGACGCCGTGGATTCATTCAATTCTCCCGTGTACCACACCAACGTACTGATGTCGGTCGGCACAGACGTCGCGGTCATCGGCGCGGAGATGATCAGAGATGAGAACCAGAGAGCTGAAGTCCTCGAAACGCTGCGGTCCACGGGCAGGGAAGTTGTCGAACTCCAGGAGTCCCAGATTCAAGAATTCGCGGGCAATTGTCTCGAAGTTGCGGGAGCGGACGGCCCGACGATGGTCATGTCCACGACTGCCGAGAAGGCCCTCACGGCCAATCAGCTGAGCCGCATGTCCCGCCACGTCGGCATCGAATCGGTAGATGTATCCACGATCGAGTCCGCGGGAGGCTCCGTTCGTTGCATGATCGCCGGCAACCATCTGGCGCCGCGGTCGTTGTGATCCAGCTCTGACGAGGACCAACATCGTCCTTGGCCTCCGCCCTGGCACGGAGCTTGTGCAGTCGCTGTCCTGGGGCTATGCCGGACTTGTCGCGGCTGTCATGGACGGCGCCGACCTTGCTGACCACCACGAAATCTTCCCGAGAGGGGTACGGCGCGGTTCGGATCGCCTCGTTGACGTACCCATCGCCGTAGAACTGTGCGGTGTCGATGTCGTCCAGATCTACTCGTGGACGCACTACGTCCGTACAACGAGAACACGACGACAGCCGCAAGTCCTTCCAGGGATCAGCCCAGGCGCCTCACTGACGGACCCACAGCGATTCGAGCGCTCTAGTACCCCGTTTTTTGGCCACGCTCCGGAAGCTGAGTGACGGATCGAGGGGCCGGAGCACCTCAGGGCTCCCCGCTGGTCTCGGGCCCGACCACGCAAACGGCGACTCCTTGTTTCGGGCCGTCAATTGGTCAATGAGTGATCAGTATCCGAGCAATACCGTGACCCAAATCCCACTCGGAGACACCGGACTCGACAGCCGGATATGTGTTCTGAGGCGCCATGCAACTCAGGAGAACGACAGCGGAAGGGCGGTTGGGACAAGAACTATGAGGCCAGCAAGTTGATACGCCGCCATACATCGATGGGTCGCGGCCCAATAAACGAGATCAAACCCCGCCGAGACGGGCGGGGTTTGCGGTGCCCCAGGAGGGAGTCGAACCCCCGACCAAGAGATTAGAAGGCTCCTGCTCTATCCACTGAGCTACTGAGGCTTGGCCATCGCGACCTCGTACAGACTACCGCGAGATGGCCTCGGCTCTCCACTTCCGGAAGCTACACGATCGTGCCGACGCGTCGTGACCGCCTGAAGACTCGACGCGTGGAGGGGTCGATGAACATGATGTACAGCCCGTACAGCAGTGCCACCACGGCCGCCACGAGCCGGCCCATGTTGATGTCGAGGCTCAAGTACGGGAAAACATCCAACTGGTCGGATACGGCCCACATCATGAAGAACAGAGTGGTCAGCAAGAAGAAATCCACGTGCCAGTCCGAACGGATCCCCGTGGCGGCAAAGAAAGGGATCAACCACACCACGTACCAGGCCTGAATCATTGGGTTGAGGATGACGACGAGGGTCAGGGCGATGGTCAGCCGCCGGATCAGCTTTTCGTCCCGGCCGACGAATGCGAGCACCGCGGCGCCCAGAACACCGACCATCTGGCCGACCTTCTGCACCAGGGACTGCAAGTCACCACCGGGCAGCCCCAGCGAATCACCCCACAACCGCATCAGGAATCCCGCCAGCCCGACGGGGGCGTACCAGATCCAGACGCCGCCGGTCGTCGTCAGCGCTCCGACCCAGTCGAAGCCGAAGCCGTTCGCAAGCCCCATGAGCCAGAGTTCAAGCAGGGCCACCCCGGCGGTCAGGAACCAGAAGAGGAAGCGACGGGGCCAGGAGGCACCGCGGCCCGCCCACAGCAGGCCCACGAAAGGAAGGATCAGCAAGGCAATCGGCTTGACCGCGACGGCCAAGGTCGTGAGCGTGATCCCGCCGAGCCCCCCGGCGGTGTTACGCCACCGGGCCGCCACGTAGACAGCGGCCATCATGAGGCCGATCATCAGGGCATCGTTGTGCGCCGAGACCACGAAGTGCACCAGAAACATGGGGTTGGCCAGGCACAGCCAGCAGGCCCGCGTGGGATTCACGCCGTGCAATGCGGCGAGCTTGGGCAGGAAGTAGGCAATCAGTCCCACCCCGATGAGGGCGACGAACCGAAAAAGATAGAAACCGACGTCGGGCGAATCCCCGGCGATCCCGACGACCACGCCCTCGATCCAGAGAAAGACCGGGCCGTACGGCGGCGGAGACTGGCTCCAGAGTTGGTCCGCACCGTTCTGGAGAAAGTTGTTGACCGAGGAAACGCCCGACTCGTAGGGGTTGAGCCCTGACTGGTACACGCGCCCTTGCGCAAAGTACGAGTAGACGTCACGGCTGAACAGCGGTATCGCCGCCATCAGTGGGACGGACCAGGAAATGATCGCGGCCGTGACCCATTTCTTCGCAGATTTGCTGGCCCAGTCGACTTTCTGGCTCAACCGCATCCACTCGCGGGTCAGGGCCATCGCGCCGATCGAGGTCACGATGATGCACATGACGACGGCACCATCCGTGTACCGCAGGGAAATGATCCACGGGTGCAACCGCAGGGACGAGATGGGCGCGAGCCACCCGATGCCGAAAGACCCGAACATCAGCAGAACAGAACCGATCGTGCCCATGATCACGGTCCTGAGCGGGCTTCGTTGCACGAACCGAGGTTCCCGGTTGCGCCGTTTCCGAAGCATCGCGCTATGGCTCAAGCTTCCCCCTTTGTGCTGTGGTCTCGTGCCGGAAGTCCGCCGGAACTCGGGCAAGACTTCGATCGATTTTACAGGTCCCGCACTGCCGGCGCGGACTCTTAGGCACGATCGAAGCGGAGAGGTAGGTTGGGAGCGTGTCAAAAACGAATGAACGCATAGTATGGATCGACTGCGAGATGACCGGTCTCGATCTGGAGCGGGACGCTTTGATCGAAGTCGCGGTTCTCATTACCGATGCCGAGCTCACCATTCTGGACGAGGGTCTCGACGTGCTCATCAAGCCTGAGCCGGAAGCGCTGGAGCAGATGAACGATTTCGTGCGGAATATGCACACGACGTCGGGACTGCTCGAGGAGCTCGACCAGGGGCTGACCATGGAGGAAGCCGAGCACCAGGTGCTCGAGCACATCCGCAAGCACGTCCCGGAGGCCGGCAAGGCTCAGTTGGGCGGCAACTCGATCGGTACCGACAAAACCTTTCTCTCACGGGACATGCCCAAGGTCATCGAGCACCTCCACTATCGAGTGATCGATGTATCGACCATCAAGGAGTTGTCCCGTCGCTGGTACCCGCGTGCGTACTACCAGGCACCGGCCAAGACGGGTAACCACCGCGCACTGGGAGACATCAAGGACTCGATCGTGGAGCTCCAGTACTACCGCGAGGCGGTTTTCGTTCCGCAACCGGGACCGAGCTCCGAGGACGCCCGAGAGATCTCCCGCCGCTTCTCTCCCGACCAGTCGGAGGACTGAGCTCGACCCCGCGGGTGTGAGAGTTCTCACTGGGGTCTCATTGCTTCGAATTGGCACCCCTGGCGGGGCTCATGTAAGCTCTAATTCGTTGTCCGATTGCTGATCGGGCACCGATTCTTGGTGGGCGTAGCTCAGTCGGCAGAGCGCCTGGTTGTGGTCCAGGAGGTCGCGGGTTCAAACCCCGTCGCTCACCCCAGATAAACGAGGTGTGAACCCACCGCTGGTCATCCAGTCAGGGTTCGCACCTCGTTTTCGTATCCGCGCCGCCTTGTCCGTGACCTGGCCTTCAGTCTTCGTCCGACCCACCCAAGCCCCTCGCTTCCAGGGCGTCGCCGACTTGGTCTGCGTGCTGCAGAGTAAGCACGAGGACAGGCATGACCCAAGCCCACGGCGCAATGCGCACTCCCCTGGCCTTCTGCGCGTCCCTCACCTCCTTGACGATCCCTCCGAGCTGATTGACAGATGTCAACGTCAAAGCCATGGCGAGGCCTATCCGTTCCGGGTTCACGCCAAATCGTCGAAATGGCCCCAGGACACGCTCGCAGGTTTCGATCATCCCCTGGACCGGTGTGGTTCGGGTGACGACCTGAGCGAGCAGAATAATCGCCAAGACCCGCACGGTGTTGCGGACAGCGTCGAGCGGCTCGAGGAATATCGCCTGAGTCACCGCCAGAAAAGCAAGGATCAGCAGGAGTCCGCGCAGATCTTTGAAGAACAGCCGCATTCCGAGCCCCGCAACCGCATATGCAACCGGTGCGATGCCCAGGCACACGCCGATCGTCCACCATGTCGCCGGTGCGAAGGAAAGCCCGAGGGCGATGAGGGCGAACGACAAGAGCTTGCCGCCCACAGGCATCTTGTGAACGGGGCTGCTTCCCGGAGAGTAGAGGGAAATCAAGCCAGAATCCGTTCGTAGCAATCAATCACGTGCGCCGGGTCGCCCTGTTCCGCAAGCGAGCCGTCGGCGATCAGCACGGCCTGATCACACTGTCTGGCCAAGTCGAGGTCATGCGTCACGAGGAGCACCTGTGGGGCCGCCGGTTCGAGCAATCCTCGCGCGATGATGCGTCGATGCCGTGCGTCCAACAGACTGGTTGGCTCGTCAGCGATGATCAGATCAGGTTCGCCGACCAGCACGGAGCACAGCGCCAGACGCTGCATCTGGCCACTCGAGAGTGCATGGCACGGGCGATCCGCCAGGTCTTCGAGCTCGTGTTCTCGGATGGCCTCCTCGACTCTGGCCGAGATCTCCTCCCGAGACAGTTTTCTTCCTCGGAGCGTGAGCGCGATGTCCTCGCGCACCGTGGGCATAATGGTCTGCGCTCCGGGATTCGCGAACACGAATCCTACGGCGCGCCGCAAGCGCTTGGCCTGCCCGACGGTGTCGATGCCGTTGACGGCGACCTTTCCGGCCGTAGGCTGAACGAGCCCGGCGATGGCTTTGGTGAGCGTGGATTTCCCGGAACCGTTCTCCCCGATGATGGCGATGCGTGGTGCGTCGAGGTCGGCCGTGACCGAGTCGAGCAGGAGGACGCGCCCCTCTGGCCCCTCGACTTCGACCGTGAGGTTGTCGATGGTGATGCTCATGCGTTGTACTCCAGGATCATGGTGGCGCCCATACCGCCTCCAATGGCACATGTCGTGAGCCCTCGCGCTCCCGGACCTTCTACCGATAGCCGGTGCATGAGGGTCCCCAGGGCGATGGCCCCCGAGGCGCCCCAGGGGTGACCCAGAGCGAGCGCTCCTCCGCGGGCGTTGACTCGAGGATCGATGACGTCGCCGGTGGCGAGGTGAAAGGGATCGAGGAAGGCGATGACTTGGGCGGCGAATGCCTCGACGACCTCGATGACGTCCATGTCGTCCATCGTGAGCCCAGCGTGGGCAAGGGCCCGCTGAGTGGCCTCGACCGGGGCGAGCCCCGGGAGCGCTGGGTCGCCGCCGGTCAGGGTCGACGCGATGATGCGCCAATGTGGTCCGTCGGTCGATTCAAGGGGCGTGACGGCCACGCCCGCGGCCCCGTCCGAGATACGGGCGGTCGTCCCGGGCGTCACGGTAGCGTGCTCCGCGCCGATGATGGGCGAAAATCTCCTCAGGCTTTTTGCTGTGAGTCGCCGCGGGCCATCGTCGACGATTCGGGCGCGCCGATCGCTCCCCACCACGTGGCTCGTTTCCCGCGCCCGATGCTGCTCCGAGGCCAGGGCAAGCCTGTGACTCCGGAGGACGTAGCCTTCTTGCCTTTCTCGGGAGATCCTCGTGATGTGGGCCAGAGCGTCGGCTGCCTCGATCATGTCCGGGTCGGGAAACCCTCGGGGCGCGAAGGGGGCTCGGTCGAAGGGCACGCCGTCATAGGAACGCGTGGGAGCCGTCGAGGCCGATTCGGCCCCGCCCGCGAAGATCGTGTTCCCGGTCGCGGCGACTTGGTGGGCAGCCTGCTGAACGGCTGCCAGGCCCGAGCCGCATTGGACGTCTATCCCCCACCCGACGCAGCTTTCCCCGAAACCTGCCGCAAGGGCCGCATTGCGTCCCAGGTTCCCGCCCGGCCCAGTGCAGTTGCCGAGCATGACGCCGTCGGGGGCTCGACCCAAGTCCGTCGTCAGGTCGGCCAGGACCGCGGCGGCGAGTTCTTCGACGCGGTAGTGGGCAAGGGCTCTCGAGCGCGCGGTGATGGGGGTTCGACGGGTCGCGGTCAGCGCTGCGTGGGGCATGGTGTTCCTGGGGCGAGTCTGGGGAGTCTCATCGGAGTTCCTCGAATTCTTCGGGCGTCGGTCTGCGAATCTTGCCGGAACCGGTACGCGGCAATCGGGTTGTCGTCTTCCACCGACGCGGAATGTGTGCGGGGGTCAGTTGCGCTCTGGCGTTTTTCTTGACGCGTTCCAGAAGGTCGGCTGTGTCCCTGCGGTCGGTTTCGAGGGCGGCGACAACGAGTTGTCCGGCCCGTTCGTCCGGAACGCCGATGACGGTTGCGGCTTCTACCCCGTGGACCGAGGCCAGGACTTCCTCGACGTCGTTCGGACGGACGGTGGCGCCAGCGGTCTGTATCGCGTCGTCGCTCCGGCCGCGGAGACTGAGTCGGCCGTTGCGTATGACAGCGCGATCCCCGACCGTTGCCCAGGCTCCTCGGATTCGATAGGTGCCGCCGGTTCCGAGCACGGCCAACGCCCGCTGGTCGGTTCGTGCCCAGAGGACGCCGTCCCGGATCCGGAGGTCCACACCCGGGAAGGCCCGCAGGCCGTCGCCGTCGTCGATCGCTACCATGGACAGCTCGGCAGCCCCGAAGTACCCCAGCACGCGGATGCCGTGGTGCTCTGCTCGATGGCGCAATTGCTGGGGCAACCGGTCTCCGCCCACGAATGCCGCCCGTATTCGGGTGGGGTGCCCGGCATCGAGCAGGTCGACGAGGTCACGCAGGTGCCATGGCGTCCCGTGCAGAATCGAGACGTTCCCGATGTCTCCAGGACCCATGCGGTACTTCACCGGCGTGTTGAAGCGGAATCCGGTGTGCGCCGCGTGGGAGGCGGCGTAGGAGGCCATCGACGAGACCGGGTGGGCCGCGATCAGCATGGTGTCCGCGGGGGTCAGTTCGCCCCACTCGTCGAGGAACGGATAGGAAATATCCCACGATTGCTGGGTTCTCAGAATGGTCCGCGGACAACCGGTGCTGCCTGACGTCAATGCCGCCCATTCAGCCTCGTAAGGAATGATCGCGCCGGTCGCGTGCTCGACGACGCCCCGCCACTGGTCTTGGCCCCACCGTTCGTCTCCGATCAGCGGGATGGCGCCTGCCCGCCGTACAGCGAGAGCTTCGTGCAGCACCCGTTCGTGGTCGCGGTCTCGGAGCGGGCGGACACGGGTGGCGAGGCCAGATTCCAGCCGGCGCGTCACTGGTGGAAGGCCCTCGGGTAGGCCTTCCACAGCCCCATGGTCACGATGCTCGCGATGACGGCCTTGATCAGGTCTCCGGGCAGGAAAAGCAGGGAGGCAGTGAAGGTCTGGCCCAGTGACATGCCGGTCACCGCTGCTTGAACGGGGATTCCGATGACGTAAAGAGTGATCATTCCGCCCAGGATGCACCCGGCGAATGCTTTCAACCAGGTCGGTCGCCCCGACCCCGATCGAACAACGAGGCCGACGACGGCCGCGCCGACGACCCAGGCGATCATGTAACCCGCGCTCGGGCCCACGAATACGCCCAGTCCTCCGCGCCCTCCGGAGAGAAGAGGCAAGCCCATCGCGACGAGGGCAAGGAATAGGAACATCGACAGGGCTCCCCTGCGGGCTCCGAGTACCGCGCCGGCCACCATGACACCCAGGGTCTGCGCCGTGATCGGCACGAGCCCGGGCAAAGGGATATTTCCCGGCAGCCCCAGGACAGCGACCAATGCCGCGAAAACCGCGATATAAGCGATCGAATGCGCTACTGACGTCGATTGCACGGTTGCGGTCGGGCGGGCCCCTCCGGGTAGTGAATTCACTGTCTCCTCCATATCGTGCCCGGCCTGTTCGGATCGCCGGATGTCCGGGAGCTCCGATGACCGTCGCGTGATTTTGAACAGTGTTCAGGTTATCCGATAGCACGTCACTCCGCCGCATCGGAGGACGGCCAACGAGTCAGCTGTCCGACTCCAGCATGAAGGGATCCCCTGTGGGTGCCTTGGCATCCCCGTTCTCGACCGTAATCCCGAAGGCGGCAACGGAGCTCAGGTCCTGGTCCGTCATGGTCGTCAGATCACCGCCCGAGTTCTTGCCCTCGTCGTTCGTGCCGCCCGAGAGCGTTCCCGATCCGACCACATTGTGGTCCTTGTCCAGGAGCCAGAGCATGTAGACCTTGCCCTCCGGCAACGGCGGCATGTCCGACGTCGAAACCCCAGCCATGTTGTGGGACGCGGAATACATCACGGAGATATTGGCTCCGTCCATGGTTCCCTTGGCCAGGGAGACGTCCGACGCCGACGAGATCTGGTCCAGAACCGATGGCGACTCAGTCTTCGACCCGGATTCGGACTCGGCCGCAGAGAGCGCGGACCGCGTCTCATCTGCCTGACGCTTCTGGTCCATTCCCCACACACCGGCCACGACGGCCAGGGCCGCGCAAGCAGCGGCGACGGTCACGGGCGCCATGCCCCAGCGTCGTCGGGCCCGACCACGCGCGCCGGATGCGGGCGCCTCCGAGCTCTCAACGGGTTCGGGTGGTGCGGAGGGACCGACCTGTTCTGTCGTAGCAACCTGCCGCATGAGATTTTCTTTGAGGCGGGCAGGCGGCTCTTCGGGCGCGACCGCCTTCCCCAAGCGTGCCCCGACCAGGGCCCATTCCGCGGCGAGATCTTTTTCGGCCCGGCCTGCCCGAGCCTCGAAACGTTCATTCTCCTCGGGATCGAGTGCGTTGAGGGAGTACGCAGCTGCGTCGTCCACGGCGTTCTCATCCGATTTCATACTCGCCTCCCAACTCCGATCGCAGTCGCATGAGGCCAAGCCTCATCCTTGTTTTGACAGTGCCCAAAGGGACGCCCAGAGCGTTCGCGATTCGACTCTGCGACAGCCCGCCGAAATAGGCCAGGGTCACCACCTCAACCTGAGACTCGGGAACCCTGGACAAGGCCGCATGCACCGAGGCGTTGTCGAGACCTTTCTGAACCGTCGACTCCACGTGCTCGTACGCTTCCTCGAACTCCGCGACCCCCGTGCGCATGTCCCGCTCCGATGCCGACTGAGCGGCTCGGACACGGTCGACAGCGCGACGGTGGGCGATGACGGTAACCCAGGACCCCACCGCCCCGCGCGTCGAGTCGTATTGCGGCGCCTTTTGCCAGACTTCGAGAAACACTTCCTGGGTCACTTCCTCGGCGTGCGCGCCATTGCGGAGTATCCGCTGGACGAGACCGTAAATCCGCGGAACCAAGGCATCATAGAGCTGTTCAAAACAGTTCTGGTTACCGTTCGAGGCGCATTCCATGAGGTTCTGGAGCAGCTCGTGCTCGTCGCGCGCTTCGCGAACCGCTCGCGCGACGTCCGGGTCTCGGGAGTTCTCCTCGACGACCCCAAACCTTCGGGACATATCCACCATTCCCATTCCGCCGACGTCGGCACCGGGCTGACCCGCGTCCGAGGGCTGCCCTGCTTCAGAATCATCACGCACCAGATTTTCTGGCGGTGACAGGGCCGGAGCAAGTGGTCCTCCACAGAAGTCGCATTGCTGGTCACCGGCTGATGTCTTTCGTCATCCTAGTAGCACGCGTTCATGTTGCGTCGGATCGGCTCGTCCGCGGTGAGTCGATCTCTGGAGATTCCCGATACGGTGGTGCCTGTATTCCACTCGAACCGCCCAGGAGGCCTCATGTCCGTTCGCCCGATTGTCATTACCGGCGACCCCGTTCTGCACAGCCCGACGCGGCCCGTCACCGACTTCGACGACGAGCTGCGGCGCCTCGTGGCAGACATGTACGAGACCATGGACGCGGCCCACGGCGTCGGGCTCGCAGCGACACAGGTCGGCGTGCCGTTGCGCCTCTTCACCTTCGTCTACGAGAACGATGACGACGCCCCCAACCGTGGGGTCCTCGTGAATCCTCGGCTGACTCTCGGCAAGATCTCCGAGGTCGAACCGGAGAAGGAGGACGAGGCAGAGGGCTGCCTGTCAGTGCCTGGACTTGCCTACCCGCTCAAACGGGCGGATTGGGCCAAGGTCAGCGCGCAGGACGAATTCGGACGCCCCATCGAGTTCGAAGCCACCGGATGGTTCGCACGCATCATGCAACACGAGACGGACCACCTTGACGGCAAACTCTACGTCGACCGACTCAACGACCGCTGGGGGAAAAAGGCGAGGAAGACGATCAAGAAGGAAGGCTGGGGCAAGCCCGATCTGACGTGGATGCCGGGGGTCGACGAGGATCCCTTCGGGCATTCGGACGAGGATTAGACCTCAAGTTTAGATTGATCAATCTGACCGGGTCGTCACCCGCCGGAAGGGACCACGAGCGTCAGTGAGCGACCCTTATTCCCGTCCGATTCAATTTCAACTTGCCAGTGAGGTTTAAGGATTTCGGCGACGTCGTCAACGGATTGAGGTTCAACCTCAGACTCCAGAAGAATCCGAGCCGCCTCGCCCCGATAATGTTTGGCCATGTGAGAGACCACTTGGCGCTTACCGCCGAGCTCGCGCTCGACCCTGATTCCCACGGTTGTCTCGGCCGGGGCCTTCCACGCCGCCGCGTAGCTCGAGGACCTGCAGTCCACTATCACCTGTCCGGAACCATAGGCATCCAGGACTGGGCCGAGCTCAGCCTTCCACCACGCAGCGAGCGTGCCCGCGGGTGCAACCTTGGCGCCCATGGACAGCCGGTACGCGGGGATGGAGTCAGCGGGGGTCACGGCACCCCAGAGCGCGGAGATGATCACGAGACGGGTCCGTGCGCGTTCCTGGGCGTGGGGGCTCAGGTGCGCATGATCGAGCGCATCGAACAAGACCCCCGTGTAGACGTCGAGCGCCGGGGCCGTCGGTTCCTGGAGCAATCGTGTGTTTCGCTCTACTTCTGCCGCGAGGCTGGGGCCCGTCTTCAGGAGGTCCCCGGCGTCCTCCCGTGCGCTCACCTCGATCAATCGATCAAGCATGGCCTCACGGGCCTCGGTGAGCTCGGGAAAACTCATTTCGGACAGACAGACGCTCGGCCCGGCACTGGGCGCGGTCTTGGACTCGGAGGGAGGAAGCAGAATCAACATCCTTACCAGTGTAGGATTGTCCACCGGACGGGTCGGTCGAGACGATCGCGTGGCGTGTTCGACGTCCCGAGGAAAGTCCGGGCTCCGCAGAGCAGGATGGTGGATAACGTCCACTCGGGGAAACCCGCAGGCCAGTGCCACAGAAAACAGACCGCTTGCTTCGGCAGGCAAGGGTGAAACGGTGGTGTAAGAGACCACCAGTTCCCGCGGCGACGCGGGAAGCTCGGTAAACCCCATTCGGAGCAAGGCCAGACAGAATGCGTGACGAGGGCTGCTCGCCCCAAGCATTCGGGTAGGCCGCTCGACCCCTTGGGCAACCAAGGGGCTAGATGGATGATCGTCACGGCGCGAGGTCAGCCTCGCGGCGACAGAACCCGGCTTATGACTGGCCCGTCCGCCACCATCGGC
>JAKDJD010000072.1 GCA_030454085.1 Kocuria sp.
AAGCTACCAGCAAAAGCACTACTACACTGCATGCATTGTGCTCGACCTCGACCAGTACATGGAACTATGCGGCAGGTTCGCTGACGTGGGCACCACCAGCGATGACGCCGACAGCTACTGCGGAGAAAATTTGTGGGCACGATCAACCTCATCGGCAGGAAGTGGACGATGCTGATTCCGTGGGAGCTGCTGGACCAAGATCACAAGTACACCGAGCTGCAGCACCGGGTGGACGGCATCTTTCAGAATATCCTCTCCGGCGAGTTGAGGTCCCTCGTGCTGGCAGGACTGGTGGAACACGAAGTGGCACCCACGGTGCCGCCGCAGGTGACGTACCGCATCACGCCAGAGGGGCGAAGCTCGGAGGAGGTCTTCGCCACGCCCGACCGGTGGGGTCTTCGATATCTCCCTCATACTGTTGTTCGTCAGACGCGGAAATGAGGATCGAACCAGGCGTTCGGAGACGACGGGCGAGGTCCCGAGTTGGTGGCGGGTCAGCTGGTGCCGACGACTGCTATCGATCCTCGCTTCCATGCGGTTGCCTAGCCCGGTGAAGGCGTTGCTCGAGGTCTCCCGCGGCGGTGATCAGCTCATCGGGGCCGATGATGCGGAAGTCAGCGTCGAAGCGCAGGACCGCGGCCAGCAGTCCTGCCCAGGACCAGGACCCGAGCTTCACCCGAGCGGTGTGTGGGGTGAGGGCTTCGACCTCGCCGTCGTTCACCCACTGGGCGACTTCGCCGGCGGGGAGCTCGAGCTCGACTTCGCCGATGCAGGGCCATCTGTCCTGGTCGCTCGCGCCCTTCAAGCGGACGGCGAGGAACGTGCCCGGATCACCGGTCGGGATCGGTCTGGGATCGAAGCGCGGTCCGGACGGCGCGCGTGCCCTGACGCGGTCGAGGCGAAAGATCCGCCAGTCGTCTCGGTCGAGGTCCCAGGCCACCAGATACCACAGCCCGCCCCGTGCGACCAGCCCGTGCGGCTGCACCCGCCGGGTCCCGTCGGTGGCCTCGCCGTAGTCCATGCGGAGCGTCATGCGCTGCGTGACTGCCACGCCGACCGTCTCCAGCACCTCGGGCACGACTCTGACCGGTGCGGCACTGCTAGCGAACTGCACCCCGTCCAGTCGGTGGCGCAGGCGAGAGGGCATCACCTGCCGCACCGTCGCCAGGGCGCGCTCGGCGGCCTCATCCATCTCCACCCCGAGCGAAGGGGCGCTGCGCAATGCGATGGCGATGGCGACCGCCTGCTCGTCGTCGAACCGCAGGGGCGGCAGCTCGGCTCCCGCTTCGAGCCGGTAGCCCCCGTCGGGCCCCTTAACGGCACGGATGCGGTATCCCAACTCCCGCAGCCGCTCCACGTCGCGCCGCACGGTGCGGGTGGTGACACCGAGTCGCTCAGCTAATACCGAACCCGACCAATCCCTTGAAACTTGGAGCAGCGACAGCAGAGCGAGCATGCGCGAAGGGGTTCCGGTCATGCCCCCATTCTCTCCCAGTAGAGGACCGAAACTGTCCTCTACCTTGGGCAGGATAGTGCACGACGGAGAAGCCGTCCTCGACACCACCGACGATCAGGAGCATTTATGTCCCTCACGACCACCACGCATCTGAACTTCCCCGGCACGGCCCGCGACGCGCTCACCTTCTACCAGAGCGTCTTCGGCGGGAACCTCGAGGTGACCACCTATAGCGAGCTCGGCATGCCGCCGGAGGCTCCCGACGCCGGCAAAATCGTCTTCGGCCGGCTGGCGTCCAATAACGGGTTCCGGGTCATGGCCTACGACATCCCCGGGCGCGAGGAGCCGTTCACCGCCACCACCGGCCGCCAGAACGGGATGACGACCACGGATCAGCCCTTCTTCCTGTCGGTTCGGGCCGAGACGCTCGAGGAGGCCACCGAGTACTGGAACCGTCTCTCGGACGGCGCGTCGGTGCTCGAACCACTGGCTGCATCGGCGTGGAGCGCCGGCTTCGGAATGCTCACCGATCGGGTCGGCATCACATGGAGCGTCGACGTGGCCGCCGGCTGATCAGGCCAACGCCTGGTGCGCGGGTCCCGAGCTGGCGACCCTCGGGATCCGCGCTCAGGGGGTGCTCATCGAGCAGCAGGACGCTCAGGGCTTCCGGCCGGGCCGCTCTCGAGGTCCTGGACGCCGATGACCGAGAGCATGGCGAGAGCGTCGGCGGTGTCGGTGCCGAGCGCCGGGGTGAACCAGAGCAGACGCTGGCGACCGTCCTCGCTGAACAGACTCAGGCAATCGACCTCCAGGAGACCGAGGACAGGGTGGTTGATCCGCTTGCGGTCGTTGCGGCGCAACCGCACGTCGTGCTCGGCCCAGAGGGCTGAGAACTCCGCGGAGGTCTTCAGCAGCTGCTCGATCATCAACGCGGCCTCCCGATCACGGGGATCGCGGGCGGCGGCCGCGGCGCGCAGGTCGGCGGTGAAGGCGCGGGAGTGTTCCTCGTGGTCCTGTTCGGGGTAGAGGCTGCGGGCCTCGTCGTCGGTGAACCACCGGTAGATGAAGCTGGCCCGGTCGCCGGAGAACAGCGACTGATCGCCCAGGAGCGCGACGGCCAAAGGGTTCTGGGTGATCGTGACGTGCAGGTCTGTGATGACCTGCGCGGGCGTGGAAGGCAGGCGACTAAGCAGATCGAGCATGCCTGGATGCACGTGTGTGCTCGGGCCGGTCTCCGGCGGTACGGGACGGTCCGCGAGATGGAAAAGGTAGTCCCGTTCGTCACGGGTCAGCCTCAGGGCGCGGGCGACAGCGGCGAGCATCTGCTCCGAGGGCTGCGAGCCCGCCCCACGTTCGAGCTCGTTGTAGTAGTCCACGGAGGCCCCGGCCAGCTGCGCCACCTCATCCCGGCGCAACCCGGGCACCCGCCGGCGCGGCCCCGCGATCACCCCGACGTCGCCGGGTCGGATGCGTTCGCGCCGGGACCGCAGGAAGGAACCCAGTTCGTCGTGCTGTGCAGAACCCATGTGACCAGTATGCCGCCGAACCGGCAGCGGAGACAGGGGATGACGTCCCCTGTCTCCGCTGCGCACCGGAGCGCAGGGTGGAGGTCATGACGGACAACGACATCACCACCACCTCACCCGCCGCCACCGATACGACCGATACCAGCAGGACCGATGCCCGCCGGGTCGCCATCGTCACCGGAGGCTCGCGCGGTATCGGCAACGCCGTCTCACGGCAGCTCGCCGCCGACGGGTTCGCCGTCGTCGTCAACTATGCCGGCAACGTCGCCGCCGCGGACGAGACGGTCATCTCGATCACCGCCGACGGTGGCACGGCCATCGCGGTGCAGGCCGATGTCGCCGACGAGTCCGGTGTCGCTGCTCTCTTCGATCGCGCCGAGCAGAAGTTCGGCGGCATCGACGTCGTCGTGAACTCGGCCGGGCGCATGGCGCTATCCCCGATCGCCGACCTCGACCTGCAGGTGCTCGACGAGTTGCACCGCACCAACATTCGGGGCACCTTCGTGGTCGCCCAGCAGGCCGCACGACGTCTGCGCGAAGGAGGATCCTTCGTCGGCTTCTCCACCACCGTCGTGGCCACCCAGTTCCCCGAGTACGGCGCTTATGCGGCCAGCAAGGGCGCGGTCGAGGCGATGACGCTGATCCTCGCCCGCGAGCTGCGCGGTCGCGACATCACGGTCAACGCCGTCGCCCCCGGCCCCACCGCCACCGCGCTGTTCCTCGACGGCAAGACCCCCGAGCAGATCGACACCCTCGCGAACACCCCACCGCTGGAACGGCTCGGCACCCCCGCGGACATCGCGAACGTCGTCGCCTTCCTCGCCGGCCCCGACGGGCGCTGGATCAACGGCCAGGTGCTGCGTGCGAACGGTGGCATGGCTGCATGAGCAGGTGTGATGTATAGCATGAACAGCATGGACTTCACCGGGCGTCGTATCCGAGAAGGCGAGATCGAGCTCAACGTCACGACTGCCGGTGAAGGTCCGCCCGTGGTCCTGTTGCACGGGCCCCACACACCTGGCGCATATTTGGACGCTGATCATTGCAGAACTCGCCGCCGCGCATCAAGTGATTGCCCCGGACCTTCGCGGCTTCGGCGGGAGCACACCCGCGGATGAGGGATACGACGCCTCGACACTGGCCGGCGATCTCGCCGGCCAGCAGCGCGAACTCGACATCACTCTCTCTAGCACCCCGGCCATGGCGCGTTCCTTTGCCCCAAGCCTCGCTGCCCGCAGCGGGGAACGATCGTCAACGTGTCCTCGGCGATGTCCTGATTCGCCCACACCAGCGGCAACGGATACCACGTCTCCAAAGCTGCCAACTGGGCCGCAAACAATGGCCGGCGCGTCGAATTCGCCAGCCAGCACACGCTGGTGACGTCGGTCCATCTGGGATTGGCCGACACGGACATGGGTTGGGCCGTGCCCGGCGAGAAGGCCGATCCCCTCGATGTGGCCGACGTCGTGCTCGATGGAGTCGAGGCCGGGCGGATCGAGGTGCTCGTCGACGAGTGGAGCAGCCAGGTGAAGTCGTTCCTGGCGAAGGACCCCGCGCGCTCTACGACCTGAAAGGATGAACAACCACAGGCAGCCGCACAGTCAGAACGCCGCCATCGACCAGTCGCCATGGGAGCGGCTGAAAACGCAACACGCGCGGCGGCCAGTAACTCGAAGCCGCCTGATTGGTGCCGCCGATTGATGCGGTATCGTCTCGGCGAGACCAATCGTCGCATCCTCCTGGCCGCTGATCGGGCAGACCGCCCATAGAGCCCGGGAATCATAACTGATCTACGTCACGACAGTCTGCGGAGAATAGGAGACCGTGCAGCTGTCGCGCAGGCACTGTCGCGGCTGACTAATCCTCCCTCGCGCGGGTGCCTATCTGGTCCCGAATGGAACGAATTTTGCTACCGCACCATGGAGTGACAGAGCCCATGGGCAATCAGACCAATGGTCCATCTTGCTTTAGACGAAGGCGAATGAGAGCAGGAAAGCGAAGATTAGGCCGAAGACACTGACCAGGGTCTGAACCATCATGTGAGTCTTCGTCGCCTGCCCAAGAGTCATGCCGAAACTCTCCTTGACGAACCAAAACCCCGCATGGTTAACCCAGTTCAGGCCAATCGAGCCCGAGCCGATCGCGATTACGACAAGGGAGACATAGGCCGCGGAATGATCACCGATAAGCGGGCCGACGATTCCGGTGGCGGAGGTGATCCCGACGGTTGCCGAACCGGTGGCGAAGGAGAGCAGAATGCCAATGAGCCACCCGAGAAGGATGAGGTTCATCTCGAGGTGAGATGTCGCTCCAACTACAGCATCTCCGATCCCTGAGTCTTTGAGCACCTCGTTGAAGGCACCTCCGCCACCGATGATGAGGATAACTCCGGCGATCGATTTCAGGCTCGCACCAAAGGAGCTACGAATCCTCTCGCCTCCCATCCCGGAGGACCACCCTAGGGTGAGCGCGGCGAAGACCACGCCAGCCAACATGGCGATGACAGGGTTGCCGAGGACCTCGGCGACAGGTTCGAAGGAGGAGCTCGGAGCCACGAGCTGAACCACGGTGTGGACAAGCATGAGAACGACCGGGACGAGGATGGTGGCGAAGGCAAGCCAGATGGGAATCGTGCGCAGCGGCCGGGCTTCGGCCTCGGAGGGCTCTCCTGTGTATTGCTCGATGAGCTCGGCACTGGGCTGGAGATTCACCCGCGGCGCGATCCAGCGGGCATACACCGGGCCGGCAAGGATGACTGTTGGGACGGCGCAGAGGAGACCCAAGCCGATCGTCAGCCCAATGTTGGCACCCAGTCCAGTGACGGCGATAAGCGGCCCGGGATGTGGTGGAACCATGCCGTGCAGACAGGCAAGAGCCGCAATTGCAGGAACAAGGATGCGCAGATACCAGAGCTTCTTATACCCGGTCTTCTTCTCCAGTCGCGAGGCCACCGCATAAATCACCGGGATCAGCACCACGAGACCGACTTCGAAAAACATGGGGATGCCGATGATGAAGGCGACGCCGCTCATTATCCACGGTGCAGCCTTCGGGGAGGAGTGCTCGATGACGAGATTCGCGATCCTCTGGATAGCACCACTATCGGCCAGTAGGCGGCCGAGCATCGCCCCGAGAGCTACCACCACACCGGTCTCACCGAGGGTATCGCCAGCACCGGCGATGAGTGTCTCGGGGATCTTGCCCAGTTCCTCACCAGCGGCAAACGCTGTCAGTCCAGAGGTGATAAGAAGTGCCAGGAACGGGTGCAGCTTGGTCTTCCAGTTGATAAGGAGGATCAGCAGCGCGATCGAGGCGAAAAGAAGGATGACGAGGTATGCGGTAGAGCCAATCACTGGAGATACGATACGCTGCCTACTGCTTCGGCGGAGTCGGGGCGGGCCAACCTCTCCACTCACGGTAACCGGAAGCTTGTACATGGCTCTGGACCTCAACCTGAGGCGCTTCGCAGATCCAGGCACTGAACATAGCGCATGATGCCAACGCAAAACACGATGTCGAGATTCCCTTTCCCCTCCGTGTTCGTCATACCCTCGAAGCCCAGCAACTAGTTTCGTGCGAGGCTGACAATTTATCGCCACCTGAAACCAGGCCCCAAGCGGATCTGATGGCTTATGGTTGCGCGGCTGATTGATCAGCAGAGGATGCCCCGTGCCCTCCATCGCGAATCGTGCAGAATCAGCCTACACAGCACGCTAGGAGCAGCCACGTAAAGCTTTTACCCGGGGCCTCGCGTTCATCAGGGGAAGGGGCCAGAATCGGGAGGGTGAACACTCCAATAGTTTCCGATGTGGCGCAGACTGGCCTGACCGTTGCTGACCTGGATATTGCCTTGTCCATGTGGTGCGATGGCCTTGGCTTTGCCCTAGAGCGCAGATTTGACCTGGATGAGACAGTTACGGCTGGTACGACGGGAGTCTCTGGTGCCAGTATCCATGCGGCAACGATTACTCTTGGCCACACCAGCGCATAGAACTCTTGGAGTACGCCCCGGCACCCGTCGGGCGGGTACAGACAAGCCCTGCCCGCAACGGAGCAACCCATATCGCCCTGACGGTGTTGGACATGAACCAAGCCTTAGAAGTGTGCCAAAGCTACCGCTGGCATGCGGTTGGACCACCACATCTGATGCGCGAAGGGCCGCGGGCAGGAACACGTATTATCTATCTTGAGGGACCAGATGGAGGTCTTTTGGAGCTGATCGCCTCTCCAAGAGAGGGCTGAATCAAGGTATCGAATCCTCGGCGGGAACTTCTTCGTTTGGGCTCAGCCGGTTGCCATATCGATGGGTTTCTCCCCAACGCCAGGGGCTCGTGAAAACGACATCAAGAGAC
>JAKDJD010000087.1 GCA_030454085.1 Kocuria sp.
TGCTGCTCCTGGCGGTCCTGCCCCCCAGTTCATCGGCCGCATGGTTCACAACCACCGCGTGGGTCGTGAGGAGGAGGGTGCCCCTGCAACAGTTAACGAGCACGCAACGGCAAGAATCAGGCAGGATGGCCCCCATGCACCACGCGACGTACGTGATTGAGACACCGGACGGCGACCGTGAATTCGCCCGGACGACGTCGGTCGCGGACTACTTGCTGGACAGGGGCTTCGCGAATTCCGATCGGGAGCCCCGTTGGCACCTCATGTGGTGCCTGGAGCGCATGGATCCGGGCGACCCGATCGACGTCGGCGAGGCCCGGGTGCATCTCATTCGGGGGTGACGATCAGCTCGAATTCGACGACGTCCACGGGGTCGTCGCCGTTCAGACCGGGGTAGTGGGTGTCCAGGGCCGAGTGGAGCTCGCGCAGGTCGGCGAATCCGTCCTTGCGCGCATGGTCTTCGGTGAGCTCCTTTCGTCTCAGGGTCGTGACCCCGCGGACCGTGCCATCGAGTGACCTGGTCTCCCCGGATTCCTTCTCGAAGACAATCCGGGCCGGACCGACGGAGAAGGGGTCATCGACCCGGATCGTCTGGGTCTTCTCCCCCGAACGAATCGATTCCTCGTAGCCTTCCCACATGTAGATCGTCTGTGCACTCTCGAGGCGGCTCGGGTCGAAGGCGTGGGGAAGCAACTCGGCTGCGGTGCGCGTTTCCAAGCCGTTGTGCCCGCGGATCACGAATTCAATGCGCGGATCGATGTCGTGAAAAACCTGGCGACATTTCCCACACGGCGGGATGACCTCGTCCCGTGGCCCAGACACCGCGACGACGCCGACCACAGGGTCATCCGGGATGGTGGAGGCGTGCCGGGCCAATGCGGAGATTTCCCCGCACGGACCGCCCAGGAAATGAAAGGCATTGATTCCCAGCACCGTCCGACCGGATGCCGTCAGAAGAGCTGCGGAAACGGTGTGATCGGTGCCGTCGTGAAAATGACGGGCATGATCCCGAGCGGATGACACCAGGTTTCGAAAGGCGGAGGAAATCATGCATCCACGATATCTTGACCGTCAACGCGAAATGGCGGAAGGGCGGGGTAAATAGGAGATCCTTCCGGGAGGATTCCCGCCACTGATATATAGCACAGCAATCTGGTACATTCTGCGGAACGTTTAGTTGAACGACGCAAGTAATTCGAGTGAACCGTGGGTCACGGTGCGAATTTGTACAGATCTTATGGGAGACAGTATTCCGTCAGTCTGTTTATACTCAGGTGTTGGCAGACACATTTTTTTGAGGAGGGTCACATGAAAGCGCGTGTTCTGACTTTGAGTGCGGCGGTCGTCGCTCTCGCGCTGGCCGGTTGCGGCCAGGATGACAATGGTGGATCCGATTCGTCGGGCTCGGCCTCGGCATCATCGTCCAGTTCGTCCGGCAGCTCGGGTTCGTCGTCGGGCGGCTCGGGCGACTCGTCGGGTAGCGACGGGGCCAACGGCGCCGCGGGCGCCAATGGTGGTGACGGTGCCAATGGTGGCGACGCCGCGAACGGTGGTGACGACGCCAATGGTGGTGACGGTGCCAACGGTGGCGACGCCGCTAACGGTGGCCAGGGTGCCGAGGGTGCCGAGGGCGGCAGCGGTGCTGATGGCGCCAACGGCGGCGAAGGTGCTGCCGGTGACGGCGCGAACGGCGCAGCCGGTGACGATGCTGCCGCCGGTGGCGACCAGTCCGGTGCCGCCGGTTCGGGTGAAGATGCCGCCAACGCCGAGGCTGCGGCCCAGCTGGACGATTACTGGGGTACCGGTGGTCAGTGCACCATCGACTGGACCTCGTCCGAGCCCTACAGCCTTTCGACCGATCGCCTGGTGAAGTCCTACTGCGCTTCCAACGGCATGGGCGAACTGTCCGATGGGTACGACCCGCTGGCCGGGATCCAGTACCCCGTCGAGCAGTAAGGGAACGCGCGCTGATCACGATCAGCCGCAGAAGGGCCCCCCCCGGGGACCCCCGGGGGCCCTCAGCGGGTCAGGAAGTGCACACCCGGGGATATACAAACCACTGCCGAGAGGGGGGGAAAAGCT
>JAKDJD010000073.1 GCA_030454085.1 Kocuria sp.
AGTTGATGAGCCTCTTGTGCCAGGAGGAATCTGTTGGAAAGCCAACCGCTGGAGACCCGCGAATGGGCCGAGGCCGAACTGGCCCCCTGGACCGTTCGGCGCTGATTCGCGTCGCGGGGCACACGCCGATGGCACATCGCGATCACTCGTGCTGACCGGGCATGTCCGCTTCGGCAACGACGAACTCATCCGATCGCTCCACGGGAAGATCGGTGTCTGATACCAGGGAGCCGGGACGGTCGGCCAGGATTCGCCGCCCAGTCCTGGCGGTAGGGATGACACCGGGCAAGTACCAGCATTCGTTGCGATGATCGTCATGAATGGTTCGAGCGAGAGGACGATTGCCAAAATCACAGTCCGACGGCGGCGAAGTTAACCTTCCGTTCATGTATTCACCTCCAGGACTTCAGCTCCATGTCCGCATAATTCAGGTGTGGCACCTGAACTCATCATCCTCGCAATTGTCATCGTCACGGCGCTGGTCTTCGACTTCACCAACGGCTTCCACGACACCGGCAACGCCATGGCAACGTCGATCGCGACGGGCGCCCTCAAACCCAAGGTGGCGGTCGCTCTCTCGGCGATCCTGAACCTGGTCGGAGCGTTCCTCTCCATCGAGGTCGCAAAGACGGTCGGCAAAGAGGTCGTGAACTTGAATCTCACCTCTGGCAGCGACCTGATGATAATCGTGTTCACCGGTTTGGTCGGCGGCATCACCTGGAATCTCCTGACCTGGTTGCTCGGCCTCCCCTCAAGTTCTTCACATGCCCTGTTCGGCGGCCTCATCGGTGCCACGATTGCCGGTCTCGGACTCAGCGGCGTCCTGTGGACCAGCATTGTCGCCAAGGTCATCATCCCCGCGGTCGCTGCCCCGCTGGTCGCCGGAATCATCTCGACGGTAGGCACCGCTCTCATCTACCGCTTCACGCGTTCCGTAGGCGACGAACAGAAAGAACGCGGGTTCCGCTGGGGACAGGTTGGCACCGCATCGCTGGTGTCATTGGCCCACGGAACCAACGACGCCCAGAAGACCATGGGAGTTATTTTCCTGGCCCTGGTCGCCTCTTCCTCGATCGACCCGAGCGCCGATATCCCCTTCTGGGTCAAGCTCACCTGCGCCGCGGCGATCGCCCTGGGAACCTACCTCGGCGGGTGGCGGATCATCCGCACCCTGGGCAAGGGTCTCGTGGAAATCGAGTCCCCGCAGGGTATGGCAGCCGAGGGCGCCTCCGCAGCCATCATCCTGACCTCCTCCCACTTCGGTATGGCCCTCTCGACGACCCACGTGGCCACGGGATCGATCCTGGGCACCGGACTCGGTCGTAAGGGCGCCGAGGTTCGGTGGGGAGTAGCCGGTCGGATGGTCGTCGCCTGGATCATCACCATCCCGGCGGCCGCGCTCGTCGGCGCCGTCACCTGGTTCATCGGGCACATGGTCGCCATGGTCTCCAACGAACTCGTGGGAGCGTTGGTCATCTTCGCCCTGCTCGTGGTGCTCGCCGGGTACATGTGGCACCGCTCCCGTCAGGCCCCCGTCACGCAGGACAACGTCAATGACCAGTGGGCCGAGGAAGAGACCGAAACGCCGGTCGTGGAACAGGTCGAGACAGCAGACCCGGACAACTCCTTGACCGGAACCATGGTTCACGCCAAGGTAGGCGAGATCATCGGTCATGATTCACGAGCCGGCGCCCACAAGCACTTTTCCAATCAGTAACCCGGGAGTCCGAGCATGAACTTTCTCCACCTTCTCTCGAATCTCGTTCCCGTGACGATCGCGGGATTGCTTCTCGGCGCCGGCCTCCCCGCGCTCTTTGCCTTGGGGATGCGGATCTCGGCCGGACAGACTCAACGGACCGAAGACGGCGGCGTCATCCAGGTGCGCCCTCCCTCCACGGTCATGAGAGCCATCGGAGGGCTGATTTTCGCGATCATCCTGGTGGCCATCGTTATGGGCATCCTCTGGATCGCCAAAGATTTTCTGTTCCACATGACCGGATTCAATTTCCTGGGTCTCGCCAAGAAGTAGGGACCGCAGCGGAGCTCTAGGAAAGGGGGCGACATGCGAAACCTTGTTGCCTCCGTGATCAGATGGCTCCGAGCCGGGTACCCCAATGGCTTGCCCTCGCAGGACTACGTACCTCTCGTCGCCGTACTCCGGCGGAGACTGGCCGAGGACGAAGTCGTCGATATCTGCCGCCAACTCATCGACGAAGGCGTCATGCCCGCCGGTAGCGTGGACATCGGTGTCGAAATCACGAAAATTACCGACGAGATGCCGTTGCCGGGTGACGTCGCCCGCGTCGAGGAACATTTGAAACACGTCGGCTGGGACCTGTAGCGAAAAATGCCGGGGCCGGTCGTGGCCGACTGCGCCGAGGCGCGGCTCCGGATGGTGCCGTCCTCAGGCGGACGTGGTTCCGGCACAGCCATCAGGCCCATAAAAAACGCCGCCGCGCTCATGGAGCGCGGCGGCGCTGTGCGGCGTCCGGGACGCCGGGGCAGTCAGTTACTTGTCATCCTGTCCCGACTTCGGAGCCTGGTGCTTGCCTGCGGGCTTTCCCTCGGCGTTGTTCTGCGAGGTGCCGCCCTGGCGAGGAGCCGAGGACTTGGTCTCGTCGGCCTTCTTGGTCTCCGAGGCCTTGTCCGCTGCGGGAGTGCCCTGAACCGGAGTGGCCGGCTTGTCCATTGGGGCACCGGGAGCCGGGTGGCTCGTGTCCTTGGGATCGTTCAGGGACTTGACCTCCTGGTTGGAAGGCGCGGCGGCCGAGGACGGCTTGCTCACCTTCTGCTCCGCAGGCTCGGCCTTGGCCCCGGCGGCCGAGGAATCGGCGGAATCCTTGGCAACGGGCTTCTTCTCGGCATCCGCCGGAGTCTTCCAGGGGTCCTCGACCGGGCGGGATGCACGCCACGCGGCGACGCCGGCAGCGGTGGCCGCTGCGAGCAACCCGAAGAAGACAAGGCCCTTGTGCGACTTCTTGTTGGCCTTCTTCTGCTGCTTGGCGAATTCCTCGGCCCGCTTCGCGGCTGCCTTCTGCGCCTTCTTCACGGACTTCTTGTCACCGGTGACCTTGGCCGCCAGCGCCTCGACCTGCGGGTGTGCCTCTGTGGAGTTCAGCTTGCCTGCGATTGCCGTGGCCGCCTCACCGGCACGCTCACGAGCATTGGCGACGGCGTTCTCGACGGCCGGGGTCGCACGATCGATCTGCTCCTGGAGACGGGGCGCAACCTCCTTCTGCGCCCAGTCGTTGGCCTGATCGGCGCGCTGCTGCAACTTGTTGCTCAGCTCATTGACCTTGTCGACACCCTCGGAGTAGCGGGCGTTCGCCGTCTTCCGGGCCTCTTTCGCAGCCTGCTGGGCCTTCTTTTCAGCCTTCTTCTGGCATCCCATGAGTTACCTCCTCGTGGATCCGGTGCGCCGACAGAATCTCTGTCGACGCCATCCGTGGAAAACGGGATGTTTTACCGAGTCAGTTGTAGTCCACCTTCAGGATATGTAATACGGCCCGAAGTGTCCCCAACCTCAAGGGGTGGGAGCGTGTTGTTTTCACTGTAGGCGGAACAGTGTTGGGGGTAGGGCGGCACCGTGGGAAAATATTTGTCATGACTGCGATTCCCACTGCCAAAGCGACCCTCCACACGAACCACGGCGACATCGTGGTTAACCTGTTCGGTCACCAAGCGCCCAAAACCGTCAAGAACTTCGTCGGTTTGGCCGATGGTTCCCAGGAATGGACCGATCCCAAGACCGGCGAGAAGAAGAACACCCCGCTCTACGAGGGTGTGATCTTCCACCGCATCATCCGGGACTTCATGGTCCAGGGCGGCGATCCGCTCGGCCAGGGAATCGGCGGTCCCGGCTACCAGTTCGACGACGAGATCAGCCCGGACCTGGACTTCAACGAGCCCTACATGCTGGCCATGGCCAACGCCGGCATCCAGAACGGCAAGGGAACCAACGGCTCCCAGTTCTTCATTACCACCGTTCCGACCACTTGGCTCCAGGGCAAGCACACCATCTTCGGTCAGGTTGCCGATGACGATTCCAAGAAGGTCGTCGACGAGATCGAGGGCGTTGCCACGGGCATGATGGACCGTCCGGTTGAGGACGTCGTCATCAAGAACATCGATATCGAACAACTCTGAGTCCGAGAGAATCGGAACCGGGAGAACCCGGTGTATCGAAGAGCGAGGCCCTTCCGCTGTACTGCGGTTGGGCCTCGTTCTGGCTCTGGGCCTGCCACCTTCTGAGAGGAACCCCCCGTTCATGAATCAGGAACCGCCACGGTACGGACAACGCGACGCCGCCGCCTCCCCTGGTGAAGGCCGGCCGGTCTGCCCTCGGCACCCGGACACTGTCTCCTACGTGACCTGTACTCGATGCCAACGCCCCGTATGCCCGCGCTGCCAGGTCCAGGCCCCTGTCGGTATCCAGTGCGTGGATTGTGTGCACGAGGTCGACCAGAATGCCCGACGTCGTGACCATGCACGGGGGCGAGGCGCGGGATTCCTGCCTGGCGGATCGGGGCTCACCGTCACCTGGACCCTGATCGCTGTGACGGTCGTTGTCTTCGTTCTGCAGTGGGTCATCCCGCGGCACCTGGTCCTCAATACCCTGGCCTACGCCCCGATCCTCACCACTGCCGAGCCGTGGCGTCTCTTGTCCAGCGGTTTCGTCCATTCGCCGGGGAACCTGCTCCATATCGCGTTGAACATGTACACGTTGTACATCTTCGGCGCCGCTCTTGAACCACGCATGGGGAGATGGAGATTCCTCGCGGTCTACCTGCTGTCGATCATCGGCGGTTCCTTCGCCGTCTACCTGTTGGCGAGTCCGTACACACTGGTGGTCGGCGCCTCGGGTGGGGTCTTCGGCCTGTTCGGTGCCCTCTTTGCCTGGACCCGATTCCGCGGGGGAGACACTCGAGGGCTGCTGGTTCTCGTGGCCGTCAACTTGGTGTTCGGGTTCCTGGTTCCAGGGATCGCTTGGCAAGCGCATGTCGGAGGCCTTGTGGTGGGAGCCGTGGTGGCGTGGATCTTCGACATCACGCAGCATCGGGGCCGGCGTACGGGTCGATCCGTCGGAAAGATGTGATTACAAGATCTTCCGTCGATGGCAGGTTTTCCACAGGAGTTACCCACAGCTGTTAATAACTACAGGGCTGTAACTCCACACGTGTTAATAACCCTGTGGATGGCGGTCCTGCCCGCCAGGTCGGGGAGATGAGGAGTCTTGGCCTGTGAATCATCCCTCGGTTACCCACACCTGTGGAAAACTCTGTGCACAGCTGGGGATTTCCGTATGGAGTGCAAGCGCCGAAAGTTGTAATTTTTGGTCGACCGGCGAGATTTTCGAGGCGCTGCCGGCGGCGGCCGAGGCCTTCGGAATCTCGATCCGGAAGAACATGAACAATTGACTAACTTCGTTCCATTCGAACAAAAAGGTCAATTACAATACTTCTTTCCCTGAGGCAATAGGACAAATCTTCGAATATCGAGAAGGCGCTCCGAGATTCAAATAAATCGCGCGCATCGGCATTGTGCCGGGGATCCATTGACTTACGTTTGACTAGGGGTGACCGGGGATACCTAAGAAAAAGTCACTGTGCTATATTGAGTCCGCCGATTGAAATTCAGGTCGGCTTCCTTGGGGTGTTTGCTTAACCCCGCCGCGGCCCAAGGAACCTGTACACAGGACAACCTTTGGCGGGGGCGAGGTGTTGGATGAGGGTTCTCTTCCTCACAAGACTCCGAGGGTAAGTGGTTTTGCTGACTGGGGTTCCTTGATGGATCTTGCACCAACCGCGCAGGCAAAGAGGAGAAACCCATTTCTCATGGCTCAGCAAATCACTCGTGTTCGCCCAGTTACCCAGTCACACTTCTTCCGCAACACAGGAATCGGATTGGCGACTCTCGGAGCAGTCGCCGGATCCATGACTTCGGCGAACGCCTTCGCAACCGCAACACCGTCCACTACTACTCCTTCGACGCCTCAGGTCACGCCGAGCCTGGCGCTGGCGACGTCACCGTCGGTCTCGCACGACTTCGTGTCTGCGCAGGCTTCCGGTCAGGCGGCACCGGCTGTCCAGCAGCAGGCGCCCGAACAGGCCGCTCCGACCACCTCCGTCCAGGCGCAGCCGACCGACAACACGGTTCAGGAACCGTGGGCGCAGCAGGCAACTGCCCAGGCCGCACCGGCTGAAGCTCCTGCGGCTCCGGAGACTGAGAATGCCACGATTCAACCCGCCGCGGACATCACTGCCGCCGAAGATGCGGCACCCGCCGTCGACGGTGGGGTGGCACCGTGGGACTCTGGCGCAGCTCAGCAGGATCCGGCTGCGCAGGCCCAGACCGAGGCGGTTGCTCCCGCCGCGGATGGCACTCAGGTGGCAGCCGATGGCACGATCCAAACGATTCCGGCCGTCGAGACCGACCCGCAGACCGCGGACGGTCAGGCTGTCGATCAGGCCCAGGTCGCGCCTGCGGACCAGGCTCAGTCGGCCGAGGCCTACAACGGCCAGGCGACTGAGGTCGAGCCCGCAGCGCAGACCGACGCCGTCACCGGCAGCCGTGCACAGGTCGTGCAGGACGCGATGGCGGGCGTGGGCGGTGCCTACGTCTGGGGCGGAAGCGACTACATGGCCTGGGATTGCTCAGGTTTTGTCTCTTATGTCTACGCGCAGTCCGGGGTCAACCTGGATTCGTACACCTACAGCATGATGAACCAGCTGACCCCGACCGCGAATCCGCAGGCGGGCGACGTCGTCTTCACCAACAACTACGCGCACGTGGGGATCTACTTGGGGGACGGGCAGATGGTTTCTGCTCTCAACCCGGAACAAGGAACCCAGGTCACTGCCGTTGATGGCGGCGGAATGATGACCGTGGACGGGTACTACTCGTCCCCGGCCCTCGGCTAAAACCATCGGAGGGCCCTTCAAGGGGCGGGGCCGGCTGGCGACCGGACGGGACTTCGATTTCCCGGACGGGCTCGGCAGCCGGCCCTTTTCCGTGTCCAGATGGATGGGCAACGGCGCGACGTCGATGGCGCCTCTGCCTGGGTGGCGGAGGCTCCAGGGGTTGAGGGCCGGCGGGCGACGTCCTTGGGTCCCGGTGAGGGACTTGGCCGAATCGGGGAATCCCGTACGGTCTCGAACCGGACACAAAAAACCTGTGGCGGGGGGGCCCGGACGGGGGGCCCACCCCCCCCCAGTTAGGGAGCGAGGTGGCGAACACCAGGAAAAGAATGAAAAATTAAAGCT
>JAKDJD010000030.1 GCA_030454085.1 Kocuria sp.
TGTGCGGTTCCGCCGCGCGTGCGCGGTCTTGCCCTCCCTGGCCGCCGTGCTTGTTCCCCCCTGGGTGGTCTTGCCCCCTGTGCATGGGGCTCTCGCCGTCTGCGTGGCGGTTACCCGATTGGGTGGCGATTGGCGTTGTTAGGTGGCGGTTCAAACGCCACCTAACGTGGGAAAACGCCTCCGAATCGGGTATGAGCCTCCCAACCGGGGGCCTGACAGCCGTGGAATCGGCCCGTTCACGCCGGGCAACCGCCACTGAATCGGGCAACCGCCTCTCGACAGAGGTTCGGCCAGCCGAGGGGGGGCAACAACCGCGGTGAACCGTTGGTTTGCGAGAGGCGGATCGGGGTGTGGTGGGCTGCCGGCTTCAGGCGCGCGGACCGGGTTCACGTGTCTCCGGTGCCGGAATGCCGGTGCTATCCACTCCAGCGTCGCAGGTCAGACAGGTGTCGGATAGCTGCAACGGTCGCACGAACTCCGGGAGGCGTAAGTCCGGAGCTTGCAGGCCGGGCTGGTCGCACGTTGCCCCAGGGATCCGGGCACCTGGCAGGCGCACTTGTGGCCTATAACTTCCGGGGGTGTCTCTGGGAGAGGGGTCACTCAGGCGTAGGAACCCACCATGCGCACGGCGCCGCCGTCGACTCCCTTGGCGCCCTGGACATAATCGGGGTCCTGGTCGGCGGGCGCATCGGCCCTGGCCACCGTGCCAAGAACCCACGCGTTGGAGCCACGGTCGTTGAGATGGCGCACCGCGGCGTCGGCGACCGAAGGATCGACGATCGCGACCATGCCGACCCCCAGGTTCAGAGTGCGCTCCAAATCCGCTTCCGGGACCTTGCCCAGCTCGCCGATCACACGGAAGATCGCCGGAATCTCCCAGGACGAACGGTCGATCCGGGCCTCGAGGCCCTGTGGCAGGACGCGGGCGAGGTTTGCGGCGAGGCCTCCGCCGGTGACATGAGAGAATCCACGGACACCGTGACCTTGTGCGCCGTCGTCACCGAGGACCGGGAACGTCCGGGCGAGGTCGAGGACGTCGGCTGCGTAGACGCGGGTAGGCTCCAGGAGTTCCTCGCCGAGCGTGCGCCCGAATTCCGAGACCTCACGGTCCAAGGACCAACCCGCCATGTTGATCACCTTGCGGACCAGCGAATAGCCGTTCGAGTGGATCCCGGAGGACGCCATGCCGATCACCACGTCGCCTTCGCGGACACGGTCCGGCCCCAGCAACTGGTCGGCCTCCACGATGCCGGTTGCGGCACCCGCGACGTCGTACTCGTGCTCGCCCAGCAAACCCGGGTGCTCGGCCGTTTCCCCGCCGACCAGGGCGGTCCCGGCCGCGGAGCAGGCCGAGGCGATGCCGCGGACGATGTCCGCGATCCGTTCGGGCACGACGCGCCCGCACGCGATGTAGTCGGTCATGTACAAGGGCTCGGCGCCAACGACGACGATGTCGTCCACGACCATGCCCACCAGGTCGAATCCGATGGTGTCGTGCACGTCCAGGGCCTGGGCGATGGCCACCTTTGTTCCCACACCGTCCGTCGAGGTCGCGAGGTACGGCTTCGAATAAGCAGTCAGCGCCGAGACGTCGAAGAGCCCGGCGAAACCGCCCACGCCGCCGACGACACCCTGCTTGTGCGTCTCCCGGACGGCTTCCTTCATAAGCTCGACGGCGCGATCGCCGGCCTCGACGTCGACGCCGGCACTCGCGTACGTCAGGCCCGCGGTGGTCTGGTGGGGTTGAGCCATCTCTGGTCCTTCTGGATCGGTGGTGTGCTGTTACTTGGTGCTGGACCCGCGGTCCTGCGGCAGAACCAGGGGTTCCAGGTCCGAATCCGGTCCGGGCTCGCACGAAGAGTTCTTCGCCGTCGTCGCCTCGGTCTGAGCATCGGAGGAGCTCTTCGGTGCCGACGACGCCCTCGAAGCCCGGCCCGGGCGGGAGGTCCCCGCCGAGGAGGAACGGTGGACGTCAAAGAGGTTCTTGCCGAGACGATCGGCATCCGGAAGATCGATGGGGTAATTTCCGGTGAAGCAGGCCGTGCAGAGGCGCTCCCGGGGTTGCTCGGTCGCCTCGATCATGCCGTCCTCGGAAATGTATCCGAGAGAATCGGCACCGAGCGACTGTCCGATTTCCTCGATCGACATCCCATTCGCAATCAGCTCCGCGCGAGAAGCGAAATCGATGCCGTAGAAGCAGGGCCACTTGACCGGCGGGGACGAGATCCGCACGTGGACTTCGGCGGCGCCGGCTTCCCTCAGCATCCGCACCAGTGCCCTCTGGGTGTTTCCCCGGACAATCGAATCGTCCACAACCACCAGTCTTTTTCCCTCGACGACGGTGCGCAGAGGATTCAGCTTGAGTTTGATGCCCATCTGGCGCATGGTCTGCGTCGGCTGGATAAACGTGCGGCCAACATAGGAATTCTTGACCAACCCGTTCCCGTACGGAACCCCGGATTCTTCCGCGTAGCCGATGGCCGCAGGGACCCCGGACTCGGGAGTCGGCATGACCAGATCGGCGTCGACCGCATGCTCGCGGGCCAGTTGCCGCCCCATCTCGACCCGAGACTCGTAGACAGCTCGGCCGTTGATCACCGCGTCAGGACGGGAGAGATACACGTGTTCGAAAACGCACCCGGCCGGAGTCGGTTCCGCGAAGCGGCGGGAGCGTACCCCGTCCTCGTCGATCGCGATGAATTCACCGGGCTCGACGTCGCGGACGTAGGTCGCTCCAACGATATCGAGGGCGGCCGATTCCGAGGCGACGACCCAGCCCCGGTCCAACCTTCCGAGGACCAGTGGGCGGACACCATAAGCATCGCGGGCCGCGTAGAGCGTGTTCTCGTCGATCAGGGTCAGGCAGAAAGCGCCTTGGAGCGTCGGAAGCAGCTCCATTGCCGCTTCCTCGAGGGAGTCATGAGGATGCTCGGCCAGCAAAGCCGTGACCAGAGCAGTGTCGGTGGTGTTCCCCTGGGCGACTTCACCGGCCGACGGGAACCCGGACTTGTCGATCAGCCGGTCGTAGAGATCTGCCGAGTTGGTCAGGTTGCCGTTGTGGGCGAGTGAGACCGTGCCGTGAGGCGTCGATCCCAGGGTCGGTTGGGCATTCGACCAGGTGGTCGCTCCCGTGGTCGCATAGCGGCAGTGGCCAATCGCCATGTGGCCGCCCAAGGTCCCCAAAATGGTTTCGTCGAAGACCTGGGACACCAGGCCCATGTCCTTGTACACCGAGAGGCGCTCGCCGTTGCTCGTCGCGATCCCGGCCGATTCCTGGCCACGATGTTGCAGGGCATAGAGGCCGAAATAAGTGAGGGTCGCGACGTCCTCGCCCGGAGCCCAGACGCCGAAGACGCCGCATTCGTCCTGGGGGGCTCTCTCTCCGGGGTCGATATCGTGTGTGAGTTTACCGTCGGGTCGAACCACGAAAGCTACTTCCTGAATGTGCGGTCTGGAGGATCGGGCCGTTGCCGCCGGTGCGGAACAACGGGGACGAAAGCAAGTCTAGCCGCAACTGCCCAGTCCGCGGAGGCCGACTATTTTTCGACGTCATCATCGATCCGGACCGCGCGGAATCGGGTGGCCTTCTTGCGGGACCTGCGGTCGGCGATCAGGCCGACGAGGGCACCGAGGACGGCGCCGGCGGTTCCGAAGATCACCGCCATCATCCCGAAGATGGCGCCGGTCGTGTATTTCTGGTCGGCCGGACCGAGAACGGTCGAGAGGACGGCGACGATGAGGCCGATGACGAGTCCGGTGATCAGGAACGCGATGACCGAGGGAGCCCGGCGCACGACGACCTCTCGTTCGGCGGGACCGCGGTCGGTCGACTGGTCTTCTGCCGGACCGTTCTCAGGCTCGTGACGGTCTGGATCGGGGGACGTTGCGGGGACCTCGGACTCGTCGGGGCCGCCGGGCGAAGTAGGGGGTTCGGTCATGGCTCAAGGTTACCTGTTCTGGGCGGTGCGCTTCATCGACGTCCGTGTTGCAAAGAGCGGGAGAAGCACCGACAGGTCGCTCCGATTGCCGGAGGCATCGACCGACCCACTCGCTCGTGCTTCCTCCCACGTCAGGCGCCCTGTGACGAGTCCGAGCCACGTCTGGGCCGTCGTCTCGACCACATTGGGCGGCGTGCCGCGCGTGTGTCGTGGCCCCTCGATCGCTTGAGTCACGCCGAAGGGCGGAACTCGGACTTCGACCGAATTGCCGGGGGCGCGATGCGCGAGTTCCTCGAGGGCATAGCGGACCGCGGTTGCCGTGGTCTTGCGGCCGGCGGCGTCCGGATCCGCCTCCCAGGACCGAAGAGCGGCGAGGCCGACATCGTCCGAAATCTTGCGCCGTGCCACGTCAGGCCTCCTCGAACGCCGATCCCAGTCGTACGCCGCCGACCGTGCGCCCTCCGCCCGTGATCGGTAGGATCACGCGCGGCAAGAGCGACTCGACGACGTCGTGCGGCACGTATCCGTTTCTGTCCAGGAGGGTCAGGGCCACCAGGGTTGCGGCCCTGAAGGAGCCGTCCAAGCACTTGACCGCTACTGCGGCTCCGTCGCGGGTTCCCACGCTCAGCACGCCTTCGGCACCGAATTTGGCGACGACGTCGAGCTCTTCCATGACCACGGTGTTCGGCTTGCCGTGGTTCTGCACCATCTCCGGGTAATCCGCCATCGCGGTGGCCACGGTCGCAACCCGGGCGTCGGCGCCGATGTTGCGGATGCCGGCGCCCAGTTTGCCGTAGCCCGTGGCCAGCCCGTTGAGGCTGATGGTCGGCACGGGGGCCCCGCAACCGTCGACGCCGACGAGTCCCGCGGACTCGCCCGTGAGCTCCTCGACGATCTCCATGACGATCCGCTGAACGGGATGATCCGGGTCCAAATACGTCGCCGGGTCCCAGCCGTTCTCCGCCGACGCGGAGAGGAAGGCCGCGTGCTTCCCGGAACAGTTGAAAGCGATTCGTTGTTTTCCCTTGCCATGGGCCAGAAGATACGAGTGTGCCCGCTTGTCCTTGGGGTAGGCCTCCGGGCACTGCAGATCGCTCGGGGAGAGACCCGCGGCTTCGAGCATGTTCGCGACGACCTGCATCTGCTCGAAAGAGCCCTCATGGGATCCGGCCGCAATGGCTATTTCGGCACCGCGCAGGGGAGCCCCGGCCTTGAGGGATGCGATCGCTTGGAACGGTTTGAGGGTCGACCGAGGGAAGATCGGGGCCGATGTGTCGCCGAGGGAGTCGACGACTTCGCCCTCGGGCGAGACGACCGACGCGGCCCCGATGTGGCGGGACTCCACAAAACCGCTCCGTTCGATGACGGCCAACTCGACCGCGTTGTCCCAGCTGAAAGTCTGCATACGGGACATTGTTCCACGGTCGGGGAACGCCCGTGGGCTACCGTGCGACGTCGTTCGCCTCCTTGACCTTGCTGATGAAGGGCGCGATGACCATGGCGACAAGGCCGAGGAGGCCCCCGAAGCAGAAGGCAACATGAGCTCCGCTGATCTGGGCATCGTCTGCAGACGCGCCCCCGACGACCGCGACGGCTGCGCCGAGGCTCAGCGCTGCGGTCAGCAGCGCTGTACCGGTGGCGCCGCCCAGCTGTTGGAGAGTGTTCATGATGGCCGAACCGTGGCCGTACAGATGGTGCGGCAAGGAACCGAGGGCAACTGTCATCATCGGCGTCATGATCATGGCCATGCCGAGACTGAACACGATGTGGACGCCCACGATGTAGGCAATTCCCGTGCCCGGGGCGACCAGGAAAAACAGCCATTCGCCCGCCGCGAGCAGGATCGTCCCGGGAATCACCACCGGCCGGGGGCCGAACTTGTCGTAGGCTCGGCCGATCAGCGGTGAAAGAAGGCCCTGGATCAGACCGCCCGGCAGCATGACCAGGCCGACGGTCAGCACGCTGAAGCCCATGCCCGATTGCAGGAGAATCGGCAGGACCATGACCGACCCCAGCATCACGGCCATGGCGATCATGAGAACGCACACCCCGAGGCGGAAATTGCGGACACCGAAGGGGCGCAGGTCGAGGAACGCCGATTCGGAATTCCTCTGGAACCGGCGTTGCCGCGACACGAAAAGACTGAGCCCGATGACGCCGAGGACGAGCCCGATCAAAGGCGTCAGGTTTCCTGCGACGATTGTGCTCACGGAGCCGAGCGCATAGACGACGCCCCCGAAGCCGACGACCGCCAGAAATACGGAGGGCACGTCCAGGGGGAGAGCACGAGTCTGCCCGGTGGGTTTGAGGACCAAGCTGCCGATGAGGAGAACGAGCACGCCCATGGGGAGCATGAGGCCGAAGACCCAATGCCAGCTCAGCGCATTCACGATGATGCCCGACAGTGTGGGGCCGATGGCCGGTGCGACCGCGATGACCACGGAGTTGAGGCCCATGACCGTTCCGCGGCGTGCGGGAGGGACCATGATGAGGGTCGAGGTCATGAGCAGGGGAAGAACGATTCCCGTGCCTCCGGCCTGGATGATGCGTCCGGCGAGAATCGTCGGGAAGTTCTGAGCAAAAGTCGCAAGCGCCGTCCCCACCACAAAGAGGCTGAGCGCGACGACGAAAAGCCGTTTGATCGTGAACCGCTCGAGCATCCACCCTGTGGTCGGAATAATGCAGGCCATGGTCAGGAGGAAGCCCGTGGTGAGCCATTGAGCCGTGGCCGCGCTGATCCCGAAGTCGTTCATGATGTCCGGGATCGCCACGGACAGAACCGTTTCGTTGAGGATCATGATGAGCGCCGAAACGACCAGGACTGCCAGGACACTCACGATGTGCCTTGTCGTCAGTACCTCGGGAGGGCGATCCGAGTCCGACTCCGGCCGCGGCGTGGCCTCGTCCTGCTGGACGGGCCGGGTCCGGGAATTCGTGTGCGAGGCGTCTGAGGACATGCACGTACCTGATTTCTGTGAGGGGTGGGGCCCTCGATATTGTCACAGTGTGCCACTTTGGCGTAAGTGCCATGAATGTGTGATGTCCGGCACGGTCGCGAGGATCAAGGAGGCCACCATGGAAGAGTCGACGGATTTGAGAACCCGCCGCAGGCTGCAGACCGAACGCGAAGTCCACCGGGCGGCCCTGAGTCTATTCGAGGACCAGGGGGTGCGAGCGACGACGGTTCGCCACATCGCCGACCTGGCAGGCATTTCCTCCCGAACCTTCTTCCGATATTTTTCCTCGAAGGAAGAGGCCGCCATGCCGGTGCAACGCAGGCTGATACGCGCGATCGACAGCCTGGACTTTTCCGATACTTCCCCGGGTGACGCGCTCGGGAAGATCGAGGACGCCATGGTCGAGATCATGTCGGAGGACTCGTCTCCCGAGGCCCAGGATCATCGCCGCATCTCTCGCTTGTTCGCCACTGATGCCGAATTCGATATGGCGGCCACCGGGCAGGAAAGGGCGGTCCTCGAGAAATTGTTGGGACGCATCCGGGCAACCGCGTCCGATTGGTCGGAACCTGACGCACTTCTCGTCGCCGAATTGGCACTGACTGGATGGCGCACGGCCTGGATGGTCTGGGGAGAGTCGGTCAGCCAACGGCCCGGAGCGGCCCCGGCGGAGGTCTATCGTGAATGCCTGGCTCGCCGGAGACGGCTCATCGCACACCCCGAGGTCGCGTGACTCTCTCGGCTTCCCGGTGCCGAACTGTGCCGACGGTATTCCCATCATGGGACGCCAGGGACATGGCGTCTCGCGTGAGGCCCCATCAGGGCAGGAAGCCGCGATCACAGAATGTTCGGGCGCTGAGGCCCTGAGTCGGGTTCCGGACTAGCCCCAGTGCCCACTCATCGGTCGAATCGTCAGTTCCTTCACGGCGGCGTCTCCTGACTCCACGGTGAGGGCTACGCGGCGCTCGCCAGCACCGGGGAAAACGAAGGATGAGATCGATTCCTCGCCCTCATTCACGAACACCTCGACCGATCCGCGATCCACCAGGACACGCAGCTTGAGGTTGCCGTCCTCCGTCGCCCGGGCAGGAGCGGAACGTATTCCGCGGTCGGGAGTTGCTGACCCGCGACGGTCCAGGACAACGCGTTCGATTTGGTCGTCATAGGCCACGAACGCTGCTTCCGCCCCGTCACCGGTACGACCAATGGACAGCCCCGCTCTTTCGGCCGTCGTGGCGCGCAGGTCCAGCACGAGTTCGATTTCGGCCGTGTCGATTCCGGCAATCACATCGCGCATTCCCTCCGGGGCAGTGAAGGCCCCGAAAGCGTGGGAATCTTTTCGCAGGAGCGCGATCTCGGCTGCCGGTCGGTTGTGCAGATGCAGGCGGTCGTCCAAGGAGAGGACTCGCGGAACGGTCAGCTGACCCGCCCAGGCGTCGGCCTGTGTCGGCAGTTCCCGGTCGAACGCACCCATCCACGCGAACAGGATCCTTCTGCCGTCGGGAGCCGCAAAGGTCTGCGGGGCATAGAAATTGTGGCCCCAGTCGAGGTGGCGGTATTCGGTCAGCGGCGAGAAGTCGCCTCCGGGTGTCCACTCGCCGACCACGTACCCGGCGTGGTGACCATTGCGCCCGGTGTGCCCGCGCGGTTTGTGGCCCATGGGGCAGATGAGGAGGACCCAGTGATCGCCCAGCGGGAAGAAATCTGGGCACTCCAGCATGAACGAGTCCCGGTTCGGATCCCGGTAGAGGATCCGGTCGAACACCCAGTCGGTCAGGTTGTCGGACCGGTACAACCAGACCTCGCCGCGGTTCCGGGCCGAACATGCGCCGAAGACCATCCACCAGGTTCCCTCCGCGCGCCAGACCTTGGGGTCACGAAAGTGGAGCAGATCCGCGGGGCCTTCGACGACGACGCCGTGCTTCTCGAAGGTCACCCCGTCCGAGGAAACCGCCATGCACTGGACTTGAAGGTTGCCTTCATCCTCGTTGATCCCGTTGCGCCAACGATGGCCCGTGTAAAAGGCATAGAGGCGGCCGTCGTCGCCCTCCACCGCCGAACCGGAGAATACGCCGTCACGGTCCTCTTCGAGGGAAGGCGCCAGGGCGATCGGTTCCCTGGTCCAGGTGACGAGGTCCTCGCTGGAAACGTGTCCCCAATGCATGGGTCCCCACTGGGTCGAATAGGGGTGATGCTGGAAGTAGGCGTGGTACCGACCTTGGTAGAAGCACAGGCCGTTGGGATCGTTGATCCATCCTGCGGGGGCCGCGATGTGGAACTGCGGATACCACCGGTCGTTGCGTTGTTCCGCCAAAGCACGGTTCGCGGACTGTGCGGCGTCGATACGGGTCATCAAAGTGGAGTCGGGCATGAGAGATTACGCTTTCTGGGATTCTCGTGGGGCATCGCGGAGGAAGGGGTCGCCCTGTACGTCCTGGTCGTCCCTCTTGAGGACCAGGAACCCGTACGCGGCGGCGACCAGAACAATGCCGGCGATGACGTAGAACGTCGGTTGGTATCCGATCGCGTCGCGCAGGTTTCCCAGAACAGGGGAGAGGAGGATGTTCCCGATCTGGGATGCCAGCTGGAAACCGACCATGTACATGGTTGCGGACAGGGCAGGGTTGAAGTGAACCGTGAAGTACCGGAAGACGGGCAGGATGCAGAGGGCGACTTCGGGCGCGTGGAACATCTTGACGAAAGAGATCATCACCGGGTCGTGGAAGACGGCACACCCAAGGATCCGCAGGAACATGACCATCATCCCCAGCATCAGAGTGTTCTTGACCCCGATTTTCCGCATCAGGATGGGTACCAGGCCCAACATGATGGCTTCCAGGAAAACCTGCACGGAATTCAGCACTCCGTAGACCTGTTGACCCTGGCTCGGGGTGTCGAAGAGCTTGGTGTAGAAATCCGGGAACATCTGCTGGTCGAAGACCGTGTAGAAGGTCCAGGAGAGCAGAACGAACACGACCATCGCCCACAGCGAGGGGAGGCGCAGTACGCCGAGCAACTCGCGGAGCCCCGGTGTGGTGTCCGCTCTGGTGGGATCCATGGTGGTGGTCATCTCTTCCCGCGGTGGGGTGGCCGGTGCCTTCCACAACGTCAGGACGAAGAGGCACAGAATGCCGAACACGGATCCGAGCCAGAAGTTCAGATTCGGGTTGACCGTGAAGAGGAACCCGGCAATCAGGGCCACCACCGCGTATCCGAAAGAGCCCCACATGCGAGCCTGGCCGTACTCGTAGTTGTAGGTGCGCGACAGGCGTTCGGAGAACGCCTCCATCAGCCCCGCCGCGGCGACGAAACCCGCCGAGAGCACGACCGCACCCACGATGGTCCCCACCATGAACGCGTTCTCCAGCAACGGCCGGTACACCCAGATCATGAAGGGGCCGATCAACGACATGATGATCGAGGCCCCGATCACCAGGTGACGTCGGATGCCCAGTCGGTCCTGGACGGCGCCGTAGGCGAGCATGATGACCAGGGTTCCGACGGAATTGATCGAGTAGACGGTTCCGACCGCCCCGCCGCTGAGTCCCAGCCCCGAGCTCTCGTCCGTCAGCCATATCTGAAAGAACGACCACCAGACGCCCCACGAGGCGAAGAAGAGGAGGAGAGTCAGGGAGCTCTGCTGGTACGCGGGATTCGTGAGCTGCTGCTTGATTCTGGAGGAGTCGGCCACGCTGCCACTTCCTTGTGATTCGTCGTCGGGCATGTCGGTTGTCATGCTAAATCGATTTAGCAGAACGGTATCACCGATCTCTCGCGTGGTCCACGTCTCACGTAGGATGGGCTACGGTCGTGCCCGGACGGGCGAGAGCCGGTGGCAATGAGGAGATCCATGAGCAAGCGCCCTACTCAGGCCGACGTCGCCCGCAGTGCGGGGGTGTCTCCGACCACCGTGAGCTTCGTGCTCAACGGCAGGACCGGAACGAGGATCTCCGACGACGCCGCACGCCGGGTACGGGCCGCCGCGGACGCGCTCGGCTATTCCCCGGATCCGACCGCTCTGAGTCTGCGCACGGGACGGACCAAGACCCTCGGCTTCGTCTCCGACGGCGTCACGGTCACCCGATATGCCTCAGCGATGATCCGTGGAGTCTTGGACGCGGCCGAATCGAAGGGGCAGAGCGTCATGATGGCCGAGGTGGACGACCATCCGGACCGTTGGGAGAGGGCCGTTGTCGACCTCTCGGACCGCAAAGTCGACGCCATCGTCATCGGTCTCATGGTCGCCCGCAAGATCGAATTGCCGCCTATGCCTGCCGGGATGTCGGCGGTGATCGTCAACGGTCTTTCGGACGGGCTCCCGAGCGTGCTTCCGGACGAATTCGCGGCGGGACGAGCCGCCGCCGAATATGTGATTCGAGCGGGGCACCGTCGCATCGCGTTCGTCGGTCGGTCTGAACGCATGCTGGATCCCGTGGTCTCGGCAACGGTTGGGCGCCGCTACCAAGGTATTGACCGTGCCATGGCGGACGCAGGGCTACATTTCATCACGACCTGTGACCTGCCCGAGTGGGAACCAGGTCCAGCCCGCGAGGCCGCCATCTCCGTGCTTGAGTCGCCGTCCCGCCCTACCGCCATCCTTGCGGCGAACGACCGCGTGGCTTTCGGCGTCTACCAAGCGGCGGCAGAGCTGGGACTCGCGATCGCCGACGATGTCTCGGTCATGTCTTTCGACGACGAGGCTTTGGCGGACTACGTGCGCCCCGGGTTGACAACCATGCGCCTTCCCTACCGCGACATGGGCATGGCCGGGGTCAAGGAGGCCCTGAACCCAGTCAATGATCGCCTTGAGCTTCCGATGCCGCTGGTGGAGAGGGGATCGGTGGCGCCCCCTCGGGGCCAATAGCACGACTGGGGCGTCCCCATTCGGGCCCTCGGAGTATCGCGGCGGCCATGACAGCACCGCTACGTAACGTCAGTCTTTCCGCGCTCGACAACGGGCCGGCGTCGAGGTCCTGACCCACGCACCACTCGACCGTGTTCTTCCCGAGTCGACCGTCGCCCGGACGGTCGTCCAGGGGAGGGAGACAGCCTGGCGGCAGGTCATGTATGACGTATTTTTGCCCCGAATGTCGGCCCCGATACCTCGCCGTGAGCGGGGCAGTACCGTGACGAGAACGTCCAGACAACGACTCCGGGGGAATGATATGAACGCGCTCAAACTTCACTGGTTCCTGCCGACGAGCTCCGACTCCCGGGGCATCGTCGGGGGAGGTCACGGCGCCGACGTCGTGGGAACCGCGGCAACCAGGCGGCCCGACCTTCGGTACCTGACTCAAGTTGCCCAGGCAGCCGAATACAACGGCTTCGAATCCGTGCTGACTCCGACCGGTCTGTGGTGCCAGGACTCGTGGCTGACCACGGCCGCAATCGCCCAGCACACCGAGACCCTCAAATTCCTCGTCGCGTTCCGCCCTGCCGCCATTTCGCCGACTCTTGGGGCGCAGATGGCCGCGACTTACCAGGACATTACCGGTGGGCGATTGAACGTCAACATCGTGACCGGAGGGGAGTCCGCGGAACAGCAAGCATTCGGCGACTTCAACGACAAGGACGCGAGATACGCGCAGACGGGTGAATTCCTCGACGTCGTCGGCCGTTTGTGGGACCACGGCGAACCGTTCGACTACGAGGGCGATCACATCCGGGTCGGACAGGCACGACTGGCCCATGCTCCCGAGCCGCGTCCCGAGATCTATTTCGGTGGTTCCTCCCCGGCCGCGGGCCGAATTGCCGCCGCCCACTCGGACGTCTACCTCACTTGGGGTGAACCCCCGCAGCAAGCCAAGGAAAAGATCGACTGGATCCGGGGGCTGGCCAACGAGCAGGGACGCAACGTCAGGTTCGGAATCCGGTTGCACACCATCTCGCGGGACACCTCGGAGGAAGCTTGGGCGGTCGCCGAGAAGATGCTGGACGGGCTCGATCCGGAGCTGATTCGGAAGCAACAGGATGCGTTGCGCCGGTCCGAATCGGAAGGCCAACGGAGGATGCTGGACCTGAACCGTGGGTCGGTCTCGGACCTTGAAATCTACCCTGGGCTCTGGGCAGGCGTGGGGCTCGTGCGCGGGGGAGCCGGCACAGCGCTCGTCGGGTCCCACCGTGAAGTTGCCGACCTCATCAAGGAATACATTGCGGTCGGGTTCGACGAATTCGTGCTCTCCGGGTATCCGTGCCTTGAAGAGGCTTACTGGTTCGGCGAAGGCGTACGTCCGCTCCTTGAGAACGAAGGGCTCCTGTAAACCTGCCCGACAGGGTTGAACGCGCAACATCGTCCGGGAAGTCGGAAACGATGCGTACTCATCGTTGCCGATTAGCTATGGTTGCTCCATGAAGATTTTGGTGCTGGGCCCGGGCGGGCGCGAACACGCGATCATCACCGCGCTCCTGCGCGATCCGGCGGTCACGGAGGTCCACGCGGCACCCGGGAACGCCGGGATCGCCGAGATTGTTCGGACCCATGCCGTGGACGCGAACAGTCCGGAGGAAACCACTGCTCTCGCCGAACGCCTGGATGCGGACTTGATCGTGATCGGTCCGGAGGCTCCCCTGGTATCTGGCGTTGCGGACGCTCTGCGAGAGGCTGGGTTCCCGGTCTTCGGGCCCAACGCCGACGCCGCCCAACTGGAGGGCTCCAAAGCATTCGCCAAAGAGATCATGGCCGCCGCCAACGTCCCGACCGCGATGGCCCGCGTCGCTCACGATCTCTCGACGGTCGAGGAATGCCTCGATTCCTTTGGGGCACCGTACGTCGTCAAGGACGATGGTCTGGCGGCGGGCAAAGGTGTCGTCGTCACCGAGGACCGCGACGCCGCACTGGCCCACGCCGAGGCCTGCTTCGACGCAGGCTCTTCCGTGGTCATCGAGGAATTCCTGGACGGCCCGGAGGTCTCGCTCTTCGTGATCAGCGATGGGCGCCGCACCGTACCCCTCACCCCGGCCCAGGACTTCAAGAGGATTTACGACAACGACGAGGGACCGAACACGGGCGGCATGGGGGCGTACACCCCGTTGCCGTGGTTGCCCGAGAACTTCACCGATGAAGTCGTCCGGCGCGTGGCCCAGCCGACGATTGACGTGATGGCCGATCGCGGAACCCCCTTCGTGGGCGTCCTCTACTGCGGACTTGCGCTGACGAGCCGCGGTATTCGAGTCATCGAATTCAACGCCCGCTTCGGCGATCCGGAAACCCAGGCAGTACTGGCCCGATTGAAAACCCCGCTCGGCCAACTTCTCTTGGGGGCCGCCCAGGGCGGGCTCGACGGTCGAGAATCTCTGCGATGGGATCTCCGGACCGCCGTGGGGGTCGTCATGGCTGCTGAGAACTACCCGGAGTCCCCGCGCAAGGGCGACGTCATCACCGGTATCGCCGACGCCGAGGCCCTCGAGGACGTCTCCGTTCTGCACGCCGGGACCAGCAACAAGCGGACGCTGTCCGGGACGGACTCGGTGGTGACCTCCGGGGGCCGAGTGCTCGCCGTCGTCGCGCTCGGAGATGATCTGGACGACGCGAGGGCAAAGGTCTACCGAGGCGTTGACAAGATTTCCTGGGACGGCGCACAGTATCGCCGGGATATTGCGGAGAAAGCCGCAGCAGGCCAGGTCAAGGTTCCCTGCCCCTAGACCACACATCGTCGGCCTCGCGCGTGCGGCGTGGGGCCCGCACATCACTCACACACAGGAGCGCAGCGCATGTCCCCAGAGCCCACCGACATTCCGGGCTGGAAGCACATCTATTCGGGAAAAGTCAGGGACCTCTACGTCCCGGAGGAGGGCAACGACGTCATCGGTTGCTCCTTCGCGGACAACGCCGAGGCCCGTGCGGGATCCGTGATGGTCGTGGCCACCGATCGGATCAGCGCATTCGACCATGTCCTGCCCACCCCCATTCCGGACAAGGGCAAGATCCTGACCCAGCTCAGCCTGTGGTGGTTCGAGCAGCTCGACCAGGTTCCCAATCATGTGCTCTCGACCGACGTCCCGGAAGAAGTCTTCGGACGCGCCATGATCTGCAAGTCCTTGTCGATGTTCCCGGTCGAGTGCATCGCCCGGGGGTACCTGACCGGTACCGGCCTCAAGGAGTACCAGCGGTCCGGCACGGTGTGCGGCATCGAACTACCGGAAGGCCTGGTCGACGGCTCCAGGCTCGAAGCTCCGATCTTCACGCCGACGGGCAAGGCCGAGGTCGGTGAGCACGACGAAGCCATCACGTACGAGGAGATGACCGACGCCGTCGGTCGCGCGATGGGGGAGCGCATCCGTGAGCTGACCCTCTACATCTACGGCACTGCCGAAAGAATCGCCCGGGAACAAGGAATCATTGTCGCCGATACCAAGGTCGAATTCGGTCTCGACTCGTACCGCGGGGAGGTCACGCTGGGTGATGAGGTCCTGACCCCCGATTCGTCGAGATTCTGGGACGGGGCCCAGTGGGCCCCGGGGCGCGCACAGGCGAGTTTCGACAAACAGTTCGTGCGTGACTGGTTGCTGTCCGACGCCGCGGGGTGGGACAGGGCGACGCCACCACCCGAACTTCCTTCTGAAATCGTGGATAGGACCCGTGCACGGTACGTCGAGGCCTACGAGAAACTCACCGGAACGGAATTTTCCTCATAGGCCACTCCGTAGAACCACCGGATGTGCTCCCGGACCCTCTGTGAAGCCTCTTCGGGGCTGCGCCCCTGGACCGATTCGAGGATTCCGCGGTGTTGCTCCTGCAGGGTTCGACGAACCGAGGGCCAGTCCCCGAGGCGGGGTACGCCCTCCTGAACATAACCGACCGTAGCCTGGCGCAACGAGTCCAGGATCGTGGTGACGACGACGTTGCCACCGAGCCCCGAGACCACCAGGTGGAAGTGTGCATCCAGCTCGTGGAAGCGCATATCGGGAAGCATCGGGTCATCCATCTCATCCAGATACCTCTTGGCCCTGGTCAGGGCTATTTTGTCCTGGGTCGTCGACCACCGAGCTGCCGCGTCGGCGGCGGCTTGCGACTCGAGTTGTTCACGGGTCGCAACCACATCTCCCACGGGCAGGAAATTCGACGCCAGGTGCATGCGAAGGCCCCAGCCGAGGGCGGCCGATGGTTCCGAGACCACGACCGCCCCCGCGCTGGGACCTGATCCGACTCCCGAACGTACGAGTCCCATCGCGTCAAGGACCCGGATGGCTTCACGGACCGAGGCACGGGATATCCCGAATTCCTCTGCGAGGGCGCGCTCCGCCGGAAGTCTGTCGCCCACGGCGAGTTCCCCGTTGCGCAGTCGATCCTCGATGTTCTGCAGGACGATGGTGTAGGTCTTCTTCTCCACAGAACACAACCTTAGCTGCGCAAAGCGTCGTCGGTCAGGGGAGCATCCAGGAGAGCAGGTTCGATTGCAGGAACACCAACGTGCAGATGATCACGAGCATGGCAAGGGACCACGGGATCACGCGCTTGAAGATCTCGGACTCCTTGCCCTCCATGTCCACGGCGGTCGCGGCGATCGCCAGGGATTGTGGGGAAATCATCTTGCCGACCACGCCTCCGCTCGTGTTGGCCGCCAGCATCAGATCCGGATTGAGCCCGGCGTTGGTTGCGGCCGTGTGCTGCAGGTTGGAGAACAACGCGTTGGCCGAAGTATCCGATCCGGTCACGGCGGTACCGAGCCAGCCGAGGGTAGGAGCCAGGAAGGCGAAGACGCCACCCAGGGATGCGAGGTATGTACCGATGGATACGGTCTGCCCCGAGAAGTTCATGACGTAGGCGAGGGCCAGGACCGACACGATGGTCAGGGCCGACCAGCGCATCCTGTAGAAGCAGTGCCAGAGCTGGGCAACGGACTGACCGAAACCGAGCCTGTACCTGCCGTTCTCGTGGAAGATCATGTAGAGCACGGTCACGATCAGTCCGGCAATCAAAAGCATGGTGCCCGGGTTGGAGAGCCATTGGAAATTGAAGGTCGTGCCCGAAATGGGCTTGCCCGACGAGGTGACAATGTGGCCGGACGTGACCGGCCAGGGGATCTTGATGTCCGTCTTCTTCAGTGCGAGGGGAACATCGATACCCGCTTTCCAGAGCTTCCCGACGGCGAACACGCCAACGACCACGAGGTACGGCAAGAGGGCCATCCAGACCCGGACCGGACGCAGTCCCTCCGTGGCCCGAGGAGTCTCGATTCCGAAGCGCTCACGAAATGCTTCGGTTCCGCGGGGCTTCCACACCTTGAGGAACAGCACCGCGACCCCCAGGGAGACGAGGCAAGCGACGATATCGGTCAGCTCGTAGGAGAAATGGGTCGCCGACCACCACTGGGCGATACCGAAGGAAAGTCCGATGACGAGAGCCGCGGGCCACGCGTCGCGGACGCCTTTGAAACCGTCGAGGAGGAAGAGCAGGACGAAGGGCACGAACACGGCCACGAACGGAGCCTGATGCCCCACGATCGCCCCGATGTGGGCGGGGTCCTCGCCGGTCAGCGTTCCCGCGGTCGTAATCGGAATGGCCAGGGCCCCGAAGGCCACGGGAGCCGTGTTGGCGACCAGAACAGTCACGGCCGCGCGCAACGGCTTGACCCCGAGGGCGAGGATCATAGTCGCCGTGATGGCTACGGGCGCCCCGAAGCCGGCCAGGGCCTCGAGGAGACCTCCGAAGCAAAAGGCAATCAGAATCGCCTGGATGCGGATGTCACCTCCTCCGATGCGGTCGAAGGTCAGCCGCAAATCCTCGAATCTGCCCGACTCGACGGTGACCTGGTAGAACCACAGGGCCGTGACGATGATCCAGACGATGGGGAAGGCCCCATAGGCCAAGCCCTGTGTTCCGGACATCAGGGTGAGTCCCAGGGGCATCTTGAAGCCGATCACCGCGACGATGATCGACACCAGCAACGCGCTGAGCGCCGACGTGTGGGCCTTGGCTTTGACCCCGAGCAACATGATGAAGAACGTCAGCAGCGGAAGGATAGCGACGAGCGCCGAGAGCCCGACCGAGCCGCCGACGGCGGTGGTGGTGGCTGTGAATGTATCCACGCGGTCTCCTTGTGATGGGTTGACGCGCGTCCTGGAACGAGCATCAACGCTGATGCAATGAGTGAGGTGACCACGTCTGTGAGACTTATTCTGGTGCTATGTGTCCCGCATTACAGTGTGGTCAGACCAGTACCATACCGATGGGCGAGAGGAAATCAAAACAGGGTGCGAGGGTGGTTGGACGCGGCCATGGCGCGGCACACAACAAGATGGTTTTTAGGTAAGGAAAAGATGCGCTAATTCGGCCGTGTTGCCTGAAATTACGCGCCGGACACTCATAAACTGCCTCGATCGGGGTGAGTTAGGGGCTCCTTATTGGAGGTGGTTAATAAATTGTCACTAAGGTGGGAACGACTGGTGGGCATCCTCCCGCCCCACTCCGGGAGCGGGCCCGCACTAATCGGAATGGAGACGCCATGCGGATCGCACTTTTCTCAACGTGCATCGTCGACGCGATGTACCCGCGGGTCGCTCGAGCGACCGTGGACATCCTGGAACGCCTCGGTCACGACGTTGTTTTCCCACCCGGTCAGACGTGTTGTTCCCAAATGCACGTCAACAGCGGGTACTTCGATGATGCGTATTCGATCGTCAAGAACCACGTGGATGCGTTCTCAGACTGGGACTACGACGTCGCCGTGGCCCCCTCCGCTTCTTGCGTCGTCTCCCTCGGGCACCAGCAGCCCATGATTGCGCGACACGCGGGCGACGAAGGAACCGCAATCGCGGCCGAGGACGTTGCGGGCAGGACCTTCGAACTGTCGAAACTTCTGATCGACGTCCTGGGCATCACCGATGCGGCCGAGCAGCTCGGCTCGTATTTCCCCCACAAAGTCACATTCCATTCGAGCTGTCACGGCATGAGGATCATGCAGTTGGGCAGCCGCCAGTCCGATTTGGTGCGAACCGTTGAGGGCCTCGAATTCGCCGAGCTGCCCGACCTTGACCAGTGCTGTGGTTTCGGCGGCACCTTCTCATTCAAGAATGCTGACACCTCGGGGGCCATGACCGCCGACAAGGTCAAGAACATCGAATCGACCGGCGCGGAGATGTGCGCCGGGGGAGACGTCTCCTGCCTGATGAACATTGGCGGTGCCCTCTCGCGCAAGGGTTCGGACGTGACGACCCTGCACTTCGCCGAGATCCTCGCCAGCACCAAAGACAATCCGCTCGAAGTCTCCGGACCGGTGGCCCTGACCACCACCACGGGAGGGAAATAAGCATGACCGTCACACAGTTGGGGATGCCCAAGGTCTTTCACGGTACCGGCAATATCGCCGCCGAGGAGTCGTTCACGTCCTTCGCCGGGCGAGAGCTCAAGAACGAACAGTTGCGTGCGAACCTTGGTTTCGCCACGCACACGATCCGCGACAAGCGTGCACAGGTCGTCGGGGAATTGCCGGATTGGGAGCTCCTCCGCACCGCCGGATCCGAGATCAAACAGGACGTCATGGCACGCCTGCCCGAATTGCTCGAACAGTTCGAGAAGAACTTCACCGAGCGCGGAGGGAAGGTCCACTGGGCGCGCGACGCCGATGAAGCGAACCAGATCGCTCTGGACATCATCCGCGAACAGCAGGCCGAAGAAGTCATCAAGATCAAGTCGATGGCGACCCAGGAAACCGGCCTCAACGAGTACCTCGAGGAAAACGGCGTCTCGGCCGTGGAGACCGACCTTGCGGAGGAGATCGTGCAGTTGGGCGAGGACAAGCCCTCGCACATTCTGGTGCCCGCAATTCACCGCAATCGCTCGGAGATCCGCGACATCTTCCTGAAGAAGATGCCGCACATCGACAAGGACATTTCGGACAACCCCGCCGAGCTCGCCGAGGCGTCGCGGCACCACCTGCGCGAGAAGTTCTTCCGGAACAAGGTCGCGATTTCGGGGGCCAACTTCGGCGTCGCCGATTCGGGCACGCTCAGCATCGTCGAATCCGAGGGCAACGGCCGGATGTGCCTGACCCTCCCGGATACCCTCATCTCCTTCATGGGAATCGAGAAATTGGTGCCGACGTTCCAGGATCTGGAGGTCTTCCTGCAGTTGTTGCCGCGGTCCTCGACCGGAGAGCGGATGAACCCGTACACCTCGATGTGGTCGGGCGTGACGCCGGGAGACGGGCCCCAGAACCTGCACGTGATCCTCATGGACAATGGGCGCACCGCCGCTCTCGCGGACCAGGTGGGCCGCCAGGCACTGCACTGTATTCGTTGCTCGGCATGCATGAACGTGTGCCCCGTCTACGAGCGGGCCGGCGGCCACGCCTACGGATCGGTCTACCCGGGACCGATCGGCGCGATTCTCTCGCCGCTGCTCACGGGCGTGGAGGCCGAAGAGAACAACTCTCTGCCCTATGCGTCGTCGTTGTGCGGGGCGTGCTACGAGGCCTGCCCGGTGAAGATCAACATCCCGGACGTCCTGGTTCACCTGCGCGGCAAGGATGTGGACGCCAAACACGGCAAGGGTGACGAGGGAACCAAGCGCCAGGCCCCGGACCAGATGGACGCGATCATGGGTGGTGCCAAAGCGATGTTCTCCAATTCGACATTGCTCAGCATCGCCGAGCGGGGTCTGCCCGCGGGGGGTCTCGCGGCAGGCCGGGATCACAAGATCAGTTGGTTGCCGGGCCTGATCGGGGGATGGACCAAATACCGGGACATCCCGGAGCCTCCGAAACAAGCTTTTCGGCACTGGTGGAAGAAGAACAAGAAGAACGGCCCCAAGCAAAGGGCCGTTTCCGACCGGGTCGACGTCGAGGCCTTGATCGCCAAGAACTCCGGTTTGGCCGAAGAGCTCCATCGTCGGCATGCGGGCGAGGCCCAGGAAGAGCGTGAGGGGGCCCAGGAGCAGGCCGCTGAGCTCAAGAAGGAGCAGCGCCGAGAGCCCGATATGGTTCGGCGCGAAGAGGACCTGCTCAAGGGGCAGGACGGTTCCTCCCAAGGCACCACCGGCGAGGGGACCTCGTCCCAGGAGGGGAACGACTGACCATGTCAGAAGCAAAGGCAGAGATACTCAGACGAGTCAGGGCCTCCCTGGCCGACAGCCCGGAAGCTCCTGAGGTCACGCGCGCGTACAGGACGGAATCGGAGAAATCGGCGCAGGACGTGCGGGCCATGTTGGTCGATCGATTGCTCGACTACAAGGCGAACGTCTACGAGGAGACCACGGACAGTGTGGCCGAGCGCATCGAGAAACTTCTCGGCAAGTCCGCCCGGTACGTGATTCCCAAGGGTCTGAACCTCGACTGGTTGCCCGAGGACAGCGCTGCGCGGCGTCACCTGGTGGATTCGGGCAATGGTCAGAGAGCGGGGTCCTTGACCGACCGCGAACTGGACGCCGTCGACGCCGTCGTCACCTCGTCGACTGTGTCCTGCGCCGAGACCGGAACGATCTTCCTCAACGCGTCCGACGAAGAGGGGCGACGGGCGATCACCCTGGTCCCGGATCATCACATCTGCATCGTTCCGGCGGAGTCGATCGTGGAATTGATTCCCGAATCGGTGCGGCGCGTGGATCCCGAGCGCCCGATCACGATGATCTCCGGGCCGTCGGCAACCTCGGATATTGAGCTCCAGCGCGTCGAAGGGGTTCACGGGCCCAGGACCCTGGACGTGATCATTCTCGATCGATAGGTCAGGCGCGGGTACGTCTCCCCTGAAAAGATAGAGCACCGCCCCCGGTTCCCGGCAGCTCAGCAGCTGCGGCGAGTCGGGGGCGGTTCTTGCCCACATTGCCTCCACAGGCCCTCAGAAATTGGCGATCGGTGCAACGCAGACACAGGAAGCGGTTATATCAGCGTGATCTAGAGGCCGGATTCCCGGAATCGTGCAAATTTTTTGTCCATGAGGTCGAAAAAGGTGAAGTCTCGCGGTCGAATTGTCCGGGGATCGGTCTGGTCCGTGGTCGTTGCTCTGGCCCTTGTGGTGCCGGCGTGCCTAGGGCTTCTCATCGGCCCAGATGGAGAGTGGCCCGGGAAACGGATCCGCACATGGATCCAGGGTGGTGCGGGACATGTCATCCTCTCGGAGGAATCGGCCGGATACTTGGCTGCCCTGTCCGTCAAAAACCAGGGTGCCCAGGATGCATACGACAGAGAATCCTTCGGACGAGCCTGGTCGGATGAGGACCGGAACGGTTGCGACACGCGAAATGACATTCTGGCCAGGGACCTGGCCAGAGCGACTTTTCGCGATCGTGGGCTGTGCGTTGTCGCGAAAGGCACGCTTGAGGATCCCTACACGGGTCAGTCGATCGAATTCGTCGCAGGGAAAGAATCGCGAAAAGTCCAGATCGATCACGTGGTGGCCCTCTCGAATGCCTGGGCCTCCGGGGCATCGGAGTGGACGGACGAGAAGCGACGGACTTTCGCCAACGACCCCGACAATCTCCTGGCCGTGGACGGCCGCGCGAATCAGGACAAGGGCGGGAGCGATGCCTCTCGCTGGCTTCCGCCCCGTCGAGAATTTCACTGCTCGTATGTGATGCGGCAGCTCAAGATCAAGGCGCGGTACAGCCTGAGCGTAACGCCCGAGGAGAAAGAAGCGATTCTCAAGGTCTTGGGGGAATGCCCCGAGTACCGGCTCTCAGCCTTCGTCCTCACCGAGCATGATCACGCATTGTCTCGCAAAGTCCTGGATCCAGCCGTCCGCCCTGCGTCGTACGAGGCTCAGCGTCATCGGAGGAACATCCCCGCTCAGCGGATGCACGGAAAACTCGTTCGGGTCCAGACCTCGGATCATGTCGGCGTCCGTCGGGACGATGCTGAACCGCGGATGTTTCCGCAGCAACAACAGCATTCCGCCCAGATCCGTGTACGTGAGGGACGGGTCGAATCGGATGCCGGCATTGCGGAGAGGGGCGCGTTCGACTTCCGTTCTCAGGTCCCAGTACGGAGGTCCCTCCACCACAGTGAAACCGGTCAGGTCCTGCGGGCGGACGGTGCGGATCTCGGGGAAATGCGCGGCATCGCAGACGATCGACAAACGCTCGGTAAGAATCACTTCCTCGCTGAGATCGGGGTGGGTCGAGCGGACCCTGGAAAGCCCCGCGTCGATGGTGCGGGTTATCAGCGCTCTGTCGATATCGAGCGAAGCGGTGTGACGCACTCCGACTTCGAAGTCGCGTGATGTTCTGTCCATCAGCTCCCCGAGCCGTTTCCGCTGGGGCATGCCCAGGAGGTCGGGTATTCCAAGACTCACGTGCACACGCCGATCCGTGCCCTGCGCGGTTTCGGGAACGCGATCCATGTCCGCGACGATACGTGCGGCCAAGGGCAACAATCGCTCTCCCTCGGGGGTGAGGCTGGTGTGGCGTGTGTTGCGTTCGAACAGGCTGCTTCCCAGCTCGGCTTCCAGCTCACGGATTCGCTGGGACAACGGAGGCACCGAGATGTAGAGAGAACGGGCCGCTCGGGTGAAATTCAGCTCGCGAGCGACGGCCAAGAAATAGCGCAAATGTTTGACGTCCACATCATTGTTATCGCATTGATCATAATCGAACCGCAAACTTGGTCATTCCCTCCCACACGCCGGCGGCCTAGATTCAGTACCGGAAGCGAGAGGAAACGCAGTGCCCGCCCCCTATGACGGACCCGGTCGGCGCCTCTGCTCCCATCGCTGGAAGGAGCGCAAAGAATTGTCAATTGTCACGATTATCGGGGCCGGGGTTATCGGCCAGTCCTGGGCACGCTTGTTCTCGGACGCCGGCTGGGAAGTGCGGGTCACCGATCCGCGACCCGACCTGGAAGAGGTCCTGACCGGAATCCACGCGACAGCTGAGCCGGATCTGGCCCGTGCGTTGGAGGGCGCTGACTTCGTTCAAGAGAATGGACCCGAGCGGATCGAGGTCAAGAAAGAGCTCTTCGGAGCGGCCGCCGAGCATGCGGCGCCGCACGCGATTCTCGCATCGTCCTCATCTTCTCTCTTGCCCTCGGCCATGAGTGAGGGCAATCCGGCCGCCGAACGAATCCTTATCGGACATCCTTTCAACCCGCCGCAGCTCATGCCTCTGGTCGAGGTCGTCCCCTCGGCGAGCACATCCGCGGAATCGGTCCAACGAGCCGTCGAGGTATACAGCGAACTCGGACGCCAACCCGTGCGTCTCAAACGGGAAATTCGTGGATTCGTCGGGAACCGGCTGCAGAAGGCCTTCAACGACGAGGCAGCCTACCTGGTCCAGGAGGACATCATCGCTCCCGACGAGCTGGACACCCTGGTACGAAATTCACTCGGTTTGAGGTGGTCGACCATCGGGCCGTTCGAATCCCGTCATCTTGGCGGCGGACCGGGAGGCATCCGACATCTGGACGCGCACGTCGGAGCCCAGATGGATTTCAGCGGCGGACATCCGGACCCGACGCGCAAAGACGAACTACACGAAGCCGTCGAAGATGCCTACGGGGTCGGTGAGGCCGCGTACGCCCAATTGGCGGAAAGGCGGGACCGCCGGACCAGAGCCGTGCTGGACGCACTGACCAAGGCGGACAACGAGAAGGAGACCCGATGAGCCAGACAAACCCCAACGAACTGACAGCCAGCCTGCGAAGCGCCCCGGCAACAGGAGATGATTTCGACCCGCACGCCGCTCTGGCGGATCTCCTCGGAAGTGTGGGACTCTCCCCGAAAGACTCCGGCGGAACGATCGACTTCGTGGGAAGCGATCCCGTGCTTCCCGACGTTTTGCGCCTGGCAGGCGGAACCTCGATAGCTCTCGTCGCCAAATCGGTCGCTGTTGCGGCACTATGGCGCATGAGGGGCGGCCGAGGCCAAGATATTTCGATGGATCTGCGTACCGCGCCTCGCCGGTTGTGCCCGTTCTACGAGAAACGGTGGGAACTGCTCAATGGATACCCTATGGGTGACCCGGTGGCCGTCAGCGACGCATTCTCGACATCGAGCTTCTACCGGACCGCGGACGGACGCTGGATGCACCCCATGGGGCCCTATCCGAAACTTCGCCACGATACCGCGGAGCTTCTGGATGTACCGGAGCATCGGGACCGTGTGGCACAAGCGATATCACAGTGGAAGGCCCTCGATCTCGAGGAGGCCGGTGAAGAGGCCGGAGTGATCATGCCGATGTGCAGGACCACGGACGAGCTGATTGCAACCCAACAGTACGAGCAGGTCCTGTCCAGTATGCCTCCCGTCGTGGTGGAGAAGATCGGGGACAGCGACCCTGAGCCCCTCCCCGGTGGCGTCGAACATCCCCTCGAAGGTGTGCGTGCCCTGGGCCGGGCCCACATCATCGCGGGCGCCGGAGCCGGACGCGCCCTTGCCCTTCACGGGGCAGATGTCCTGAACGTATGGGATCCGAACGAATACGAGCTCCCGTTGCTCTACGGAACGTCCAATGTCGGCATGCGCTCGACCACGTTGGACCTCAAACGCGAGGACGATGAGGCAACCATGCAGGAACTTCTTCGCGGCGCCGACATCTTCTTTGCCAACCGCCGACCAGGGTACTTGGGTCGACACAACTTGGACGCCGAGAACGCGTCAGCCGTTCGGCCCGGGATTATCCACGCAAGTGTCAACCTCAACGGTGAGACCGGCCCCTGGGCGGACCGCGTCGGTTTCGACCAGACGGCCGGGGCGCTGGCCGGTGTCCTGATCGATGAAGGCCAGGACGGGGTGCCATCGCTTCCTCAGGTGCCGGTGGTCAATGACTACATCACCTCGTGGTTCCTGGAACTCGGGATCCTGCGTGCGCTCATGCTGCGAGCCGAGCACGGAGGCTCTTACAAGGTGTCCGTCTCCCTGACCCGTACGGCCCTCTGGATGCGCAGTCTCGGGATCTTCGACAAGGACTACGCCCGGGCGACCGCGGGAAAGGCGCCGGGCCACGAGTACCTGCCTCCGGAAACCTTCACGGAGGAGACACCTCTCGGGCGGTACCAAGGCGTCGCCGAACAAGTCAGTATGTCCCGGACGCCGGGAGCCTACGCGCACCCGTTGGTCCCACGGGGATCGCACAAACCGCAGTGGCTCGGAGGCAACGCAAAATGACGTATCTCCTGGCCCTTCAGCTTGTGCCCTCCAGGATCTACCGCATTGACACGTCGACCGGCCAGGCGGAAGTTCTCGTCGAGGACGCAGGACCGTTCCCGGACGGCATCATCGTTGTGGACGGCATGGTGTATTGGACGACGATGGGTGATCCCGTCGGGGACTTCACCCTCGCCGGCGAGGCCGGCCTCGACTTTTCACGGAGCAACGGCGGTCTCCACGCCATCCGTCCGGATGGAACCGGATTCCGGGACCTCGTTCCCGAAGGGAGCATGACCACCGGAAAACAACTCACAGGACACGGCCACCGACTCTACTGGTCCGACCGCGAGGGATGCCGCGTCACGAGTTGCCGGACGGATGGGACCGCACGGGCGGATCTGGTCTCGAAAGAGCCCGGGGATCCACTCGATGAATGCGTCGGCGTGGCCGTCGACGAGCAGCACGGATGGATCTACTGGACGCAGAAAGGTCCTTCCAAGGGAGGCCTCGGGCGCATCCTGCGTGCACCATTGGACCGGACCGACAGCCGAGCAGATCTGCCCGACGTCGAGACGCTGTGGGAAGACCTGCCGGAACCCATTGATCTCGAGCTCAGCGATGGATACATCTACTGGACCGACAGGGGAGCAGGGCCGGAGGGCAACACCCTCAACCGCGGTGCGATCCCCGAGCCGGCCACGAAAGGCGCGGGACGTGAGATCCTGGCCCACGGGTTCAAGGAGGCGATCGGCCTCGCCGTTGACGTGGAACGCGAGGCGGTGTTCGTCTCAGACTTGTCCGGGACCATCCGACTGGTCCCGCTCCCCGGATCGAACGAGGAGGAACGAACAGTCGCTGCGTTCGAAGGTCCGATGACGGGTCTGGCCATGTGCTGATCTCGGTGCAGGGTGTGGGCCCGCATCCTTCACAGGTTCAGCGGCTGGTCTCCAGCTGGCGGTTGATCCGGTGAATCAGCATGTCCAAGGCAACCAGATTTCCGCCTCCCTCAGGAATAATCAGGTCCGCACGCCTCTTGGACGGTTCGACGTACAGCTCATGCATGGGTTTCACGGTTGAAAGGTACTGGCTCTCCACCGATTCCACCGAACGGCCGCGTTCCAAGACGTCCCTCTTGATGCGGCGAAGGATGCGGACGTCGGCATCCGTGTCCACGAACAATTTGATGTCACAGCGCTCGCAGACCTCGGGCTCGGCGAATATGAGAATTCCCTCGAGGATCACGATCGGTTGGGAGCGGATGAGCATGGTTTCTTCGGCCCGGTTGTGCGTCGCATAATCGTACATCGGGCACTCGATGCTCTTTCCGGCAACCAATTGATCCACATGGTGGATCAGGAGCTCGTTGTCGAAGGCTTCCGGGGCATCGTAATTGAGCTGGCACCGCTCCTCGTAGGACAGATCGTCGCGGCGCTTGTAATAGTTGTCGTGATACACCACGGAGACGTGTTCGTCGAAGCTGGAAGCCAGCTCGCGGGTCAAGGTTGTCTTACCGGATCCGGTGCCTCCGGCGATGCCGATGACCAGTGGTTTCATGCGTGAACTGCTCCCGATGCTCGATTTGTCCTGCTCCATTCTGCCGCAAGCAGAGGCCATGTATATCCAAAACGGTGCTTCGATGGGTGCTTGCCCGACCACACAACAACGCTGGTCGGGCAAGACCGTGCCTTCGCCGATTACCGCCCAACACAGTCGGCAGAAGGTCTCGGCACACAAAGGAGCGCCGCGTGAACGGGACAGCCCCCCCAGGGGGGGCCGCGGCCGCGCGGGCGCGCAGGCGGGGGGGCGGAGAACCACGCCCCCCGGTGGCTCCC
>JAKDJD010000088.1 GCA_030454085.1 Kocuria sp.
TTCGCCTGCCCGCCACCGGAAATGGCCCCGCCGGTAATCACCATGAATAGAGCAAAGACCATCACCGCCCCCAGGACGCCAATGAGCAATATTGCAGGCCCAAAAGCTTTCAACAGCAGCGCTTTCGCACCGAACTTCGCCGCCGACTTCACAGATCCCATCGGCTAGCTCGCCTCGCCAACGATCGCGACCGGAGATGAAGCGTCAGACCGGTACTCGCCCGAGTCTTGGTCATTACTACTCGGATTGGACAGCAGAGTGGTTATCAGCACGACCCAGATAATCGTGATCAGGACCGTCGCTACACCGACCATGACTCGACGCCACACCGACCGGGACATCCACCCCTCGAAGTCGGACATCATGTTCCGGGAGTTCCGGAAGTAGTCACCGAACCGTTGTCCAGGGGACCACCCGTAGTCCAACTGTGAGCTCTCGTCGTCCTCGTTTTTTTTCGTTCGCATATTTGGTCTTTCCCTTCCAGAAGACACATGCAAGTCACATCGATCGGATCGCCGCGCTTATTTCAGATCGCCGGTCTCCAAAACGGTCCGCGCCACCGTCAACAGCCACGTCGTCCGAGACAAGCAATGACGTGCGGTGGTCTCAGCCATTCCGGTCATCGTCGCTACGTCAGCGGCAGTTACGGCCCCGAACCCGCCAGCCGAGGCCACAGCACGGGCCACGACGCCGATCCAGGCTCGGGATTCTTCCGATTCGTCCGGCAGGCAACCCAGCAGATCCCGAATGGTCACGCCGCGCTCCACCTGGTCCTCGTGCCGCCGCCAGTGCGCCGACAACGCCTTGTGGACCACACGAGCCAGATCGAGGATATTCCGGTGCGAATCTCTCAACGCTGCCGGGGCAACCCCGAGCTGCTGTCCTGCCAGGGCTACATCGCCGTTGCACTCCAGAATCAACCGCATCGACCGGTCAAACAGTTTCTGCTCACTGACCGCTGCTCGGACCATGCGCAGCACATCGGATACCGCGGTCCAGTCCGAGACCTGTCCATCAACCGTCGCCGCGTGGTCAGCGGCCACCACGTCGTAAATCGTCGAAACCCCGGAGTTCGCGGCATGGGCGATGTCACCGACCGTCGAGCCCTGCTTCGCCTCGGCTCGGACCAGTCGCGCGGCCTGGTTGTAGGCGATGCCGTTGATCCATTTGCTGAAGGAACCGCGTTCGGGATCAAAAGAATTCAAGCCGGTCGCTGCTGCGATCCAGACTTCGCTCATCACATCTTCAACCTCGTTCGACCGTCGGGCCTGGGCCAGTTTCGAGATGATGATGGGCCGGGTGTCCTTCCAGGCCTGGATCATTTCTTCGGTCCATGTCTGTGCCTGCTCTGCCATCACCGGTCACCGCCTCGAGTCCGTCCCGCCCGGACTTCAGCCAAGAACCGCTGCACGTCCACGGGATTCGTTTCGGCGGACTCGACAGGGGCCGCGATGGCCTCTGACCGGCAAGCAGCACACACGGTGGTGTATTCGGTCCCGTGAACCGGGCAGGTCTTCCGCTCCGGCTCGCTGCCGGAACCGAACTGCTGCTGGGCCTGGGCAACGAGCTCATCCCAGGCATGTCCGTCCTCGTCAGCTTCCCGGCTGTGCAACTGTGCTTCGGCCTGCGAGAGCAGCTCATCCGGTTCTCTGCCGATTGCGGCACTGGCGAACTTCAGCGGCGAACGGACCGGCCCTGATGCCCGGTCCAAAACGATCTCGACCATCACGGCCAAGGCTTCATCCGTAACTGAGCTGAGCTTGTTGCCGAGATGACCGCGAAGCTTCGACAGGTCCACGCCCCGAACCGGCCGCGACGATATCGATGATGAATCCTCGGTTCCGTCCGTCCGTCGGTCCGTCCGTCCCGTCTCCGAGTTATCCACAGGATCGGTCCGTGCGTCGTCACCGACTCCCGGGACTGACTGACGGGTTAATCCGCACGCGTTCCTTTTAAAGGCACCCGGATCGTTTTGACCAAGATTGTCGCCTAGACCTACCTGATTTGTCGCCTTGACCCCTCTAGGCGACATTTTGTCGCCTAGCCC
>JAKDJD010000074.1 GCA_030454085.1 Kocuria sp.
TTTTTTTTGGGTTTTTGGCCGCGGGTTGGCGGCCTGCCCCCCCCCCCGGGGCCGGGGGGGGGGTTTTTTTTAACAAAACCGGCCCGGGGGGGCTGGGGTTCCCCCGGGCCCCCCGGGGCCGCCAATGACCGGGTGGCAAGGTCTACCGCTGGTACTTGTCCCATTTCTCGGCAATGTGCTCGGCTTCGACCATGCGCACGGTGCCGGACTTCGACCTCATGACGATCGACTGCGTGTTGATGCGGTTCCCGGAGTAACGGACACCCCGCAAGAGGTCGCCGTCTGTCACGCCCGTCGCCGCGAAGAAGCAGTTGTTGCTGGTGACCAGCTCGTTGGTGGTCATGACCGTGTCAAGATTGTGGCCCGCGTCGATGGCTTTCTGCTTCTCTTCGTCGTCCTTGGGCGCCAGACGCCCCTGGATGATGCCCCCGGTCGCCTTGATCGCGCAGGCGGCCACAATTCCCTCCGGCGTACCGCCCGTTCCGAGCATGACGTCCACGCCGGTGTTCTCCCGGCAGGCCGCGATGGCACCGGCGACGTCGCCGTCCAGAATCATTCGGGTCCGTGCGCCGGTGGCCCGGACTTCCTCGACGAGCTGCGCGTGCCTCGGGCGGTCGAGGATGCAGACGGTCAGCTGGTTGATCCGCTTGCCTTTGGCCTTGGCGACCAAGTGCAGGTTCTGCTTGACCGGCAGGCGCAGGTCCACGAGATCCGCGGCGTCGGGACCCGTCACGAGTTTTTCCATGTAGAAAACGGCCGAGGGATCGAACATCGACCCACCGTCCGCGACCGCGATCACGGACAGGGCGTTGTTCATGCCCAGGGCCGTCAGACGAGTTCCGTCCACGGGGTCCACGGCGACGTCGAGCGCGGGGCCGTCCCCATCACCGAGCTGTTCGCCGTTGAACAGCATGGGGGCCTCGTCCTTCTCGCCCTCGCCGATGACGACGGTTCCGTTGAAGTGGACGGTCGAAAGCATGTTGCGCATCGCGTCCACGGCCGCGCCGTCGGCCGAGTTCTTGTCACCTGCCCCGACCCAGTTGCCTCCCGCAATGGCCGCGGCCTCAGTGACCCGGACCAGCTCGAGCGCTAGGTTGCGGTCAGCCTGGTTGTTCTGTTCGTTCGCTTCCGACACAGAGATCCTCGCCTTCGAAGTTGTCGTGCTCAGCGCACCGTCCTGCGGAGCGCCTCGCGGTGTCCGTGGACAATTCTGCCCGACACGGGTGCTCACCCCAGCTTACTTGTTCGATAGTCCGCCGACACAAGAACGACTGTGCAGAACCGTGGAAGATCCCGCGAGTTCGTTGGGTCAGCTTTGAGCACGATCCCGCCTGCGGCAGAATGGCCAGGTGAGCGAATCCAACCACGAGAACCACGAAGACACGTCAGACCGGCAGACGTCCACGGGGTCCACGGCCGCCGGTGACGACCTGCCCGTGACGCCTCAACTCACCGAGTCACAGGTCAAACGGCTCAACACGCCGGTCAGGGCCATGGTTTTCTCGATGATCGCTCTCCTGCTCATTCTGCTTCCCTTCCTGTGGCTCGTACCCAGGCCGGACAACGACACGTACCGTCCCGACGTCGACCTCACCAAGACGGCCCGGGAAGCCAGCGAGACGGCCGGTTACCCCGTGGTCGCTCCCCGCCTGGATGACGACTGGCACGCGAATTTCGCTCGATGGAATTCGGGGTCCACGGACGGTGTCCCGTTCTGGGAGGCCGGGTTCGTGACCCCGTCACAGGGCTTCATCACTGTGACCCAGACCAATAAGGAAAACCCGACCTGGGTTTCGCAGAAGACGGATGCGGCGCCTCCCACGGGTGAGACCGATATCGACGGCATCACCTGGAGCACCCGCGTCAAGCAGGACAAGAAGGATGGCGACGGAACCACCGCCTACGTGGGTGAGGTCAATGGAACCACGCTCATCCTGTCGGGCGACGCGGAAAAGGACGAATTCGCGAAGCTCGCCCATGAGTCCGTGGCATCCCTCCAGGACGACGGTGCGGCCTCACCGACCGAGAGCCCGTCCCAGAGTGACGGCTGACCCGGGCTAATATGGTCCAAGGCGTAGGTCCGACACGGATCCCCCGCACCCACACCACGAAAGGCCGCGCGAAACATGTCCGACAGCCAGGCTCGTATCAGTCCGCAGGAAGCATGGAAGCGCCTTGCCGATGGCAACGCACGGTTCGTCGAGGGCAGGCCCAATCACCCGAACCAGGACGCCACGCGACGCGAGTCCCTGGCCGAGGGGCAGAACCCCTTCGCGGTGATTTTCGGATGCTCCGATTCCCGGCTGGCCGCCGAGATCATCTTCGACCTCGGTCTCGGGGACACCTTCGTGGTCCGCACCGCTGGCCAGGTTCTCAGCAGCGCATCCTTGGGTTCGCTGGAATACAGCGTCGCGGAACTGGATGTGCCCCTCATGGTCGTACTCGGACACGACTCGTGCGGTGCGGTGACCGCCGCGAACCAGTCCTACGACTCGGGCGACATGCCGCCTGGATTCGTCCGCAATCTCGTCGAGGAGATCATGCCGGCCGTCATCGAAACCCGCCGTTCGACAGGCGACGACGCCTCGCTCAACGACATGGTTCGTACGAACACCCGCCAGGTCGCCGAGCGCATGATCGACCAGTCGAAGGTCATCTCGGCCGCCGTCGAGGAGAACCGCACGGCCGTCGTCGGCATGTTCTACAACCTGCGCGATGGCAAGGCCGAGCTCGTCTTCTCCTCACACGATTTGGATTCGTAGACGCATCTTGCCTGCTCGTTCGTTCGGAGCGGTAATACAGGCGTCGGCGTCCTAAACTGGCGGTATGGCTGAAAATACAGAATTCCGCATCGAACACGACACCATGGGTGAAGTCCGCGTCCCCGCCGACGCACTGTACCGCGCGCAGACCCAGCGTGCCGTACAGAACTTCCCGATCTCCGGCAAGGCTCTGGAGCCGGCCCACATCGCCGCGCTCGCGCGCGTCAAGAAAGCCGCGGCCCAGGCGAACCTGGAACTCGACGTCCTGGATCGTGACCGGGCAGAGGCCATCCGCAACGCCGCGGACGAAGTCATCTCCCACGAGTACGACGCCCACTTCCCGATCGACGTGTTCCAGACCGGCTCCGGCACCTCCTCCAACATGAACACCAACGAGGTCCTGGCGACCTTGGCAACACGTGCCCTCGAGTCCCAGGACATCGAGGTCCACCCGAACGATCACGTCAATGCCTCGCAGTCCTCCAACGACGTTTTCCCGACCTCGGTGCACGTGGCCGTGACGGGCGCCCTCATCAATGATTTGAAGCCCGCCCTCGACCAGTTGGCCACCGCGCTCGAGAAGAAGGCCGAAGAGTTCAAGGACGTCGTCAAGTCCGGTCGCACCCACCTCATGGACGCCACCCCCGTCACCCTCGGGCAGGAATTCTCCGGGTACGCCGCACAGATTCGTTACGGAATCGAACGCATCGATGCGGCCCTCCCCCGCGTCGCGGAGGTACCCCTCGGCGGCACGGCAGTCGGAACCGGCATCAACACTCCGGACGGCTTCTCGGCCCGCGTGATCGAATTGCTCGCGGAAGAGACGGGCCTGCCCCTGACCGAGGCGCGCAACCACTTCGAGGCCCAGGCGAACCGCGACGGCCTCGTGGAGGCGTCCGGGCAGTTGCGGACCATCGCGTACTCGCTCATGAAGATGTGCAACGACATCCGGTGGATGGGCTCCGGCCCCAACACCGGCCTGGGAGAACTTCGCATTCCGGATCTGCAGCCCGGCTCGTCGATCATGCCCGGCAAGGTCAATCCCGTGATCTGCGAGGCCGTCATCCAGGTTGCGGCCCAGGTCATCGGCAACGACACCGCCGTCGCGCTGTCCTCGACCAATGGTGCTTTCGAACTCAACGTCGGCATCCCCGTCATGGCCGCGAACCTGCTGGAGTCGATTCGTCTGCTCAGCAACTCCACCCAGGTCATGGCCGAGAAGATGATCGATGGGCTGGAGGCCAACGAAGAGCGTGCCCGCTTCCTGGCCGAGGCATCACCGTCGACCGTGACGCCCATGAACAAGCTCATCGGTTACGAGGCCGCGGCGAAGATCGCCAAGCACGCGGTGGCGCACAAGACCACCGTGCGCGATGCCGTTGTCGAACTCGGCTACGTCGAACGCGGCGAGGTGACCGAGGAGCAGCTCGACGAGGCGCTCGACGTGACCAAGATGCTCGGCAACAACTAGGCTCCAAGACACGCGCCTTTGCGCGCGACCCGGCCGGCGCCGTCGTGAACTTCCCACTTCCCACGACGACGCCGGCCCTTTGTCGTCTGTGCCCACCTGCACGCGTAGTCATAAATCACAGACCATCCGATTGCACGACCGGTCGAGCAGTGCAAAAATACACTTTGTGACAGAAAGTGAATCTTCGGACAAGGATTCCAGGACCGAAGGGCTCCGGGAACGCAAACGCCAAGAAACGCGTCGCTCGATCCACGAAGCATGCCTCGATCTCACCGAGGAGCACGGACTCAACGGATTCACCGTCGACGAGGCCGCCGCCCGGGCAGGCATCTCGCGCAGGACGTTCTTCAACTACTTCTCGAGCAAGGAAGACGCGATCTTCGACCTGGAGGGCGAGGCCATCCAGGACAGCTACCGGGAGAAGTACCTGGCGGGGGCGTACCGATCGCCCGACAGCTCGGTGGTTGGCGAGATCATCGCGTTGCGTGCGGACATCGAGCGATCTCGTTTGGACTCCGAGCGGCCTGCGCTGATGCGTCGTATCCGTACCGTCCTGACCGAGAATCCCAAACTGATCGACCATTTCGTCAAACGGGCCGAAGCCAACTTCCAGGAGCGTTCGGAGCTTCTCAGGCAGCGCCATCCACACCTGACGGACGCGGAGCGCGCGATCGCGCTCAAGACCGTCGAAGCGGTCCACCACATTTACATAGAACATCTGGCCGACACCGCGGGATACGGACCGGACCAGCTCATCCAGACCTACAACGACGTCGCCCGCATGGGTTTCCTCCCCATGGACGACGCGACGAATAAGACCTCACAGGAGACACAGTGACCAGTACCTCCGCGCAGAGCGCGGCCCCGGCGGCGGGCAGGACGTCGCGACGCGATCAGAAACTGACGAATGCCGACGGCAAGTTCCTGCTGACCAAACGGCGGATTTGGACCATCTTCGCCGCACTTCTGGTGGCCATGTTCCTGGCCTCCATGGACCAGACCATCGTGTCGACGGCCCTTCCGACCATTGTCGGCGACCTGGGCGGAGTCGAACACCAGACCTGGGTCACCACGGCCTATCTGCTCGCCTCGACCCTGGTCATGCCGATCTACGGCAAATTCGGCGACACCTTGGGGCGACGCAATCTCTTCCTGATCGCGCTGGTGATCTTCACCGGGGCGTCTCTCGTCATTTCCCTCGCCACGAGCTTCTGGTTCTTCGTGATCTTCCGCGCTATCCAGGGCCTGGGTGGCGGCGGGCTGATGATCCTCGCCCAGGCGATCATTGGTGACATCATCCCCGCCAAGGAACGCGGCCGGTACATGGGTGTCATGGGGTCGGTCTTCGGCATGTCTGCCGTGATTGCTCCCCTGCTCGGCGGCTTCTTCGTCGACCACCTGAGCTGGCAGTGGTGCTTCTATGTCAACGTGCCGCTCGGGGTTCTCGCCCTGCTCGTGGCAATCGTTTTCCTGCGTCTGCCGTCGCATCGGCCGGAGAACCGGATCGACATTCTGGGCGTCATCTTCCTCTCGATCACCACAACATGCCTGATCTTCTTCACCGACTTCGGCGGATCGGACAGCCACGGTTGGCAGGCGATGGAGACCTGGATGTGGGGCGCCGGAGCGCTTCTGGCCGGGGTCGTCTTCGTGCTGACCGAGTCCAGGGCGAGCGACCCCATCATTCCGCTCTCCCTGTTCACGAACCGCATCTTCATCGTGGCCACCGCCATCGGGTTCTTCCTCGGCATGTGCATGTTCGCGGCCCTCGCATTCATCCCGACCTTCCTGCAGATGTCCACAGGAACCTCCGCCGCGGCCTCGGGCCTGCTCATGCTCCCGATGATGGCCGGTCTGATGCTGACCTCGATCGTCTCCGGAAATCTGATCTCGAAGACCGGGAAATACAAGGCCTACCCCATCGTGGGTACTCTGGTGACCTCCATGGTCATGGTCTGGATGACCACGTTGAGCGCCGACACCCCGGTGTGGGTCGTCTGCTCGATGCTGTTCTGCTTCGGATTCGGACTCGGGCTGATCATGCAGGTGGTCGTCCTGGTCGTACAGAACTCGGTTCCGTTCACCCAGTTGGGCACGGCGACGAGTGCGAACAACTACTTCCGCGAGATGGGGTCCTCGGTGGGCGTGGCCATCTTCGGGGCCATGTTCACCTCTCACCTGTCGACCAAGTTGACCGACGTCTTCAACTCGCTACCGCCGCAGGCCGCACAGGCAGCGGCCGCTCAGGGCGGAGGAGCCGACTCGGCGTCGTCGTTGACCCCGCAAATGCTCGATGACATGCCCGATTTCCTCAGGGACGGAATCGTCACGGCCTACGCCGATTCCTTGGCACCGGTGTTCTGGTACCTGTTGCCGTTCATGGCTCTGGCCTTCGTCCTGGCGTTCTTCCTCAAGGAAATCCCGCTCCGTTCGGTATCAGGCATGGTCGCTCGTGGCGAAGCCGTCGACGGCGAGGAGGCGGAAGCCGCCTACCAGCAGTTGGCCACGGGAGGCTTCCCCGTCGTGACGGCGTCGCAGCCGATCATCCACTCCTCCGACGACGACGCTCGTGCCGATGATCCGGAGGGGCAACCGGCAAATGCTTCGACGGAAGCCGATGGTTCGGACGCGAAGGTTCGCGATTCGCACGCGGACGCCGATGGTCGAGCCGACGCCTCCGACGGTTCGGTCGGGTACCGGCCGCGCCACGCCGCTCCGGCCGAGCAGAGCGAGCACCACTCAGGGTAGGAGGAGCGTCCTGGCCGCTCCTTCACCTCCCTGACCGTCGCCTCCGTGGGGGCGGGGGCGACGGCGG
>JAKDJD010000031.1 GCA_030454085.1 Kocuria sp.
GCGTGGGTCAGCAGAAGCAATTTCGACTCGATGTTCATCCCGGTCCGGTGCGTGGATGCGGCATTCCACGTGTGACCAATATCCACCCGCGGAGCCGACCAGTCCAGGTCGTAATAACTGGTCACTCCCGTGATCTTGCCGTCCGAGAGGCACCGCGCGGCGAACGGAATCATGGACCCCTTGTCCTGGAGATCCAGCCGACGGCGTATTTCGGCCGCAACACCATCGGGCTCGGGCACCGAGGTGTACCAGAGGTTCCACAGCTCGCCGTCGCGCACGGCGTCCTGCAGGTCGGAGCAGTGCTCCGGACGCAACTGTTCCAGGCGGACGGTCTCACCATCGAGGGTCGGCGCCGTCAGAGTCTCCGGCGCAGGCGGAACGAGGTTGGAGCTGTTCATGGGACCCAGCGTATCCCTCGTTGTCCACCGCGAGAGGTTGTCCACAGGCCGGTCCCGCGGCGTGGGAACCTCGTCGGCGTTGCGGTAGGTTAGGGGTCGTGATCGACATTAATCTTCTTCGCGAAAATCCAGACCTGTTCCGGGCCTCTCAGCGGGCCCGCCAGTCCGACGTCGGGCTCGTGGACCAGATCCTCGAGGCCGATGCGCAACGCCGGCAGTCGATCAATGAATTCGAATCCCTGCGGGCAGAGCAGAAGTCCTTCGGCAAGAAGGTATCTCAGGCGCAGGGGGAAGAGAAGGAAACCCTCCTGGCCGAGGTCAAGACGCTGGCCCAGAAGGTCAAGGCCGCGGAGAACGCGTCCAATGAAGCCCAGGCGACACAGGACGAGCTCTTGTCGCGCATGGAGAATCTCGTCATCGACGGCGTTCCGACGGGCGGCGAAGAGGACTACGTGACCCTCAAGACCGTGGGGGAGCCCAGGGATTTCGCGTCCGAAGGGTTCGAACCGCGTGATCACCTCGAGATCGGGGAGCTGCTCGATGGCATCGACATGGCCCGTGGTGCCAAGGTTTCCGGGGCACGGTTCTATTTCCTGAAGGGTGCGGTCGCGAGGCTCGAACAGGCGCTCCTGTGGATGGCCCTCGACCAGGCGACCAAGGCCGGATTCACGATGCTCACCACACCGACCCTGGTCCGCCCCGAAACCATGGCCGGAACCGGATTCAACGTCAAGCACGACGACGAAATCTATCGCCTGGAACGAGACGACCTGTACCTCGTGGGAACGTCCGAGGTAGCCATTGCGGGGTACCACGCGGACGAGATCATCGACTTCGAGTCGGGCCCCCGGAAATATCTGGGCTGGTCCACGTGTTACAGGAGAGAGGCCGGCTCCGCCGGCAAGGACACCCGCGGAATCATCCGTGTCCACCAGTTCAACAAAGCGGAAATGTTCGTGTACTGCCCGGTCGAAGAAGCCGAGGCGATGCACGAGAAGATGTTGGCGTGGGAAGAGGAGATGCTGACCAAATGCGGCCTCTCCTACCGCGTGATCGATACCGCCGCGGGTGATCTCGGTTCCTCGGCCGCCCGCAAATTCGACTGCGAGGCTTGGATCCCGACCCAGGGAACCTACCGAGAACTGACCTCGACCTCGAACTGCACCACTTTTCAGGCCAGGCGGCTCAACATCCGTGAGCGCAAGCCCGACGTCGTCGGGCCCAACGGCAAGACCAAGAAGGGCGGCACCCGCACGGTGGCGACCCTCAATGGGACGCTGGCAACCACGCGCTGGCTGGTTGCGATTCTCGAAACGCACCAGCAGCAGGACGGGTCGGTTCGCGTCCCGGAGGCGTTGCGCCCCTACATGGGTGGGATGGACGTGATTCCCGTGGTCGCCCAGAAGTAGGGATGTCGCCGGCACGCCGCCCGCTCGTCCGGACCCCGGGTTCCATGAGGAACAGGGTCCGCGTACGACCGGGCGGCGAGGCGTATTTTGAACAGAACACTTAACCGCCGATTCATCGCGGATTCGCTGGATCGGCACGCACCCGCTATACCGGGTGGATCAGATGAAAGCATGGAATTGATGACTCAAGAAACAGTTCGCCCGCCGGTGCAGGAGCGCTGGCACAAAGAAGCAGGGTTGAAGTATTTGGTGGCCCTCGACGTGGACGGCACACTCGTCGACCACGACGGCCACATGACGGAAGACGTCAAGCACGCGGTACGCGCCGTGGCGAAGGAAGGGCACCACGTCGTTGTCTCGACCGGCCGCTCGAAGGGTGCCACATTGCCGATCGTGGAACTCGCCGGCATGGAATCCGGGTACGCGGTCAGCTCCAACGGCGGCGTCACCCTGGAGATCGATCCGCGGTACCCGAGTGGGTACGAGATCGTCGACGCCGTGACCTTCAAGCCCGCGAACGCGCTCGCGGCGCTGGGCGAGAAGTTGCCGGACGCAAAATTTGCCCTCGAAGCGGCCGACGGGTCCTTCTTCTCGACCGCCCACTTCCAGGACCGCAGCTTCGGCATGGAGGCGCAGACGGTTTCCCTCGAGGACCTGCTCGAGATGGAGGCCGTCCGCGTGGTCGTGTTCTCGACCGAAACGGACATCGACTCGTTCGCGCGGATCATCGACGAGGTCGGCCTGCACGGAGTGACCTACTCGGTCGGTTGGACCCCGTGGCTGGACATTGCGGCCCGCGGCGTCTCGAAGGCATCGGCGCTGGAACAGATTCGCAAGCGCCTTGGAGTGGACCCGGCGCACACGATCGCGATGGGCGATGGCCGCAACGACATCGAGATGCTCGAATGGGCCGCCCGCGGCATCGCGATGGGGCAGGCCCCGGACGAAGTCGTGCAGGCTGCCTCTGAGGTCACGACCTCGGTCTACGACGACGGCGCGGCCCACGTGCTGCGAACGCTCCTGGACTGATGCAACCCTGTGCCGCGGCGAGCCCGAGGGCGGCAAAGAAGAATTTTCGGCTCGTCACGGATGCGGGCTGGCGAGCATGACCGTAAGCTCGTGCTGAGAAGCCAGCCCTAAGGAGACCCATGAAGATCGCCGTAGCGCAGATCAACAGCACCGAGAACGTCCCCGAGAACCTCCGGAAGGTTCAGGACGGCGTCCGCCGCGCCTCCGAAGAAGGCGCCGGCCTCGTGGTTTTCCCGGAGGCAACCATGGTGGCCTTCGGGAGCCCCCTGTACGATGTCGCCGTGCAGCACGCCGAGACGTGGAAGACCGAGATGCAGTGGCTCGCGGCGGAACAGGAGATCACCGTGGTCACGGGCGAATTCGCGCCTGCCGACGACGGCAAGGTGCGCAACGTCCTGGCCGCCTACACCCCCTCGGGAGAGCGGCTCGATTACGCGAAGATCCACCTGTACGACGCCTTCGGGTTCAAGGAATCCGACGACGTCGCTCCGGGCAACGACCCTCTCGTGATCAACGTCGACGGTGTGCCGGTGGGGCTCGCACTCTGCTACGACATCCGATTCCCCAAGCTGTTCGCCGAAATGTCACGCAAGGGAGCGCAGGTTTGCCTGGTCGCGGCCTCCTGGGGTGCGGGCCCGGGAAAGGTCGAACAGTGGGAAACCTTGGCACGCGCGCGTGCCCTGGACAGCAATACGATTGTCGCGGCCGTGGACCAGGCGGACCCCCAGGTCTCGGGCGTGCAAGTCAGCCCCAAGGCTCCCACCGGGGTGGGGCACAGCATCGTCTCGGATCCGTTCGGGCACACGATCGCCTCGTTCGGCGAGAACGAGGAGATGCGCGTCGTGGACCTGGACCTCGACGTGGTTGAGAAAGCGCGCACCGCGATACCCGTGCTGGAGAACGCCCGGCTCGGTTACTGAGGACACACCTGCTCGGGTCATATTCCGTCGAACCCCCGTGGTCTCGGGTCGAAGCGTTGACTTGGCACCCCGTCGTTGAAATTCTTAGTAAAAGCATTCCGGCTTGCCGGTCAAGCGGTGGAGGACGTGGAACGGTGGTGTCGACGAAATACAACAAAACCGGGGCGTGCATACTCATCCTGGCGCTGTCGGCATGGGCCACGGCGGGATGCACCGACGCGACCAGTGACTCGAGCGTCGCGAGCCTTCCCGCTGAGTCGAGTGCGTCGGCGTCCGAACCCGCCGGGGATTCCTCGTCCCCGTCGAACAACTCCGAGAAGGACTCATCGGGCAAGCCCAAGAAACTCCAGGTCATCGATGACCCGTGTGCTGATGAATGCGTCAAGGGCGGAAGCATCGACGTCGATCACCCCGTGTACGGCGGCATGACGGTCGTGCCGTACTGGAAGAAGCAGTCCGACGACCCGGAGTCCCCACGGGGGAGCGCGGCCTACGCCCTGTACCAGAACGGTAAATCCGTGGGGTACGTGGAGGACACCGACCGGCAACTTCTCTGGTTCGGCACGAGGCCGGTGGGGGAACCGAATCTGGATACGTGGAACCTCGAGAACAATTCCAACGTCGACAAGTACAGGAACGTGTACCTCAGCTACAACGGAGGGGTCACCGTCCTGACGCCGACGGATCAGGGCTACAACTCCTACGAGTCGCTTCCGAGCGAGCCCAACGCGTTCGAGAACGCTTCGTTGAACATCGACCCTTCGGGCGAACCCACGCTGACTTTTGACGAAGACGGCACAGCGAAAGATCACCACTGGGACGGCAATCAGTTCGTCGAAACCCGGGGCGAGCATCACCCCGAGTGACCACCGAGGTGCGGCTCAGCTGTCGATGACGTAGACGGCTCGTGTGCCCGGTTCGAGCGCCTCGAAGCTGTGCTCGACGTCGCCCGCGAAGGTCAGGAAATCTCCCGGCTCCAGAACGGCCTCCTCGCCGTCGCACACGGCGCGGGCTCTTCCGGAGGCGAGGACGATGTGCTCGACCGTTCCCGTGGTATGGGGGTCCGACTCTCGGGCGAGCCCGGGCTCGGCGCTGATCAAGTAGACGTCGCGCCGTTGGCCGGTCTGCCCAGCGGACAAGAGCGCCGCGGAGTAGCTCGCGGTGGATGAGGGCAACTGGGGCAGGTTCTCGAGCCTGACCAGGGAGATGCGGCCCCTCGGTGGATCGAGGAGCTGGGCGAGCTGCACGCCGTACGACGTCGCGAGCGCCCACATCGTCTCTACGCTCGGGTTCCCGGTTCCCGCCTCGAGTTGGGAGAGGGTGGACTTGCTGACCCCGGCTCTTTTTGCCGCCTCGCTCAAGCTGAGCCCGTGGCGGGCGCGTTCCCTCTGCAAAGCCTGTGCCATCCGGAGTTTCTGTGCCTCCGATTCCTCGGGGGTATCGGGTGTGCCAGGAAGCTCAACGTCGAAGTTCATGCCTCCAATATATTGGACGTTTGTAGGGTTTGACGAACGTTCTCTCCGAGGGGCACCATAATATCCATGCGTTCGATATGTAGAACGGTCTTCGGGAAGATCCCCCGAACCGTAGCTCCCGCCCAGCGACGCAGCGCGCTGGCCATATTTCTGACGCTCGCCGCGGTGGGTCTGTCCTACGGCGCGCTCTCGCAGTCCTCGGGTTTCGCTCTCTGGCAGACCGTTCTGCTGGCCGCTCTCGCGACCGGTGGGGCCGCCGAACTGACGTTCGTCGGCGTCATCGCCGCGGGCGGTGCTCCCGTCTTCGCCGTCCTCGGGGGCCTGCTGGTCAACTCCCGCAACTTCGCCTTCGGCCTGAGCGCGGGGGAGTATGTTCCGCGGGGGTGGCGCCGGCTTCTGGCCTCTCACCTCGTCAACGACGAGACCATTGCCTTCGCTCGCTCCGTCAGAGGCAGACAGGCCAGGTGGCAGCACTTCGTGTTCATGGCCATTCTGCTCTTTCCGGCCTGGGTCGGGGGTGCGGCGCTCGGCCAGTTGCTCGGTTCGGTCGTGGACGCCGATGCCCTCGGTCTGGACGCCGCTTTCCCGATCATTCTGTTCTGCCTGGTCGTCCAGGACCTCAAGAACCCTCTCCTGGCAATCATGGCCGGTGGCGGTGCCGTCCTGGCCGTCGCAGCCACTCCCGTGCTTCCGATGGGCCTCGGTGCCGTTGCCTCGCTTGTGGTCCTGATTCCCGCCGCGTCCTTCCTGTGGACCAAGAATCGTTTGCGCCGTAGCGACAGGACGCTCGAGAGGAGCGAAGTATGAGTGTCTTTCCTTTCCTGGTGGCCCTGGCCGGGCTGGTCCTCGGTACGTATCTTCTCCGTTATCTGGGCGTGCGCATCGGCGCGCTGTCCGGGACCGACGAAGACGCCGAGGAGCCCACAGTGGCCCGGCTCTGGATGGACCGGGCCACCGTGGTTCTCATTTGCGCGGTCGCCGCGACCACGATGGTCTTCGAAGGGCAGGACCTCTCCGGGCCCTCACGCATCATTGGAACCTCGGTCGGGATTGTGGCCGCCATCGTGAAGGTTCCGCTTCTGATCTGCGTGATCCTCGGGATGGCCGTATGCGCCGGGCTCAGACTGCTCGGCGTCGCGTGAGCACCTCGGCGATGTGATCCAAGGCTTCCTCGTTCTGCAGCGAGGAGCGGTCTCCCAGGTCCCGTCCCTGGTACAGCTCTCCCAGCAGACGGCGAGTGATTTTCCCTGACCTCGTCTTGGGAATGTCACGAACTACGACGACGTCCTTCGGCTTGGCAATCGGCCCGATCTCTCGTGTCACGTGGGCGCGGAGCGTGTCGCACAGCCCGGCCTCGTCCACGTTCTCAGGGTTCGTGATCGTCACGAAGGCGATGGCCGCGTGGCCGGTGAGCTCGTCCTCTACGGGGCAGACCCCGGCCTCGACGACCGTCGGGTGAGTCACCAGTGCCGATTCGATTTCGATCGTCGAGAGCCGGTGCCCCGAGATGTTGATGACGTCGTCGATCCGCCCCAGGATGTAGGTGTCGCCTTCCTCATCGACCTTGGCCCCGTCCCCGGCCAGGAACCAGCCGCGCTCGCCGTAGTGCTTCCAGTACGAGTCCAGGTACCGCTGGGGGTCTCCCCATACGGTGCGCGCCATCGAGGGGCCGATCCCGTCCACCACGATGAATCCCTGGGTCGAGGCCGGCACGTCGTCGCCGTTCTCGTCCACGACGCGGGTCGAAACGCCGGGGACGGCGCGCGTGGCGCACCCCGGCTTGGTCCGCGTGTGCGGTGCATTGTCCGGAAAGGTCCCGACGGGGGCGAACTGGGGGTCGTGGGGCCGTGGTGAGCACACGGTCGAACCGGTCTCGGACTGCCACCACGTATCGATGAACGGAACCTCTCCGTTGCCGACGTTTTCCCGCAGCCACCGCCACGCCTCAGGATTGATGGATTCGCCGACAGATCCGAGCAGGCGGACCGAGGCCAGGTTGTAGCTCGCGGGCAAACCGTTCGGGAAGGCGCCCATGAGAGAGCGAATCAGCGTCGGTGCCGTGTAGTAGTTGGTGACCCCGTAGCGTTCGATGATCTCGAAGTGGCGCCCGAAGTGTGGGGTGTTGGGAGTTCCCTCGTAGATGACCTCGGAGACGCCGTTGAGCAACGGGCCGTAGATCTCGTAGGTGTGGGCCGTGACCCAGGCCAGGTCGGCCGTGCACCAGTGGACGGTCGAATCCACCTTGGACATGTCGTTCTCGGCGGACAACTCGTCCGGGCGCACCTCGCCCTGTTCGTCCAGCGTTTCGGGCAGCAGATCGAACAGCAGCGCATGGGTGTACGCAGTCTGGGTCAGGTACCCGCCCGTCGTGTGCACCAGACCCTTGGGCCGTCCGGTGGTTCCGGAGGTGTAGATGATGAACAGTGGGGTTTCGGCGTCGAAGAATTCCGGCTCGTGGACCGTGGAGGATGCCTCGAGCAGATCGTGCCACCAGACGTCGCGACCTGGCGTCCACGGCACGGCCTGTTCGTCCTTGGAACGGAAGCCCTTGTCGGAGGGGGACAGGGGAACCCCAGCCGGGGTCTTGCGCCCGGGCCGGGAGGTCCTGCGCACGACGACCACGTGCTCGATCGAATTCTCGCCGGCACACGCCTCGTCGGCGTTCTGCTTGACCGGAACCACGTGTCCGCGCCGATTCTGTCCGTCCGTGGTGACCAGGACCTTGGCCCCGGTGTCCTCGACGCGGAACCTGAGCGCCTCGGCGGAGAAACCACCGAACACGAGGGAGTGCACGGCGCCGATGCGGGCACAGGCGAGGGTGATGATCACGGTCTCCGGGATCACAGGCAGGTAGATCACCACCCGGTCGCCCTTCCCGACGCCCAGGGACAGCAGGGCGTTGGCAGCCCGTGAGACCTCGTCCTTGAGGCGAGCGTAGGTGTATACCTCGCGGTCGCCGGGTTCGCCCTCGAAATAGAGGGCCACGTGCTGGCCACGGCCGGCCTCGACGTGACGGTCCACGCAGTTGTAGGCCGCGTTCAATTTTCCGCCGCCGAACCAGGCGATCTCGGGGACGCTGAATTCGGGAAGGCCGTCGTCGTCCGTGCCGACGATGCGCGGCCTCTCGAATCGGTGCGCGGTGTGCCACGGCTCGGCCCAGTCGAGGCGGGCGGCCTGCTTCTCCCAGAAGGCAACCCGGGCGTCGTCGGATTCCTCCGCCGGGTTCGGGGTCGGGGAATGCGGGTCGGAGAACACAAAGTTCTTCGGAAGAGTCATGATCGTTCCTATCCGTTGCGGATGCTCTACGACGCGGTCGGGGCGGTACCCCACCGGCGCTGAGTCCATCGTTCAAAGATTCCTATCAGGGCATCGGTGATCTTGCCCAGTATTGCCAGCAGAATGATCGCCAGGATGAGCCGGTCGGTGCGGCCGTTGCTCTGGGAGTCGGTCAGGAGGAACCCGAGGCCCATCGAGGCCCCCACGAGTTCCGCGGCCACCAGGAAGAGCCAGGCCTGGGCAAGGGCGAGCCGGAGACCCGAAACCACGGACGGCATCACGGCCGGCAACTGGACCGTGGTGAAGAGCCTGATCCCGTGGATGCCGAAGGACCGTGCCGCTTCGATCAAGTGGTGGTCCACGTGCTTCAGGGCCCCCGCGACCGTGGTGTAGACGGGGAAGAACGCGCCGATCGCCACCAGGATCACCTTGGAATTCTCACCGACGCCGACCCACAGGAGCATGAGCGGGACCCAGGCCAGGGAAGGCACCGCACGGACCGCGCCGATGGTTGGCCCGGCTAGGATGCGGGTCCATCGAGAGAGACCGATCAGGGCGCCGACCGCGAGCCCGAGTGCGCTGCCGATCACGAAGCCCAGGATCACGCGCTGGGTCGAGATCCCGACGTGCTGCCAGAGCTCGTGCCGACGCATCAGTTCGACGCCCGCGTTCGCGACCTTCGACGGGCTCGGCAGCTGAATCGGCGTGAAGACGCCGGTTGTCGAGAGGAGGTGCCACGCGACGAGGACGAGCAGGGGAAGGACGATCCCCAGGCCGGCCGTGGTCCAACGGTTTTTCGGAAGGCTTGTCACGCTCTATTTCCCCTTGATCCGCCGGGCGGCCGCGGATGCATCGGCGGCTCGGGCGTACTTCTTCTCGATGATGTTCTCGACGGCGTCGTCCGCATCCTTTCGCTCGGACACGTCTCCCGAATTGACCAGGATCGGCGCGATCTTGCGCAGCACCCGGAGTTGGTCGTCGCCCGGTACCGGGTCGATATCCAGGTGGGTGCGATCCCAGACCGTGCGGGCGACGTCGTCCGATATGGCTGCCTCCTCGGCGAAGACCGCGATGGCTTCCTCCCGGTGGGCGATGGCCCATTCGCGCGCGAAGGAGTACACGTCGATGACGAGTTGGGCTCCTTCCGGGTTCTGGTCGAGGAATTCCTCACGGGCATTGAGGAATCCCCAGGTGTTGAAGTCGAGATTCCGGTAGAACAACTGGTCGCCGCCTTCCTCCTGGGCCGTCGCCATGATGGGGTCCAGCCCGGCCCAGGCGTCGACCTGGTGCGTGTCCAACGCGGATCGACCGTCGGCGTGCTGGAGATTCACGATGGTCACATCATCGGCGGACAGCCCGGCCTCATCGAGGGCCTGGATCAGGAGGAAGTAGGGGTCCGTGCCGAGGGTCGCCGCGATACTGCGACCGGCGAGGTCCTCGACCGCGCGAAGGGGAGAGTCCGGCGTTCTGACCAGGGCTGACCACTCCGGCTGGGAAAAGAGGCCGATCGTTGTGATCGGCGCGCCGTTGGCACGTGCCAGAAGGGCGGCCGAGCCCGCCGTCGAGCCGACGTCTATCGCGGCGCCGATCAGACTCTGGTTGGCCTTATTGGATCCGGCAGATTTCAACCATGAGACGGACTGCCCGAGCCCTTCGGCGGCGGTCTCGAGCCACTTCTTTTTGCGAATGATCAACGACAACGGGTTGTACGTCGCGTAGTCCAGGGTGATGCTTCCGGAAGCATCCGCGTTGATGACGCCACGGCCGGCACCTTCGCCGGACATGCATCCGGACAAAGTCAGGGCGATAGCGCCGAGACCGACGCCCTTGAAGGCATCGCGACGGGAAACGGTGGTCATCGGGATCGGGTCCTTGCTGGGCATGGGGAGTTCACGGGTTCGACGTCGTGGGGGCTAGTGCGCCGTGGTGTCGACGCCGAGCAGCCCCAGGAGGTGTCCGCGCATTCGGGTCAGATCCGAGTCCTCGCGAGAACGGGGTCGGGGGAGGCCGACCTCGATGCTCTCCACGATCCCCGCGGGCTCTCCTGGGGTCGGGCGCCCCAGGACGATCACATGATCGGAGAGGTACAGTGCCTCGTCGACGTCGTGCGTCACGAGCAGAACCGTGGTGGGGTCCTGCCGATGGAGATCGAGAAGCAGGTCCTGCATCTTGAGCCGGGTCAGGGCATCGAGCGCGCCGAAGGGCTCGTCGAGCAGGAGCACCCGCGGATTCCGGGCCAGTGCCCTGGCCAGGGCCGCGCGCTGGGCCATGCCGCCGGAGACCTCGCCCGGGCGGTGGCTCGCGTGCGGGGCCAGGCCAACGAGCTCGATCAGTTCGGCAACCCGTTTCCGGCCGCGGGAAGCGGGGGTTTTTCTCGGCAGACCGAGGGCGACATTGTCCGTGATCGAACGCCAGGGCAACAGGCGGGGTTCCTGGAATCCGACGGCGCACCGAGGATCGACGTCCCGAACCGGGCTGCCGTCGATCGTGACCGAGCCTTCGGTCGCGGTGTCGAGGCCCGCCGTCGCGCGCAGGAGAGTGGACTTACCGCACCCGGAGGGCCCGACGACGGCGACGATCTCACCCGGTTGCACCGTAAAGCTCACGTCCCGAAGGACCTGAGTGCGCGCCCCGCCACGGGACGAGGTGCGGAAAGACTTCCCGACATCGTGGAATCGGACCGACGCGGCGTCGGCCTCCAAGGCACGGGTGGCCTCCGAGGCGCGGGCCGAACTCACAATCAATCACTCCATCGAACCCTGGCGTTAGCACCGTATTCTCCCTAGGCCCTGTGGGACATGCGGCCATTGCGGGGAGAAGGTTGCTGCGACGTCGTCGAGCCAGGTCTCTCGGTCGCTCTGGATGGTTTTCCCCTCCAGATTAAGCGCGTCCTCCGGGGCCGCTCCAACTCGGCCCGGACTGTTTCGGGAGATGAAACGGCGTGCGTCAAAGTGCGTCATCCGGGCGGTTGGCCGGCCCGCGTGGAGGCTGGGCAGTTCGCGGCTCCTCCGAGGGGGGTCTCGCCTCGTCGCTCGTTCACGCCGCACCGAGTCTGAATTGACGCACATCACACCAGGTGCCATATTAGTGAACGAACGGTCGGTAATTCCCCACGGGCCGAACAGCTGAAACCGAACGCCTGAACAGGAGCTTCCATGCCCGAAATGCCAGCAGCCTTCCTCGTCGGCGGAGCCCGCACCCCGGTCGGGCGGTATGGGGGTGCACTGTCCTCGGTCCGGCCCGACGACCTCGCGGCACTCTGCATCAAGAGCGTCGTGGAGGAAGCAAACATCGACCCCGCCGACGTCGACGAGGTCATCCTGGGAAATGCGAACGGAGCGGGCGAGGAGAACCGCAACGTCGCACGCCTGGCCTGGTTGCTCGCGGGGTACCCGGACACTGTGCCGGGGATGACCGTCAACCGCCTGTGCGCCTCCGGAATGTCGGCCATCACGACGGCTTCGCAGATGATCACATCAGGGGCCGCGGACATCGTCGTCGCGGGCGGCGTGGAATCGATGTCTCGCGCACCCTGGGTCATGGAAAAGCCCACCCGTCCCTTCGCCAAACCCGGGGAGGTGTTCGACACCTCGATCGGGTGGCGTTTCGTGAACCCCAAGTTTGTGGATGGCCCCTTGTCCCGCGACGGCAAGGCCACCTATTCGATGCCCGAGACCGCGGAAGAGGTGGCCCGCACCGACGGAATCACTCGCGAAGAAGCCGACGAATTCGCGGTGCGCTCGCAGGAGAACGCCACGGCGGCCATCGAGGCCGGGAGGTTCGCGGACGAAATCGTCCCGGTCGAGGTTGCCGGCAGGAAGGGCGAGATCACCGTGGTCGATACGGACGAAGGCCCCCGCCCTGGCACGACCGCCGAGGCCCTGGGCAAGCTCAGGCCCGTGGTCGGTGGGGGATCCGTGGTCACCGCAGGCAACTCGTCCGCGCTCAACGACGGCGCGTCGGCCATCATCGTGGCCAGCGAGAAGGCAGTCGAGAAATACGGCCTCACGGCGCGCGCACGCGTGGTGGACGGTGCATCCGCCGGTGTCCCGCCGGAGATCATGGGCATCGGTCCCGTGCCGGCGAGTCGGAAAGTGCTCGAACGTTCGGGGTGGGGCATTGAGGATCTGGGGGCGGTGGAGCTCAACGAAGCCTTCGCGACGCAGTCCCTCGCCTCGATCCGCCGCCTCGGGCTGAACCCCGACATCGTGAACCGGGACGGCGGGGCCATCGCCCTGGGTCACCCCCTCGGATCCTCCGGGTCCCGTATCACGATCACCCTGTTGGGCCGCATGGAACGCGAAGGAGCGTCCAAGGGCCTCGCGACCATGTGCATCGGTGTCGGCCAGGGTGCGGCGCTGCTTCTCGAAAGGGCTTAAACCATGGAATTGACCGGAGACTTCACCGCAATCGAGATCGAGAGTCGCGAGGACAGGCTTCACGTCCGCCTCAATCGACCTGAAGTCCGCAACGCGATCGACGCGACCATGATCGAGGAGTTGCACAGGGTGTGCGCCCACCTCGAGGCCGAACCCAAGATCCTGATCCTGTCCGGGACGGAGGTCAACGGCAAGGGGGTTTTCGCGTCCGGCGCCGACATCGCCCAGCTGCGCGAACGGCGTCGTGATGATGCGCTGCGAGGGATCAATTCCCGGCTGTTCGACCGGCTCGGAAGCCTCCCCATGCCCGTTGTCGCGGCGCTGGACGGATACGCCCTCGGCGGCGGCGCCGAACTCGCGTGGGCGGCGGACTTCCGCATCGGAACACCCCAAACCAAGGTCGGGCAGCCCGAAACCGGACTCGGGATCGTGGCAGCAGCCGGCGCTATGTGGCGCCTCAAAGAGCTGGCAGGAGAGCCTCTGGCCAAGGAACTGTTGTTTGCGGGTCGTATGCTGGACGCCGATGAAGCCCTCGACGCCGGCCTCATCACCGAAATTCACGAGCCCGAAGACCTTCTCGACGCCGCCCATCGGCTCGCGGATCGCATCGCCAAGCAGGATCCCCTTGCGGTTCGCATCGCCAAGGGCGTGTTCCACGCGCCCCGCGAGGCCCACCCGTACGTGGACGAGCTCGCTCAGGCGGTTCTGTTCGAGTCCCCCGCCAAATTCGATCGCATGCAGTCCTTCCTGGACCGCAGAAAGGAGCGCACACAGTGAACGCTCTGAATAGCCAGAACGTCCCCGAACGTGTCGGTGTGTTGGGCGGGGGCCGCATGGGCTCCGGCATTGCCCACGCGTTCTTGATCTCGGGGGCCCATGTGGTCGTCGTCGAGGTCGACGATGCCGCCGCACAGGCCGCCCGCGACCGCATCGAGAAGGATCTCGGCGCGTCCATCGACCGCGGCAAGATCGAGGGCGCGGTCCAGGAGTGGAGTACCAATCTGGAGGTGGCCACGGAAGCCGCCGCATTCGCCGACCGCGACCTGGTGGTCGAGGCCGTTCCGGAGGTCTGGGACCTCAAGGTCGAATCCCTGCGCCGCGCCGAGTCGAACATGGGCCAGGATGCGTGGCTGGCGACCAACACGTCGTCGATGTCCGTGGACGGTTTGGCAGAGGAGCTCGAACGACCCGATCATTTTTGCGGCCTGCACTTCTTCAACCCCGTCCCCGCGTCCAAGCTCGTGGAAGTGGTGATCGGTGAGAAGACCTCGGAGCAGCTGACCTCTCTGACCCAGGACTGGGTCAGCGGGCTGGGCAAGACCCCGGTCACCGTGCATGACGCCCCGGGCTTCGCTTCTTCCCGGCTCGGGATCGCCCTGTCCTTGGAGGCCATTCGCATGGTCGAGGAGGGCGTGGCGGCGCCCGAGGACATCGACCACGCCATGACCCTGGGCTACAAGCACCCCGTCGGTCCGCTGGCGCTGACCGACATCGTGGGCGTGGATGTGCGACTGGACATCGCCGAGTACCTCGAGTCCCGGTTGGGTCCGAGGTTCAGCCCGCCCCAGCTCATGCGCGACATGGTCGAACGCGGCGACCTCGGCAAGAAATCGGGCAAGGGCTTCTACACGTACGAGTAGAAGCTGAGGCCAGGTGCGGTATTTCGCATCCTGGCCCCGGTCGGCTCAGTCGAAGAACCCCTCCGGCGCGGGTTTGAGGTAATTGCTGATCCGTACGGTGCAGAGGCGCCGCCCGCTGTCCACGTGCGTCATGACGACTTCGTGGCTCGTCATGGACCGCCCGAGCTTGATGGGGGTCGCGACGGCGCGCACCGTACCCTCCGAGGCCGACGAATGATGGGTTGCGTTGACCTCGATGCCGACGGCGATCTTCCCGAACTGCGCCGCGTGCAGGACCGCGGCCCATGAGCCGCAGGATTCGGCTAAGGCAATTGACGCTCCACCGTGCAGGATTCCGTGGCCCTGCCGATTTCCGCCGACCGGCATGGTGGCCACCACGCGCTCGGGTGTCTGCACCTCGAATTCGATCCCGAGCTTGTCATCCAGCTCTCCGGGATCGATGCGACCCACCGGTGTGTCTCGCTCGCGCTCCTCCGGACTCCGGTGTTCTGTCCTGCTCGCGTGGTCGTCCAATGGGACCTCCTTGTGACTCTCGGCCGCGCCGGGTTGTGGCGCGTGACTGTGACGTGGGCTATCCTGAGAATAATTACTGACCGAACGTTCGGCTACTTTATCGCAGGGAGTGACTTCACCCGTGACCACCCAAACCCGTAATGAGGCTACAACCACCCAGGCCACCGAGATACTGCCGAGTTACGTCCGGGGCCAGTGGTGGCGACCCGAAGATCTCGAGCGAGCGGCCGACGTCGTCGACGCCGCGACCGGCGAACCCCTGGTTCGCGTCAGCACCGAGGGGCTCTCGACGGCCGAGGTGGTTCGCTACGGGCGGGATCGCGGCCAGAAGTCACTCGGGGAACTGACCATCCACGAGCGCGCGCTCATCATCAAGAAGCTCGCCATGCATCTCAATGAGCACAAGGACGAGCTCTACGAGGTCTCCTTCCGGACCGGTGCTACCGCCAAGGACCACTTGATCGACACCGACGGCGGCATCGGAACCCTCTTCACCTTTTCCTCCAAGGCCCGCCGCGAGTTGCCCAATTCCCGGGTGATCGTGGACGGCAACGTCGAACAGCTTTCGGCGGATGGGAGTTTCCTCGGTGAGCACATCTACACTCGCCTCCCCGGCGTCGCGGTGCAGATCAACGCCTTCAACTTCCCGGTGTGGGGGATGCTCGAGAAGTTCGCCCCGGCGTTCATCGCGGGCGTGCCGAGCGTGGTCAAGCCTGCGACGCCGACCGCATACGTGACCGAGAAGTGCGTACGGCTCATGGTCGACTCGGGCCTGTTGCCCGACGGCGCCATTCAGCTGATGTCCGGGTCCGCCCGCGACCTGCTGGACCACCTGGACATGCGTGACCACGTGGCCTTCACCGGATCGGCCGCGACTGCCCAGGCCCTGCGCCAGCACCCCAACGTGCTCGAGGGCGGCGTGCGCTTCACCGCCGAAACCGACTCTCTCAACGCCGCCATCATGGGGCCGGATGTCACCGAGGATTCCCCGGAATTCGCGGCGTTCATCAAGTCCGTGGTCCTGGAGATCAGCGCCAAGGCGGGACAGAAGTGCACCGCGATCCGTCGCGTGATCGTGCCCGACACGATGCGTCGGCCCGTGGTGGAAGCGCTCAGGGCCCGCATTGCCGAGCGCGGCGTCGTCGGCGACCCGCGAGACAAGACGACGACGGTCGGTGCCTTGGCCTCCCTGGACCAGCGGGAAGAGGTCGTGAAGGCCGTACGCCGGCTGACCGATGCCGGGGGGACCGTGCGCGTCGGTGGTCTGGACGCACTGGACAACGTGCCGTCCGAGGGTGCGTTCTTCCCCGTGACCGTGCTCGAGTTCGACGACGCACGCACCCCCGAGGTCCACAGCGTCGAGGCCTTCGGCCCGGTCACCTCGGTCCTGGGCTATTCGGGATCGGTCGACGAGGCAGTCGAGCTCGCCGCTCTGGGTTCGGGTTCGCTCGTGGCCACGGTCTGCACCCACGACCCTGAGACGGCCGGAGCCTTCGCGGCCGGGATCGGATCCCACCACGGCCGCGTGCTCTTCCTGGACCGCGACGACGCCAAGACCTCGACCGGCCACGGCTCGCCCATGCCCCAGCTGGTGCACGGGGGGCCGGGTCGAGCCGGCGGTGGTGAGGAGCTGGGTGGCGTCCGCGGCATCAAGCACTACATGCAGCGCACGGCCGTGCAGGGCTCGCCCGACCTGCTGACCGGCGTGACCGGAGTGTGGCACTGGGGCGCCAAAGCGCAGACGGTGACCCGCGACGACGTCGAGAACGGTACCGGTACGCATCCGTTCCGCAAGTCACTGGCCGAACTTCGCATCGGCGACCAGTTCCGCTCCGACCTGCGCAAGGTCACCCTGGACGACATCACAGAATTCGCGGAGTCGACCGGGGACACGTTCTACGCGCACACCAATGAGGAGGCCGCGACCGCCAATCCGTTCTTCCCCCGACGGGTCGCCCACGGTTATCTGTTGGTCTCCTGGGCCGCGGGCCTGTTCGTGGAGCCCGCGCCGGGACCGGTTCTGGCCAATTACGGTCTGGAGAATCTGCGGTTCATCACGCCCGTCACCTATGACGACTCGTTCCGCGTGACCCTCACGGCCAAGCGGATCACCCCGCGCGTCACGGACGACTACGGCGAGGTCGCCTGGGACGCCCGCCTGACCAACCAGGACGACGAGGTCGTGGCGACGTACGACGTGCTGACGCTCGTCGAGAAGGAGTAGCGGGGATGGGGCCCCGAACAGTAGGACGGGGCCGGAACACTAGGTCCGGGGTCGGAGCTGAAAATGGCGGTGCCCGGCCCGAGCGTCGGTTGGGGCTTGCATTGACTTGGCTGGGGCTTGGGTTGGGCGGTGGTTGCCCGATTCAGTGGCGCTTTCCGCCGTTAGGTGGCGGTGTGACCCCCACCTAACGGCGGAAAGCGCCACGCATTCGGGGAAACGCCACGTAGGAGTGCCTCGCGAAGGGCTGTTGCGTGTCTGGGAGCGGCGGGCAAGCGCCACGCATTCGGGGAAGCGCCACGTAGGAGGGCCTGGCGAGAGCCTGGAAACAGTCCGGTGCGCTCGTGACACGACGGCGCGAACCCCGCCCCGTCGGATGACCGCCACGTAGGAGCAAGCCCGGAATCTGACGGTCTTGTCGGCAGCGCCCTTCCGAGCCGTCGAGGTGGCAATCCTGTGCGAAATACGGCCCGAGGTGTCGATGATGTGCGAATTTCGTGGCGGAAGATGCACAAAACTGCCGTCTCGAGGGAGGGGCTGCACAAAACTGCCACCTCGGCCTGCGTCGGCTTGCGCCGCCGGGAATCCCGCCCGTTGGCTACGCCCGGAGTCCGTCCAGGACCATCTTCACGGCCGTGTCGGCCAGCTGGTCGGTGGTTCCCGGGCCTCCGGGCTGGTACCAGTCGACGATTGAGTTGATCATCCCGAGGATCAGGCGCGGGGTGGATTTTCCGGAGATGTCTTCACGGAGGTCTCCCTCGTCCTGAGCCTGCCGGACGAGTTCTTCCACGGTGCGGGTGATGCGGCGTCGCCGTTCGAGGGCGGCGATCTCCACGGGGGAGTTGCCGCGCAGGCGCAGGAGGAGAGTCACGTAGGGCATCTGGTCCACGAGCACCTGGACGGAACCGCGGATCACGCCTTCGAGCTGGTCGATGCCGCGAGAGTCCGGCGTTCGCACCTCGTCCATGGCCTTCTCGAGCGAGTCCAGCGCCCGGAGCAGCGCTTCCTCGAGAATCTCCTCCTTGGAATTCACGTGGTGGTAGATCGCAGATTTCGAGATGCCGAGGTGGCTCGAGAGCATGCCCATCGACGTCGTGTCGTACCCGTACTCGTTGAAGACCTGGACGCAGACCGAGATGAGCTTCTCTCGGTCGTATCCCGGGCGTCCTCGCCGCGCACCGTTGCTCGGTGCTGCGGAGGTGCCGGTTTCCTGGTCCTGGGTGGCGGGCACTGTGGGCATGTTCTGTCTCGTCTTTCTGCAGGGTCCATCACGAGATTACCCGACGGCGTCGCGCGCACCGCGTGGTCGGGTGCACGACGCCGTCGGGCCCGGGTGGCGTCCCCGGCCTGTACGAGGCCTCTCGAGGCTACTTGTTCCTGTGGTCGTAGACGCGGCGGATCTTGCCCGAGGATCTTGCCAGGGTCTCCGGTTCCGCGATGTCGATGAGCGCCGACGAGCCGATCTTGGTCTTGATCTCGGACAGCAGCTTCTTCCCGTCCTCGACCGCATCCTCGCGGGTCGCATCCTCGCGCCGCTCGATGTGGATCGTCATCTGGTCCATCCTGTTCGGACGGTCGATCTCGAGCGTGAAGTGCGGCGAGAGCGAGGGAAGGTTGAGGGCGAGCTCCTCGATCTGCGTCGGGAAGAGATTGACCCCGCGGAGGATGATCATGTCGTCCGAACGACCCGTGATCCGCCCCATGCGCCGGTGCCCTGGACGGTCCGTGCCGGGAAGCAACCGGGTGAGGTCGTGGGTCCGGTACCGAATGATCGGAAGAGCCTGCTTGGTCAAGGACGTGAAGACCAGCTCGCCGGGTTCACCCATGTCGCACACGCGGTCGTCGAAGGGATCGATGATCTCGGGGCGGAAGTGGTCCTCCCAGATGTGAGAACCGTCCCGGGTCTCGGCCGACTCGCCGGCGACGCCGGGTCCCATGACCTCGGACAGGCCGTAGATGTCGCACGCGGTGATGTCGAAGGTCCGCTCGATCTCCCGACGCATCTCGTCGGTCCAGGGCTCGGCCCCGAGCACCGCGCGTTTGAGAGAGGTGTCCCGCGGGTCCACGCCTGCCTTGCGAAACCCGTCGGCGATGGCCAACAGGTACGTGGGAGTCGCCAGGATCGCGTCGGGTTCGAAATCGCGGATCAGTTGGACCTGCTTGTCGGTCTGTCCGCCGGACATCGGGATGACCGCGCACCCGAGCTTCTCGCCGCCGTAGTGCGCGCCGAGCCCGCCGGTGAAAAGGCCGTACCCGTAGGCGTTGTGGATCTTCTGCCCGGGTTCGACGCCCGAGAACCGGAAGCAGCGTGCCACGAGGCCCGCCCACGTATCGAGGTCGTCCTGGGTGTAGCCGACCACGGTCGGCAGCCCGGTGGTGCCGGACGATGCGTGCACGCGCCGAATCTCGCTCATCGGAACCGCGAAGGACTTGAACGGGTAGGCGTTCCGGAGAAATTCCTTGTCCGTGTAGGGGAACTTGCTGAGATCCGAAAGCTCCTGGAACTGGCTCGGATGCACGCCGTGTTCGTCGTAGAGCTCGCGGTAGGCCGGAACGTTCTCGTAGGCGTTATGCAGAGTCCACTTGAGGCGTTCGACCTGGAGAGCCTCGATCTCGTCCCTGCTCATCAGCTCCTCGGGGTCGGGCTGCGTGGGATCGGCGGAGGCGGTGGGGGAGTACGGGTTGTCAATGGAACACGTGGTCATGGGGTTCACACTTTCTGGCGTTGGGGGATGGTCCGGCTGCGGCCGCGGAAGTGGGCGACGACGTCGTCGTCGGCGGTGACGGTGACGTCGTAGAGGCCGCTGCGACCGGTGCGGACTACCTCTTTGGCTTCTGCCGTCAGGACTTGACCCGGTCGCCCGGAACGGACGAAATCGATCTGAGCGCCTTGGGCGACGGTGATCGTGCTGCCGTCCCCCTCGGGGTCGTTGCAGGCCATGGCGAAACAGGTGTCCGCCAGGGAGAACACCATGCCACCGTGGGCGATCCCAAATCCGTTGAGCATCTCGTCCCGCAGCGTCATGCTGATGACCGCGTGACCGAACTCCGAACGGTGGACACGAATGCCCAGCCATTCCGAAGTGCGGTCGTCCGCCAGCATGGGGTGATCTGGCATGTTGTTCTCCTCACAATATATGACCGAATGGTCAGTAGGGAATCGTTAAATTGACACTGTGTCAACCGGGGGCTTCTTGTGTTGACGACCACAGTCTACCCCTATATCCTGAACGAACGTTCGGTATTTATTTCATTGGAGGACGTCATGACCCACACCGACGACGCCGTCGCCCCCGAGCAGGAACACTTCGACGCGCTCATCGCGGACGACTCCCGCATCGAGCCCCGGGACTGGATGCCCGAGGCCTACCGAAAGACGCTGACCCGACAGATCTCCCAGCACGCCCATTCGGAGATCATCGGCATGCAACCGGAGGCCAACTGGATCACGAGGGCCCCGAGCCTGAAGCGCAAGTCGATCCTCATGGCCAAGGTGCAGGACGAGGCAGGCCACGGCCTGTACCTCTATTCCTCGGCCGAAACCCTCGGTACCCCGCGCCCGGTCCTCAACGATCAGTTGCTCACCGGACGCGCCAAGTACTCCTCGATCTTCAACTACCCGGCGCGGACCTGGGCGGACATGGGCGCCATCGGTTGGCTCGTGGACGGCGCCGCGATCTGCAACCAGGTCCCGCTCTGCCGGGCGTCCTACGGCCCTTACGGCCGAGCCATGGTGCGCATCTGCAAGGAGGAGTCCTTCCACCAGCGGCAAGGGTGGGAAATTCTGTACGAGCTCTCGCACGGGACGGACGCACAGAAGAAGATGGCGCAGGACGCCGTCGACCGCTTCTATGGTCCCGCCTTGCAGATGTTCGGGCCCCCGGATGCGGAATCGCCGAACTCTCAGCAGTCCATGGCCTGGAACATCAAGCGTTTCAGCAATGACGAACTGCGCCAGCGCTTCGTCGACATGATCGTGCCCCAGGCCGAAGCACTCGGCCTGACCCTCCCGGACCCCGACCTGGTTTGGAACGAGGAGCGTCAGCACTACGACTACGGGGAGCTGGACTGGGACGAATTCATGTCCGTGATCAAGGGACGCGGCCCGTGCAGCGTCCAGCGGATGAAGCGGCGTCGTGAGGCCCACGAGGACGGAGCCTGGGTCCGGGAGGCGGCTGCGGCCTATGCCGAACGGCAGGACTCTCGTGCGGCGGAGGCCGCAAACAACGAAGACCACGAAACCGCGCCGAGCTCGCAACGACCGGCCGCCCAACTGATCGGAGCCTGACCGCCATGGCCGAAGAAACCCACCAGAATCAGCAGACGGCCTGGCCTCTCTGGGAGGTCTTCGTCCGCTCCTCGCGCGGCCTGTCCCACGTGCACGCGGGGTCGTTGCACGCCCCGGACGCCACCATGGCGGTCCGCAATGCGCGCGATCTCTACACGCGGCGCAACGAGGGAACCAGCGTGTGGGTCGTGGAGGCCGACGCGATCACGGCGTCCGACCCCGATTCCAAGGGCGGGTATTTCGAATCCGCCCAGGGCAAGGCCTACCGCCACGCAACGTATTACACCAAGTCCGAAGGGGTGAAGCACCTGTGAGTACCTTCGCATCCCACGAGTCGGCCACCAAGATCAGCGCGGGTGAGTCCATCAGCTCCGAATCCATCGCTGAATCCGGAGCCACGGCCTCCGAGGACGTCGCTCAGTACGCGATGCGCCTCGGCGACGACGCCCTGATCCTCTCCCAGCGTCTCGGGTGGTGGATCGCGCGTGCCCCCGAGCTGGAGGAGGACATTGCGCTGTCCAATATCGCACTGGACCTCATCGGGCATGCCCGATTCCTGCTCACCTACGCGGGAACCGCCTGGGACAAGAGCGAGGACGACCTCGCATACTTCCGGCCCGAGGAGGAGTTCCGTTCCTGCCGGCTCGTCGAACAGGAGAACGGAGACTTCGGCCAGACCATTGCTCGGCAACTGATCTTCTCGATGTATCAGTACGAGCTGTACAAGGCCCTGGCCAACTCCTCCGATCCGACGCTCGCCGCCATCGCGGACAAGGCAGTCAAGGAAGTCGAGTACCACGTCGACCACGCTTCGCAGTGGGTCCTCCGCCTGGGCCTGGGCACCGAGGAATCCCGACGACGCATCGTTGCGGGTCTCGAATACATGTGGCCCTACGTCGAGGAACTGTTCACCGACGACGAACTGATCGACCGCCTGGACGGCGTCGCGGTGCGTCCGTCGAGCCTTGAGGAAGCGGCGATGCGCGGTATCCGGTCGGTCCTCGCGGAGGCCGAACTCGAGGTGCCCGAGATCGCCCAGGCCAGGCTCACCACCGAATTGCGTGACGGTTCCTACTCGGAGCACCGCGGGTACATTCTGGCCGAAATGCAGTCCCTGGCCAGGCAGCACCCCGGAGCGACGTGGTGATCGCGATGGCAGCCACGAGCATCCACACAGCCCCGGACAAAGACTCGGCCGGTCTGGCGCGCGAGTTGCCCCTGGGCCCATCGCGTCGGCCGCAGGATGCCGCCGACGCCGCCCTGTGGGACCGTGCCGCGACGGTCTGCGACCCGGAAATTCCTGTCCTGACCCTCGCCGATCTGGGCGTTCTCCGGGACGCCTACGTCGAGGGCGGCCAGGCCGTTATCGTCATCACCCCCACCTATTCGGGGTGCCCCGCGATGGACACCATGGCCGACGACCTGGTCGCGACCGTCTCTTCCGCCGGGTACAGGGGCGTGCGTGTGGAGAAGGTTCTGCGACCCGCGTGGACCACCGATTGGATGAGCGAGGCCGGAAAAGCCAAGTTGGCCGAGTACGGGATCGCGCCGCCGACCGGTGAGAGCGCCCCTGGGCACAACAGCGGCCCGGTCAGGCTGACGCTGTCCGTCAAATGCCCGCATTGCGGTTCCCTCCGAACGCGCGAGATGACCCGATTCGGTTCCACCTCGTGCAAGGCCCTCTGGGTTTGCAACGAGTGCCTCGAGCCCTTCGACTACTTCAAGGTTCACTGATATGACCCAGACCAGCAACCACCGTTCCGACGTCGAGAACGAAGGCTCCGCACCTGAGGGGAGCGGGCGACGTCGCGCCACGTTCAACAAGCTCCCCGTCACTGGCCTACGGAAGCTGACCAACGAATCCGTTGAAGTCTCTTTCGGCGTCCCGGACGACTTGGTGGAGGATTACGACTACCTCCCCGGACAGTACGTCGCGCTCCGCGCCGAGATCGACGGCCAGGAAGTCCGCCGCTCGTACTCGATCTGTGCCGAGCCGCGCCCCGGAGAGATTCGAGTCGCGATCAAGAAGGACATGGGCGGACTGTTCTCCACGTGGGCCAACGAGGAGTTGGCCGTCGGGGACCGGCTCGAGGTCATGAACCCGCAGGGCGCCTTCACTTCCAAGACCAGAGTCACCTCGATGAACCACCCGGACGAACTGGCCCGGCAAGAGGTTCGCGAGGACAGGAGCGCCCATGTGGTGGCCATCGCCGCCGGATCCGGCATCACGCCCATCATGGCGATCGCCCGGTCCCTGATGAAGGCTTCTCCCACCGCGAGCGTCGACCTCGTCTACGCGAACAAATCCTCGATGGACGTCATGTTTGCCGAGGAGCTGGGCGACCTCAAGGACAAGTACCCCTCGCGGATCGCCCTGCACCATGTCCTGTCCCGCGAACAGCGCGTGTCGCCCCTCATGTCCGGCCGCATCGACCCCGACAAGCTGGACGAGCTCCTGGACAAGGTGATCCCGGTCGAGGCGACCCAGGAGTGGTTCCTGTGCGGACCGTTCGAGCTCGTGCAGCTCTGCCGTGACGCGCTCACGGCCCGAGGGGTTCCGGAAGAGAAGATCCGTTTCGAGCTGTTCACGACCGGTAAACCGGAGAAACCCACCGGGCAGCAGGGGCGAGAGGTGGTCGCGGACCCCGAGGGCGAGAACATCAAGATCACCTTCAACCTGGACGGCAATACCGGAAAGGTCGAAACACCCAAGTCGGCCAACGAAACCGTGCTCAACGCCGCGCTTCGTGTCCGCCCGGACGTGCCCTTCGCGTGTGCCGGTGGTGTGTGCGGAACCTGCAGGGCCAAAGTCCTCTGCGGCGATTTCACGATGGAAGAAAACTTCGCCCTGGAGAAGGATGAGATCGAGGCCGGCTACGTACTGACGTGCCAGACCCGACCGACCTCTGACGCCTTGGACGTCGACTACGACGCATAGCTCGTGAGTGGGACACCGCTTCGGGCCAGTTGAAAGGACCTCGACCATGATCGACCTGACCATTTCCGATGACATCGCGGAGATCGTGCTCAACGCTCCGAGCAAGCTCAACGCCCTGGACGCCGAGGACCTCGCTGAGTTGTCCGAGGCCTATCGGGAGGCAGAGAACGCCGAGGTTCGGGCTCTCGTACTGCGCGGCGAGGGTCGCGGGTTCTGCGCCGGCAGAGACATCTCGTCGGTGGACCCGGCCCACGACGACGTCGAGGGTTACCTGGGGCATCGGGCTACCGCGCTCTTCCGCCAGATCGCGGCCTTTTCGGCACCGACCTTTGCCGTGGTGCACGGAGCGTGCCTCGGCGTCGGGCTCGGCCTGGCGATCGCGAGCGACGTCGTCTACGTGGCCGAGAACGCCAAGATCGGGTCGCCGTTCGCCAACCTTGGGGCGACGCTCGACTCCGGCGGCCACGCTCTGTTCTACGAGAGGCTCGGTGCGCACCGGACCCTCGACCTGATCTATACCGGGGAGATGATGAGCGGGGCCGAAGCGGTCACCGCCGGGCTCTTCTCCCGCGCCGTTCCCGCGGAAGAACTGGTGGACTTCACGATGCAACGGGTCCGGAAGGTGTCCCAGGGGGCGACTCAGGCGTACCTGGTCTCGAAGGCCCTGGTCGGTCAGTTGCGCGACGAGCGAGCGGGTCTCTGGGATTCCATGGCGGCCGAATCCGCCGAGCAGGCACGGCTGTGCTCGACCGAGGACTACGCGGAAGGGTTCTCGGCGTTCCAGGAGAAGCGGAAGCCGCGCTTCAAGGGGGAGTAGTGCCCGGGGCGCTGGCTGCTCGGGTCGTTGTCTCGATGCGGCGGGTACGGCGCCGAGCGGCCGCGTAACACAGTGCAAACCGAGTAACAAAAGCACACAGGATGGCCCGGAATCCGAGGCGTTGCATACGCTCGGAGGAGGAAAGATCAAGAGTCCCAACGCGCAAGCTCTGGCTGGTTGGGCGGCAACCCTCTCCCGTAGCGGGGTGCCCCAGATGATGATCTGGCACCGTCGGCGCGACGACCGGCGGACATGCAAGTACGGCGCGAGAACCGGCGCCACCGCGTGAATGGTTGCGTCGATTCTCGGGACACGGGAAGTTGGCGCAGGGCTCGGGCACGCGGAGACCCATGGAGTCCCTCCAGGCACCGAAAGGAATCCCGATGTCGGACAAGAAGCGCATCGCCATCAACGCCTTCGACATGACGTGCGTGGGCCACCAGAGCTTTGACCTGTGGCGTCACCCTCGTTCGCGGGCCACCGAGTACAACACCCTCGAGTACTGGACCGACTTGGCCAAGACGCTCGAAAAGGGTCTTTTCGACGGGATCTTCTTGGCCGACGTCGTCGGGATCTACGACGTGTACCGCAACTCGGCGGCGCCCTCGATCCGCGGTGGGGCGCAGGTTCCGGTCAACGACCCGTTCATGCAGATCTCGGCGATGGCCGCAGTGACGGAGAACCTCGGCTTCGGCGTGACCAGTGCCGTGACCTACGAACAGCCGTACACGCTGGCCAGGAAATACGCGACGCTCGACCACCTGACCAAGGGGCGGGTCGGCTTCAACGTGGTCACGTCCTACCTTCCGTCGGCCGCGGAGAACCAGGGCCTGCCGCGCCAGATCGAGCACGACAAGCGCTATGAGATTGCCGACGAGTTCCTCGACGTCTGCTACAAGCTCTGGGAGGGCTCGTGGGAGGACGACGCCGTGGTCAAGGACCGCGAATCCGGCGTCTACGCGGACCCGTCCAAGGTCCACCCGATCCAGCACGAGGGCAAATACTTCACGGTCCCTGGGGCGGGACTCACCGAGCCGTCCCCGCAGCGAACTCCCGTGATCTTCCAGGCAGGCGCTTCCTCGCGCGGTCAGGCTTTCGCCGGAAAGCATGCCGAGGCCGTGTTCGTAGGCGGACTGCGCCCGGACCTGACCCGGTTCGTGACCGACAAGATCCGTGATGAGGCGGAGAAGGCAGGGCGGCAGCGCGGCGACATCAAGATCTTTGCGATGCTGTCCGTGATCGTCGACGAGACCGACGAAAAGGCCCAGGCCAAGTACGAAGAGTACCTCCAGTACGTGTCTCCTGAGACTTCCCAGGCGATCATCGGCGGCTGGTCCGGTGTCGACCTGTCCCAGTTCGGGGAGGACGAAGTGCTCAACTACATCGAGACCGATTCCATCCAGTCCTTCCTGACCCCGTTCACCCTCCAGTCCAAGGACAAGGAGTGGACGCGCGAGGACATTGCGAAGCACTGCGCGATCGGCGGAATGGGCGACGTCATCATCGGTGGTCCGGAAAAGGTCGCCGACGAGCTCGAACGCTGGATCGACGAGGGCGGCCTGGATGGAATCAATCTGGCTTACCACGTCTCGCCCGGGTCCTTCGAGGACTTCGTCGAGTTCGTGGTCCCCGAGCTCCAGAAGCGCGGCCGCTACCGGACGAGTTACGAAGGGTCCACCTTCCGCGAGAACCTCTACGGCGAAGGTCAGGTTGCCATCGACGAGCACCACCCGGCAGCGGCGTACAAGGGTTCGTATGTCGGCAAGCCGTCGACCGAGGACACCCCGGCGCGCCCCGTCGAGGAGGGCACCGCGGCCTGATTGGCTGGAACGGCGCCGCGG
>JAKDJD010000032.1 GCA_030454085.1 Kocuria sp.
TTCCGTTGTTAGGTGGGGGTTCAACCGCCTCCTAACGGCGGTTACCGCCACCGAGTCGGGTAACCGCCACGCAACGCGGATCGTCACGGGGCCCGTCCACCACCACGCCGTCAGAAAACGATCGCGTGGTTCCCGTGCCAGAAGACCCTGTCCTCCGCGTGGGCCTGGACCGCGCGTGACAGGGTTGCCCTCTCCACGTAGGCTCCGTGTTTTTGCAGGTCGGCCGGGGAAAAGGTGTGGTCTACCCGGGTGACGTCCTGCTCGATGATCGGGCCGGCATCAAGTTCGGGGGTGACGTAGTGCGCCGTCGCTCCGATGAGTTTCACGCCGCGCTCCCACGCCATCCGGTACGGCCCGGCCCCCACGAAGGCCGGAAGGAACGAGTGGTGGATGTTGATAATCGGCACGTCGATCCGACGCAAAAAGCTTTCGGAAAGTATCTGCATGTAGCGAGCCAGGACCATGAAATCGGCCTTTCCCTCGACCAGCTCCATGATCCGCGCCTCTGCCTCCGACTTGTCCGCACCCTGCGAGGGAACGTGGTGGAACGGGACACCGAAGTACTCCACTTCGTCGCGCAGATCCGGGTGGTTGGAAATGACCATCGGTATCTCCACGGGCAACTCGCCCCGTTGCTGGCGCCACAACAGGTCGAGCAGGCAGTGGTCGGACTTCGGAGCAAGGACGATCATGCGCTTCGGCGTCGAATGGTCGATCAACCGCCAGTCGAGGCCCACGGACAGCAAGGTGTCCTGCAGGTCCGCCTCGATGTCGGGGATCGACGCAGTGAAGTTCTCCTTGTGGAAGACGGTGCGCTGGTAGAAGATCGGCTCTTCGTCGATGCTCGTGAACTGGTCGCTCTGCAGAATATTGCCCCCGTTCCGAGCGATCGCGCCGGCGACCGCACTCACGATCCCGGGGCGGTCAGGGCCCTTGACGACGAGGCATCCCTGGTCGGCAAAGCGTTCGATGCGAGGGGTCATGGATTCTCCGTCATTCTTCGGGTCGGGAACGTTCAGGGGGGGGCTGACGCGCAAGCGCCCGGGCCAGCACGCTGTACTGGCCCGGGCACCTGGGTTCGGGTTTTCAGCGGAACAGCAGCAGGGCCTCGCCCTGGCCGCCACCGCCGCACAGGGACACAGCCGCCTTGCCACTGCCCCGGCGCTTGAGTTCGTAGGCCCCGTGCAAGGCCAAACGCGCGCCGGACGCGCCGATCGGATGGCCCAGCGCGATGGCCCCTCCGTGGATGTTGATTTTTTCCTGGTCGATGCCGAGATCACGGCCTGACTGGAGCGACACCGCCGCAAAAGCCTCGTTGATTTCCCACAGGTCGAGGTTCTCGGGCGTCCATCCCTCCTTGTCCAGGGCCGCCTTCGTGGCCTGCGAGGGTTGGGAATGCAACGCGGTGTCCGGGCCTGCCGTCTGGCCGGCCGCGCCGACCTCCGCGAGCCATTCGAGACCGTGGTCCTCCGCGTACCGCTTGGAGGCAAGCACCAGGGCCGCCGCGCCGTCGGACAAGGGCGAAGAGTTCCCTGCCGTAATCGTCCCGTCCTGCGCGAAGGCGGGCCGCAATCCCCCGAGGGTCTCGGCGGTCGAGTCCGCGCGGATCCCCTGGTCCGTATCCACCACCACGGGGTCGCCCTTTCGCTGAGGAATGCTCAACGGCGCGATTTCCTCGGTCAGCAGACCGGACGACGTCGCCGCTCCGGCCCGCTGGTGCGAAGCCGCCGCTATCTGGTCCTGTTCCTCACGGCCGATACCTCGCGCGACGTTGTCCTCTTCCGTCATCGCGCCCATGGACCGCCCGTCCTGGGCGTCGGTGAGCCCGTCCCGCGCGACCGCATCCACCAGGCGGAGATCACCGTAGGAGGTGCCGGCGCGGATCCCCGGGGCGATATGCGGAGCCGTGGACATGGACTCCTGCCCTCCGGCGACGACCACGTCGGCTTCTCCCAGCCGGATGAGACGGGCCGCTTCGGTGACTGCCGCAAGCCCGGAGAGGCAGACCTTGTTGAGGGTCATCGCCGGCACATTGCGGGAGATTCCCGCGCCCAATGCGGAGGACTTCGCCGGGTTCTGTCCGCACCCCGCCTGGACGACGTGCCCCATGAAAACCTGGTCGACGGCCTCGGTGGCCACTCCCGACCGTTCGAGAGCCGCCGCGATCGCGTGGGAGCCCAGATCGACGGCAGTGAGGGATGCCAGCTGGCCCATGATCTTGCCCTGAGGGGTGCGGGCACCACCCACGATGACGACGTCGTTGAGCTCGGGCATCGAAAATCTCCTTCGGTCGGAGGGGTGCGGTTCTCCCCCACATGGTACGCCAGCGGAGAGTTCGGGGCCCCACCGGGTCATCCCCCGTTACATCCAGTTCTTCTTCTTGAAGAGCGCGTAGAGAATCCCGCTGATGACCACCATGAGGCCGAGGGCGAATGGATACCCGAAAACCCACCCCAGTTCGGGCATCTCCTCGAAGTTCATCCCGTAGATGCCCGCAATGATCGTGGGGACCACGAGGATGGCCGCCCAGCTCGAGAGCCTCTTCATGGCGTCGTTCTGCCGCTGGCCAACCAGGGTCGAATCGACCGTCAGCGCGTTCTGCAGGGCCGAACGGAGGCTGTCCAGGTGCTCGATGGCTCGCAGCACGTGGTCCCGCACGTCGCGGAAATGCGGGTGCAGCTGTTGCGGGGTCCCGTACTTGTCCGCCCCGCGCATCAACAGGTCCAGAAGGTAGCTCAACGGCCTGGTGACCCTCTGGAATTTGACCACCTCGTTGAACAGTTCGTAGATGCGTTGCGAGGTGTTGCCCCCGGCGAAGAGGTTCTCCTCGATCTCGTCCAGGTCCTCTTCCAGATCCATGAGGACGGGCTCATACCCATCCACGACGCCGTCGAGCAGGAAGTACAACAGGGTCTGAGGGTTGTGCGGTTCGAGGGCAGATCGTTTGAAGGCGCGACGCAACTGCCTCACGACCAGCCCGGAGGCCCCACCCTTCGGCACCGTGACCACGAAGTAGTTCGGGCCGATGAACGCGTGGATCTCGGCGATGACCAGCTTCTCCGATCTGTCCTTGTAGGAGATCGGGTGCGCTGCGAGGAACAAGGCCTGGCCGTAGCGTTCCAGCTTGGGACGCTGGTGACCGTGAGAGGCGTCCTCGACCGCCAGGGGATGGAGGTCGAAAGCCTCGGCCAGGCCCTGCAACTCTTCCTCGGAGGCGTCTTCAACGACGAAACACGCGGTCGATTCCGGCGACGCGCGGAGAGCCTCCACAGTCGACTCGGCCGACTCCTGCTCATGAACGCGTTCCTCACGATCAATCAACACATGAAGCAAGTACGCCATGATGAGCCAGCCTATTCCTCGGTATGGTCTGCCGGGGACCGGCGCCTAGTGGTCTTCAATGAGATCCCGGACCACGATAGTGTTCTCGCGTCCCGGCCCCACCCCGATGGCGGAAATCCGGCAACCCGAGAGCTCCTCGAGCTTCTCGACGTACTTGCGAGCATTGTCCGACAGGTCGTCCAAGGACTGTGCCTGGGAGATGTCTTCCGTCCAGCCGTCGAAGTACTCGTAAATCGGTTTCGCGTGGTGGAATTCGGTCTGGGTCATGGGGATTTCGTCGTGGCGCACGCCGTCGACGTCGTAGGCAACGCACACCGGAATGCGATCCAGACCCGTCAGAACATCCATCTTGGTCAGGAACAAGTCCGTGAAACCGTTGATGCGCACAGCCTGACGGGCCAGGACGGCGTCGTACCAGCCGCAACGACGCGGACGTCCGGTGTTGACCCCGAACTCCCCGCCGGTGTTCTGCAGGAACTCTCCCCACTCGTCGAAGAGCTCGGTGGGGAACGGGCCCGCGCCGACCCGCGTGGTGTACGCCTTCTGAATTCCGATCACACGCGAGATCCGGGTGGGTCCCACCCCGGATCCGACGGAGGCGCCGCCCGCCGTGGGGTTGGAGGAGGTCACGAACGGGTAGGTGCCGTGGTCGACGTCGAGGAAGGTCGCCTGGCCGCCCTCCATGAGCAGGGTCTTTCCCTCGTCCAGCGCGTTGTTGAGCAAGAGCGTGGAGTCCACGATCATCGGCCGGAGGCGCTCGGCGAAGGACACGAAGTAATCGACGATCTCTTCCACCTCAACGTGGTGGCGGTTGTAGACCTTGACCAGCAGCTCGTTCTTCTGGCGCAAGGAGCCCTCGACCTTCTGGCGAAGAATCGATTCATCCATGATGTCCTGGACACGAATACCCAGGCGACCGATCTTGTCCATGTACGCGGGGCCGATGCCGCGACCTGTGGTACCGATGGCCCGCTTCCCCAGGAAGCGCTCGGTGACCTTGTCCATGGTCTGGTGGAACGGCGCGACCAGGTGAGCGTTGGCGGAGATGCGCAGCTTCGAGGTGTCCGCGCCGCGAGCTTCGAGCCCGTCGATCTCTTCGAAGAGCGCTTCGGGATTCACGACGACGCCGTTGCCGATGACGGGGGTCGCCTCCGGGCTGAGAATGCCTGCAGGCAGAAGCTTGAGCTCGAACTTCTCCCCACCGACGACGACGGTGTGGCCAGCGTTGTTGCCGCCATTCGGCTTGACCACGTAGTCGACGCGGCCGCCGAGGAGATCGGTCGCTTTGCCCTTGCCCTCATCGCCCCATTGGGCGCCGACGATTACGATTGCTGGCATGTGGAACATCCATTCCTGTTGACAGGTCACCGACCGGGTTTCACGGCGGCGAGAGGCCCGCGCGACCTGCCGGCCTCGCAAAGCCAGAGTCCAGGATACCCGTTGCGTACGATGTCGGCTCGAGGTGTGGAAGAGAGCCTTCGTATGTTTTCGAAAGGTCGCCCCACCCCGAGACCCAGCGAGCGCACCGGATCCGGGAGCCCGGGGTTCAGCTCAGGACCGAGATCTTCATCGGGTAGGGGTAGACCTCTCCCCTATTCGCCTTGACGGCCCCGATGATGTGGCACACGATCGCGATGATGTTGACGACCGCCCACACGGGCAGTGCGATGACGATGCCGATGCCGAAGGTCACGATCACCAGAATCCAGGCCGCGATGTTGATGATCCACACCAGGAGATTGAAGTTGAAGGCCTGCGCCGAGGAATACCGCACGAACGCGTACCCGGGCTTGTCCTTGTATATGAGCCAGAAGACCAATGGACCCAGGATGCTCAACCAGCCCGCGGTGACCAGGAGGATCACCAGCGTCGAGAGGTGCGCCAGCACGGCCATCGTGCGGGCATCGGACGGGATGCGGTTTCCGTAGGCGTCGAAGTCTCGGCTGGAGCCCGGGGCGGACTGTGAGTGCCCCTCCGGACCGGGTGCGGGAGGAGGCTGAGGTGTATGGCTGTTCATGGCGAACCTTCTCTCTCGGGTGTCGAGCGGATACGTCTACCGTAAACGTTTGCCGCATCTCATGGGATCCCCGCACGGTGTGGCGCGCTAGGCCTTGTACAACGCGTCCGCTTCAGCATTCTTTGCGGCGACCGGTCCGCCGAGGTCCCCGGCACGTTGCAACGCGTCGAGATCGATCAGGTCGTCCGGCTCCCCCTCGTGAATCGCCCACCCCGTACCGAGATCCCCGAGAGAGCGGTGTTTGACATCGTAGTATCCCGTTTGGCCCAGCATCACAATGCCTCGGGCTCCGGCCAAAGCACCCATCAGGTGGTGATGGAACCGCGTGGTGATCCACACCTGGTTGCCACGGAAGGGGAACTCCTCGCGCCAGAACGCGGTGAAAGGCACGAATCGGCCCTCTCCCACGACGTCGTGGAGCGCGGAGTAGGCCGGGTGGTCCCCTCCTGGGATGGCCTCGACGTAGGTGACTCTTTCACGGGGGATGCCCCAGGCGCGGACCTGGTTCCGGGCGTAGCGGACGAAGGATTCGAAGTCCTCGGGCCCCACGAGGTCGCTCTGGATACAGAGCACGACCTCCGTCGGGCCGTCGGTCTCCCATGGGGGCACGTCGGGAACCAGAAAGGCGTCGTCGTACCCCACATCGATCCCGAGGTGCTCGGCGCTCGCGCGGTCTCGAACACTGACGTGGTCGAAACCCGTGAGGTCTTCCGGCCCGGAAGGCATGAGCCCCTGTCCCGTGGCCACGAGCCGTGCCCCCGAGATTTCCGCCGCGGCTCGCATGGCTTGGACCATCACGTGGTTCTCGGGCCACATGCTGTTGACGAATCCGCCACCCAGCAGATGCAGAACGGAAGCTTCGCGCATCTGCAACAGCCCGAGATCGTAGCGTGGCGAACCCAGGTTGTGGACCAGGTCGGCGGCGCTGCGCATGGACCCGCGCAACGCATCATCGGCCAGGCGGATCGCGGTGTTGGTTAGATGCAGGCGCGGGTGGCGGATGTCCTTGAGCAATGCGGCCACCGTTCCGGGTTCCCTGACATCCAGCCACACGTCCGTTTCGGGCGCCACGCTGGCAAGGTAGGAGACCCAGCGCGCCGCGATGAGTTCGTCGCCGAAATTGGGAATCCCCGCCGTCGACAGCAGATAGATCGATCCGGGGTCGCCGGGGAAATGGTCGACCGCGGATCGGTGCGAAGACCAATGCATAACATCAATATACAGTGATCCACTTCACCATCCGGAGACCGTGGCCCCGCAAAGAGCATCCTTGCGTGCCCTCCGAAGGGCCACGGGCAGGGCGCAGGATGTCGCACCCAGGACCTTGGGTACGGCAGATCCTAGACGCGCGCCGGCAGGTCCGGGAAGGCATCGGCCACGCCTCGGAAGGTAACCTCCCCGCGTTCGGTATTCAGGCCGGCCGCGAGGATGCGGTCCTCCCGGAGGGCTTCCTCGATGCCCTGTCCGAGTCGAAGCACGAACGGCAGGGTCGCGTTCGTCAGCGACGCCGTCCCCGTCCGGGGAACCGCTCCCGGCATGTTGGCGACGCAGTAATGCCGGATCCCGTCCACCTCGAAGACCGGGTCCTCGTACGTGGTCGGGTGAGAGGTTTCGAAGCAGCCACCCTGATCGATGGCGACGTCGATGAGCAGCGAACCAGGTGCGAGAAGGTCGAGGTGCTCCCTGCGCACCAGCTTGGGCGCGGCAGCCCCGGGGACCAGGACGGATCCGATCACGACGTCGGCTCCTTCGAGCTCTCGCTCGATGTTGCGCGGATTGCTTGCCAGGACCCGGGCGGAGTTGCCGAAGTAGTCTGTCAGTTCCCGCACGCGTGGCAGGTACGCGTCCAGGATCGTGACCTCGGCCCTCAGCCCCACGGCAAGAAGCGCCGCTTGTGTCCCGACCGTACCGCCGCCCAGAACCACGACGCGGGCCGGGGACACCCCCGGGGTTCCGCCCAACAGGATGCCTGGGCCGCCTTCTGTGTGAAGACTGTACTGTGCCGCGGCCTGCGCCGCGAGACGGCCGGCGATTTCCGACATCGGCGTGAGCAACGGCAGGGCCCGACCGTCCCGGACGGTTTCGTAGGCGATGGACCGCGTTCGGTTCTCGATCAGCGCCTGGGTCAGGCCCCGGTCCGCAGCGAGATGCAGGTAGGTGAAGAGCGTCAGGTCCTCTCGGAGGAATCCATATTCCGGCTCGATGGGCTCCTTCACCTTGACCAGGAGCTCGGCCTTTTCCCATACCTCGGCCTGGGTTCCCAGTCGAGCGCCCGCGGCCACGTATTCCGCGTTGTCGAAGCCCGAGCCGACGCCCGCTCCGTCCTGCACGAAGACCTCATGTCCGGCTTCGACGACGGCGTGTACGCCGTCGGGGGTCATCCCGACACGGCGTTCACTGGGCTTGATCTCGGTAGGCACGCCAATACGCATATTCAGTCGTTCCTTTCGGTCGATCCGGCCGGCGACGGCATTGTCACCGCCCACCGCCAATTATGGTCCGTCCGCGAGGAACATTCACTCGTTCTCCCCCACCGTTCCGGGGGCGTTTCAGGACGAGAGCTGACCGGCGGCCTCGGGATCCGAGTCGTTCAGGAACGATGAGATGCGCTGAGCTTCATCGGTCTCGCCGATGGCCGACGCCGCCCTACCCAACAGGTACAGCGAACGGAGGAATCCTCGGTTCGGCTCGTGGGAGAACGGGATCGGGCCGTGCCCCTTCCAGCCGTGGCCACGCAGAGCATCCAGGCCGCGGTGGTATCCGACGCGAGCGTAGGCGTACCCCTCGACCACGTAGCCGGAATCCAACGCATCCTGGGCCAGCAGCGCCCAGGCCAGGGAAGACTTCGGGAACGCGCGAGCGAGATCCTCACCTTCGTCACCGGCCTCGATGCGGGCCAGCAGCTCGGGCTCCTCGTCCAAGTACGTGGGCTCAGGGCCGTCGAGAAGGTTCTTTCCGGCAAGGGGCATGATGGATCCTTTCGTCAGAAGGTGGACTGGTGCCCACTGTACCGGCGTCGGACAGGGAGCGAGGGGCCGAAGTCGCAGTTTTGTGCGCCCTGACCCGCGAGGCGGCAGTTTTGAGCAGTTTTCAGCCCCGGAGCTGCCCAAGATCGCCACCTCGGGCCGAATTTCGCCCAAGATCGCAACCTCGCCGGGGCCGGCCCGGATTGCCGACGGCGTCGGGCGCGGGAAAGGCCCTATTGCGTGGCAGTTGCCCGAATGCGTGGTGGCTACCTCCCTAGGAGGTGGATGTGAAGGGGCCTCAAAAGTGGCGGTTACCGGAATGGGTGGCGCTCTCCCCTGCTAGGTGGGGGTTTAACCGCCTCCTAACAAGGATTGTCGCCACCAAATCGGGTAACCACCACCTAAAAGGTGGGCTACAGCGCCCCGACGGGCACCCTCCCGATCGGTAACCGCCTCCGGATCGGGGAACCGCCACCCCATGGGATTAATCGGCCCCGTGCCGCCCCGGCCTCCTCGGGTCGGTCCGTCGACCCCTGCACAACCCCTTGCACCGACCCGCATAGCAGCCCACCACACCAGCACCCGCTGGGCCCGTTCAGGCCTGCCGGTCCGCGCTCCGGCCGGTCGTGCGATCGCCGAAAACGCCCACATCCAGAATCAGCAACGCCATGGCCAGGGCCACCACGCAGAACACCAGGACAGGACCGGCCCCGGACAGCAGGGGCAAGAGGATGAACGGCAGGAAGGCGCTGGTCAGCTTGGACAACGAGTAGGCGAACCCGGAGGCCGTTCCGCGCACTCGAGTCGGGAAGTTCTCGGCCATGAACACGTGGTAGGAGTTCGAGAACATATTGCTCGCCATCGTGAACAGCATGCCGGCGACAACCACCCACACCGGATCCTCGCCGAGCCCGAAGGCCAGGCCGAAGACCCCCATCAGTCCGGCGGTGAACATCACCAGGTACTTCCGTTCGAATTTTTCGATGACCGGAACCACCAGGAGGGAACCGATCGGGTACCCGAAGTATGTGAGGGCGGTGTACCCGATGGACTCGACCACGTCGAAACCCTTGGCGCTGAGCACCAGAACCGCGACCGTCCCGAATCCGTAGTACCCGAAAACCTGAAGAATGTTCATGACGGACAGCATCAGGGTGCGCTTGCGGAAAGGCGTTCGGAAGATCTCACCGAACGGGACCTTGGTCTCCTGGGCCGGTCTGATGTCTGGGTCCGGCTCCGGCAGGGGTTTGCCGGCCTGCTCGGCCTCCCGTTCGAAGGACTCGACGACGCTCCGGGCTTCCTCGATCCGTCCCTGGGTCTCCAACCATCGAGGGGACTCGGGCACGTGCCGACGGATGAACCACACGAGGAATCCGCCGACCGAACCGATCACGAACAGCCAGCGCCAGCCGGCGACACCCAGCGGCGCCAACGGAACCAACCAGTGCGCGAGCAGTCCGACGAACGGGATTCCAAGGAAGCTGACCGTGTAGGCCCAAGCGATGTACCGACCGCGCACCGCCTTGGGGAGCAGGTCGGAGAGATAGGAGTCGGCCAGTGCGTACTCGCCGCCGATGCCCACGCCGGCGATGAATCGACAGACGATGAGCCACGCGGCGTCGGGGGCGAAGGCCGCGATCAGGGAGAACACCGAGTAGAGGAGCAGATTGACCACGAAGGCCGAGCGACGCCCCACCCGGTCGGCCAGGCGACCCATCAGGATCGCACCCAGGAATTGGCCGAGGAAGGCCGAGGCCAGGACCAGAGACAGCGTGGTTCCGGTCAGGTCGAATTCATTCTGCAGAACTTTGGAAATAGTGGCCGCGAGGAAGTTCTCGAACTGGTCGAAGAACACCCCAAGACCGACGATGACCGTGATCCATCGGTGGGAGCGCAGGACCGGAAGCCGGTCCATGCGGGCGGACACCGAGGGTCCCGCCGAAGTGATCAGCCGGTCATTCGTGCTCTCGCTGGGGTCGACGTGGTGCATTCCATCACACTAATCATCAGTGTCGTTGGGTGTAACGGACCCTGCGCGCCGTCTTGAACTGTGGACCGCACGACGTCCTCGCCCCGGAAAACGACTCCGGCGTGCATCCTCCGACCCGTGGGCCGATGGATGCACGCCGGAAACAGGCGGTGCGCGACGTATGCCGCGAGCGCCTACTTGATCTGGGTTCCCGCCGAGCCGAGGTGCTCGCAGGCCTGAACGACGCGGTTGGCCATGCCGTCCTCTGCCTTGGCGCCCCAGGTGCGGGGATCGTAGAGCTTCTTGTTCCCGACCTCGCCGTCGATCTTCAGGACGCCTTCGTAGTTGGACAGCATGTGTCCGGCCACGGGACGGGTGAAGGCGTACTGAGTGTCGGTGTCCACGTTCATCTTGATGACGCCGTAGGAGACGGCGTCGGCGATCTCCTGCTCGGTCGATCCGGAGCCACCGTGGAAGACCAGGTCGAACGGGCGGTCCTTGCCCAGCTTCTCCCCTACCTCCTGCTGGATCTGCTGGAGCAGTTCGGGACGCAGTTTCACATTGCCGGGCTTGTAGACCCCGTGAACGTTGCCGAAGGTCAAGGCAGTGATGTAACGACCTTTTTCGCCGTTCTCACCGAGCGCATCGATGGTCTTGAGAGCGTCTTCGGTGCTGGTGTAGAGCGTGTCATTGATTTCGCCGACGACGCCGTCTTCCTCGCCGCCGACCGCGCCGATCTCGACCTCAAGGACGATGTGAGCCTTGCCGGTGCGTTCGATGAGGTCCGCGCCGATGCGGAGGTTCTCCTCGAGCTCGATGGCGGAACCGTCCCACATGTGGGAGTTGAAGATCGGGTCCTCCCCGCGAGCCACGGCGTCCTCCGACTCCTTGAGCAAGGGGAGAACGAAGCCGTCCAGCTTGTCCTTGGGGCAGTGGTCCGTGTGGAGGGCGATGTTGACGTCGTACTGCTTGGCAACCTCGCGGGCGAAGGATGCGAACGCGAGCGAACCGACGACCATGTCTTTCTTGCTCGACCCCGACCAGTAGGCAGCACCGCCGGTGGAGACCTGGATGATGCCGTCCGAACCCGCTTCGGCGAAACCGCGGATCGCGGCATTGAGGGTCTGGGAGGAGGTCACGTTGATGGCGGGGTAGGCAAAGCCCTTGCTCTTGGCCTTATCGAGCATCTCTGCATAAGCGTCCGGGGTTGCGATGGGCATGCTGACTCCTTTGTGACGGAAGGTCGGGTCGGCGACGAACCGACCCCTGATGATCGGAGCGACCCGGCCAGCCGGGACCTCCGCAGATCTGGGTTCAGTCTAACAAGGGGCCCAGGCCCTCGAGGCAAGAATGTGTACAGGTTTCCGCGGACCAGTCGGGAACCGCCCCCCGAGGCCCAGGGGGAACGGCATCGGGGGGTGCACCGGGCGGAACCGTGAAGGTGGCTCTCACCCGGCCCGCTCACCGCGGGTCGTCATAGAGCGGTGATTCTCCGGGTTGCGGTTGGTGACGGGCGTCCCCGAGGACCACGTGCACCTGGTGGTAGCCGCCGTCGTCGTCCGTGAAGGAGAAGCGGTAGCGACCCGAGGGCAGGTCCTTGAGGCGCCCCTGCTGGATGGTGAGACCGGTCCCCGGATCCTCACTCAGGTACGCCGCCTCGGGAACCACCACGGCCTCGCCAGTAGCAGCGTCACGATAGGTCGCCGTGACCTTGATGTCGGCCATCCCTGGTTGCGGGATCGGCTCCTCCGACCGGATGGGGATACGGTCCGTGCCCACGTCGTAGACCGGCAGACCCGTCGAGGCATTGCGGGCGCTGTTGCCCGCCGACGACGCCGGAACCATCAGGTGGCTGGCGTCGTAGGCCACTCCGCTGTGTGCCAAGTGCGGTTCGTCGGCCGGTTGACCGTGGGCATCCAGGAAACGATGCTGCCCACTCGTCGCAGGATCGGGGTTCAGCGGTCCCTTGACCTGGACCATCAGTTGCCCGTGCGCATTGTTGATCAGGTCCCGAGCCTGGCTCAGGTCGAGCGTCCCCCCGCTCGACGGCGCGGTCAGCTGCTCGCCACAAACTCCGTTGCCGATGACGACTTCGTAGTCGCCGTCGGCGGCCGGGACGAGCCCGGCCCCGTCAGCGCTGGGGGCCTCGAGGCCGAACTGGTCGCTGCCCGCAGGGTCCTCACCCGATGGGGCCACGGATCCGGCCGGTCCGCCCGCCGCGGGGCGGCCGCTGAACGGTATCGGCGATGTGCCGTGCTCCCGCTTCCACGGGCTGTCTTCGGACAACGAAGGGTCGCCGTCGGTCGGGCCCTGGACGCAGGGTGTGTCGTCCGGTGGCAGAGCGGCTTGGGCCGGTGCCGAGGCACCGCCGAGTGTCCCGAAGCCCAAAGCGGCGGCCGCTGCCACGGCGACCACGGGTGAGAACTGATCTCGTGTTCTGCTGTTGGCGTTTCGGAGGTCCATGACTCATCGCACTCCTCGCTATCCATCGGGCCGGAAAGAGTTCCGGTCCTCGAGCCCGATCACTGGTTTTCCGCCAGAATCGCGGAAACCTTTGCTCGTACGGAGAGCCTACGAAAAGAAGAGTGCCGATGGGTTACCGTCCGATATCAATTCCAGGGAATTCGAATAACAATTCAATAACCACGACATTCGAGGCGCTGGAAGGGACGAATCGTAGGTTGAAAAGGTTTTTCTGGTCGTCAGATCACGCGCTGGTCAAACACGTGCCGCCGAACCCAGGAATGCATGGCGATGGCAGCGGCCGCTGAGGCGTTGATGGATCGAGTGGAGCCGAATTGTTCGATGGACAGGGTCGCGACGGATGCGTCCTTCATCTCCGTGCTGAGCCCTGGGCCTTCCTGGCCGAAAACCAGCACACAATCCCGAGGGAGATCGTAGGTTTCCAGTTGATACGAGTCCGGGAAATTGTCGATGCCGATCACGGCCAGTCCTTCGGAACGGGCCCATTCGATGAATGATTCGACGGTGACATGGTGCCTGACGTGCTGATACCGATCCGTGACCATGGCTCCGCGCCTGTTCCACCGTTTTCGACCGATGATGTGCACTTCCTTGGCGAGAAATGCGTTCGCCGTACGGACCACGGAGCCGATATTGAGATCATGCTTCCAATTTTCGATGGCCACGTGGAAGGAATGCCGTTTGGAATCCAGGTCCGCGATGATCGCTTCCATGGTCCAGTAGCGGTATTCGTCCGTGACGTTCCGGCGGTCGCCGCCCTTCAGCAACTCGGGGTCCCAGTGGTCCCCTTCGGGCCACGGCCCGTCCCAGGGACCCACCCCGACGACGTGCTCGGCAGCCGCGCCGTCGGTGTCCTGGGTCGGGACCTCTTCCCCGGGGTCTTCCCCCGACCCGCGCACGGAGTCCTGTTCGGCTCCCACCCGCTAGTCCAGGCCGAGTTCGGACTTGGAGTACGCGTACAGGCAGGGGACGCCGGCGCTTTCCTCGATGCGTTCTTTCGCCCCGGTGGCGCGGTCCACGATGATCGCGACCGCGACAACGTTGGCTCCTGCCTCGCGCAGTGCTTCCACCGCGGTGAGGGCAGAACCGCCGGTCGTCGAGGTGTCCTCCAGAACCACCACGTTCCGACCCGAGACTTCGGGGCCCTCGACCTGACGGCCCATCCCATAAGACTTCTGGGCCTTGCGGACCACGAAGGTATCGATCGCGCGGTCGTTGTCCCCGGCAGAGCGCATGATCGCGTGGCCCACGGGATCCGCACCCATGGTCAGCCCACCGGCGGCCTCGAAATCGATCCCGTTGCGGTCCAACAGGTCCAGCATGACCTGACCCACCAACCGGGACGCCTCATGGTGCAGGGTGATCCTGCGGAGGTCGACGTAGTAATCCGCTTCGAGCCCCGAGGCGAGCGTGACCTTGCCGCGGACCACGGCCAGTTCGGAGATGAGGTCGCGGAGTCTCTCGCGGGCGGCCTCGATGGACAGGACGGTGGAAAGATCGGAAGTCATGCGTCTCATTCTACGTGGTGAGCTGGGGCTTCCCCACGCGTTCAGGGCACAGTGTGGATCACTTCGCACCCGGGCTCCCCGGGTTCACGGACGGGTGCGTCGAGCTTCGTCAGCATCTCCGCGTACTCCGCGCCCGGGTCCGAGTCGGCGACAATGGCGCCGCCCGCGCTCACGCCAACCATCGACGTCGCCTCCGGCCCGGGCCGCATCACGAGCGTGCGAATCACGATGGACAGATCCGATTCTCCCGACGGCGACACATACCCCAGCGCTCCCGAGTAGATACCCCGCGGCCGCGCCTCCAGGCGGTCGATGATCTCCATGGTGCGGGGTTTCGGAGCCCCGGTCATGGATCCGCCGGGGAAGCACGCCCGGACCAGATCGACCGCTGACCGTCCCGGACGCAACCGGCCACGAACGGTCGAGACCAGCTGGTGCACCGTCTCGTAGCTTTCGACGCCCATCAGCACGGGCACCCGGATCGATTCCGGCGCACAGACGCGGGAGAAATCGTTGCGTAACAGGTCCACGATCATCAGGTTTTCGGCCCGTGTCTTCGGGTCAGCGGCCATGGTCCGGGCGGCTCCCACGTCGTCCTCGGGAAGGGCGCGCCTCGGCGTCGTGCCCTTGATCGGTTTGGCTTCACACCACCCGTCCGAATCGACGGCCACGAATCGCTCCGGGCTCGAGGACAGGACCGCGACGTCGTCGCACCAAAGGAAGGCCGCGTGCGGCGCTGGATTGGATCGGCGTTGCCGCGCGTACAGATTCAGGGCCGCGTCGAACCCGAATGTCACCGGCACGCTCCGTTCCGACGCGGCGGTCAGGCACACCTCGTAGGAGTTTCCGTCCCGGATTTCCTCCAACGCCTCCTCAATCGCGCGCAGGTAACGACCCCGGTCCGGCGGCGCGCACCGGAGGTCGACGTCGGTCGGCAGGGGTGTCGGGGACGTGGGGCTCGGAGACGCGGAGTCGGGGACAGCGGGGGCGTTGGCAACGGAGCCGACCGGGTCGCGAACAGATTCGCGCAGCGCCTCGACCGCCGCGTCCACCCATGTCTCGTCTCCCACGATCCACCAGTGCTCCTCCCGGTGATCGATGACCACGAGACGGGTCGAAACCATCCACACGGCATCCGGCGTCTCGGCGGAGAAGGGGGAGCAGAACCCCAGGTCGGCCCTCGCCTCGTACCCGAAATACCCGAACCATGCCCCGACCATGGACCGCACGAAGCTCGGGAGCCACCGATCCGGCGGCGCCGAGGGAGTCTCGCGTGCCCCCACCCCAGCGTCCGTGAGCCGGTGCTCCAGCACGTCGAAGATGGTTCCGCAGATCCGGCCACGGAGCGTCCCGTCGGGGCCGAGGCGGTCCACCCGAGGGTCGGGACGCCCCGCGGTCTCGTACCTGAGGACCTCGCTCGGAACGAGCATGACGCTCCAGCGAGCCGGGGCACCGCCCCTGATGTGGGCGGAGGAGGAGTCCAGCCACGCCGCATAGCGGTATTCGAGGCCGTCGAGACGACCCATGGAATGCACGAGGCGGCGGAACAGTCCGCTCTCGTCGACCACAGAGGGTGCCAAGGCATCGTGCGCGGCCCACAGGGGACGGCCCAGGGCATCGACCCCGCAGGGAATCCTGTGCGAGAACATGACAGCATTTTCCCACGATGCCTTCCTTCGGACCGGGCTAGGGTGGAATGAACGCATTGAGCATCACAAGGGAGTGAAAATGGGATTCTCGGCCAAACGCATCGCCGCCTCCGTCGGTCTCTCAGGAGCCGCGGGGTTGCTGGGAGTCGCGGCGCACGACGTCGTCCAGAAGAAGCACACGATCCTCCGGAACTTCCCCGTTCTCGGTCACGCTCGGTATTTCATGGAGTTCATCCGCCCGGAAATCCAGCAGTATTTCATCGAGAACAACTACGACGGTCGCCCGTTCGACCGGGATACGCGGTCGATGGTCTATGAACGGGCGAAGGGCCTCGGCGGGGAACAGGCTTTCGGGACCGAGCGCAAAGTCCTGCGCCCGGGACACGACTTCATCCTCCACACCATGTCCCCCGTGGCGCCCATGAAAGAAGAACCGCGCCAGCGCCTCGGCGGACCGGACTGCACTCAGCCCTACGACATCTCCTTGTTCAACATTTCCTCGATGAGTTTCGGGGCGCTCTCCGCCAACGCCGTCATGGCCATGAACAAGGGCGCGGCCCTCGGCGGCTTCTCCCAGGAAACAGGCGAGGGCGGCCTCACCGATTACCACCTGAAGTACGGGGCCGATGTCATCTGGGAATTCGGTTCGGGATACTTCGGGTGCCGCACGGAGGACGGCCGGTTCGACGACGAAACCTTCGCCCGCAAGGCCGCCAAGCCAGAGATCAAGGGAATCCTCATCAAACTCAGCCAGGGGGCAAAGCCGGGGCTGGGCGGCGTCCTCCCCGGAGAGAAGGTCACCCCGGAGATCGCCAAGGCTCGCGGCGTCCCAGAGGGAGAAACCTGTGTGAGCCCCGCCGCCCATCCCGAGTTCTCGACACCGCGGGAGCTTCTGCACTTCGTGGCCCGCGTACGGCAAGCGGCCCAGGGAAAACCGGTGGGCATCAAACTCTGCGCGGGTTCGCGGATCGAAATCCTCGGCCTGTGCAAGGCCATGCTCGAGACCCGGATCGCCCCCGACTGGATCACGGTCGACGGGTCCGAAGGCGGGACGGGCGCGGCCCCGGTCGAATTCGAGGATGCGGTCGGCATGCCCCTGACAGAGGGGCTGATCAGTGTCAACAATGCCCTGGTCGGCGTCGGGCTCAGGGATAGGGTCGCCCTGGGAGCGTCGGGCAAGGTCGTCGGCGGGGCGGACATCGTGCGGAGAATGGCCATCGGAGCCGATTTCACCAACAGTGCCCGCGGCATGATGATGGCGACCGGGTGCATCCAGGCTCAGAAGTGCAACACCAACCGGTGCCCGTCCGGCGTCGCCACCCAGGATCCCAGGCTCGCGCGAGGGATCGACGTCGGCGACAAGGGCGAGCGAGTCAAGAACTTCCATAAGGGCACGATGAATTCGGCCATGCGCATTCTCGCGTCGATGGGGCTGAGCTCGTTCCGCGACCTCGGCCCGGAGCACATCATGCACCGCATCGACTCGACCAGCTCGGCCTCCTACAACCGCATGTACACCTGGCTCACCACGAATTCGCTCCTTGACGGAACCGCGCCCGAAGACTGGATGGAGAAATGGAACCGCTCTGACCCCGACAGCTTCATGGTCGCCCGGCACCACCACACGAGGGCGAACTAGCAGCCTGCACGAGGGGTGGGGCCCGACGCGGGCGAGGCGGGGCTCGACGCGGGCGAGGGCCTGCGTGGGGTGGTCCTCCGCTCGGGTTGGGTGGCGGTTACCCGATTCGGTGGCGCTTCCCCACGTTTGGAGGGCCCCATCTCGACACCACCCGCCCACGTTGGGTGGCGGTTACCCGATTCGGAGGCGGTTCCCCACGTTTGGAGGGGGTTCAACCGCCACCTTTTGACGGGAATCGCCTCTCAATCGGGTAAACGGCACCTCACTGGACCACGCACGGACACGACGTCGTCGGTATGCCCTCGAAGTGGCAATCCGGTGCGTCCGTCGCGCCGAGGTGGCAGGCTTGTGCGGATTTCGCCGTGAAAAACGCACAGAATTGCCACCTCGGCCTCGCGCGGCACCGCCCTCTCGCCGCGACCTGCCCCGCCGCGACCAGCCCCGCCGCGACCGGCCCACCCGCGGGTCAGGCGAACGCCGACTGGCCTGTGATGTCGCGGCCCACGATGAGCCGCTGGATGTTCTCGGTGCCTTCGTAAGTGTGCACGCCCTCAATGTCGAACATGTGCCGGATGACGTGATTCTCCAGCAACACGCCGTTGCCGCCGAGCATGTCGCGCGCGGTCGCGAGGACTTTCCGGGCCTTGGTCGTGTTGTGCACCTTGAAGAGGCTCGCCTGCTGGTCGCGCAGAGTTCCGGCCTCCTGGAGCTTGGCGATCCGGGCCGACATGAGTTGCATGTCGGTGATCTCGGACAGCATCTCGACCAGGCGCTCCTGGATCATCTGGAACTTCGCGAGGGGTTTGCCGAACTGGATCCGCTGCTGGCTGTAGCGGAGGGCGGCCTCGTACCCGCTGATCGCGTGGCCCAGGGCCGACCAGGCGACACCCACGCGCGTCTGGACCAGGACCACCGACACGTCCTTGAAGGTCCTGACGCCGGGGAGCACGTTGGACTCGGGAACGCGCACGCCGTTGAGGCTGATCCGGGCCTGGTGGATGGCCCTGAGCGTTCCCTTGCCCTCGATGACTTCGGCGTCGTACCCGTCGGAATCCTGGTCGACGATGAACCCGCGCACGTTGTTCTCCTCGTCGCGGGCCCAGACCACCGTGATTCCGCCCGAGGCCCCGTTGCCGATCCACTTCTTCTCGCCCGTGAGCACGTACTCGCTGCCATCCCTGACCGCCTTGGTCTCCAAGGACACGGAGTCCGAGCCGTGATCCGGTTCCGTGAGGGCGAAGGAGCCCAGGAGGCTCGCATCCGCGAGCGCATCCAAGTACTTCTTCTTCTGCTCCTCCGAGCCGAACAGGGCGATCGATCGCAAAGCCAATCCTCCCTGCACGGCGACGGCCGTCGCCATGGAGCCGTCCCACCGGGACAGTTCCATGGTCACCAGGCCCGCGCCCAACGGGGACAGTTTTCGATGCCCGGGGACGTCCAGACCATCGGTCATCAGGTCCAGCTCACCGATGCGACGCACCAGGTCCAACGGGTATTCGGAGCGGTCCCAATACCCGTTGATCAGCGGGAGGATCTCGCGACCATACTGACGCGCGGCGTTCCAGGCGGCGCGGTCGTCATCGGTCGCGTCGGAGAAGACGTCCAGGTAGTCCGTGTCCACGGGGTCGGTCACGTCATAGGAAGTTTCGGGGTTGACCGCGTTCACGGTCCCTCCTTCGTTTTGGGGGTCTAGTTCTCTTGCTCCGTGCCTCGGGCGTCATCGACCTTTCGAGGCCGCGGAACGAAGGTCTCTCTTCAATATCTTGCCCGACTGGTTGCGGGGAAGCTCATTCACGAACTCAACGCGTTTCGGCACCTTGAACGGGGCCAGGTGCTCTCTGACGTGGCGCAACAGGCCGTCCGAGGTGAGGGCTGCGCCTTCTTTGGGTACGACGAAGGCCGTGACCGCTTCGATCCACCGGTCATCCGGGGTCCCGACGACGGCGACCTCGGCCACGCCGTCGTACCTGTAGATCACGTCCTCGATCTCCCTGGACGCGACCACGATTCCTCCGGTATTGATGACGTCCTTGATGCGATCAACGACCTCGATGAAACCGCCGTCGTCCATGACGACCTGATCGCCAGACCGGAACCATCCGTCCTTGAAGGATTCGGCGGTGTCCTCGGGCAGGTTCCAGTAGCCCGTACATACCTGTGGTCCCCGGTACTGGATCTCGCCGGGTTCGCCGATCCGGGCCGGCAGCCCGTCCGATGTCATGATGCGCGCCCGAACATTGTGCACGGGCTTCCCGCACGACGCCGGGCGCTCATCATGTTCTTCCGGCCCGAGCACACAGGTCAGCGGGCCGAGTTCCGACTGGCCGAAACAGTTGTAGAAACCGATCTCCGGGTACTGGGCCCGCAGGGTCTCCAGGACCGCGACCGGCATGATCGACGCACCGTACTGGGCCTTGCTCAGGCTGGACAGGTCCCGCCGGCCGAGGTCCGGGTGATTCGCGAGGGGAACCCACACGGTCGGGGCCAGGAACAGCGAACCGATCCTTTCCCTCTCGACGAGGTCCAGAATCTGCGGCACGTCCGGTTTCTCGATGAGACGCAGGCTGGCCCCGATCAACAAATACGGAACCGCGAACACGTGGAGCGCAGCCGAATGGTAGAGGGGCATCGCGATCAGGGGTGCATCCTCCGGGTCGAGGGAAAGCGCCATGATGCAGGACTCGTACTGCGCCCTCAAGCTCGCGTGCGTGTGGACCGCGCCCTTGGGCTTCGAGGTCGTACCCGAGGTGTAGAGCAACTGGACGACGTCGTCCGCCGACGCCGCGGGAGCACCGATCGAGTCCGACCGCGTCCGGGAACGCGGTTCCTTGCCGACGCCGGCCAGAACCTGCTCGAGCAGCCCCTCCTCGGAACCGTACAGAGGCCGGACCGATTGGGCCGGAACCTCGTCCAGGACGTCGAGGGCCGTATCGCGCAAGCCGGGATCCGTGTACACGGCGGAGGCACCGCTGTCCTCCAGGATGTGCGCCAACTCCGCCCCCGTCAGGGCGAAGTTCACGGGGACGTGCACATATCCCGCCCTCAGCGTCGCGAAGAACGCGATGAGGAACGCATCGGAGTTCTTGCCGAAAAAGGCCAGCCGGGCTCCGTCCTCGTACCCGTGAGAACGCAGGGCGCGGGCGGCGTCGGTGACGGCATCGTCGAATTCCCGGTAACTCCAGGTCCGGTCGCCGAAGGCGAGCGCCGGGCGCGAACCCCAGCGCTCCGCGCTCCGGGACAGGCCCGCGTCGATGCCTTCGTCCCGGGCGGTACGGACTTCGATACTCGCACCCATGTGGTTCGAACTGCCCATACGGTCAGTCCACCCTCTCGATGATGGTGACGTTCGCCTGGCCTCCGCCTTCGCACATGGTCTGGAGCCCGAACCGTCCTCCGGTTTGTTCGAGGGTGTGGAGCAGCGTCGTCATGAGTCGCGCGCCGGTCGCCCCGATGGGGTGCCCCAGGGCGATGGCCCCTCCCCGCCGGTTGACCTTGGACATATCCGGTTCGAGCTCTTGGGCCCACGCGAGAACAACCGTCGCGAAGGCCTCGTTGATCTCGATCGCGTCCATGTCCTCCAGGGACATGCCGGTTCGCTCGAGAGCGCGCCGCGTGGCCCGAATGGGCGCTGTCAGCATCTGCACGGGGTCGTCGCCCCGGGCCGAGAGGTGGTGGATTCTCGCCCTCGGGGTCAGACCGAATTTCTCGACCGCGTCGGCAGAAGCGATCACGAGGGCCGCCGCCCCGTCCGAGACCTGGGAGGCCGACGCCGCGGTGTGGATCCCGCCAGGGCGGACGGGTTCCAATTCGGCCATCTTCGCCCGGTTGGGTTCGCGCGGGCCTTCGTCCTTCGTGACGTCGCCGACGGGCACGATCTCGTCGTCGAAGTCGCCGGCCGCCCAGGCCGCGAGGGCCCGGCGATGCGACTCGGCGGCATAGGTTTCGACGTCGTCCCTGGTGAACCCCCACCTTTCGGCCATCAGCTCGACCCCACGGAACTGGGATATTTCCTGCTCCCCGTAGCGACGGGTCCATGCCTCGGACCCTGCGAAGGGGTTCGGGAATCCGAGGTCACCGGTAGCCGTATTGGCCCATCCGAGCGGCACGGAACTCATCGACTGGATGCCTCCGGCGACAACCAGGTCGCTCGTTCCCGACATCACGGCCTGCGCCGCATAGTGGACAGCTTGCTGTCCTGATCCGCACTGACGATCGATCGTCGTGCCCGGGACGGCCTCCGAACCGCCCGCGGCGAGCCATGCCGTCCGTGCGATGTCGAAGGACTGGGGCCCGACCTGATCGATGCATCCCAGGATCACTTCGTCGAACTCCTCCGAAGCCACCCCCGTCCTTTCCAGGGCCGCTCTCAAGGGAACAGCCGCGAGATCCACGGGGTGGGTGGTCGAGAGTCCGCCTTTTCGGCGTCCGACGGGGGTACGGACGGCGTCGACGATATAGGCCTCGGGCATGTCTGCTCCTCTTGGGGGTTCAGAGTGGTCGGATCTGTGGCGTTTTATCTGGGCGACATCCGGATGGCACCGTCCATGCGGGTCACCTGGCCGTTGAGATAGTCATGACCGATGATGTCCATGGCCAGTTCGGCGTACTCCACGGGCTTCGCCAGGCGGTGCGGGAAGGGAACCGATTTCTCCAGCTGGGCACGGAACTCTCCGTCGACCCCCTTCATCATCGGGGTGTCCACGATCCCGGGCGCGATCGTGTTGACTCGAATCCCCTTGCTCGCCAGGTCACGAGCCGCGGGAAGGGTCAGGCCGACGACGCCACCTTTCGAGGACGCGTACGCGGCCTGCCCGACCTGGCCCTCGTACGCTGCGACCGAAGCGGTGTTGACGATGACGCCGCGCTGGCCGTCCTCGTCCACCGGGTCCGTCTGCGCGATAGCCTCCGCGGCCAGCGCCAAGACCTGGAAGGTCCCGATGAGGTTGACCGTGATCACGGACGTGTACGCGGCGAAGTCGTGGACGCCGTTCTTCCCCAGGATCCTGGCACCGAGACCGATACCCGCGCAGTTGACGGCAACGCGCAACGGACCGGTTCCGCCGCCGACCGCCTCCGCGACCCCCGCCTTGACCGATTCCGGGCTCGTCACGTCAACCTCGACGTAGGTGATTCCATCGATCTTCTCGGCCTTCTCGATGGAGGCCGCCAGGTCGAAGACGTAGACGTGCGCCCCGCGATCGACCAGGGCCAGCGCGGTCTCGTGTCCGAGCCCCGATGCACCGCCGGTGACAATTGCGGAAATTCCCTGAACATCCATGCTTTTCCTCCTCGTTGTCGAATGGGCCGCCCGATTCCGGACCGGCCGCTATTGATGCATCTACACGAATGCCGACACGCCGGTGATCGCGCGTCCGACAATCAGCGAGTTGATCTCGTAAGTGCCCTCGTACGTGTACAGGATCTCGGCGTCACAGAAGAGCTTTCCTGCCTCGTAGTCGCTGGTCACACCGTTGCCGCCCAGGAGCGCACGCGCTTTGGCGACCGACTCTCGGGTCAGCCGGGTGCCCGTCGACTTGCCGAGGGCCGCGTGCATCATCTGGAGGGTTCCGGCCTCTTGTTCGCGAGCGACCTGCATCATGAGCCCCAGGGTCGCGTGGGCATTGCCCGCGATCTCGGCGATCGCCTGCTGAATCAGTTGGAATTTGGCCAGCGGGCGGCCGAATTGTTCCCGTTCCGTGGCGTAGGCGCGGGCGACGTCGAGGGCGGCCATCTGGAGACCGTAGGCCTGCCAGCCGACCCACACTCTCGAATTGCGCAGCATCTCGTTGACGCTCGCGAAATCCTCGGCCAGCGGAAGGTGGTTTTCGGCCGGCACGCGGACGTCGTCGAGCTCGATGTCCGCGTTCTGCATGATGCGCAGGCCGATCTTGTTGCGGATCTTGGTTGCGGTGTACCCGGGGCGGTCCGTCTCGACGATGAAGGCCTTGAACTGATGATCCTCCGTGTCACGGGCCCAGACGAGGGCGAAATCCGCGATGGTCCCGGCCCCGATCCATCGTTTGCTGCCCCGAATGATCCATTGGTCTCCCTCTCGGGTGGCCGTGGTCTGGATGCCCCCGGCGATGTCCGAGCCGTGATCGGGCTCGGTCAGGGCGAAGGCTCCGATGGCCTCGAATCGTCGCAACCTCGGCAACCACGTCCTTCGCTGTTCCTCAGACCCCAGTTGATTGATCATCCCGACGATCAGTTCGTTGTGGATTCCGACGAGTGCCGAGAGGGAGACGTCCGCCCGAGCCGTCTCGGCGTACACGAGCCCCCTGTAGAGCCAGGACCTGTCCGTGAGCTCGAGTTCGCCGAGACCCATGTCCGCAAGACCGGGAAGCAGGTCGAAGGCGAAGTCCTCGCGATTCCAATAGTCGATGCTCTGGTCACGGACTTCGGACTGAAGGTGCTCCCGAACCCTGTCGTAGGAGGCGCGTTCCTCGTCATTGAGCAACGAACGCACGTCCAGCAGGACGCCGTCGGGATGCGGCATGCCCGTGGGAGGCTCTCCCACCGGCGTGGTTCCGGATAGTACTGACATCACAATGCCCTTCCTTGTGGGAAACCATGGTGCACACTCGAATATGGCGTACATCACAGGTATTCGCGACACTACCCGAACAGGGAGCGGTTGTTCCAGATCATCCATGAGGCGCACGCAACATTGCCGAAATACCGCCGGTCTATCATGGGCACATGCGCGAACTTCAGGCTCACATCATTCAGGACATGGGCGTCCGCCCCAGCATCGATCCCGCGGAGGAAGTGAGGCTGCGCGTCGACTTCCTGTGCGACTACCTCAAGGCCTCGCGCGCCAACGGGTTCGTGCTGGGGATCAGCGGCGGGATCGATTCCTCGCTGGCCGGCAGGCTGTGCCAGCTCGCCGTCGACAAACTCTCCGAAGAAGGAACCGACGCGGATTTCGTGGCCGTCCGCTTGCCGTATCGTGCCCAGGCCGACGAAGAAGATGCCCAGTCGGCCCTCGAATTCATTCGCCCGACGAGCAGTCGAACCTTCGACGTCGAGCCCGGAACCACGGGGATCGAGCGCGAGTTCCGGCGCGCCACGGGCCGCGACATCGCCGATTTCAACAAGGGCAACGTGAAGGCGAGAATGCGCATGATCGCCCAGTACGCCCTCGCCGGCGAGAAGAATCTGCTGGTGGTCGGGACCGACCACGCGGCAGAGTCGATCACCGGGTTCTTCACGAAATTCGGCGACGGCGGGGCGGACATCCTCCCGCTCTACGGACTCGACAAGCGCCAGAACCGGGAGCTGTTGAAATACCTCGGAGCCGATGAACGCGTGTGGGCCAAGGTCCCGACGGCCGACCTGCTCGACTCGACCCCCGGACGCACCGACGAGGACGAGCTCGGCATTACTTACGACGTGATCGACGATTTCCTGGAGGGCAAGGAGATCGAGACCGACCAGGCGGAGGCTCTCGAGGCTCGCTACCTCCGCACGCGCCACAAACGCACGACCCCGGTCACCATCCTCGACCAGTGGTGGAAGTGACGGGACGCAGCGGGTCCTTCCATGGCGTGTCTTCGGCTGGCGACCACGTCATCACATGACGCAGAGGCGGCCGGTTCTTTTGCGACACGGGCCCCTCAGCTACCCTGATACAACGTGAGTTGCCTCACACAGTGGTGAAGCAGCACAGATATCGAGGGAGGGCCCATGACCATCACCGACCAGTTCCGTCAGGCCAGAGACCGTCTCGTCGCACTGCGCGAGGACTACCACCGGGCTCGTGAAGAATTCGAGTGGCCCCGTTTCGAACACTTCAATTTCGCGCTGGACTGGTTCGACGCGGTCGCAGCGACTCCCGAGCGGGCCGACCAGAACGCGCTCGTCGTCGTCGAACAGGACGGTTCGTCCCGGAGGCTCACCTACCGGGACATGTCCGCCCGATCGAGTCAGGTCGCCAACTGGATGAGCAGCATCGGCGTGCGCAGGGGCGATCGGATGATCCTGATGCTCGACAACCAGGTCGAGCTGTGGGAATCGATGCTCGCCGGGATCAAGCTGGGCGTCGTCCTGCTTCCGACCACCACGATGCTCGGCCCGAAGGACCTTGACGAACGCGTGACGCGCGGGACCGTGTCCTGGATCCTGACCAATTCGGGAAGCGTCGCGAAGTTTGCGGACGTGCCCGGGGACTTCTCCGTGATCGAGACGGGCGAACTCACCCCCGGCGCCGTTCCGGGCCGCGACCACTATTCCTATGAAGACAGTCGGGGAGCTTCCGACACATTCACTCCGGAGGCACCCACACCGGCGGACGAGACCCTGCTGCTCTACTTCACCTCGGGAACGACGTCGCGCGCCAAACTGGTCGAGCACACGCACACCTCGTACCCGGTCGGCCATCTCTCCACGATGTACTGGATCGGCCTGGAACCCGGCGACGTCCACCTCAACGTCGCCTCTCCCGGCTGGGCCAAGCACGCCTGGTCCAACATCTTTACCCCGTGGATCGCCGAGGCGACGGTGTTCATCTACAACTACTCGCGGTTCGACGCCGCGGCCCTGATGAAAACCATGGACGCCGAGGGCATCACGAGCTTTTGCGCGCCACCGACGGTCTGGCGCATGTTCATCCAGGCGGACCTCTCAACTCTGAAGACGCCTCCCCAGAAGGTCGTCGCCGCGGGCGAGCCGCTGAACCCCAAGGTCATCAACCGGGTCCGCGATGCGTGGGGCGTGGACATCCGGGACGGCTTCGGCCAGACCGAGACCACGGTGCAGATCGCGAACACGCCCGGACAAGAGCTCGAGGTGGGAACCGTCGGTCGCCCCCTTCCGGGGTTCGACATCGTGCTGGTGGACCCGGTCTCCGACGAAGTGGTCGAGGGCACCGGCGAAGGCGAGGTCTGCATCGTCACCGATCCGCGGCCTGTGGGCCTCATGGTCCAGTACAAGGGCGATCCGGCCAAGAACGATGAGGTCTTCCGCAACGGCGTGTACCACACCGGCGACATCATGAGCAGGGACGACGGGGGCAACTTCACCTACGTGGGCCGCGCGGACGACGTCTTCAAAGCCAGCGACTACAAGCTCTCCCCTTTCGAGCTCGAGTCGGTGGTCATCGAACACCAGGCGGTCGCCGAGGCCGCGGTCGTCCCCTCGCCCGACCCGTTGCGGCTCGCCGTCCCGAAGGCGTACGTGGTCCTCAACTCGGGTCATGAGCCGACCGCGGAACTCGCGGAGTCCATCCTCGCCCACTGCCGTGCCAACCTGGCCCCTTATGCCCGGATCCGACGACTCGAGTTCTTCGACCTTCCCAAGACCGTGTCCGGGAAGATCCGCCGCGTCGAGCTCCGTGCCCGCGAGCGCGCATTCCACGGTCCCGAGGGCGAATTGACGGATTCGTCCCGCGGCGAGCGCACAACGACGCAGGGCTACGGCCACGAGTTCAGCGAAAGCGACTTCCCGGGCCTGAAGAACGCCTGATTCCGGG
>JAKDJD010000033.1 GCA_030454085.1 Kocuria sp.
GTGGGCGTTCCGGGGCGGGCATTGGGTGGTGGTTGCCCGATCAGGAGGTGCTTTCCGTCGTTAGGTGGCGGCTAAACCCCCACCTAACGACGGAGATCGGCGCCGAATCGGGTATCCCCCACCTAACGTGGAGTGTCGGGTGCGGGTGCGGGGCCTCAAACGGCCGGAAAGCGCCACCGAATCGGGTAACCGCCGCCCAACGGCGACAGTAGCCGGCCGCCGCGCATCATAGGGGCGTCCCACGCTCAACGAGGGGGTCAGTCCCTCTTGCTCAGAGTTGCCAGGACGGACGGTTGTCCCTGACGAAGTCGTAGTACTCCCGATTCGTCAACAAAGATGCGGCGGCCTCGTCCACGACGACGACGGACCGACGATGCAGTTGCAAAGCGGAGGCCGGGCAGAACGCCCCCAGAGGCCCTTCGGCCATGGCGGCTACTGCTTCGGCCTTGCCTTCGCCCGATGCCACCAACAGAGCCAGACCTGAGTCCAGGATCGTGCCGATGCCCTGGGTGATGCAATGGGTGGGGACCTGGGAGAGGTCGTCGTCGAAGAACCGTGCGTTATCCCTGCGTGTGGTGGGAGTCAGGGTTTTGACGCGAGTCCTGCCCGCGAGAGAGGAGCTCGGTTCGTTGAACCCGATGTGACCGTTGCTGCCGATCCCGAGGATCTGGAGGTCGACCCCGCCGGCGGCGCGAATCGCCTCTTCGTACTCCTCGCATGCCGCCGGGACGTCCTCTGCGTGGCCCTTCGGGACGTGCACGCGCTCCGGGTCGAGCCCGAGCCTCTCCGTCACTTCTCTCCGCACGACCTCTGCATAGCTCTGGGGGTGGCCCTCGCTCAGACCGACGTACTCGTCCAACGCAAAGGCGCTTACCCCGGACATGTCCAGGCCGTTGCGCACCCGCTGCTCGAGGGACCGGTACGTCGGAACGGGGCTCGAACCGGTCGCAACGCCCAGAACCGCGCCCGGTTTCCTCCGAACGAGTTCGGCCATGCGTTCCGCCGCGACGTCGCCGACGGCTTCGGGATCAGGGACAACGATGATTTCCATGTCTCCAGCCTACCCCGTGATGACCGAATTGGTACGGACCAATAGTCCCGTTCGGGTGATCCGTGTATGTTTGGTTCGTACCAATACTCAAACAGTGGGTGATGTCCGAGGATGACCGCAGGCGAAACAGAGCTCGTGCCCAAGTACCTTTCGCTGGCCGCCGCGTTGGAGGCCGACGTCGTCGCCGTTGGTGAACCGCACGAGGTGCTGCCGACGGAGAGGGCCCTGCAGGAGGAGTACGGCGTCAGCCGGGCCACCGTGCGTCGAGCCATCGCCCACCTGGTGGCCTCTGGAACCGTCTACTCGATCCGTGGCTCGGGGACCTATATCGCGGATCCGAGCATGATTCGCAAGGGCCTGCGTCTGACGTCGTTTTCTGAAGACATGGACGAGCGAGGGCATCGGCCGAGCAGCGAGACTCTTGGCAACGACGTTGTCCCCGCAGACGAGCTCTTGGCCGAAAAATTGAATGTGCCGGTGGGGGAGGGACTCGCTCGGATCCATCGCCTGCGGCTCGCGGACGGCCTGCCGATGGCTCTCGAGCTCGCGCGCATCCCCTTGAAATATTTTGGTGGCAGCCTGCCTGACCCTCGTGGTTCCCTCGATGAACAATTGTCCCGCCGGGGGCACCGCGCGGAATCGGCGGACCAATCGATCCGCGCGGTCAACCTTGGGTTTGAGGAGGCCAACCTGCTGTCCCAGCCCGTCGGAGCCGCGGCGCTCCGTGTCGAGCGATGTGCCCGCGACTCTCTGGGGCGGCCTGTCGAATGCACAGAGACGACCTACCGAGCGGACCGGTACGGCTTCGACCTCAGCGTCGTCCGCGGAGTGAAGGACTGAACTCATGAATACCTTGATCCACAATGCACGCCCGACCGAGACGCTACGGGACGTGCCCGTTTTTGCCGATGTTCCCGCCGAGGCGTTGACGGCGGATTCGGGACCGGTCTGGGCCGAGTGCGACGACGCGGGCGTACCGATCCGCGGCGGCCTGGGAGACTCCTTCCACCGGGACGCCGGGAGTGCCGCGGGGTCGCACCCGTTCGACGCATCCGGCATGTTCTTGATTGCCCCATTCACCGATATTCACTGCCACGGAGCGGGCGGGTACGCGTATGAGGACGCAGACAGCCTGCCGACCTCGTTGTCGGTGCACAGGGACCACGGGACGGGGCGGGCGCTGGCTTCGTTCGTCGCCAATCCGTTGGACGAACTGGAAGATTCCTTCCGGCGCGTGGTGCGGGCCATCACGACCGGCGAGGGCGTCCCCGCTGGTCTTCGCTTGGAGGGCATCCATGCCGAGGGTCCGTGGCTTTCGCCCGCGCACAAGGGGGCGCACCGGCAGGACTACCTTCAACCGGCAACGCTCGACCAGGCCAAGCGTCTGGTGGATGCGGCCGGCGGCTACCTGCGTCAGGTGACGCTGGCCCCTGAGCTCGATGAGGACCTTGCGGTGACCCGATACTTGGTGGGCCAGGGCGTACGCGTGGCCGTGGGCCACACCGATGCCGGTTACGAGACTGCGATGCGCGCCTTTGACGCCGGAGCGTCGATCTTGACGCACGCTTTCAACGCCATGAACGGAATCCATCACAGGCACCCTGGTCCGGTGATTGCCGCGATGGAGTCATCTCACGTGGTTGCAGAAGTCATCGCCGACGGGGTCCATATTGCGCCCGAAGTGGTCGCGATGCTGTTCCGTGCCATGCCCGGTCGGGTCGTGCTCATAACCGATGCCATGTCCGCCACAGGCCAGTCCGACGGTGACTACAGGCTCGGTTCCCTGGACGTTCGGGTGGACGACGGCATCGCGCGGTTGACCACCCCGGACGGTAGCCAGGGTGCCATTGCCGGTTCAACCCTCACGATGGATCAGGCGGTGCGGACCGTGGTCGAGGCCGGTATCGACCTCGACGAGGCGTTGACGGCGGCCACGACCCGACCGGCCAGAGCCGTGGGGTTGAACCCGTGGGCCGCCGGTTTGCCACTTCGACTTCTCGACGAGGGCCTGTCTCCGGCCGGAGGTCTCATTCCCAGAACATAGATTCGACGTCCACGCCCCTGATCATGAGCTCCTCATGGAGCGCATCCCTGCATTCGATGGGCAGGGCCAGCGACCCGATCGTGTCATCGGGACCGAGATACGGGGTGACCTGATCGAAGCCGATACGGAATCGGGCCAGTGATCGGCACAGTTCCATGATGTCGGAAAGGTCCTCCTCCGACGCGAAGACCCAGAAGGAATCCGCTTCGGTCAATTGGAAGAGGCCGACCGGGTAGCCCCGGCCGTCGACGGCTCGCCGTCGGACCCACCCACCGGGACCACCCGGACCCAGTGGTGGACAAATGGGATCGAAATACCAGGACTGCGCCTGCGAGAGCCAGTCGGGAACGTGCGGCGCATAGACCACGGCGTCCTCACCCTCGGGCCATTCCGTTTGTTGGAAAATAGCCGATTCGATGGCATTCCAGAATACGGATTCGTCCCCCTCGATCCCGACGCTATTCATGTCCTCGGGCTCGGGGTCCGGATCGAAATCGAGAGGGTCTTCTTCGCCGGTGTCCCAGTAGGTGGTGCGTGTTGCGAGGTCAGCCGTCAGCAGGAAGGTCTCAACCTGTTTCAGGTATTCGGGATCCCCCAGAACAACCGTTTGGTCGTCGAAGTGGAAGATATAAGGAGTCCGGGCTTTGAAACTGGGGTTGATGTTTATCATCCCTTCCTCCTGCTCGTGTCCGTACGGTTCATGATTATTATTCATGGATCTCCCCTTCTTTGTCCCGGGTGCTCCCTGAGAGCGGAAGCCGGTCCCACGATGTGGCGTTCCTGCGCAGTGCCGTGAACCCGCCCAGAATCGACAGCGATTCCGGATTGGTGGGCCAATAGTCCGTCAGGCTGGGGGAACTGACGATCACGGCTGCCCACTGTCCGCGGGAAACGGCGACGTTGAGACGATTCGGGGAGAGAAGAAAGTCCATCCCGCGAGGTACGTCCTCGGCAGAGGAAGCCGCCATGGAAACGATGACTACCGGCGCTTCCTGCCCTTGAAACCTATCGACGGTCCCGACCCGGACCCCTGTCTCATCCTGATCCGAAAGCCCCGCTTCCGCCAGGGCTTCACGAATGACTTCCACCTGGGCGTTGTAGGCAGCCACGACGAGGACATCGTGAGGTTCCAATGGCCTGAACGCTTCGTCCGGCGCATCTCTCCAGCTCCTTCCGACGAGTTCTCTCGCAAGTTCCACCACGCGTGCGGCTTCCTCGGGAGATGAGGTCGCGTTGCCCGTGTGCGGAACCTCGAGGCGGTAGACCCCCGGTTCCGTGTCCGCGAGCATCCTTTGGGCAGCGGCCGACGCCGAGTGCAACCGCCCTTGATAGGACAACGTGGAAACTGGGGCACACAATTCCGGATGCATACGCCACGACGCATCGAGGAAGTACCCGTATTCCTGCGGGAGGGTTCGTGCACCCGCTGAAAGCCAGCCCAAGGCCGATTCGTCGACCGGTTGTGGATGGCTTCCCTGGGTGACCTGGGGCAATTGTTGCGGGTCTCCCAGAAGCAAGAGGTTCCGGGCCGACTGGGACACGGCCAGCATGTTGGCCAGTGAGTACTGCCCGGCTTCGTCGATGACCAGAAGGTCCACGCTGCCCGGCGCGAAACGATCCTGGTGCGCGAAGTCCCAGGCGGTTCCGCCGTAGATCCTGCCCCCGGGTACTGGCGATTCGCCGGATGTGGCTTCGGCCATGAATGAAGGGATGTCCTTCTGCGCGATTTCCCGCCAGGGGACCCGAGGAACTTCATCGTCGGTTGACGTCTTGGACCTCTTGGCCTTGGCGATGGCGTCGCCAGGTACACCGCCATTGACCATGCACCCCTTCAAGAGATTTTCGATCACGGCGTGGGATTGGGCGACCACGCCGATCGTCCATCCTTCACGGACCAACCGTCCGATCACGTGGGAACCGACGAAGGACTTTCCCGTTCCGGGAGGCCCCTGAACGGCGACATAAGAGTTCTCGAGTCGTGACACCGCAGCGTGGATCGCGTCCGCCATGGGGATCTTGCCGTCGCCGAGTCCCGGGTCGCCGACGCGCGGAAGGGCCCCACCGCCAGCGAGACGCGGCGGCCGTCGAGCCACAATGTCCAAGCCGGCGGCGCGGGGGAGGTGCGGCAGCGCCGCATCGACTTCCTCGGCGAGCAAAGCCAAGGATTCTTCCTGGGCTTTCGTCCGTATGGGGGCGGGCGGCGTTGAGGCGATGGGCAGCTGATCGAAGGGTTCCGTGCCCTGCGGCCGTGACTCGACGACACGAATACGCACGTGCCCAGGAACGTCCGTCTGCTCCAGGGACTCGAGGGTCAGGCGCGCATCACTGGCTCGAGAGGCAACGGGCTGACCGCCACGTGGTCCGGATTCGACGCGCTGGCGTGCCTCACGGGCTTTGTCCTCCAGGTAGGGCGGCAACGGCGTCTCGTACATCGCGAAGAGGCCGGAATCCCCGTCCCGCAGGGTGGAGCCCTCGGCCAGGCGAGCCGTTCCCGAGAGGATCCGTTTTTCGGTTCGCGCACGCGGGGTGGTTGTGTGCCAGTCCTGTTCGACCGCGAGGCGTTCGAAGACGAGGACGTCCCGCTGCGACTCCCAATCCGCGACCGGGGCCGACAGCCGGTCGAAGTATGACCACCAGAATTGTTTGCGCTCGCGCCGATAGTAGCCTGTCGCGCTGGAGACCATGGCGACGGCCCGGATGGTGTCCTGGAAGATGTCCGGGTCCAACCCGGTGGATTCCGGCGACGCCGTTTCGACGAAATGATGAAGAGATGCTTCGACGGCCGACTCGCGGGCGTCCTCCGGAGGCTCGGGCTCCAGCGAGGGGTCAAGCCTGTCGGATGGCTGACTGACTTCCTCCTCGACCGACCGGGAGACCAGGCTCAGCAGCCAATTCCGGAGACGCAGGGTCGAGACGCAGTCGTACCGGTTGTAGTCCCCGATGGAGTCCAGAACGGCCACGGCGCGCTTCTGGTCCCCTGAGTCCCTGGCCAAGCAGTAGTCGGCGTAGGCCACCACCGAGGCGGCCGCCGTGGTGACGTCGCCAGCGCGCAGTCGGTCGCCCATGTAGAGGGGCTCCAGCTTCTTGATCGAGTAGGAGTCCTCGGAGATGCGCAGGCTGGAGCGAACGGTGTCGTAGAGATCGACCAGTACTTCCTCCCTCAAGAGATCGTCCACGGCTTCCTCGCCGACCCCATGCTTCGCGGCCAGGTCCCTGAGGGCCCTTTTCTCGTAGTTGGCATAGTGATAGATCTTCATCCCCGGGAACCGTTGCCTGCGTTGACGGACGTACTCCAGGAAATCGAGAAGTGCCTGTTTTTCCTCGTCCCGGGAATGGGCCCAAAAGGGCACGAACCGGGGATCCTCGGATGAGTCTTCCGGGGATTCGACCAAGCCGAAGAGGTACTCGATGCCCCACGAGGAGTCCCCGGGATCCTGCCATAGTGGGTCTCCTTCGAAATCGAAGAAGATGTCGCCGGGGTTCGCCGCCGGAATCCTGGTCAAGGGCGCCGAATCCGTGACCACATAAGAGACGCTCTTTCGTGTACCCGACGCATCGGTGAAGGTCACCGTCTTGTCCGGAACCGCGCGCCCGGACTGCAGCGCAGCCTGGTCCCTGGCCGATCGAACGGGTGAGGGCAGGGAACGACCTTCGAGGTTGGCGAGGTCGTCGACGGTGCGCACTCCATAGCGCTGCCGCAGGAGTTTTCTCTGAGCCATGGACATCCCGGCCACCTGGAGGACATCCCGATGCCGCTCGACCTCAGCCGCGCAGTGCGGACACTTGCCGCATCTGGACACGGAGTCCTGCCACCAGTCGAGCGGCTCGGCATCCGAGGTGATGCGTTCCCGCGACAGCGCCTCGAAACGGTCCCGCCGCTCCTGATAGACCGCCATGAATTCCCCGACGTGGAAAGAGGCCCGCTCTCGGTTCCCGAGGATCAGAGTGACGGTGTCAGACACCGGAATTCCTGCGTTGTCCAGTTGGTCGGCGTAGGCGGCCAATTGCAGCAGTGCGGTGACCTTGGCATGGCGAGCCAGTTTGGTGTCGTAGACCGCGTATCGGCCGTCATCCTCGCGGACCAGGAAGTCCGACCTTCCATGGAATCTGCCATCGAAGAAAGAGGCCTGGAAGACGACGTCGGCCCCGGACCGCAAGGCCTCGATGGACTCCCGGTGCTTGTCGACCAGGGTGCCCCAATCCATTCTGCGGGCAGGTTCGATTTCGTAGACACCTCGGCCGGTCGCGGGGTCGTACGGACCGAAGCGCTCGCGGAATTCCTGGAGCACCGCCGCTTCGTGCTGGTCACCCAGCACCGAAGTGCGTTCGAGCATCGGGTCTTCCGGCGTCTCGAATCGGGGGAGACGGCCCAGCTTTTCGTCCAGGAGGTGGAGGGTGGCCCACGAGCATTCCGCGGCCCGCACGAGGTCGGACGCGGAATAGACCAGACCTGGGCGCGGACGAGCCGCACGCTGTTCCGGTACATCAACGAAGAACACAGGCACCTCCAGACTCTGCCTCGGGCGTCGTGCGAGGCGCTGAGTCCAGGGTACGGGGGCTGACTGACAAGTTAAGCGGGTTTTGAGTCCTCCGGCTCCGGGGCTCCCAGACGCTCGCGGTCCAGGGTCATGGAAATCTGGTACCGATCCGACCGGTACGTCGAGATCGAGTACTCGAGCGGTACGGGTCCTTCCTCGGACTGGGCGCACGTGTAGCGGTGGAACAGCAGCACGGGGGCCGAGGGCTCCACCTCGAGGACGCGAGCGACCGACGGTTCCGCCGCAGCCGCCTCGACGGTCTGTTCGGCGGTGCTGACCTCGAAACCGGTCCCCGACAGATGTGAGTACAGGGACTGCGTCAGGTCCTTGGCCAGGAGGAGGTCCGTCAGGTCCGGACGGATCCAGGACTCGTCCACGCTGACCGGGGCCTCGTTTGCGCGACGCAGGCGCTTGATGCAGAGAGTCTGTTCGCCTTCCTCCAGACCGAAGAACTCCGCCGCCCGTGGGGGAGGTGTGCCTCGATCGGCCACGAGAATCTCGGTGGATGGTTCGAAACCCGCCCGTTTCATGTCCTCGGTGAAGGAAGCAAGGTGGAGGGTCGAACGGACACGACCGTGGGACACGAAGGTGCCCTTGCCGTGAATACGGACCAGAACACCCTCCGCGACCAGATCCGAGACGGCACGTCGAATCGTGATGCGGGAAACCCCGAACTGCTTCTCGAGGGCTCTTTCCCCCGGAAGCGCGGCACCCGGAGAGAGTTCCCTCCGGGCCAGTTCCCGCAACTCCGACCTGACCTGTTCGTGCTTGTGGACCACGTGCTCGCGCGCTTTCTCTACAGCAGATCCTGAATGTCTTCGGCCAGGTTCTCGGCCTCGGGACCGACGACGACCTGCACCATTCCGCCCGAGACCATAACCCCGTGGACTCCCATGGCCTTGAGCGCGGCCTGATCCACCGCAGACGAATCCTCGACCTCGGTGCGCAAGCGGGTGATGCACCCTTCGATTTCTTCAACGTTCTCGGCTCCACCGAGTGCTTCCAGCAATTTCTCCGGATCGAACATTGGGTGCCTCCTGGCCCTTGACAAGCTATGTCATGCGAATACAGTGATCAGAACCACTGGTTATAAACAGTTGTCTCGAGCGTACCCATAGCGCTCGACCTTCACAACCGCACGCTACTCTCGCACCCGCGGGAAACGAGGTCCCCATGTCTTCGTCAGACGTTTCCACCCCGGCCGCCGCCGCACCACGGACCAAGGGTGACGGCAACGCCATGAAACTTCTCCAACGCTTTGGCCGGAGCCTGATGCTTCCGATCGCGGCCCTTCCTGCGGCCGCGATTCTCCAAAGGCTGGGACAGGATGATCTTCTCGGGCAATTCTCGTCCATATCCACGGCCGCACAGGTGATCGGCGCCGCCGGTTCGGCCCTGTTCGACGGACTGCCACTGCTCTTCGCCGTCGGAATCTCCTTCGGCTTCGCCAAGAAGGGTGACGGCTCGACGGCGCTCGCGGCCGTCGTCGGCTACCTGGTGATGACCAATATCTTCAAGGTCATGTCTCCGGTGGTCCTGGACAGCAATGCCACCGCGGCAGCCGGAGAGAAGCCGGAGATCGATTACGGCGTGCTGGGCGGCATCGTGATCGGTCTGACGTCAGCCCTGTTGTGGCAAAGATTCCACCGAACCAAGCTGCCCGACTGGCTGGGCTTCTTCGGCGGGCGTCGTCTCGTGCCGATCCTGACCTCACTGGCCGCGTTGGTGATCGCCGTGGTGCTCGCCCTGCTCTACCCGTTCTTCGACAAGGGCCTCGCCGCGATCGGCGCCGCAGTGGGCAGCAACACGGTCCTGGGTGCGGGAATCTACGGCCTCCTGAATCGAATGCTGATTCCTTTCGGCCTGCACCACATTCTCAACTCGATCGTGTGGTTCATCCTGGGCGACTACGACGGCGCCCACGGGGACCTCTCCCGGTTCTTCGCCGGCGATCCCAGTGCGGGCGTCTTCATGACCGGCTTCTTCCCGATCATGATGTTCGGTCTCCCTGCGGCGGCTCTGGCCATCTGGCACGAGGCGAAGCCGGGCCAGAAGAAGGTCGTCGGCGGCATCATGCTCTCGACGGGTCTGACCTCGTTCCTCACGGGGATCACCGAGCCGCTGGAGTTCTCCTTCATGTTCATCGCCTGGCCGCTCTACCTGATCCACGCGGTGCTCATGGGAACGTCCATGGCCCTGACCAACGCCCTGGGCATACATTCCGGTTTCGGATTCTCCGCGGGAACCATCGACTACCTCCTCAACTTCGGCATATCCCAGAAGTCGATCTGGTTGATACCCATAGGCATCGGCTACGGACTGATCTATTACTTCTTGTTCCGTTTCGTAATCCGCAAGTGGAACCTGCGCACGCCGGGTCGTGAGGAAGACGCCGGAACTGAGGCCGCCGTGGGCGCGGACACGGGGGCCTCGAAGCGAGTCTCCGCCGAGAAGACGTCGACCACGGGCGACAGCACGTCCGACGCAGGTTCGCGCGACGTCGGTTCATCCGACGCGGCCCCAACCGATGATTCACGGAGAGACGCCGGCCCGGACATTGCCGACACGGCGGGCCGAGACGATGCATCGGGTGCCTCCGGTCGACATGTGGCGCAGTCCTCGGACCCGAGCCCGGAACAAGGACCCAACCCGACATAGCGGTGTCGGCCTGAGGTGGCAGTGTCGTGCACACCCCGAGCCCGAGGTGGCAAGTATGTGCGGATTTCGGCATGAATTGCGCACAAACTTGCCACCTCGCGCTGGGTCGAGCGCCCGATGGGAGGCGGCTAGAAGTCCCAGTCGTCGTCGTCCGTCTCCACGGCTTTGCCCATCACGTAGGAGGACCCGGAGCCGCTGAAGAAGTCGTGGTTCTCGTCCGATCCCGGTGCGAGGGCCGCGAGGATCTCGGGATTCACTGAGGTTTCCTCAGCGCCGAAACGAGCGGGGTATCCGAGGTTCATGAGGGCTTTGTTGGCGTTGTACCGGACGAAGACGGCGACGTCGTCCATGAGGCCGAGGGGCTCGTACAGCTCTCCCGAATACTGGAGCTCGAGGTCGTACAGTTCGTCGAGCAGACCCACGGTGAAGGCCTGGATCTCTTCCCTGCGTTCGCTCGTGCAGGAGTCCAGGCCGCGCTGGAACTTGTACCCCGAGTAGTACCCGTGAACCGCCTTGTCCCTCAGGATCAGCCGGATCATGTCAGCGGTGTTGGTCATGGTCGCGTGGACCGAGAAATGCAGGGGGAGATAGAACCCGGCGTAGAGCAGCAACGACGATAGCAGGGTCGAGGCGACCTTGCGGCGCAGCGGATCGTCCCCGTAGTAGTGCACCAGAACCTTCTTGGCGCGTTCCTGCAAAAGGTCATTGGCGACGGCCCACCGATAGGATTCCTCGATCTGGGGCGTCGAGGCCAGCGTGGAAAACACGCTCGAATACGACCTGGCATGGACCGACTGCATGAAGGCGATGTTTGTGTACACGGCCTCCTCGTGCTCGGTGCGGGCATCCTGGATCTGGCTGATTTCCCCGACGGTCGCCTGAACCGTGTCCAGCATGGTCAGGCCCGTGAAGACCCGCATCGTCAGCGTCCGCTCTTCTTCGGACAGGCGTTGCCAGGCAGGGAGGTCGTTCGAGAGCGGAACCTTCTCGGGCAACCAGAAATTCGACGTGAGCCGATTCCAGACCTCGAGGTCTTTCTCGTCCTGGACGCGGTTCCAATTGATCGGTCGCAACCGGTGGTTCGGGTCGTGGCGAAAGGACGGCGGGGTCACCGAGATGTCGGTGAGGGGGCGGCGATCGGTCGATGATGTCATGGTGTTCTCCTTCAAAAAGCGGCGAGGGGTCAGAGGGAGCAGGAAACGCAGTCCTGCACTTCGGTTCCGTTCAGGGCCGCCTGGCGGAGCCGGATGTAATAGAGGGTTTTGATTCCGGACCTCCACGCGTAAATCTGTGCCCTGTTGATGTCCCGTGTGGTCGCCTCGTCGGTGAAGAACAGCGTGAGCGAAAGCCCCTGGTCCACATGCGGGGTTGCGGCAGCGTACGTGTCGATGATCTTGCGGTACCCGATCTCGTAGGCGTCCTGGAAGTATTCGAGGTTGTCCTGGTCCATGTGGGGCGCCGGAAAGTACACGCGGCCCAGCTTGCCCTCCTTCCTGATTTCGACCCGGGACGCCACGGGGTGCAGCGACGCGGTCGAGTGGTTGATATAGCTGATCGAGCCGGTGGGCGGTATCGCCTGCAGGTACGCGTTGTACATGCCGTCGCGCATGACCCGTGACCTGAGCACGATCCAGTCCTCACGGGTCGGCAGGTGCAAGCCGGCGTCGGCGAAGAGTGCTCGCACCCGCTCGGTCGCTGGTTTGCCACTCGATCGAACGTAACGGTTGAACCTGGCCCCACTCGCGTAATCGGAGTCTTCGAACCCTTCGAAGGTCTCCCCGCGTTCCACAGCGAGTCGGTGCGATGCGCGGATCGCGTGATAGGTCACGAGTCGGAAATAGGCGTCCGTGAAGTCAAGCGCCTCGGGGCTGCCGTACTGGATGCGTTGCGATGCCAGGTATCCGTGCAGGTTCATCTGCCCCAGCCCGATCGCGTGGCTCGCCCGGTTGCCGCGTTCGACGGACGGGACCGCACCGACGTCGCACTGGTCCGAAACGCTCGTCAGGGCCCGCACTGCGGTCTCCACGGTCCGGCCGACGTCGGGTGAGGCCATGGCGGCCGCGATGTTGAGCGAGCCCAGGTTGCAGGAGATATCTCGGCCCACGGAGGAGTACGTCAGGTCCGGATCCATGGTCGATGGCGTGCTGACCTGGAGAATCTCGCTGCACAGGTTGGACATCCCGACGCGTCCGGGATGGGGATGCTCGCGATTGACGGTGTCGTCGAACAGCACGTACGGGTAACCGGATTCGAACTGGAGCTCCGCGATGGTCGTGAAGAAGTCCCGGGCCCGGATCGTCGTCTTCCGGATGCGCGAGTTCCGAACCAGATCGTCGTAGTGCTCCGTGATCGACAGTTCGGACATCGGGGTGCCGTACTCGCGCTCGACGTCGTAGGGAGAGAACAGGTGCATCTCGCGGTCTTCCTTCGCCAGTCGGAAGGTGACGTCCGGGACCACGACGCCGAGCGAGAGGGTCTTGATCCGAACCTTCTCATCGGCGTTCTCCCGTTTCGTGTCCAGGAAGCGCAGGATGTCCGGGTGGTGGGCGTGCAGGTAGACCGCGCCGGCCCCCTGTCGGGCCCCCAGCTGATTGGCGTAGGAGAAAGAGTCCTCGAGGATCTTCATGACCGGAACCACACCCGACGCCTGGTTCTCGATCTTCTTGATCGGTGCACCCGATTCCCGGAGATTCGTGAGCATGAGTGCGACCCCGCCGCCGCGCTTCGACAATTGGAGGGCCGAATTGATCGACCGACCGATCGATTCCATCGAGTCCTCGACGCGCAGCAGGAAGCAGGAGATCAGCTCGCCGCGTTGTTTCTTGCCCGCATTGAGGAACGTGGGGGTGGCCGGTTGGTAGCGACCGGACATCATTTCGTCGACAAGGTTCGCGGCGAACTCCCGCTCGCCCTGTGCCAGGTACAGGGCCGTCGCGGCGACCCGGTCCGGGAAATCTTCGAGATACTCCGTCCCGTCGAAGCTCTTGAGGGCATACGACGTGAAGAACTTGAAGGCGCCCAGGAACGATCCGAAGGTGTGCCCGAACTTGTGGGCACGGTCATGAATCTCCTCCAGGGCGTCACGCTCGTAGTTGGCGATAAATTCGGCCTCGTAATAGTCATTGGTCACGAGCCAGTCGAGGCGGCCTAGGGCAGAGTCGAATTTCTTGAGGCGAGGGCCAATCTGCTGCTTCAGGAAGGCGTCGATGGCTTGCTGGTCTTGTTCGAACTGGATGCGCCCCTGATCGTCGAACAGATTCAGCCGGGCGTTCAGGGCATGGTAGTCCTTGCGTGTCCCGATGCCTTCGCGGCCGACGTCGGTGGCTTCCGGCGAGAGCGTCATGCGGTTTCCTTCTCTTTCTGTGCGGATTTCCAGAACTCGTCGAGTCCGTGGTCGATGGTCTTGACGTCGTGTGCGTTGCCGAGCAGCTCGAACCTGTAGAGCTCGGGGACTCCGCACTTCTTGGAGATCACAGGGCCGGCGATGCAGTAGTCCTCCCCGAAATTGGTGTTGCCCGCGGTCACGACTCCCCGAATGAGGGAGCGGTTCTGTGGGTCGTTCAGGAAGGTGATGACTTGCCGAGGGACGGCCTTTCTGGCGTCCCCGCCGCCGTAGCTCGGCACGACCAGCACGTAGGGCCGGCTGACCCGGATCATGCCCTCTGTGCGGGGACGAAGGGGTATGCGAACACTGGAATGCCTCAGCCGTTGCACGAGCCGGTGGGTGTTCTCGGAGGCGCTCGAGAAGTACACCAGGTGGGGCGATTCGGTGGGTGGGAGGGTACGGAACGATGTCGGGGGCCGCCTGCGAGAGGCAGATGGCTCATTCATGGCGTCCTTTCTCTGTTGGTCAAAAACACAACATGTTGTGTTGAAGGGGTTTGAAGGTGCCCATATATAGAAATACCACGGTGCAGAACTTAAAACTACGCCAAGGCGTACTTCTTGACATGGCTCACATATGAAGGAAAACTTCGAGTTGTGAACACCAAAGTGGAGAAAAACTTCGAAGGCGGCGAGGAGGCCGATATCCTCGGATCCTTGAGAGCTGCGGAGGGCACGTTGAGCCCGGGGCCCGCCCGGGTGGCCCGCTTCATCCTCGAGGAGCCGGCGCGCACCGTGCCGATGACACTGGCGGATCTCGCGAAGGAGAGTCGGACCAGCGACGCGTCAGTCATTCGCTTGGCCCGCGCCGTCGGGTGCTCGGGTTTCCGCGAGCTGCGCACACGTTTGGCCACTTCGATCGGCCGTGCACAAGGGTCGGACGGGGGCGACCGCTCGTACCCCGCTGGGATCTCCGCCGAGGATCTCCCGGAGGTTGTCATAGCAAAGCTCGCTTCCAGCGACCGCGAGACGATCGCGCGGACGGAAGAGACACTGGACGCGCACGCCGTCCGTGAGGTGGCCGGAGCCGTGGCAGGGGCCAGGCGGGTGCTCGTCGTCGGCGTCGGAGCGTCCGGCCTGGTCGCGCGAGACCTCGCGGCGAAACTTGGGCGCATAGGGATCCAGGTCCACACAGCGTCGGACGCCCATGACGCGCTCACGTTCGCCGTCCTGCTGACGGACCAGGATGTGTTCATCGGAATTTCCGCGTCGGGGCGCACGCGGGACGTCGTCGACCCTCTCTCCCTCGCCGCACGTGCCGGTGCCCGCACCGTGGCCATTACGACGCGCCCGCGCTCACCGTTGGGGACGGCCGATCATGTCCTCGTCAGCGTTGCGACTCGCGAGAACGGTCTTCGACTGGGTGCGATGACCTCCCGTTCGGGACAGCTGTTCGTGGTCGACGCTTTGTTCACCATGGTCTTCCAGTTGCGCGAGGACGAAGCCAGGACCGCGATCGCGCGCTCCCATGAAGCTCTGGCCTTCAAGCGACTGCCCCGAACCGCCCAAACCCCCACCCCAGCATCGGAGAAATCATGACAACGGACGTGCCCACCACCGAGGCAGTGGACGAACAGTACTCACAGATCGACAGGATGCCGACCGCAGACCTGGCTAGGCTCATGAACCGGACGGACTCCACGGTCCCCGAATCCGTGGGACGCAGCGTCGAGGACATTGCCCGACTCGTCGACCAGGCCGTGCCCGGGCTCCGTGCCGGCGGGCGTCTGGTCTATGCGGGTGCCGGGACGGCCGGGAGGCTCGGTGTCCTGGACGCGTCCGAGTGCCCGCCCACGTTCAACACAGGCCCGGGGGAGGTCGTCGGTCTCATTGCCGGCGGCGAACGAGCCCTGGTCTCCGCCGTGGAAGGAGCGGAGGACGATGCCGCCGCTGGCGCCCAGGCCGTGATCGACCTGGACATCGGTCCGCTGGATACCATCGTCGGGGTTTCGGCCTCGGGCCGGACCCCCTACGCCGTTGGCGCGGTCGAGGAGGCGGGGCGGCGTGGTGCCACGACGGGAGCGATGGTGTGCAACACGGGTTCGCGTCTTGCGGCCGTCGCGGTGCACCCCATCGAGGTCGTGGTCGGTCCGGAGCTCGTGGCCGGATCGACACGGCTGAAGGCCGGAACCGCCCAGAAGCTGGTGCTCAACATGATTTCAACGATGAGCATGGTGCGCCTCGGCAAGACCTACGGAAACCTCATGGTCGATGTGCAGTCCACCAACGCCAAGCTGAGAGAACGGGTCCAGCGCATCGTGGGCGCGGTCACCGGGGCAGAGCCGGACGTCATCGAGAAGGCCGTCAGCGCGGCCGGCGGAAGCGCCAAGGTCGCGATTCTGACGATTCTCGCCGACGTCGACGCCGAGCGCGCCCGCGAAGAGCTCGAGCGCGACTCCGGCGTCCTCCGAACCGCCTTGGAACGCCTGGTCCGACCCCACAACTGAACCATGCGACCCCGCCGGCAGCCTGGCGGTCCCGCCACCGGTACCCCGCCGGTCGGGGCGGAGAAACGAACGCAACCCACAAAGGAGTCGGCCATGTCCGATCAGAACAAGACATCCCAGGACGTCATCGCTGGCCTCGGCGGTGCGTCAAACATCAACGGTGTGGAGAATTGCATCACCCGCCTGAGGATTCCGGTCCACAACGAATCGGCGGTAGACGTCGACGCCCTGCGCGGGATTGACGCGGTTCTCGGCGTCGTTCCGGGGCCGACCATGCAGGTGGTCCTGGGGCCCGGCGTCGTGGACACCGTCGCCCGCGACATCGAGGCCCGCTTGCGGGACGCCGAATCGGAACCCGCGGGGAATGGAAGGGGTGACGCGGGCAGTGCGGCCGGCCTCGGGTCCTCCGGCGAGGCTGGCGCCTCGTCCGGAGGCAACGGTACGGGCGCCGGAACAGGTGCCGAGGGTGAGGCCCCTGGGTCGCCCGAAGACCTCCAAGCCCTCGGCGCGCAGATGAAACGTTCCCAGTCGGAGCGCAAGTCTTCTCCCATCCGTGCATTCCTGGGTCGGATAGCCAACATCTTTCTCCCGCTGATTCCCGCGCTGATTGCCTGCGGAATCGTCGCCGGCATCAGCGGCGTGCTCCAGAACTTCGTCGCGAATGGGGCGTGGCCGTGGGCGGCCGGGGTGGTCCCGGTCCTGACCGCGATCTCCAGTGGGTTCATGACCCTGATCGCGGTCTTCGTGGGCATGAACGCCGCGAAGGAATTTGGCGGGACGCCAGTGCTCGGCGGCGCGGTCGCGGCCATCATCCCCTTCGCCGGCGTGTCCAAGGTGTCGATTCTCGGTGCCAGCCTCGAGCCCGGCCAGGGTGGTGTGATCGGCGCGCTGCTGGCTGCCATCCTCGCGGCCTATGTGGAGCGATGGGCCCGGAAGTGGGCCCCTGAATCGCTCGCGATGCTGATCGTCCCGACCGTGACTGTCCTCGTCGCCGGAGCGTTGACCCTCTTCCCGCTCATGACGCTCGCCGGCTGGATCTCGACCGGTATTGGAACTGGTGCCACCTGGTTGCTCGGGACCAGCGGCGGACTTGCGGGGTTTGTCTTGGCCGGACTCTTCCTGCCGCTCGTGATGCTGGGACTGCACCAGGCACTCATCCCGATCCACACCACGCTGATCGCGCAGGCCGGTTACACGATCCTTCTGCCGATCCTGGCGATGGCGGGTGGCGGACAGGTGGGCGCGACCGCCGCGGTCTACCTGCGCATCCGCAACCGGGCCCTGCGCAACACGATCAAGTCGGCGTTGCCCGCCGGAATTCTCGGTGTCGGAGAGCCGCTGATCTACGGCGTGACCCTGCCTATGGGCCGCCCGTTCATCACCGCGTGCATCGGAGGCGCGTTCGGCGGCGGATTCATCGGCATCTTCAACCAGCTCGGGTTCGCGACCGGTTCCACCGCAATTGGACCCAGCGGTTGGGCACTTTTCCCGCTGGCCGCAGGCAACCACGGCCTGGGCGCTGCCCTCGGGGTCTACGCCGTGGGGCTGCTCATCTCCTACGTGGCAGGGTTCCTGCTGACCTACTTCTTCGGCGTTCCCAAAGACCTCGTCGCTCGTATGGCGGATGAGAATTCCGCGGCGGAATCGGCTGCCGCGACGGCGTGACGGGGCAGACGGCGTGGCGGTGTCATCGACTCCGCCGCGCGTCTGGCCAGCTCGGTTGGTGGGGTGAGCGGCGGGTGACGGGTTTCTAGCCGGCGGTTACCCGACCCGGTGGTGGTTTCCCGACTCGACGACGTGTGACTGTGACAGGAGTCCGCGCCCAAACCCCGATGGCGGCCACGAAGGTCCCCACCCAGCGGCGTCCGTGCGGCTCGCGGCGTCGTCTCGCACGGGACTGCCACCTCGTCCCCGAGGCGGCCCCGTGCGTCCCCACCACTTCACCGAGACGAGCCAGCACTCCACTCACTCCGCCCCGAAACACCCCGACGTCATATTCCGGCGGTATCCGGGAGGTCGTGAGGCGGCGGATCAGCGACTGGGGTAGAAGGGAGTCATGGATTCGTTCTTCCTCCGTGCCGTGAGAGACCCCTTCGGCGGCGACGTCCTCGACGCGCGCATCGCTCAGGGCCGCATCGAATGGGGAAACGGTCTCGAGCCAGGACCTGAGGATCACCTCGTGGATGCCGACGGCCGGTGGCTCGTTCCCGGCCTCTGGGACGCGCACGTCCACTTCGACCAGTGGGCCCAGGCCAGGTCGCGGCTTGACCTGTCGGCGACGCCGTCGCCCGCAGCAGTGACCCAGGCCGTCGGCGAAGCGCTCAAGGAGGACGGCGGAGACACCGTGTTCTTCGGCTTCGGGTATCGTGCCTCGGCGTGGCAGCGGCAGCCGACCGTGACCGAGCTCGACGCCGTGACCGGGAACCGACCCGTGGTTCTGGTCAGCGGCGACATGCACAACGGGTGGCTCAACTCGGCGGCGATGACTCTGCTCGGTGTCCCTCCGCGGGATGGGATCTTCAGCGAGGACGACTGGTTCCCGCTCTTCGCGAAGCTCGAACCGTTGGCGCCGGATCCCGAAGCGGCCGTTCGCGACGCCGCGCGGGCCGCGGCGGCCCGCGGCGTCGTCGGCATAGTCGATCTGGAATTCGCGGCCAATCACGACGCCTGGGTGAGTCGTTCCAGACAGAGCGAACCACTGCTCAGGGTTCGGACCGGTGTCTACCCGGAACTCCTGGACGACGTCCTGGACCGCGGACTCGCATGCGGGGACGCGCTGGACGAGTCAGGTCTCATCCGGATGGGTCCGCTCAAGATCATTTCCGACGGGTCGCTGGGAACCAGGACCGCTCACTGCTGCGAGCCCTATGTCGGGGCCGAAGATCTGGACCATCCCCGAGGCGTGCAGAACGTGCCGCCGGAAGAGCTGGCCAGATTGCTCGACCTCGCTCACCAACGGGATCTCGCCGTCGCACTCCACGCTCTGGGGGACGCCGCCGTCGGTCTGGCCCTGGATGCCTTCGGATCCGTGGGCGCTCGAGGCTCGGTCGAGCACGCGCAGGTGGTTCGGCCGGACGACCTGGACCGTATGGCCCGGTTGGGGGTTACAGCCAGCGTGCAACCCGCTCACCTCCTCGACGACCGGGACGCCATGGACCTTTTGTGGCCGGATCGAGCCGACCGCATCTTCGCCTTCCGCACGATGCTGGATCGGGGCGTCCGGCTGGCCATGGGGTCTGACGCGCCCGTGGCTCCTCTGGACCCGTGGTTGGCCATGGCGGCCGCGGTCCATCGTTCGGGCGACGAGCGGCCGCCGTGGCACCAGGAGGAGGCGATCACCTCGAGGGAAGCGTTCTTGGCCTCGACGGACGGCGTCGACCGGATTCGTTCCGGTGACGTCGCGGACGTGCTGTTGCTCGACTCGGATCCGTTCGCCGGGGCCACGAGTGACGACGCCGCGCGCACCCTGGCAGGGATGTCGGTCGCCGCCACATTTGTGGCGGGGCGACCGACCCACTGGAACCTCTAGACACTTCCTACTGAGGGTTGCCGCCCAGGCCGGCCTGCGCGTCGGCGTCGGCGCCGGGAACGCGCATCTCGAAGGTGTCTGTCACCACGGTGTAGTCGAAGTACCCCATCCGGGCGATGGGCTGCACCGTGGTGATGTCCACGCGGCCATCATCGGTCAGGTACTTCTCGTTGAGGTGGATTCGCTCGACGGTCGCGTAGACGACGTCGATGGTCCCCACATTGGACTTGCCGGGCAGGCGATGCGTGGTGAGGTACTTGCACTCGTAGTGGAAAGGGCTTTCCGCGACCATCGGGGCGGGGGAGAGGTCCGCGGTCTGCTTGGTGACGTCGAGGCGGTCGAACTCGTTCTCACCAGGCGGCAGCGCCATGGCCGAGATGTTGACCGATTCGCGCAGATCCCAGGTCGCCATGTTCCACACGAACCACCCGGTCTTCTCGGCGTTGACAACAGTGTCCTTGCGTCGCCCGTCCGGGTACTGGTTGGCCGCGAACATGACCATCGGCGGGTCGAAGGTCAGGTTCTGCCACTGGCTGTACGGGGCGATGTTTTCGACACCGTCCTCGCTGACGCTCGAGAGCCAACCGATGGGGCGAGGCACGGTCAGAGCCTTGAAGGGGGAGTGTGAGAGCGGGCGTTCGACCTCGTTGGGATCGTATTTCACAGTGCATTCCTTTCTTGCTGGTGGTTTGCGGAACGATCGTCAGCAGTGGAGTCACGACCGGCCGCCGAATTCTTGGCTATGACCAGGTAGATGCCGCCGGCGACCACGAGACCGATAATCCACGCGATCTCGGCACCCCCGAACAGATGGGCGATGGGGCCGACGTAGAGGGAGCTGTTCATGAACGGGATCTGGATCAGTACGGCGGCGAAGTAGGCCACGAAGGCCCCCTTGTTGACCGTGCCATAGGGGCCATTGCGCTGGAACAGGGCGTCGACGTCGTATTTCTTATGTCGAATGAGGTAGTAGTCGACCAGGTTGATCGCAGACCACGGCGTCATGAAGTACAGCAGGAACATCAGGAAGTCGGTGAACACGGCGACGAAATTGTCCGATGCCAGGAGCGCGATCACTACCGCAAAGGCGGAGATGATGAGCACGTAGATCGTGCGTGCGCGGGGTTTGATGACCTCGTGCCGGGCCACCGCCGTGACGATCGTCGCCAAAGACATGAACCCGCCGTACGAGCTCAGCGTGTTGCCCGTCAGTTTGCCGACGACGACGGCCAGCAGCACGAGCCAGAAGAAGGTGCCCGCCAGCCCCGAGAGGAATCCGACCTGGTGGTCGCTGAATGCATCCCCGCCGATCTGTGCGGCGAAGGCTCCGACGATCATGGCCAGGGTTGCCCCGATGAAGCTCCCCGCAAAGGTCCACCCGATCGTGGACCGCTGGGACGTCGTCTCGGGGAGGTACCGGCTGTAGTCGGCGATGTAAGGACCGAAGGTCAGCTGCCACGACGCCGAGAGCGAGATACCCAGGATGAACGGGGCCAAGGCAAAACTGGTGTCCGCGGTGATCTGGTGACGCATCGGGCCGCCCAGAATAATGACCAGGAGAATCACGAAGACGACCCCGCTCAGGACCGACGCCGCGTGCGAAAACTTGTGGATCCACTTGTACCCGGCGATGGCCAGGACGGTCGAGAACAGCGCGAAGATCACCGCACCTGCCTTGACGCTGATGTGGAGCAGGGTCGCGAGTGCCTGTCCGCCGAGTACCAGGCCGGTCGCGTAGAAACCGATATAGATGATCAGGGCCAAGACCAGGGGAAGGATCGCCCCGTAGTAGCCGAACTGGGCGCGACTCTGGATCATCTGGGGGACGCCGAGCTGAGGCCCCTGGGCGGAGTGGAGCGCCGTGATGAAGCCGCCGATCAGGTTGCCGATGACGATGGCGGGGATGGACCACAGGGCCGAATTGCCCAGCAGAACGAAGAGGCCGCCGGTCACCAGAGCCGTGATTGAGCTGTTCGCCGCGAACCAGAGGAAGAAGAGAGAGACCGGGGAGCCGTGACGTTCCCGCGGCGGGATCCAGTCAATGGACCGGAGTTCCATGGTTTTCGGTCCGACCGTTGGAGTGGACATGTCATTCTCCTTGCTTTCGGTGTCATTGTGAGCCCTGACACCATTCATGGCCGCCACTCTACCGATATATCGGCTGTATATTCCAGCGGTGTGCCAAGATTTCTGTACGACCCCGTCAGAGAGGACCAGCATGAACCGTCCCGTCCGCACGCGCTCCGGACCCACACTCACGGACACTGCCTATGTACACATAGAGCGCATGATCATTCACGGGGAGATCGAGCCGCTCACCTTCGTGTCGGAGGCCGATTTCATGGAGTGGACGGGACTGGGCCGTACGCCGGTTCGTGAGGCGGTCCATCGGCTGGCGCGAGAGCGGATGGTGGAGATCCATCCCAGTCGGGGCATCCTCATCCCGGAAATCAGCGTTGAGTCGGAACTGCGGATCCTCGAGATGCGCAGGGTCCTGGATCCGTGGGCGACTCGTTTGGCATGCGAGCGGGCCACACCCGGGGAGCGCGACGAGATGCGCCATCTCGCGGAAACCCTTGGGGCGGAGAACTTTAGCCTGTCCGATTACTCCGAGACCGTCCGCCAGACCCACGGGCTGATTCTCCGTGCGGCCCATAACGAGTACCTTCACGACGCCATGGTTCAGTTGCAGAATCTGTCGCGCAGATTCTGGACTTCGCACGTGACCGACCAGTCAGAGGTGACCGCCGGTGCGGCCCTCCACCGGGCGATGCTCACCGCCATCGTCCGGGAGGATGCCCAAGAGGGAGAGCGGGCGGCCACGAGTCTCAATGACTATTTGGTCGACTTCACGCGCAGGGTCCTGGCGGTCTGAAGTTTTTCCTTCCCGTATGAATCCGAACGTCGGGTTGGTTCCGAACTCTTTGCAGAGAGAACCAGCAACGAGGCGGTTCGTCTGTTGCCCCTGGTTCTCCGCCATCGCTCACGATCGGAAGAGGGACCACACCGATGTCACTACTGAACCGCCCGGACGGACGCGCCGAATTCGGGACGCACCCGTCTCCGTTCCTCCCCTCCTCAGCCTGGTCCGGGCATGCCGGGTCCGTCGGGTCCGCCGGGCCTGCCGGGTCCGCGGGATCTGTCCCGATCGCGGGCCGGATCAGTCAGATGGCAGGCCCGCACACCGTTCTGCAAAGCCGCGATTGGGGTCGCGTCCAAACCGCGTTGGGGCGCAGGACCCACCGGTTTCGCGGACCCGGGTGGTCGGCGTTGGTGATCGAGGAGAGCAATACGTTGGGGCGGATCTGGTACCTCCCGTACGGTCCGGTCGCGAACGACGTCGTGGCTCTCGAAGCCGCACTGACCAGCTTGGGTGAGGCCGCCAAGAAGGCGAAGGTCGCATGGGTGCGTATCGAGCCCATGGTTTCCGACGGGTCAGAACAGATACGGGCTCCGGGTCTTCGGTCAGAGCTGCTGGAGCTGGGAGCCCGTGAGGCCCCACGCGACATCCAGCCGCGTCGCTCCAGGTGGCTGGACCTGACCCAGGGACCCGAAGCGCTGCTGGCCGGAATGACGAGCACGAACCGGAATCTCTGGCGGCGTCACCAGGACAAAGGGCTGAGCATCGAGTCGAGTCGGGATCCGGCCGACGTCGAGGAGCTGATTGCCCTGAACCAGGAGAGCGCCGAGCGCAAGGGATTCGTGGCGCACGATGCCGACTATCTCCGCACAGTGGCACGTACGCTGCTGACATGCGGCTCGGGCCGTGTGTACCTGACGCGGTACGAAGGACAGGTTGTCGCTTCTGCCTTCGTCTACGACTCGGCGAGCACCAGGATCTTCGCTCACGCGGGCATGAGGCCCGAATTCAAGAAGCTCCGCCCCAATCAGCCGCTGATTGCTCAGGCCGTCCTGGACGCTGCCGAACGCGGCGCGAAAACCGCGGATCTCTTCGGCATCGCACCGACGGATTCGCCCAATCACCCGTGGGCGGGCTTTACCCAATTCAAGAGGTCTTTCGGGGGTCGCGACGTCGAGTTCGCCGGGACCTGGGATCTTCCCGTCTCCGTCCCCCGCTATGCCGCGTACCGCTCGATGCGGTCGGGTCGGGGCATGGCCCAGGGCATGGTGGGCGCCCTCCGGGGGCGCTTTCGGGGATAGCGGAGGACCGCCGGGACAGATGTCGGGCTCACCCTCCGCGCTCGAGCTCAGATGCGGCCCTACGAACTGAGATTCAGGAAGCTCCGCAGCAATGTCTCCGTGCCTTCGAGGTATCGATACTCTTCTGGCGTGGCCGCCGACGCCGCGTCCAGGGCACGTCGTAGCCCTCTTCTCTGGTGCGCCTGCAGGTCGGCCTCGGCCGCGAGGCGAGCGGCACCGGACTCGACCACGGTCCGATAGGCGAGGAACGGCCGCTGCCGTCGCCTTCCTGGCGTCGGATGATTCATCCTTCATCACAGCCAACACGTTCCTGGTCGATGGCGGTTTGTCCGGAGCGTACGTCACACCCGAGTAGACACCGGCAGATGTCTCCGATCGCGGCCGAGGCGGCAGACGCGTGAGCAAGTACGGAGTCTCAGCTCGCGCTGTGCTCTGCCCCTCGGCCCGAGCGTTGGTCGCCGGTGGGGTAGCACTGCGTCGATCGACGTCTCCGTCTCGGCCGGAACGGGGATTCCATCACTTGTCCACAGCCCATCCCGCTGATGGCGAGTTGCCCCTAGGCTGGTGGCATGGACATCGAAATACGCCCAGGCGACATCACCGCGGTCGAAACCCAAGCCATCGTGAATGCGGCCAATTCCTCCCTCATGGGTGGTGGTGGCGTCGACGGTGCGATCCATCGTGCCGGTGGCCCCTCGATCCTGGACGAGTGCAAGAAAATTCGTGAGACCGACTTGCCGGACGGCCTTCCCGCCGGCCAGGCGGTCGTGACGACGGCGGGAGAGTTGCCTGCGCAGTGGGTCGTCCACACCGTAGGGCCCACGTACGCCAAGACACCCGAGAAGTATCAGGAGAAAGCTCCTGTCTTGGCGTCCTGCTACCGGGCCTCGCTCCAGGCCGCGGCCGAACTCGACGTCGAAACCATCGCATTTCCCACCATCTCGGCCGGCGTGTACGGATGGCCGACGGATGACGCGACCAGAATCGCCGTCGAGACGATCCGTTCGATGGAAGAGCAAGTCGGCGACACCATACGCACCGTGGTGCTGGTCCCGTTCGGCCAAGAGGCGGAGGATGGATACAGGGCGGCCTTGGCCGGATGAGTCTGGCCGCCTCCTCCCGATCGACGCCGATGGGGAGTCACACGAGGTGAAAGGACAACCATGGGAACCAGCGACGTCTTTCGGAACCTCTCCGACCAGTTGGACTGGCAGGAGGAGTTGTACAAGGACCTGCACCGCAGGCCGGAACTCGGACTCCAGGAACACCGAACCTCGGAGCGAATCCACCAGGAGCTGAAGGACCTCGGGCTCGAGACGACATCGATCGGTGGGACCGGCGTCGTCGCGGTCATAGAGAACGGCGAAGGCCCCACCATCATGGCCAGGGCCGATATCGATGCACTCCCCGTCACGGAAAGGACGGGGCTGGACTATGCCTCGGAGAACGAGGGGGTCATGCACGCGTGCGGCCACGACATGCACGTGGCAGCGCTCATGGGTGCGGTACGGATTCTGGTGCAGAACAAGAATGCCTGGGCCGGCACCTACGTCGCGCTGTTCCAGCCCGCGGAAGAGAAGTCCAAGGGTGCCTCGGCCATGATCGACGACGGCCTGGTGAATAAGGTCCCGCACCCCGAGGTGGTCCTGGGTCAACACGTCATGCCGAAGCCTAGTGGTCACGTCTTCACCCACGCGGGTCCCATGCTGTCCATGGCGGACTCGGTGCACATCACGATCCACGGTCGAGGTTCCCACGGGTCGATGCCCCACCTGTCCGTGGACCCGGTGGTAATCGCCTCGAGCGTGGTCCTGAAGTTGCAGACCATCGTTTCTCGGGAAGTCGAGCCGGGCGAGTTCGCGGTCGTGACCGTGGGGTCCCTGACCGCGGGCACGCAGGCGAACGTGATTCCCGACCGTGCCGAATTGCGCCTCAACGTTCGCACCTACGATCCCGACGTGCGGAACCGGGTCATCGCCTCGATCGAGCGCATCGTGCGCGGCGAGTCCGAGGCGGCTGGCGCGCAGGACGACCCCGAATTCGAGTACTACGACCAGTTCCCCCTCACCGACAACGACGCCGACGTCACAGACCGGATCAGCCGCGCCTTCGGCACCGGCTTCGAAGCCGATGTCCTCCAACCGGGCGCGCCCGCAACCGCCTCCGAGGACTTCAGCGAACTTCCGAACGCATTCGGGGTGCCTTACTGCTACTGGTTCTTCGGCGGAGCCGACCAGGAAAAGTACGACGACGCCGTGCGCAACGGCCGCCTTCGGGAAGACATCCCGGCCAACCACTCCCCGTTCTTCTACCCGGTCATCCACCCGACGCTCGAGACGGGAACCCGCGCCCAGGTGCTCGCCGCGCTGGAGTACTTGGGGAAATAGGGGGGGGCAGTGCCCCGTGGCGCGGGTCGGCCCGCTGGAGCTGCCGCCGAGGTGGTCGCGAGGTGGCAGTTTCGTGCACGCTCGGAGCCCGAGGTGGCAGTTTCGTGCGCTTTCGACGGTCAAAACTGCACGAATCTGCCACCTCGCGGTCGGACACGGGCCGAGAACGCACGGGATTGCCACCTCGAAGGGATTGGTGACGCTTTCGCAACCCTGCGCGTCCACTGCGCGGTGTCGTTGGGTGGCGGTTGCCCGATGGAGTGGGGTTTGCCGGCCGCGTCGTAGCTCTGTGGGCCCGTAGCGAGCTGCCGTTGGGTGGGGGTTGCCCGATGGAGTGGCCGTTTAACTCGGTTTGTTTGGGCGAAAAACCCCCCCAAACACCGGAAAAGCCCCCCACTTTGGGCACCCCCCCCCGCACGGCCCCCAGG
>JAKDJD010000089.1 GCA_030454085.1 Kocuria sp.
CGTTCTCGGTTGTCGTCATTGACGCTCATCTGGTCGTAGTAGAACCGTAGGCCCCCGAACTTCTCCTTGATCTGATCGACTTTGTATCCAGGTTCGATGCTGCCAATCTTGTTATCGAGATCGAGAATGAGCGGGTACCAGCCTGACTGGCACTCCGGATAGATCCTTCGGCGTTCATAGAACTGAACCATCTGGTCTTCGTCCAACAGTCCTCCGATCACTTGCTTCTACGAAACAGCCGGCGCAAGAACGAACCGCCGGCCGCCGACTCTGACCGGGCAGGCTTGTCCACGGTCATACCGTTGTGGTCGACGTGCTCGGTCACGTCTGAACCTGACCGGTCAGCCCGGTCTCGAGGCCCGGCTTCGAGCATCCGCATGGCCGTACGGACGTCATCAAGATTGTTCTGCAGGGTACTCACATGGGTACGCAGATGCTCAACCTCACGTTGCTCAGTGAGTAACTTTTGCTCAAGGTCGTGGAGGGCTTTCACCTGCGACGATGATCTTTGACCATAGTCACGACCATGGTCATTCTCGGCGTGAGTAAGGTCGGTGACTACCCCTTGACCATGGTCAGGTGGGGACGGTTGACCAGGGTTGAGACCGGCTGCGATGAGGTCAGTGACCGGGATCGTCCAGGCCCCTCGGGCACCCTGGACCGCATTGGGCAGAGACCCGTCCTTGAGGCGGCGACGTATCGTGGCCGGAGAGACCCCGCACTCACGCGCAGCCTGTTGCACGCTCCAGGACGGTCGCGGCGATCCTGCTGTCGTCATTGGTCGTGGGCTTCGAGCTCGTCGCGTCGACGCCGTTGAAATGGCGAGAGCAGTTCGGGCGGCATCCGCCGCACCTTCATGTCTTCGAGTGCCTGGATATCCTCGGGCGTGACGTGGATGTTCATGTGCCCACGACCAGCGGTGAGCGCCAGCTTCTCCGAGGCGACGGGAGTGCCTGTCTCGCCGCAGGCCGGGCACTCCCATCGGACAGAGGTGCCGCCGTTGACGGGGAGAACGAGAACGTCCATGAGCTTCCCCGACAGGTACTCTTTCCGCAGTTTCGCCCACTCGCTGGCCCACGCTTTTTTCTTCTGCCCGTAGGTGCTCATGATTCGTCCTCGGGCTGGTCTTTGAGAGCGTTGTGAACGGTGCCAACGGAGCAACCGACCTCGTTGGCGATCGTACGCATCGACAGACCTGTCTCGCGCAGCTCACGAATCCGCAATCGCCGCTGTTCCGCGCGGCTTAGATAGACCTCACGAGGGTCCGATGTCCACCTCTTAATCGTGCGTGGGTCCACACCAGCACGTTCTGCCAGCTCACGGATAGTCAGCCCATTACGGGGGATTCGCTCACGAGTGGCCATTGCTGATTGCCTCCATAATGCGCTGGCGGGTGGCCGCGCGGCGAGCTTCGCCACTGGCAATGCCGCCCTTGAGGCCTCCTTGTCGGCCGGTGTTGCGGTGGTAGGCGGCGGATTTGGACTCGCTGGTGGTGCGGGAGTCGAGCCACCCGGTGTAGCGGGTGGTGATCCACTTGTAGAAGCTGCGAATGGTGGCCCTGATCTCGCTGGCGGGCAGTGCCTCGCTGAACGTCGAGTTCATCTCCTGGCACAAATTGACGATCGCTGCTTCGAGGTCGTGACGGTCCTCTGGCGTGGGGTGTTCGTTGCGCTTCCGGATGGTGCGCGCGACCCGGTACACGTCCCACCTGACGGTTTCGAAGAGGGTGCAGTTGCGGCCGAGCCCCACGGGGTTTTTCCGCTTGGTGCGCTGCCAGGAGTCTGGCGGCATGAAGTCTGAGACGGTCAGGTGCTCGGTGAGCTCGTCGAGGTTGTAGAGGTGATCGGTCAGCCAGGAGGC
>JAKDJD010000090.1 GCA_030454085.1 Kocuria sp.
GAAACGACTCAGGAGTACGCGTGAGCGCTGCACCCTCATCCGATTCGACGTCCCAGAAGCTGGGCCTGAAGTGGTCGCTCCACGGGGACGGGAAGCATGTCGCCCCGGGGCAGGTCGTCGCTCCCCAGGAGAGGCTCGCGTGGGGGCGCACCATCAGCATCGGAGCCCAGCACGTGGTCGCCATGTTCGGGGCCACGTTCCTGGTTCCGTTGCTCACGGGCTTCCCTCCGGCCACCACGCTGTTCTTCTCCGGCGTCGGAACACTCCTGTTCCTCCTCCTTACGGCGGGACGGGTCCCTTCCTACCTGGGATCTTCCTTCGCATTCATCGCACCGATCGGCGCGGCCATGAACCAGTACGGCCCCGGCGGCGCTCTCGGGGGCGTGGTCATGTCCGGGCTGACCCTCTTCGTCATCGGTCTCGTCGTCCAGGTGGCCGGTACGGCCTGGCTCCAGGCGTTGATGCCTCCCCTGGTCACGGGGTCGATCGTGGCCCTGATCGGCTTCAACCTCGCGCCGTCGGCGAAGGACAACTTCATGAAGGCGCCCGTGACCGCGCTCGTGACCCTGTCCTCGATCATTCTGATCTCAGTCCTGTTCCGCGGGATCCTCGGCCGGCTGTCGATCCTGTTGGGCGTGGTCATCGGGTACATCACCGCGGTATGCCGAGGTGAGGTCGATTTCGGGTCGATCCGTCAGGCGTGGGAGACCGAGGGTCTCTTCGGCCTTCCGCACTTCCACGCCCCCGAGTTCCATCTCGCCCTCGCCGGACTTTTCGTGCCCGTGGTCCTCGTCCTGGTGGCCGAGAACATCGGTCACGTGAAATCCGTGGCCCTGATGACCGGGACCAACCTGGACAACTATGCGGGACGTGCCATCATGGCCGATGGCCTGGCCACCACGGTCGCTGGAGCCGGCGGAGGCTCCGGGACCACCACCTACGCGGAAAACATCGGCGTCATGGCCGCGACCAAGGTCTATTCGACGGCCGCGTACTGGGTCGCGGCCGTCGTCGCTCTCCTCCTGTCGGTCATGCCGGTCTTCGGTGCCGCGGTCGCGACCGTGCCCGCGGGAGTTCTCGGCGGAGCCGCGACCGTCCTCTACGGCATGATCGGGATGCTCGGCGTACGGATTTGGGTGCAGAACCGCGTCGATTTCTCCAACCAGGTGAACCTGACGACCGCAGCAGTCGCCCTGATCGTGGGCATCGCCGACTACACCTGGGACATCTTCGGTCTCCAATTCGCCGGTATTTCCCTGGGAACGGGGGCCACCCTCGTGGTCTATCACCTGATGGCCTTCATCGCGCGCCGACGTCGCTCGGTGGGCCACGACCCCCTGGAAGCGGACGCCACGGAACACCCCTCGCCCCTGGGGTAGAGTCCGGCGCTACTCCCCCAGCACGTTCGCACGCTGTTCTTCGAAGAACGCCTGGTCGGCCGGATCCGGACGGTCCATACCGTTGAGGAGCCGGTGCCACACGGGATAGTAGGCCGGCAGCTGGGAGGCTTCTGTGATGCGGCGTCGGGCGTCGTCGGGCAGCGAAAGATCTGCGGCGTCCAGGTCTTCGATCAGGTGCTCGAATTCGCGTGCCGCAATGGCGATGCCATCGACCCCTGGACGGTCCAGGAGCCACAAAATGACGACCTGGGGCAGACTCCACCCGAGCTCACGGGCCGTCTCGTCGAGAACATCGATCAGGCGGTAGGCGCGGTCCCAGTCCGTCA
>JAKDJD010000006.1 GCA_030454085.1 Kocuria sp.
GGCGGGTGCTAGCTCGCGTACCCGTTCGGGTTGTTCTCCTGCCAACGCCAATGATCGGCACACATCGTGTCGATATCGCGGGTCGCGGACCACCCGAGGTCGGCCAGGGCGGAGGACGGATCGGCGTAGGACACGGCGACGTCGCCGGGGCGGCGATCCACGATCTCGTACGGGATCTCCTTGCCGGACGCCTTCTCGAACGCGTCACGGACCTCGAGAACCGAATAGCCATTGCCGGTTCCGAGATTCCAGGTGTGCAACCCGCCCCGGTCCGAGATGGCGTCCAAGGCCTTGATGTGGCCATCGGCCAAGTCGACAACGTGGATGTAGTCCCGAACCCCGGTCCCGTCCGGGGTCGGGTAGTCGTTGCCGAAGACCTTCAGCTTGTCCCTGCGTCCCACGGCGACCTGCGCGATGAACGGCAACAGGTTGTTGGGGACACCCGTGGGGTCCTCTCCGATTCGTCCCGAAGCGTGCGCGCCGACGGGGTTGAAGTACCGCAGGAGCGCCACGTTCCACGCATCGTCCGCGTGGGCCAAATCAATCAGCATGTCCTCGATGTGTTCCTTGGTCCGGCCGTAGCAGGACTGGGCATCCATGGGCAGCTTCTCGGTGAGTGGCATCTCTTCGGGGGCGCCGTACACGGTCGCTGACGAAGAGAATACGATCGACCGGCAACCGACCGACTCCATGGCCTGAAGCAGGTTGATCGTGCCCGTAACATTCGTGGTGTAGTACCACAGCGGCTTCTCGGCCGATTCGCCGACGGCCTTGAGGCCCGCGAAGTGGATGACGGCCTCGGGCCGGGTCGAGGCGAAGAGCTCATGCATCGCCGCGGCGTCGAGAAGATCGACTTCGTGGAATTCGATCGTCTTGCCTCCGGCCAATTCGCCGACGCGTTCCAAGGACGTACGGGATGAGTTGGCCAGGTTGTCCATGACCACGACCTCGTGCCCTGCTTCCAGCAAGGCGAGGACGGTGTGGCTGCCGATGTATCCGGCACCGCCGGTCACCATGATCTTCATGTTTGATTCCTCAAGGTTGTGGTTCAGTTGGCGTGCAGGATCGAGTTGAGCTCCACGGTGCCGGTGGCTCGCGGGATGGCCTCAACGGTTCCGGTCTGGGAGTTCCGGCGGTAGAGCAGGTTCGACGTTCCGGACAAATCGGCGGCCTTGACCACCTTGGATTCCTGATCGGTGACCACGGTGACCCGCGTTCCGGTCGTCAGGTACAGGCCGGCCTCGACGACGCAGTCGTCGCCCAGCGAGATGCCCACGCCGGCGTTCGCTCCGAGGAGCACGCGCTCTCCGAGACGCACGCGTTCCTTCCCGCCACCGGACAGTGTGCCCATGATGGAAGCGCCCCCACCGACGTCGGTATGGTCGCCCACGACGACGCCCTGGCTGATGCGTCCCTCGACCATGGCGTGCCCCAGGGTCCCCGCGTTGTAGTTCACGAAGCCTTCGTGCATCACGGTCGTGCCATCGGCGAGATGGGCGCCGAGCCGGACGCGGTCGGCGTCACCGATGCGGACGCCACTGGGCACCACGTAATCGACCATGCGGGGGAACTTATCCACAGAATAGACGGTCACGTGACCGCGAGAACGCAGCGCCAGGCGGGCCCGTTCGAGGTCCGAGGCCAGGACGGGACCGAAGTTCGTCCAAGCGACATTCGCGAGCTTGCCGAAGATGCCCTCGAGGTTGATCGAGTTGGGTTGCACGAGACGGTGAGACAGCGCATGCAACCGCAGGTAGGCGTCGGCCGTGTCGGAGGGGTTCTCCTGCAAGGTCGCCGTGGTCTCCACGACGCGCAACTCCACGTTGCGGGCCGTGTCGGAGCCCTGCGCGGCCTCCAGATCCTCCCGTACGGAGGTGTCGGCGGTTTCGGACAGGGAGGGGGTCGGATACCAGACATCCAGGACCTGTCCTTCGTCGGGACCTGAGGCCACGATGGTGGCCAAGCCCAATCCGGCTGCGTATTCGGCGCTCGTACTTGAAGTCATAATGACCAGTCTACGAAAACCGCGCCCGACATCCGTAGACCTGGAATCATTCATATCGAAACGTAAGACGACGCTAAGGTGAGTGCATGACTCCCGACAGCGCACCGCATCAAGGAACCGTCCCCGACTTGGACCTGACGAAGGACGTCGCCGAGCTGACGGCCGACCTCTTGGACGTGTATTCGGTCTCGGACAGCGAAGGGCCGATGACCGAAGCCATCGAACGGGCATTGGAAGGCTTCGCGCACCTCACGGTCCACCGGCACGGCGACACCCTCGTGGCCCGCACGGATCTGGGGCGACCCGAACGTGTGGTCCTGGCCGGTCACGTGGATACCGTCCCGTTGCCAAGAACCGACGGTGCGCGAGGCACCGTGCCGTCCGAGTGGGACGAGATCGACGGCCGCAAGGTTCTCTTCGGCCGCGGGGCCACCGACATGAAGGGCGGCGTCGCGGTCCAGCTCGCTCTGGCCGCCCGGCTGACCGACCCGTCCCGGGACATTACTTACGTTTTCTACGATCACGAAGAGGTCTCCAGCGACGCTTCGGGCCTGGGCAAACTCCTTGAGGTTGCGCCGGAACTCGTGACCGACGCCGACTTCGCCGTCCTCCTGGAGCCCACCGACGGCCGGATTGAGGGCGGATGCAACGGAACCATGAGATTCTGGGTGCACGCGACCGGGACCGCGGCGCATTCGGGGCGCGCCTGGATGGGAGAGAACGCGATCCACAAGGTGGGAGACCTGCTGCGCATTCTGGAGCAGTACCAGCCGGAGAGCGTGATCGTGGAAGGGCTCGAGTTCCGAGAGGGACTCAACGCGGTACAGATCGACGGGGGAGTCGCGGGGAACGTGATTCCCGATGCGTGCAACGTCCACATCAACTACCGTTTCGCCCCGGACAAGACGTTGGAGGAAGCCACGGCGCGGATGCACCGGATCTTCGACGGGTACGAGCTGGACATCGTGGATGCCTCGCCCGCGGCCCGGCCGGGGCTGGATGCCCCCTTGGCGAAGGACCTGGTCTCGTCCGTCGGCGCCACCCCGCACCCCAAGTACGGGTGGACCGACGTCGCCCGATTCTCCGCACTGGGAATTCCCGCGGTGAACTTCGGCCCGGGCGACGCTCTGCTGGCTCACTCCGACGACGAACACGTATTCGCCTCCGAAGTCCACGCATGTTTGGACGCCCTCGAACGGTGGCTGACGGCCTGAGAGACCCGATCACACACTGACAGGCACGAACTGACGATGCCGCCCGTCCCCGCAAGGGGACGGGCGGCATCGCACCGGTTGAGCGAGCAGGATCAGATCTTGGCCCTGACGCCCACCCGATGGCTCAGGTAACGGGAAAGCCACTGGGCCAGGGTGGTCAGCAGAACATTGATCACGATGAAGAGCAGGGCCGCCACGATGAGGGCCTGAAGCATCGAATGGGCCGCTCCCAGCCGTTTGGCCGCATCGAGCAGTTCGCCGTAGGTGATGATGTAACCCAGCGCGGTGTCCTTCAGGATCACCACGAACTGGCTCAGAAGGGCCGGCATCATGGCCACGAGGGCCTGGGGCAGTTGAATCATTCGCAGCACCTGTCCGGAGGACAGCCCCAAGGACAGCCCTGCTTCACTCTGGCCCTTGGGCAACTGGTGGACGCCCGAGCGGACCAATTCCGCGATGACCGAGCCGTTGTACAGAGTCAGTCCCAGAACCACCGCGAAGAACGGCAGATGATTCGGGTTGATCACGGAAGTATGCCCCAACCACAGCCAGAAGAAGATCATCATGATCAGGACCGGTACGGCCCGCAGGAACTCCACGACCACGGTGCAGATCCAACGGATCGGGAGGATCGGGGAGAGCCGGCCCATACCGAAGACCAGACCGAAGACCACCGATGTCACGACTGCAAGGAACGCGGCCTTGAGCGTGCCCCAAAGGCCGGGCAGGAACAGATGCGCCCACGCGTCGCCGGTGAACAGGAACGCCCAGCGGTCCCAGGTCAACTGATCCTGCCGGTCCAATCGGACCAGGACGAGCAGAATGATTCCAGCGATCACCAGCGCGCCAATGACATTGAAGACCCGGGTCAGGCGTTGGGCCCTGGGGCCCTGCGCATCGAAGAGTGCGTTCTGGGTGCTCATCGCTTCACCGCCCATTTCCTCGACGCCCACGTGGTCATCAGGCCCACGGGAATCACGATGATCACGAACCCGAGAGCGAAGGTCATGAAGATCGCGAAGATCACGTCTGAGTCGAATTCGATCATTTTCTTCATCATCACGGAGGCCTCGGCGACCGACGCGGCGGCCGCGACCGTGGTGTTCTTGGTCAGAGCGATCAAGGCGTTGCCCAGTGGTGTGATGGCCCCTCGAATGGCTTGCGGAAAGATGATCAGGCGAGCCGTGGGCAGGAACCCCAGACCGATCGAGCGGGCAGCCTCGGCCTGCCCCAGGGGCACGGTATTCACCCCCGATCTGATCGCCTCGCAGACGAAGGCCGCGTGGTAGATCGACAGCATTGCCACAGCGAAATTGAAGAAATTCTGCTTGAAGTCCGCGGAGAGCGTGATGTGCATCTGTGTCCACAGAGCCAGAACGGCCATGACCATGAGAATGGTCAGCGGTGTGTTGCGCACAACGTGGACGTAGGCTCCGCCGAGCAACCGCAGGCTGGGCACCGGAGAAATCCGCATGAGCGCGACGGCTGCGCCGACCAGGAACGCGAAGACGGCCGCCCAGAAAGTCAGCTGGATATTGACCCAGAATGCTCCGACGACGTCGTAGTCGGCAAAGAGACGGGAGAACTGGTCGAAGTAGCTCATGCGCACCCCTCCGTGGGTTTCGGCGGATTGGTTTTCGCGTCGAATGCGTAACCGGACCCCTCGGTATTCTTCGAGACGAACTTCTCCCAGGAGCCGTCATCGACCATGGAGGTGATGGCCTTCGAGATTTCTGGGCACCGATGGGTGCCCTTCGGCAGTCCCACGCCGTACTTCTCCTCGGTGAAGGTCTGGCCCGTGAGCTTGAACTTTCCCTTGTTGGTGCCGGTCGAGGCCAGGCCCGCCAGGATGATGTCATCCGTCGTCAGAGCATCTATGCGGCCTGCCTCCAACGCGCCGATGCACTCGGCGTAGCTGTTGAGTTCCACGAGGTTGGCGTTCTCGGCGTATTTTTCCTTGATCTTGGCGGCAGACGTCGACCCCTGGACCGAGCACAGGTTCTTGCCGTTGAGATCGTCCGGTCCGTGGATGTCCGCGTTGGACTCCTGGACGAGCAGGTCCTGTCCAGCAACGAAGTACGGACCGGCGAAGTCCACGGACTTCTTGCGCTTGTCGGTTATCGAATAGGTGGCCACGATCATGTCGACCTGGTGGTTGGAGAGCATATTCTCGCGGTTGGCCGAGGGCGACTGGACCCATTCGATCTCGTCCGGGGAGTAACCGAGTTTCCCCGCGAGGTAGGTGGCGACGTCGACGTCGAATCCGGAGTATCCGGTGCCGTCCTGATATCCCAGGCCCGGTTGGTCGAATTTGATGCCGATGCGGATGCGGTGGTCCGAGTGTCCGACACCGCACGAGGCCAAGGAAAGACACCCAATCATTGCCAGGACGAGTGCCCTGAACGCGACCCGCTTGCGTTGGCGCACGATTCCTCCTTTCACGATGACGATCGGTAGTCAGTGATTGAGGATCTTGCCCAGGAAGTCCTTGGCGCGATCCGACTGCGGATTGGTGAAGAATTCCTCAGGGGTGTTCTCCTCGACGATGACGCCATCGGCAAGGAACACCACTCGGTCCGCCGCCTCACGCGCGAAACCCATCTCGTGGGTCACCACGATCATGGTCATGCCTTCCTTCGCCAAGGAGGCCATGGTGTCCAGTACCTCGGTGATCATTTCCGGGTCGAGGGCGGAGGTCGGTTCGTCGAAGAGCATGACTCGGGGCCGCATGGCCAGGGACCGGGCAATCGCCACGCGTTGCTGCTGCCCTCCCGAGAGCTGGGCGGGCAGCTTGTCCGCCTGGTCGACCACGCCGACCTTCTTCAGCAAGGCCTCCGCAAGTTCCCTGGCCTCCCGCTTGGACTTGCCTCGGACCTTGATGGGGCCCATGGTCACGTTGTCCAGAACGGACTTGTGAGCGAACAGGTTGAAGGACTGGAAGACCATGCCCACCTCCGAACGAAGTTCGGCCAATTCCTTGCCTTCGGCGGGAATCTCCGCGCCGTCGATCTGAACGGATCCCGAGTCGATGGTCTCCAACCGATTGATGGTCCGGCAGAGGGTCGATTTTCCCGAACCGGAGGGGCCGAGGAGCACGACGACCTCACCCGGTGTGACCGTCAGATTGATGTCTTGGAGGGCGTGGTGGTCCCCGAACCACTTGTTGACGCCTGAGAGCCGAACTTCGGCGCCGGCTTGGGAAATGGCTGCGGTGCCACCGTCTGGAGGTGCAGTGCTCATCGAATACCTCATGCTGATCGAGTGAAAGGTGATGAGAATCATTTATACCAGTGTTGTGGCTCACACGCGGTCTCCTGGGGCAGCCCTTGGGAACCGCCGCACGCGAGGTGCTGACCCGACTCGGGCGGGCCGGCCATCGAGGCACTTCCTGAACTCATGGTCCAGAATGGAGGCATGAATTTTATCCTGGTGGGACTGACTTTCGTCATTCTGGCGGCCGTGCTCATCTCGTGCGCCGTCCTGGGCGCGGACCGGCTCTCCGGATCTGAATACGTTTCCCGAGACGGCATCGATTGCCCCGGTCCCGAACGAGGCCCGTTGGAAGACGGTCGCAAGACCCCTGACGTCGACCGCCCGGCCGGTCGCCTCGGCACCAGGTGACGCCCGTACGCCGGTTCGCCGCCGACGGCGTCGAACGGATCCGGCAACGCATTCTCGGGTCTCCGATCTTCGTCTGGGTTGTAGGCGTCTACGCCGCCACCCGAATTTGGGGCTGGGTCGTCTTCAGCCTGGTCGGGCGCCAGCAACAGTCCAGCCCCTGGGGGTCCGGACCGATGAGCTACCTGGAATTCATCGCCATCTGGGACGGGGACTGGTACCGGCACATTGCGCAGGTCGGGTATCCGAGCACGCTTCCGGTGGACCTGTCCGGAAGCGTGGATCAGAACCCCTGGGCCTTCTACCCGTTGTTCCCGATGACCGTTTCCGGTCTCATGAGGGTCACGGGGCTCTCGTGGCCTGCCGCCGGGGGACTGGTGTCCATCGCCTGCGGAGCCGTCGCCTCAATTCTTCTGTACGGCCTCTTCACCTCGGCTCGGGCCGTGGCCTCTCGGTCCGAGGACGCCGGCGGGGAACAGTACGTTTCTCCGCGTCGGATCCTCCACGGCCTCGGACTGAAGCAGCCCGGACGCGGCATCGATCGGTTCGCCCTGTGGTCCACGGCGCTGGTCCTGCTCAATCCGATCGCACCGATCCTCCAGGTTCCTTACGCGGAATCCATGAACCTCATGTTCCTGGCCGGCTTCCTCCTGGCCCTGGTGCGAGGAAATCTGGTCATTTGTTCGCTGGTGCTGATCCCTACCTGCTTGTCCCGACCGGTCGGGGTGCCCATGGCGGCCGCCCTGGGGTTCTGGTGGCTGACCCGTTTCGTCCTGGCCTATCGCGAACGCTCCTCGACGGAAGGGTTCGCTCGCTTCGCCGCCTCCTTCCGACGAACCGCTCGATACCTGGGCGTCGCGCTGTTCGCGTGCGTCTGCGCCCTGGCCTGGCCCGGGATCGCCTGGATTGCGACCGGGCGATACGACGCCTACACATCGACCGAGACGGCCTGGCGCGGTGAGCACTTGCTGCCCGTGCAGCCCTGGATCGACCAGTCGCTGAACTACTTCGGCGCTCCCGGCCCACTCATTCTTCTGATGCTGGTCCTCGGGTTCCTTTGGGTCATGCACAGCCGCGTGGTGTTGACGACGTTGCCGCGCAACATCCGGTATTGGTGCTACGCATACGTCACATATCTGCTGATTTTCCTTTTCCCTCAGTCCTCGACCTTCCGCCTGCTCCTTCCGGTTTTCCCTCTGGCCGCGCCGCTGGTGGCCCTGTCCGAATCGCGCGCATACCGGGCAACACTGGTCATCGGGGCGGCCCTGGGCCAACTGATCTGGGTCGGTTGGCTGTGGCACTGGAAGGAACTGCCCAGCGGAGGCGACTACCCGCCGTAAGCCCGGCGGAGCAGGTAACCATCGGTTGTTAAGGTGATCGAGCTATCATTGATGAACCGAGGTTCGAACCTCCTCGGCGAATAGCGTCTATCCGACAAGGAGAAACAATGGCCGCGATGAAGCCGAGGACCGGCGAGGGACCCATGGAAGTCGCCAAGGAAGGTCGGTCCCTCATCATGCGGATTCCCCTCGAGGGCGGTGGCCGCCTGGTTCTCGAGATCACGAAGGACGAGGCCCAGGACCTCAAGGAATGTCTCGACCCCATCACGCAGTAGGGAGGGGGACGGAGCGGCCGCCCAGCGGTCGATCAGGCGCACTCGGACCTCGATCACAATGATCGGCTCCGGCCCATCGGGGACTGGTAATGTGCTGGTGTGTTTGGAATCAACGGGGCCGAGTTCGTCGTCTTGGCCATTATCGTTTTCGTGGTGATAGGTCCTGAGCGCATGCCCGAGTACGCTCGGCAGCTCAAGGACCTCATCAAGTCATTGCGACGCACGGCCGCGGGTGCCAAGGATGATCTCAAGGAAACCTTGGGACCGGAACTGTCGGACATCAACTGGAGGGCCTACGATCCCCGACAGTACGATCCGCGCCGGATCGTGCGCGAGGCACTGTTGGAAGACGACGAGGAACAGCAGGAAGAACAGGACAAGGTCTCTGCGCCGCCTGCTTCCAACACAACACGATTGAGCCCAGGACAACTCGCCCCCTACGACACGGAAGCAACCTGACCCCTACGCAGCACGGACTGCGGCACTCGGGCCCGACCGGACGGTATCCACCGTCCGGTCTTTTTCTGCCCGCTCTGTTCGCCGCGCGAGCCGTCGCCGGGTCAACCCAGGTCCAGGGGGAGCCTTCGCCCGGAGAGCCCTCGTTTCTGTTTCCTGATTCCGTCTGCGACATCGGAGAGAGCTCGGGCCGAGGGAGATTCCGGGGCAGACCACACCACGGGCACGCCCGTGTCTCCGCCTTCCCGGAGGGCCGAGTCCAACGGAACCGATCCGAGCAGGGGCGTCTCAGCGCCGAGAGCCTGTCCCAGGCGCTCCGAGAGCATGGCTCCGCCGCCGGAGCCGAACATCTCCATGCGTGTCCCGTCCGGCATGACCATGGCCGCCATGTTTTCCACGACGCCGACGACCTTCTGCCCGGTCTGCAACGACATCGTTCCGGCCCTTTCCGCGACGTTGACCGCCGCGGGCTGGGGCGTGGTCACCACCACGAGGCCAGCGTTCGGGACCAGTTGGGACATCGAGATCGCGATGTCCCCGGTTCCTGGCGGAAGGTCCAGGAGCAAGACATCCAAGTCGCCGAAATGGACGTCGGTCAGGAACTGCTCGAGCGCACGGTGCAACATGGGTCCACGCCATGCGATGGGCCGGTTGTCCTCGAGGAACATTCCGATCGAAATGACCCGGATCGATCCGGGGACGTCGTCCTGTCCCGTCGCAACCCGGCGCGAGGCCGGAACTTCCACGACCGGAGGAAGGATCATGTCCTCGAGCTTGGTCGGCGGCTGAGTGATGTCCAGGAGCCCGGGTATCGAGAAACCGTGCACGTCGGCGTCGACGATTCCCACGGACAATCCCTCGGAGGCCAAGGACGCGGCGATATTCGCCGTGACGGTCGACTTGCCGACGCCGCCCTTGCCGGACACGATCGCATAGACCTGGGTCAGATTGGCCGGGTCGGCGAAGGGATTGGTCTTCGTATGGCCGAGCTGGTCGCGGAGGCGGTTGCGTGCCTCTGCGTCCATGTAGCCGAGGTCGATCTCGACCGTCTCGACACCGTCCACCGACCGGGCGGCTTCACGGACGTCGTCCTGGATGGTGTTCTTGAGCGGGCAACCTTCTATGGTCAGCCGAATACCGACCCGTGCCGTGGTCCCGTCCAATTCGGCGTCGGTCACCATTCCCAACTCGGTGATCGGCCGCCGCAACTCGGGGTCGATCACGGTGGACAGCGCCGCACGCAATGCGTCATTCATGGGTCTCCCGTGGGACGTGTGGGTCCCGGGCATCTCGATCGGTCGTGGAACTCGCATGGCTGCCGCCGTCACCGTCCGTGGTCACGATGTCCAGAATCGAGGTCCTTGGCTCGGAACTGCGGTGCCTGTCCGAGTCCGTCGATGACGAATGCGGGGCATTACCGTCGGCCCCACCACTGTTCGTTTCCTGGCCACGGGAATCCTGCACGAGCTCCTCGATGAGATCCCGGATCTCGGAACGAACGAAGTCGCGGGTCGCGACTTCCCGGAGCGCGATCCTCAGGGCCGCAATCTCCCGCGTCAGGTATTCGGTGTCCGCCAGGTTCTGCTGGGTCCGTTGACGGTCCTCCTCGGCGACCACACGGTCACGGTCGTCCTGTCGATTCTGGGCGAGCAGGAGGAGAGGAGCCGCGTAGGACGCCTGCAAGGACAGCATGAGCGTCAGCAGCGTGAAGTTCAGCGCGCGAGGGTCGAACTGCCACGACTCGGGCAGCAACGTATTCCACCCAAGCCACACGGCCACGAATATCGTCATCCACACGAGGAACTGGGGAGTGCCCATCCAGCGCGCGAAGGACTCGGTCATCACGCCGAAAGCTTCGGGGTTCGGCTGGTACCTCTGGTACCACTTGGGCTTGCTCGCGAGCGGCGTGTCCAGACCGGCACGGTGGGTATCGCGGGTGCGGCGATTTCTGGTCGTCTCACTCAAATTTGCGTCCCACCTTTCGGACGGGGGTGCCGTCGTCGTTGGTGCGCCAATCCTCGGGGAGGAGCGCGTCGAGAACGTCGTCAATGGTCACGGCGCCGACGAGGCGATCGTGTTCATTGGTCACGGGAATGATGGTCAGGTCGTAGGTCGCCAGGACTCGGGAGACATCCTCCAAGGAGGCGACGTCAGGGATCGGTTCGATGCTCCGATCGATGATGTTTCCCACGGGTTCCGGTGGTGCGAGACGCAGGAGCTCCTGCATGTGCACCATGCCGATGTATCGGCCGGTGGGAGCCTCGAGGGGAGGGCGGCAGACGAAGACCGCGGCGGCGACGGCCGGGGGAATCTCCTCCTGCCTGATGTGGGCCAGGGCCTCGGCAACGGTCGCTTCCGGGGGAAGGATGATCGGCACCGGTGTCATCAGCGAGCCCGCGGTTCCTTCCTCGTACTCGAGAAGCCTCCGGACGTCCTCGGCGTCGTCGGGTTCCATCCGCTCCAGGAGCGCCTCGCGCTGGTTGTCGGTGAACATATTGAGCAGGTCGGCGGCGTCGTCCGGTTCCATCTCCTCGAGGATGTCCGCCGCACGGCGAATGTCCAGGCTGGAGAGGATACGCACCTGGTCCTCCTCGGGGAGCTCCTGGAGGACGTCCGCGAGTCGCTCGTCCCGGAGTTCCTCGGCAACTTCGAGCATGCGTTTGTCGTTGAGGTCGTGGAGGGCATCCGCCAGGTCGGCGGGCTGGGTGTCCTCGTGGGTCGCCAGGAAGTGCGAAGCACCTTGGGGGTCCATCGCGGTCCCGTAGACCACGTCCTCCCAGTCCACCACCAAGGCCTCGTTCTTGCGTCGGACGAAGCGGCCCGTGGTACCGGCCCGGCGGACAAACAGCTCGGTGATCTTCCAGTCGCCGTTCTTGGTCTGCTCCATGGCGCAGTCCTCGATGGTTGCCTCGCCCGAATTGTCCTTGAAGTGGACCTTGCGGTCGAAGAGCTCACCGATGACGAGCGCCTCCGCCCCTCGCTGCTCGAAGCGGCGGAGATTCACCAGGCCGGTTACGATCACCTGGGTCGCGTCCATACTGTTGACGCGCGTCATCGGCACGAAGACGGGCTTCTTCCCCAGGACCTCGACGACGATGCCCACCACGAGCGGTTGCAGGTGTTTGCGTTTGGCGTCCCTGTTGAGCACGACGACGTCCCGCAGGCGCCCCAACCGGTCGCCCACGGGATCGAAGACATCAAGGCCCAGGAGCCTTGCGATGAATATTCTGCTCGGAACGTTGCTCACTGCAACAGCGTACTCACATATCCCGGCCAGTATCATCCCGCCGGTTCACCTGTGGCGATACCCACGAGAATGGTTGGCGGTCAAGGCTGGAGTCAGGGAAAATGGTTTTTATGGCTAATTCCGGAAAGTCCAGACTCGCCGCCTTGCGGACCGAACAACTCGCGGGGTCCGTGACCGTGGGCAAGTTCTCCAAATACCAGGATGCCCAGGGCGCGGTCGACCTTTTGGCCGAACGCGGCTTTCCGGTCCAGAACCTCGCGATCGTCGGTTCGGACCTCCGCCAGGTCGAACACGTTGTGGGGACTCTCTCCTACGCGAGGGTTGCGGCCTCGGGGGCTCTCCAAGGACTGTTCTACGGTGTGGTTCTCGGCGCCTTGCTCATGGCCTTCGGACGGGAATCGCCCCTCTCTGCCTTCCTGACGTCCATCCCGCTCGGTGTCGCGTTCTGGATGATCCTTTCGATCGTTGGTTATTCACGGCGCGGTGGGCAGCGCAGCTTCACTGCCGTGGGCCAATTGGTCGCCGGAAGCTACGATCTGGTGTGCGCGCCCCAGGAGGCGGGCGAGGCGCGTCGCCTGTTGGGCGGTCATCGTTCGGCGCCGACTTTCCGCCCCGCCGCGAACGAGCAACCGGAATTTCCGGGAAGTCCGCAGGGCTCGGGGGACCGTCCGACCAATCAGCACGGCTCGCACGGGCCCCAGGGGCCATGGGGACAGGCGGCCCCAGGACAGCAGCAACCGAATCATTCCCAGACCCCGCCACCGCATGCCACGGAGAGCTCGTCACAGGACAACCCTGCCGGGAACAACGGAGCCGCGGAGACCCCGGACCGGTCACAGGCCCGGGATTTCAAAGATCTTCCCGACGGGCGTCCCCGCTTCGGCATCCGCTCCGACGAGGCCGGGACCAAGAACGCCGATGCGGCCGGGACCGGCGATACCGAGCGTCGGGACGAGCCACCGATGGGGGGATCCGCTCCCGACGACGGACGGCGCCCCGACTCTTCCGGCCTCTGAGGCCCCGAGGCGGAGGTGACGAGCGGAAGTCGCCACACTCCTGATCACACACCAGCGCCCCCGGTCCTCGAGGACCGGGGGCGCTGGTGTGTGACGGACAAGGGCTACCGGGACAACTCGGCAATCCAGGACTCGATGTCCTCCGTCGTCCGCGGGAACCCCGCGCTCATGTTCTCGGGGCCGTCCTCGGTGATGAGAACGTCGTCCTCCAACCGGATGCCGATGCCGCGGTACTCCTCGGGCACGGCCAGATCGTCTTCCTTGAAGTACAAGCCCGGCTCGATCGTGAAGACCATGCCCGGCTCGATGACTCCGTCCAGGTAAAGATCCCGCTTGGCCTGTGCACAGTCGTGGACATCCAATCCCAGGTGGTGGCTCGTACCGTGCGGCATCCACCGGCGATGCTGGCCCCCGTTGTCCGAAATGGCCTCCTCGACCGAGCACGGGAGAAGCCCCCACTCGTCCAAGGACTCAGCCAGGGACTTCATCGCGGCCGCGTGCACTTCGCGGAACCGGTTGCCGGGAACGGCGGCCTCGAAGGCGGCGTCGGAGGCCTTCAGCACGGCATCGTAGATCTTCTTCTGAACGGCGGTGAACGTACCGTCGACGGGCATGGTCCGGGTGATGTCCGCCGTGTAGAGCGTGTCATCCTCGACGCCGGCATCCACCAGAATCAGCTTGCCGTCTTCCACGACTCCGTTGTTGCGGATCCAGTGAAGCACCGTGGCGTTGTTGCCGCAGGCGGCGATCGTTTCGTAGCCGACGTCGTTGCCCTCGGCCCGGGCGGCGGCGAAGAACGCGCCCTCGACGATACGTTCACCGCGGTGATGCTCGCGGGCCTGAGGGAAAGCCCGGACGATATTTTCGAAGCCGGCTTTGGTCGAGGCAATCGAGCGACGAAGGTTCGCGATCTCTTCCTCGTCCTTGACGAGGCGCAACTCGGACAGGGCCTCGGTCAGTTGGCCGTCGAGCGAATCGGACTCCTCGAGATCCACGCTCGTGTTCAGGCGGGAGGTGTCCACGAGGGCATCGACGTCCAGATCGACCTCGCGCAACAGACGCACGCGCACGCCGCCCAGCGCCTGAGGGCCGGCGTTCTTGGTGATGGCCACCTCGACGTCGGACAGGTCCTGGCACCGGATGCCGTACTCGGACTCGATCTCTTGCAGCGTGGGCCGGGGACCGACCCAGAACTCGCCGTAGCGGGGGTCGGCGTAGAACTGCTCGGAGTCGCGCCCGGCCAGCGGACGGAAGTACAGGGTCGCCTCGTGGTTCGAGCCGTCCGCCGCCGGCTCGTCCAGCGGCTCCAGGATCAGCACAGCATCCGGCTCGTGGTCGACGCCCAGACCGGTCATGTGCGCGAAGCCCGAGTGGGGGCGGAAACGGTAGTCCGTGTCGTTGGACCGCGTCTTCAACGGTCCGGCCGGAATCACCAGACGTTCGCCGGGGAATTTCGCGGACAACGCCGCACGACGCCGGGCCGCGTGATCGGCCACCGAAGCACGCTCGGGGAGCGGCTTGTTCGAGGGCGCCCAATGGGTGCCCATGAAATCCTTGAAAGCGCTCGATCGCGGCGGCTGCGAGCGGTTGCCGACCCGTTCCTCGAGAGGCTGTTGGTCGGCGGATTCCTGGGTTTCCGGGGAATTGTTCGAAGTCATGACTCCACAATATCGCCCGAGTTCGGACGTCGCCTCCCGGGCACCGAGTAGATTGGTCCCGTGTGCATTGATCTCCATACCCACTCGAACGTCTCCGACGGAACCGAGCCCCCGGCCGTCGTCGTCCGCAGAGCGGCCGAGGCGGGCCTGACCGCCGTTGCCCTGACAGACCACGATTCGACCGCAGGGTGGGCAGAGGCCGCACGGGAAGCTTCTTCCTGCGGCATTGACTTCGTTCCGGGGACGGAAGTCACCTGCGCCTCGGAAGACGGTATCTCGGTGCACCTCCTGAGTTACCTACACGACCCCGAGGATCCGGAACTGCGCGCCGAAATCGACAGGTCGAGAGCGGCGCGCCTGACTCGGGCACGACGCATGGTCGAACGGCTCGGCGAAGACTTTCCCATCACATGGCCGGACGTGGAAGCCCAGGTCAACGCCGACGCGACGGTCGGTCGCCCCCATATCGCGGACGCCCTGGTCGCGGCCGGAGTATGTCGGAACCGTACCGAGGCCTTCGCCACGATCCTGACCACGGGAAGTAAGTACTACGTTCCGCACTACGCGCCGAATCCGGCGCTCGCAGTGTCGCTCGTGAGGCGCGCCGGGGGAGTCCCGGTGTTCGCCCACCCGCTGGCGAGCAAGCGTGGACGGACCGTGGGCCGCGAAATCTTCGAGGAAATGGTCGACGCCGGTCTGGCGGGAGTGGAGGTCTATCACCGGGACAACGGCCCCGAGGACAGGCAGTGGCTCCTGGAATTCGCCCGAACACACGGGCTGATCGTCACCGGGTCCAGCGACTACCACGGCGCGGGAAAACCGAATCGTTTGGGCGAGAACACGACCGAGCCGCAGGCTCTGGAAACCATCAGAGCCCAGGCGCGGTCTCCTCGCTAGGCACCGTCGAGGCGGCCGGGCCCGGTCAGTCCCCGATCACGCGGGCGTGGGGAAGCCGGTTGCGCATGATCTCGATGGCCTGATCGTTGGAATCAATGCACACGAAACGGCGCTCCAGCGCGTGGGCCACGGCCCCCAGGCTGCCAGAACCGGCGAAGAAATCCAGGCACCAGTCTCCAGGCCGGGAGGACGCCGCCACCATTCTGCGCAAGAGACCCATGGGCTTCTGCGTGGGGTACCCCGTCTTCTCCTTGCCCGTCGGAGACACGATCGTGTGCCACCACACGTCGGTCGGCAATTTGCCCCGGGCGGCCTTTTCCGGCGTTACCAGGCCCGGAGCCATATAAGGTTCCCGGTCCACCTCGGCCGAGTCGAAATGGTACTTTTTCGGGTCCTTGACGTAGACCAGGATGTTGTCGTGCTTCGCGGGCCAGCGTCTCTTTGCCCGGGCACCGTAGTCGTAGGCCCAAATGATTTCGTTCAAAAAGCAGTCGCGGCCGAAAACCATGTCGCACATGACCTTGGCGTAGTGGACCTCCCGATAGTCCAAGTGGAGATACAACGTCCCGGACTCCGTCATCAGGTCACGAGCCAATTCCAGGCGGGGGAGCAGGAAGGACCAGTAGTCCTCGAAGGCGTCGTCGTAGCGCGACAAGGATTCGAGGACGCTCTTGTATCCGCGTCCCTTGAAGCCGAGCCGATCGGCGTCCTCCGGATCCACACGGTGGTTCCGGAGGCCGCGTCGGACCTGGGCCCGCCCGGTGTTGAAGGGCGGGTCCACATAAATCATCGAGAAGGCCTCGGCCGGCAGATCCGCGAGGACGTCCCGGTTGTCGCCCCGGATCACCAAGTCCTGGTCGTTCAGCTCGATTCCCACGGGAGCCGGGGCTACTCGGCCGACGAGGCCTGCGAGCCCGACGCACCACCCGTGCGACGCCGACGCCGACGACGCCGAGGAGCATCCCCGCCACGGCCAGCGGATTCGGCGGATCCGCCGTCGGAACGCTGGCGACCGCGCCCGTTGCCCTCGCGAGGATCCTGCGAAGGATTCTCCGAGCGGCGATGGGCACCGCGGCCACCGTTCCTGGACTGCGAGCCCGAAGACCGGCCGGACGAACGATCCTTCCCACGGCTTTCGCCGCCGGAACGGGAACGACGGTCATCGCCGTCGATGTCCTCAACTTCTTCGGCCTCCAGGCCGGCGTGGGTGCGCTTGTTGCGGGGCAGTCTTCCCTTGGTTCCCTCGGGAATGTCCAGGTCGGCGAACAGGTGCTTCGACGAGGAGTATGTCTCCACCGGCTCCGGAACGCCCAGGTCCAGCGCCCGGTTGATCAGGGACCACCGGGGGACGTCGTCCCAATCCACCAGGGTGATCGCCGTGCCCTTGTTGCCCGCGCGTCCGGTACGCCCAATGCGGTGCAGGTAGATCTTCTCGTCCTCGGGGCACTGGAAATTGATCACGTGCGTGACGTCCTCGACGTCGATGCCGCGGGCGGCAACGTCGGTCGCCACGAGAACATCGACCTTTTCGTTCCGGAACGCACGCAAAGCCTGCTCGCGGGCGCCCTGGCCGAGGTCGCCATGGATCGCTCCCGCGGCGAAACCGCGCTTGACGAGCTCGTCGGAGAGGCGGGCGGCGGCGCGCTTGGTCTTGGTGAAGATGATGGTTCGCCCACGGCCGTTGGCCTGCAGCGCCCGGGCGATCAGCTCGTCCTTGTCCATCGGGTGCGCGCGGTAAATGACCTGGCGGATGTCCTTCTTGGTTGCGCCTTCGTCATCGGGGGTCGAAGCCCGGATGTGCATCGGGTGGGACATGTAGCGACGGGCCATGGAGATGACCGGGCCAGGCATGGTTGCGGAGAACAGCATGGTCTGGCGAACTTCGGGCACCGAGGCGAGAAGACGTTCGACGTCGGGCAGGAACCCCAGGTCGAGCATTTCGTCGGCTTCGTCCAGGACCACGGTCCCCACCTGTTGGAGGTTGAGGTACTTCTGCCGGTGGAGGTCGATGAGGCGACCAGGGGTGCCGACCACGACCTCGACGCCCTTCTCGAGCTCCGCGATCTGTGGTTCGTAGGCGCGTCCGCCGTAGATCGTGGCGACCCGGGCATTGCGTTTCCGTGCCGCCACGGAGATGTCATTGCCGACCTGAACGGCCAATTCCCTCGTGGGAACCACGATGAGTGCTTGGGGTGCGCCGGGGGACTTGAGAGAAGCCCAAGCGGCGTCCTCGCGGCCGACGACGCGCTGGAGCACCGGCAGGCCAAAGCCGAGGGTCTTGCCGGTACCCGTCTTGGCCTGGCCGATGATGTCCTGGCCCGACAGGGCCACGGGCAGGGTCATGGACTGGATGGGGAAGGGGTGGGTGATCCCCTTCTCGGCCAGGGCCTCACAGATGTCCTCGCGGACTCCGAAATCTGCGAAGGTCTTGTCTTCCTCCGGGCGGACCTCTGGGGCCTCGCCGGCCTCGGTTTCCAGGCCGCGCTGCACGGTGTCGGGGGTTTCTTCGAGAACTGTGGTTTCCGGATCGTTGTCTTGGTTCACGGGGATGAGCTCCACTCGGTCGATGGGGTGACCGCAGGGCGGACGGTTGGGAACCGTCACGCGGAGGTCGGCTGCGCACGTGGTGCGGGCGTTCGGCCTCAACGGTCGAAGGATCGGTAGGAAGCCGATCGCAACAATCATCGGGTGAGGCGCGCTTCCTCGAAATCCGAGGTGGCGCCCCGAGGCGGACGTCAATTCAACAGGAAACGACCGGGCATCCAGGGTTCATTCTATCCCGCTGGACGAAACGAAGGGAGGACCTGGCCCGATTCGGGCGGGTCCTCCCTCCGGCCAGCGGATTGCGGTAGGCTGCTCAGCTCTCGCTGAACGGGCCGAAGCCGATGTGGCGACGCGTCTCCGCGCCGATTTCGACGTAGCCGATCGAGGCGCCGGGGACGAGGGTGATGTTGCCCTTCGAGTCGGCAAGTTCGAGCAGGCTCTCGTTGGCCAGCGCCTCGGAGACCTGCTTCTGGACGGACTCGGGCGTCTGGTCAGATTCGACGACGACCTCGCGGGCAACGTCCTTGATACCGATCTTGATTTCCATGCGTATTCCTCCTGCGATCATGGCGGGAACGAGACTCGAGCCCCAGCCTACTCAACCCGCGAGTGCGCTGGTGCAAAGGTCGCCCTGATTTCGCTGAGCGCGGTAGTCATTCCCAAGGCTTGTCGACGTTCTCCAGGCCCCGCCAGACGAGTTTGAACAACAGAAATTGTTGACGCAATTGCTTGTCGGGACACTCCGTGGTGGAGACGATGCGGGCCGCAGAAATGGCGAGGCCGACAAGGGTCTGGGCCAGGAAGTCGCAATCCTCGTCGTCGAGGTCACTGTTTTCGCTGAGCGTGCGACCCAAGCGCCGCGATACCCGCGCCACGAGGCCGTCGAGCTTCTCAGCGACGGATTCATTGGCCCGCGCATCGGATTCGAACAGAACCCGGTACACGTCCTGATCATTGATGACAACGTCGATGAAGTTCGCGATCATGGCCTTGGTCCGGGTCTTGTTCCCGATGTCGCGAAGCAGGGGAGTGATGACCTGGTTCTCGAACAGCTCGATGGCCGACTCGAGGACAGCACAGTACAGCTCGTTCTTCCCTGAGAAGTGCTGATAGAGAACCGGCTTGGACACACGCGCGGATTCGGCGATGTCTTCCATCGTGGTGTTGTGGAAGCCGTATGCGGCAAAGTGCGCTCGGGCCACGGAGAGCAGTTGACGACGTCGTTGGGGCCCCGGCATTCGGGTACCGAACTCATATCGTGGCGACAGTTCTGACGAGCCAGACATGGGAGGGGGCAGTCCTTTCATGGCGATTCGGCCGCATTAACAAGGACCGCGGGTGGCGGCGGCAAAGTCGGACCATGGGCGTCCCGTGACCACGCCGTCCGGGTCCAGGACACTACTATAAGACTTGTTTGCCCTTGTCAGGACGCTTTCTGTTGCTCCGCGACGTCGTGTCCTGCTGGTGTGGTGTCCTCGACAGGGAAATCCTCTGCGGCCGGCTCCGGGACGGTGATGTCGTACAGAGCCTCGATCGCGTCCATGAACTCCTGCTCGCGCCCTTCCGCGGCCAGTTTCCGAGCCTTGACCATGGGTGTGTGCAGCAGGGAATGCATCATGCGACGCATCGCGAATTCGAGCTGATCCGCCTGGGCGCCGCATCCGTACTGGTGCCTGACCTTGTCCATTTCGGCGTCCAGAACCGCCATGGTGTGACGCCTCAGGGCCACGATGGCATCGTCCACGTTCTGCTGGTTCCTGTGTGCCCTGAACTCGCGGGTGGCCTTCTCGACGATCGTACGGGCCGCCGACACCGACTCGTTGGCCTCCTCCGGCGCGGCGAGCCTCACGGATTCGAGGGTGATGAGTTCGACACCTTCGAGGTCAGCGATGGAAGGATCGAAATCTCTGGTCAGGGCCATGTCGACGACAATGTGGTTGCCTTCTGGGAACGTCTCCGAAGAGAAGGGGACCGATCCGCCGCTGCAACCGATGATGACGTCGGACGCGGTCATGGCCTGAGCCAATTCCGCATCAGTCACGGGTGTTCCCCCGCGCTTCGCGGTGAACTCCTCGGCGCGGCCGGATGCGGAGTACACCCAGACGTTGTGGCAACCTCGTGCGCTGAGCGCAGCCATGGTGGCACCCGCGTAGGCGCCCGTGCCGAAGACCAGCGTGCGGGCCTCCTGCCACGGCGTGGTGGCAACCTCTTCGGCGAGGTCCAGGGCGACGGAGACGATGGACCTGCCCCGATCGCCGAGGGCGGTCTCGGTCCCGACCGTTCGCGCGGTCCTGGCCGCGGCCTCGAACAGGCGGATGAGCTCGCCCGATGCCGAGCCTTCTTCGCGAGCGTTCATGAGGGCTCGTCGCACCTGCCCGGTGATTTCTCGTTCGCCGACCACGGCAGATTCGAGCCCAGTGACCACGGTGAAGAGATGGGATGCGGCGTCTTCGTCCCGGAGGATCTCGAAGGACCCGCGGACGAAGGATTCGTCGAGCTCCGTGGCGTCGGAAATGGTGGCAACCATGGCGTCCATGGCCCGGTCGACGTCGTCGGTCGCGAGTGCCTCACCGTACAGTTCGAGTCGGTTGCAGGTCGAGAGCGTCACGAGGCCCTTGAGCGGACCCTCCTGCACGAGGGCAGAACCGACCGCCCCGACGCCCGTCGTCAACGTGGCGACGGTATTCAGGTCAACGTTCTTGTGCGATGAAACCAGCGAAAACAAAACCACGACTCACTCATAATAACCACGTCCCGAGAGACCGCGAAACACGCTCGGAGTGACTCTCGCGACTCCGTTCCCGTGATGACACCCTGTCCACAAAAACGGTCCGGCAAGTTGGCACAATGGAATCATTATGACGACTCCGAACCACGCGCCCCGGCCGATGTTGACCGAGGCGCAGCTTTCTCGCCTGCCCTCCGAACACCCTCTGCGCGCGGCGGGCACGGACCGCTCGCCCATGATCCGGGCCATGCTCGGTGACAGGCCCGAACACCCACCGGTCTGGTTCATGCGGCAGGCCGGGCGTTCCCTCCCCGAATACCGGGCGGCCAGGGAAGGCACCAACATGCTCGAGTCGTGTCTGACACCCTCCCTCGCGTCAGAAATCACACTGCAACCCGTTCGACGGCACCACGTGGACGCCGCGATCTTCTTTTCCGACATCGTCGTCCCGCTCAAGGTGGCTGGACTCGACGTCGACATCCTGCCGGGCAAGGGTCCGGTCATGGGCACGCCCTTCGACACGATGGAGCGGATCGCCGAGTTGCCCGAGGTTCCGAACTCCGCTTTCGACCCCATTCGCGAGGCGGTCGCACTGACCGTCGAACAGCTCGGCGGCACGCCCCTCATCGGATTCGCCGGAGCACCGTTCACCGTGGCCGCCTATATGGCCGAGGGCGGATCGAGCCGGGACCACCTGGGCCCCCGGACCATGATGTACCGGGATCCCGAGGCCTGGGACGCACTCGCCGGATGGGTCTCCAGAGTCTCGGCCCAGTTCCTGAGCGCGCAGATCGAGGCGGGCGCCAGCGCTGTTCAGCTCTTCGACTCGTGGGCGGGCTCCGTGCCCGAGCGTGACTACAGGGAACATGTGATGAAGTACTCGGCGGAGGTCCTCGCCGCGGTCGAACCCTATGGAGTCCCACGGATCCACTTCGGCACGGGCACGGGTGAGCTCCTGGTGGCGATGAAGGAGGCAGGCGCGGACGTCGTCGGCGTGGACTACCGCATTGACCTGGACCGGGCCGCGGAGAGAGTGGGCCGCGATACGCCGTTGCAGGGAAATATTGACCCGGCCCTGCTGGACGCGGGGTGGGGTGTTCTGCAGAAGCACACCATGGACGTACTCTCGAAGGGTAAGGCCGCCGCTGCCCACATCGTGAACCTCGGGCACGGCGTCCCGCCGGGAACGGACCCCGCCGTACTGACCCGGCTCGTCGAATTCATACACGAAAGCTAGCGTCGATGGCATCCCAACCTCAGAAAGTCACCCCGGACCAGGCCAGCACCCTCAAGAGCCCCGAGGCGTCGGTCGATTCCTCATCGGCCCATGCCCCGGACGCGGTTCGTTCCCGCAAGGCCCGGACCGCGCTCGTGGTCGGTGGCGGTGTATCCGGCCTGCTGGCTGCCCGCGAACTTGCCGATCGTGGCTTGCGCGTGGTGCTCACGGAATCCCGGGACCACTTCGGAGGAGCGGTCGGCGCGCACCAGGTAGCCGGCACGGTTCTCGACTCGGGGGCCGAATCGTACGCGACGCGCAATGCTTCGGTTGCAGAACTCATCGATGATCTCGGCCTGGGAGAGGCGCGGACCACCCCCTCGCGCGCAGGATCATGGCTGTACTTGCCCAGCGGTCCGATCCCCATGCCCTCCTCGGGCATCCTCGGTATTCCCGCGAATCCGCAGGACTCCGATTTGCGTCCCGCGCTCACGGCTGCCGGCCAGCGCAGAGCAGCCATGGACCGGTACCTGCCTTCTTCGGTCGGGGCCCATCAGAAGACCCTCGGAGGCCTGGTCAAGGCACGGATGGGGCAGCACGTCGTCGACGGCCTCGTCGCCCCCGTGACCATGGGCATCCACTCGACCCACCCGAACGAGCTCGACGTCGACGCCGTGGCACCCGGCCTCAGAGAGGGGATCCGCACCTACGGTTCTCTGGGTGCGTCCGCGGCGGTACTCAGAGCGAACTCGCCCGCCGGATCCCAGGTGGCCGGTCTCGTGGGCGGAATGAACCAACTCTCCGAAGCGCTGGTCAACGACCTGACCCGTCGCGGGGTGCGCCTCCTGGCAGGATGCGACGTGATCGCGGTGGACCGTGACGAGGTCACGCAGAACTGGATCGCGATCCGGCGTCAGGAGGGGTCCGCGGGAAAACGGGCCGCGCTGACCGCCGACGTCCTGGTCCTGGCCACGGACGGTCCCACGACCGTTCGCCTGCTGGGGCCCCACCTGGACAGCGACCTGTTGCCCGAGGTGCGCCGCGGGCCGGAGATCGCACTCGTGACACTGGTCCTGGACGCACCCGCGCTCGACTCCGCGCCGCGGGGCACCGGCGTTCTGGTCAGCGACCGTGTCAGGACCGTCCGGGCCAAGGCCCTGACGCACATGACGGCCAAGTGGCAGTGGATCGCCGACCGCGTGGGGGAGCACCGGCACATTCTGCGGCTCTCCTATGGTCGCGGCCCGACGTCGCAGGGACAGTCCATCACGGAACTGACCCTCTCGGACGAACAGCTCATGAGCCTCGCACTCCACGATGCTTCCCGGATCATGGGCACCAGCCTGAGCCGGAAATACCTGCAGGGGGCCGACGTCGTCCGGTGGAAGACGGCGATGCCGCAGGTCTCGATCGGCCACGCCCAAAAGGTCAAGGCGTTCCGCCAGAACCTCACGAAACTCAGCCGGGTCGCTTCCGTCGGCGCCTGGCTCTCCGGTACCGGATTGGCCTCCCTGGTTCCGGACACGCGAGAGACGATCGCCGATCTCGATCTTGGGTGAGCAACGGTCGGTCGACCGGCGGCCCGCGAGGGGCCGAGCCCGGTCGGAATCTTGTAACCACAGACGCATGAAGCGCCTTGCGACCAAGGCGCCCGCAGTGAAAGGACAGGTCAGTTGATGACTGAACAGAACTCTGGCAGCTCGCAGGCAGGCGCGGACCGCGCGGCCTCTGGGGACGATCGCCTCTACTACGCGCTCTACACCGTCTTCGCGCGTCGGAACGATGCTCAGACGGCCCCGTCGGATGGGGCTGCGGAGGAACTCAAGAAGACCGTGGAGTCGCTCGAGTCCGACGGCGTCGTCGTCCGCGGACTGTACGACGTCTCCGGAATGCGCGACCACGCGGACATCATGGTCTGGACCCATGCGGACAACCCCGAGGACCTGCAGGCCGCGGTCAGGGACCTGCGCAGGACGGAGGCCCTCAAGGGTACCGAGATCGTGTGGTCGACCATGGGTGTCCACCGTGACGCCGAGTTCACCAGGAACCACGCTCCGGCCTTTGCGCGCGGGAAGGACCCCGAAGCCTGGGTTTGCGTCTACCCGTTCGTGCGTTCATGGGACTGGTACTACATGGACGAGAAGCATCGGGCCGAAATGCTCAAGAACCACGGCATGAAGGGGCGCGACTACCCGCAGGTTCTGGCCAACACGATCGCGACCTTCGCACTCAACGACTACGAGTGGGTCCTGGCCCTGGAGGCCCCGGAGCTCGTCGATCTGGTCGATCTCATGCGCCACTTCCGCAACACCGAGGCGCGTCTGCACGTGCGCGAAGAGACCCCGTTCTACACCGGTCGAAGGATCGGTGCCGAGGATGTGGTGGAGGTGCTCCGATGAGCTTGACCCGCATCGACCCGATTCCCAACCGGACCGATCCCGACAACACGGCCAGCAACGGCCCGAAGTCACTCGAGGACGCCGACGGCTTCGTCTCCGAGGAGACCATCGACCGGACGCGCTCGCAGGCTCCGGAGAACTACGACGCCGTGATCCTTTCGTCCTTCGGCGGGCCGGAAGGCCAGGATGATGTGATTCCGTTCCTGCGCAATGTCACGGCCGGGCGCGGGATCCCGGACGAGCGCCTCGAAGAAGTCGCTACCCATTACCGTGCCAATGGCGGGGTCAGCCCGATCAACGAACAGAACCGACAGCTGCTCCAGGCCCTGCGTGACGAGTTGGCCGAGAACGGTCCGAACGTGCCGGTGCTGTGGGCGAACCGCAATTGGGAACCGTACGTCGCCGACATCGTCCAGGAAGCCTACGACAAGGGGTATCGCAAGCTCCTCGTCCTGGCCACCAGCGCTTATCCCGGCTATTCGAGCTGCCGACAGTACCGCGAGGACTACGGCATCGCCCTCGAGAAGCTCGGCCTCGGGGAAGACCTCCGGATCGACAAGCTCCGTCAGCACTACGACGCCCCGGGCTTCATCGAGTCCTTCGCCGAGGGCCTCACGCAGGGCATTCGAGAGGTCAAGGCGAGGATCGGCGCGAGCGACAAGCACGCTGCCGGCAACGGACGGGTGCGTATCGTGTTCTGCACCCACTCGGTGCCGACGACCGCGGCCAACGAGGCCGGCCCACGCGGTGTGGAGTACGAAGGAGGCTCGGCCTATGTCGAGAAGCACCTCCAGGCCGCTCGTTCCGTACTGCGCCTCGTCGAGGAAACGGACGCCGAACTACTCACCGATTGCGACTGGGAACTGGCGTACCAATCCCGGTCCGGCTCGCCCTCGACTCCGTGGCTCGAACCAGACATCAATGATGCTTTGGAAGCGCTGGAAGGTTCCGTGGACGGCGTGGTCATGGTTCCCCTGGGTTTCGTCTCTGACCACATGGAGGTCAAGTGGGACCTGGACACCGAGGCCATGGAAACCTGCGAGAACCTCGGGTTCGAGGCCGTCCGGACGCCGACGCCGGGCACGCACCCGGCGTACGTGCGGTCACTGCGCGACCTCATCGCTTCCCGATTCGTCGAGACGGCCCCCAGCACTGACCCCCGAGAACTCGACGCCCTGCGCGTCAGTGCATGCGGGGGCAAGGGCTGGTTCGATCAGTGCGATTCCAACTGTTGCCTCCCGGCACGGCTCAAGAACCCCAAGCCTGTCATCGCCGACCACCCGGTCGGGGCGGCCGCGGACTCCGAGGCCGTATGACCCGGGTCCTGGTGGGAACGCGCGGTTCCGCTCTGGCAACGACCCAGTCCCAGTCCGTGGCGGACATGTTGGTCGAGGCAGGACAGGACGCGCAGCTCAAAACGGTGACCACAACGGGGGACATCACCTCGGGGCCGCTCGCCCAACTCGGAGGGACGGGTGTTTTCGCGGCGGCGCTCCGGCAGGAATTGCTGGGTGGCGCCGTGGACGTGGCGGTCCACTCGCTCAAGGACCTGCCGACCAAGGACCTGTTCGAAGGCAAATTGTCGCTCGTCTACCCGCCCAGGGGCGATCCTCGTGACGTGCTCGTGGCTCGGGACGGCTTGCGTCTGGACGACCTGCCGCCAGGATCGAGCATCGGAACGGGGTCTCCCCGGAGGGCCGCGCAGATCCGTGTTCTGCGCCCGGACTGCTCGGTCACCGACATCCGCGGAAACGTGGGAACACGGTTGTCCCGAGTCGCCGGTCTCGAGCACTACGCCACGAACGACAAGGGCGTGGGCCGAGGAACCCACGGCGATCTCGACGCCGTCGTCCTCGCTGCATCGGGCCTGCAGAGGCTGGGCCTCGAGGACGTCGTCACGGAGTACCTGGATCCCACGAAGGTTCTTCCGGCGCCGGGCCAGGGCTGCCTGGCCATCGAGTACCGAACCCGGGACACCGAAGCGGAGTTGATGACGACCCTTGCCCGGATCGATGATGCCGAGGCGCGGCTCACCGTGGAGGCCGAACGCGCCCTGCTCCTGCGGCTCGAGGCAGGCTGCGCGGCACCCATCGGGGCCCATGCACGGGTGGACGGAGAGTCGCTGACGCTCGACGTCGTCGTCGCCGACCCCCGTGGTACGGAGACCCTCCGGGAAACGAGGTCCGCGCCGGTTCGCGATGAGCATGCCGCGAAGGCCCTCGGGACCGAGACCGCCGAAGTTCTCTTGGAGCGTGGCGCGGCCGAGTTCACGGAGCTGACGATCGAGTGACCCGACAGGTCGACGCCGCGGACCGGGAGGGCGCGGCCGCGCCGCGTGTCCTGGTGACGCGCACGCCGGCGCGGTCGGCCGAGCTGGTTGAGGGGCTGACGGGCAAAGGATTCGCTCCCGTCGTGAGCCCCCTGTCCGAGGCCCAAGCGGTCTCAGGACGTGCCGGATCGGACGCGTTCGGCCTTCTGTCCGGAGGGCCTTACGACGTCGTGACCTTCACCAGCGCCAACGGCGTCTGGGCCGCCGACATCCTGACACGCGAGCACTCGGCGCGTTCGCTGGGAGAACTCTTCGGGCACGCCCGCGTCTGGTGCGTCGGCGATGCCACCAGAGCGGCCGCGATGAGTTCGGGCCTGACCGTTCGGAATCCGCCGCGAGAGAACAGCGCGGCGGGAATGCTGGAGGAATGGACGAGAGTTATGGGGGAGGGAGCGGACCAATCCGTGCTGTGCGTGCACGGCGAACCGGCCCGCACGGAACTGGTGGACGGCTTGCGCGATCGCGGACATCGGGTCCGGGAAGCCACCGTCTACGAGCAGGTACCGTTTCCCGCGGCGCGGCCTCTCCTCGAGGGGCAGACCGACCAACCATGTCCGGCGCCCGTGCTCGGGCGGGAGGCGACGTCGAAGTGCCTCCGGGCCGAGGGGCCGGATGCGATCGACGCCGTGGTGGCAACCTCGCCCCGACTGCTCGAGACGCTTGCGGGCTTGGGGCCCATCCGGGTTCCGGTGATCTGCATCGGGCGCACCACCGAGCGCACGGCCCGGGAACTGGGCCTGGAAGCCATCCGATCCCCGGGGACATCGGCCGCGCACCTGACGGACACGGTGTCCCGGGTCTTCGGGTACGACGAACACCAAACGACACACACGAGTTGAGCAGGAAAGAAGTGATGACCGTGAGCGATACGACCGCGTCAGGAAATCTGGATCTGGTCCGGAGGCCGCGTCGGCTCCGGACGAACCCGGCCATGAGGGACATCATCGCGGAGACGCGACTCCACGCAGAAGACCTGATCCAGGTGCTGTTCGTCCGTGACGGCATCGACCAGCCGACTGAGATCGTGTCGATGCCGGGCCAGTACCAGCACACCGTCGAATCCCTGGTGGAGGCCGTGCGAAGCGCCGTCGATGCCGGCGTCAGGTGCGTCGATCTGTTCGGAGTTCCTCGGGACGAGGACAAGGACTCGGAAGGGTCGGCCGCGTGGGATCCCGAGGGAATCCTCAATCGCGGAATCGCGGCCGTGCGGCGGGAATTCGGAGACCAGGTGGTCATCATGGCCGATACGTGCCTCGACGAGTTCACCGACCACGGGCACTGCGGACCGCTGACCGTCAACGGAACGGGCGAGACCGTGGTGGACAACGATCGCAGCGTGCGCCTCTACGAGCGCATGGCCGTCTCCCAGGCCCGAGCCGGAGCGCATGTGGTCAGCCCGTCCGGAATGATGGACGGGCAGATCGCAGGGATCCGCCAGGCTCTCGATGAGCAGGGCTTCCAGGACGTCTCGATCATGGCCTACTCCGCCAAGTACGCTTCCGCGTTCTTCGGTCCGTTCCGCGACGCCGTCGGTTCGTCCTTGCAGGGCGATCGGAAAACCTATCAGCAGGACCCGGCCAATCGGCGCGAATCCGTTCTCGAGACCCAGCTGGACCTCGAGGAAGGAGCGGACATGGTCATGGTCAAGCCGGCGATGGCCTACCTCGACGTCGTGCGCGAAGTGGCCGACCTGTCGACCGTGCCCGTCGCGGTCTACCAGGTCTCGGGCGAGTACGCGATGATCGAGGCGGCCGCGGCCAACGGTTGGGTTGAGCGTGAGCGAATCGTGCTCGAGGCCCTGACCGGAATGCGGCGTGCCGGGGCAGACCTCATTTTCACCTATTACGCGACCGAGGTTGCCCAGTGGCTGAGCCAGGGCAAGCGATAGGGTCCGCGACAGAACACCATCACACTGAGCAGGAGGACATCTTGACCGTATCCGAGGAACTCTTCGAACGCTCCCAGAGGGTCATCCCGGGCGGGGTGAACTCGCCGGTCCGCGCGTTCAACTCCGTCGGCGGAACGCCGCCGTTCATCGTCGACGCCGAAGGGCCCTACGTCAAGGACGCCGACGGCAACCAGTACGTGGACCTGGTCGGTTCGTGGGGCCCCGCTCTTCTGGGGCACCGGCACGAGGCCGTGATCGAAGCGGTGCACACCGCCGTGGACCATGGTCTGTCCTTCGGGGCCTCGACCGTGGGAGAGACGGAGCTGGCCGAGACCGTGGTCGACCGCATCAACCGGTCGGCCACGAAGGGGTCCGCTATTGATCAGGTCCGCCTGGTGTCCACGGGAACCGAAGCGACCATGACGTCGATCCGGTTGGCCCGCGGGTATACCGGCCGCGACAAGATCATCAAGTTTGCTGGTTGCTACCACGGCCACGTGGACGCCCTGCTCTCCGAGGCGGGGTCCGGCGTCGCGACCCTCTCGCTGCCCGGATCGGCCGGCGTGACCCAGGCGACGACCGCCGAAACCATCGTGGTCCCGTACAACGACCTGGACGCGGTCCGAACCGCCTTCGAGAAGTACCCCGGCGAGATCGCCGCGGTGATCACGGAGGCCGCCCCCTGCAACATGGGGGTCGTGACTCCGGGACCGGGGTTCAACGCCGGTCTGCGCGAGCTGACCCAGGAATTCGGCGCCCTCATGATCTTCGACGAGGTCCTCACCGGTTTCCGCGCTTCCTCGGCCGGATACTGGGGCCTGACCTCCGCCGAGGAGGGAGGCTGGGCCCCTGACATCTACACCTTCGGCAAGGTCATCGGTGGTGGGATGCCCATCGCCGCTCTCGGCGGGCGTCGGGAGATCATGGAGTACCTGGCACCCAACGGCCCCGTCTACCAGGCCGGAACGCTCTCGGGGAATCCTCTGTCCGTTGCGGCGGGAATCGCGACGTTGCGGAACGCAACCGGCCAGGTCTACTCGACGATCGATCGTGCCTCTTCACACCTCAGGAAAGAAGTTGGGGCGGCTCTGGACGCCGAAGGGGTGCAGCACTCGATCCAGACGGCCGGAAACATTTTCTCCGTGGCCTTCGGCACGGGCGAGAACGGCGTGCGGAACTACGAGGAGGTCAAGGCGTCCGAGTCCTACCGCTACACCGCTTTCTTCCATTCGATGTTGGATTCGGGCGTATACATGGCGCCCTCGCCCTTCGAGGCCTGGTTCCTCTCGGCCGCTCACGACGACGCCGCGATGGACCGCATCGTCTCCGCACTGCCGGCCGCGGCCCGCGCCGCGGCGTCGTCGGAGAGGCCCCGCTAGGAGCGCTCTCCGTCCGGCTGGACGGGCCAGTCGCCGTTGACCTTCGAGGTCTTGCCGATTTTGTCGAAGTACGCCTGGAGGTCCGCGGCCTGTTCCCTGGCCCAGCCGATTTGAAGATCGTGAAGTTCCCCGGCTGGCATGTCCAGCTGGGGATACTTCCGGGTCATTGCCCCGGCCAACCTCTCGGTGGCCAAGCAATCGGCCGCCGAGGTGTGGGCGTTCTCCAGTTCGACCCCATATTCCCGGGTGAGGTTGCTCAGGGTGCGTTTCCCCTTGTGGTACTTGTCAACCTTCTTGTTGAACACGAGAGGGTCGAGGACCGGGTACGGGGTGAGGTCGGGCATCTCGCAGCGGCGGAGTTCGCGGGCGAGCACGGTGAAGTCGTACACGGCGTTGAACGCGAAGATCGGGACGCCGTCGGAGAACAGGCCGCCGATAGCCGATGCCAGTTCGTAGACCACCTGTTTGAGAGGAGCACCGTGTTCCTGAGCGTGTTCGGTCGTGATGCCGTGTACTGCGGCGGCCTCCTCCGGGATGGGAACACCGGGATCGGCGAGCCATTCGCCGTGCCGGAGGACCTCGCCGTCGGGGGCAATGAGGATCAGCGACGCCGTGACGATGCGCGCCGTCCTCGGATTCGGGCCCGTGGTTTCCAGATCGAAAGTGGCACGTGGGCACTGCGTCCATGGCCGCGTTCCGGCCGGTGCGTCGCTCGTCATGATCACCACCGTACCCGGACTCGCTCCTGACTCGCGCGTCACTTATTTCGTTCCGATCAGGGCCTTGACCTCAAAGGGCCTTAACTTGTCGGTCCGCCGTGGTGTGATGGTCACATGAGCCTGAACGAACCGGCCATGAGCCACCAGCGGTCACGCCCTTCGGCCGCGGACCTGATTCTGGGCGCCCCCGGAACGGGCAAGACCACCGCCTTGATCGATCGCGCACTGGACCACGTTTCCAGGGGCGAAGGCAACGGATCTTCGGCCGAACAGGTCCTTCTCCTGGCACCCACGCGGACGCTTGCGGATTCCCTGCGGGAAAAGTTCTCCCAGAAACTCTCGGCCACGGTGTCCTCGCCGCCGGCGCGGGCTTGGCACTCTTATGCGTTCGATCTGTTGCGGCGGGGCCACGCGGAAGGGCTTCTGGAAGGAGTCGACTTCGAGCCGAGGCTGCTGGCTGGTCCGGAGCAGGACGTGCTGATCGGCGAGATGCTTCGGGCCCATGCGGAGGGATTGGGCGCCCGGCCCGGATGGCCCCAGGACCTGACCGAGGCCATGAGTACGCGAGGGTTCCGCAGGGAGATTCGAGAATTCCTCGATCGTTGTGCGGAATTCGATCTGACCCCGGCACGGGTCCGAGAATTGGGCGAGTTGCTGAATCACCCGGAGTGGATCGCGGCCTCGGAATTCCGTGTGGAGTACGAGCAGCTCAGGCGGCTGAGAATGCCTCAGGCCTATGATCCTTCGGCCTTGATCCATCAGGCCGCAGAGTTCCTGGAGGAGCACCGCGATTTTCTGGCCAAGGAGCACGAGCGCCTCAGACTGGTTCTCGTGGACGACCTGCAGGAGGCAACACCCGCGGTGATGCGGTTGCTCGAATCTCTCGTGCCGGCGGGCGCCGCGAATCCGCCGGAACTCGTGATGACGGCCTGCACGGATACCGTGGTCCAGGGATTCAGGGGAGCGCGTCCTGAGGTGCTGTCCGATCTGTCCCGGAGGTTGCGGGCCTATCCTGAGATCCACACGCGGCGGCTCGAGCACCAGCACCGGATGCCGGCGCGGCTCGCCGAGGCATTCCGCCGAATTGCGGAGCGGATTCCGGTGGTGGCCAGGGCCCGGCACGATCGGTCGCCGGCGCCGGACGTGACGGCTCATGCGGACACGGGGCAACTTGCGATCCGACTGACCGCCTCCGCTCAGCACGAGCTCCGGTTGATTTCCCAGGGAATCCTCGAGGAACACATCCGGGGCGGAAGGCCGCTGGATGACATGGCCGTGATCGTCCGAGACGGTGCCTCCTTGTCGAGGATCAAACGTCACCTGGAATCCGATGGCATCCCTGTGTCCATACCGGTGGCCGAAGCCCCATTGCGCGAAGAACCCGCCGTTCGGCCCTTCCTCGATGCACTGTGGCTCGCGGCGGGCGAGGAAACCGAGGCGGATCTGCCCAGAGTCTTGTCCCTCTTGTCCTCGCGCTTGGGCGGCGCCAGTCCCACGACGATTCGCAGGATCCGACAGTCGCTGCGGGCCGCCGAATTGCGGTCGGGAGGGACTCGATCCAGCGACGAACTTCTTCTGGCCGTGCTGAACACGTCCCCGGACGGCACAGAGACGTCTCGGGGACGGCGAGGCCCCCGGACCGGGACCTTCGAGGAGCGGGCCCAAGTGCCGCTGGACAGGCTGAGAAGGGTTCTCGCCGCGGGCAGACGAGCCATGGGGGCCACGGACTCGACGGCGGAGACCGTCCTGTGGGCGCTCTGGGAGGCCAGCGATCTGGCACAGGAATGGCTTCGGAACTCCCGGGGCTCGGGCCCGGCCGCCCAGAGGGCCGACCGAGACCTGGACGCCGTTCTTGCACTGTTCGAGGCGGCCGAGCGCTACGTCGACCAACAGCCGGGTGCAGGAGCCAGAGAATTCCTGGAGTACATCGACAGCCAGGATCTGCCGATGGACACGTTGGCACCCCGATCAGCTGGCGGAGCATCGGTTGCTCTGGTGACCCCGGCCTCCTCGGCCGGTCACGAGTGGGGATGGGTTCACATCGCCTCCGTCCAGCAAGGCACCTGGCCCAATACCACCCTGCGTGGGGGTCTTCTGAACACACCTGAACTATCCGATATCGCCCTCCTGGGCGTCGAACAAGCAGCACGGGTGACACGGCGAAATCGGCTCAGGGAAACTCGGTATGACGAACTGCGGATGTTCGCCACGGCGGTCAGTCGTTCGTCCTCAGCTCTCGTAGTCAGTGCGGTATCCAATGACGAGGACGAACCGAGTGAATTCCTCGACATCCTCGACCCCGGTGTCATGTCCCGAGTCGAGGTAGAACCGGTGCGCCGGCCGATGACGCTGAGAGGCCTGATCGCGGAACTTCGGCTGTGGGCCCAGTCCGCCGAACACCCCGAGGTGGCCGAGAGGGCGGCCCAGCAGTTGGCGAAGATTGCTCGTGAACCGGCGGAGCCACGCCCGGAGTCCCACGGACACCGGCCCGATAGCTCTCCCACGGACGGGGAAAACGGTTCGAGCGAAAGGGCCGGGATCCCAGGGGCGCACCCCAGGGACTGGTGGGGTTTGGCCCCGCTGTCCGACGACCGGGCACCCTTGAACCCTGCCGATCCGGTTCCGTTGTCACCCTCGAAGCTCGAAACGATCAAGAGATCCCCCGTGGACTGGTTTGTCAGTTCCGCGGGTGGCGAGCCCGCGAGCGACCTGTCTCGGTCGGTGGGAAACCTCATCCACGAGCTCGCCCAGGACATGCCGGAAGCGTCCGGACACGAACTCGAGCAGGAGTTGCGCGAGAGATTCGGCGACCTCGGTCTGCCCGATACGTGGGAGACCCGGGTCCTCTACGAGCGCGCGGTAACCATGATCCGGAAATTCGCGGCGTATGCCGTGGATTCCCGACTCTCCCTCCACAGGAAACTGGTCGGGGTCGAAGGCGGATTCACCGTACTCGTTCCGGGACCGGCCCGAGACGCATTGCTCTCCGGCCGGGTCGACCGGCTCGAAATCGACGAACTCGGCAGATACGTCGTCATCGATCTCAAAACCGGCAAGACCGCGCCCACCTCGGCGGAGGTCCTGGAACATCCGCAACTGGCCGCATACCAGGTCGCGCTGGAGGCCGGTGCGGGAAGGGAAATGTTCGATGAGGGCGGCCGGGAACGGCCGCGAGAGGAGCCCCTGGTCTTCGACGGCGCAGGACTGACCGAGCTGTCCGGAGGGGCGGCGCTCGTCCACCTGGGCACCTCGACCAAGGGGTACAAGCTTCAGTCCCAAGATGCCCTGGACAAGGATGACTCCTGGGCCGTGGAACTGATTCGAACCTGCGTCGAGCTGGTGGCCCACGAGAGGTTCCAGGCCCGGCACCACGAGTCCTCGGGAGGCTTCGGTCTCACATGCCGTTTGCCCGAAATTTGTCCACTGTGCTCATCAGGGAGGCAGGTCACTCAACCGTGAACGAATCCGCTTTCACACACTCGGCAAAGTACTCTCCGGAGGACATCGCGACGGCGCTCGGACAGCCACTGCCGACCGCGGAACAGTCGTCCATCATCAGCGCGGACGCAGCCCCGCGTCTCGTGATCGCCGGCGCCGGGTCGGGCAAGACTGCGACCATGGTCGACCGCGTCGTCTGGCTCGTGGTCAACGGTTACGCCAGACCCGACGAGATCCTCGGGGTCACCTTCACCAAGAAGGCCGCAGCGGAATTGCGCCATCGCATGACGCAAAGGCTCGCCGTACTCCGGGAGCAGGGCCTGTACCAGCCCGAAACGGAGAGCGACGAACCCATTCTCGACCCGACCGTCAGCACCTACCACGCGTACGCCAAGTCACTGGTCTCGGAATACGGATTGCGGATGGGGATAGAGAAGGATGCGACGCAACTCGGACAAGCCCAGTGTTACCAGTTGGTCGCACAGATTGTGGAGGCTTGGGACGGCGACCTTCCTGAGAAGGTCCCCGCTGCCTCGACGCTGGTCGCGAGTGTTTTGCAATTGTCCGGGGAATGCTCAGAACACCTGCGCTCGCCGGCCGAGGTGGTGACCTACTGCCAGGACTCGCTGGTGACCCTGAGGAACCTGCCGAACAACCACCCCAAGCGGCTCAAGAAGGAGGAGAAACTGCGTGGAACCCTCGTCGAAAAATTAGAGCAGAAACTCCTGGTCGCTCGCCTTGTCGAGAGATATCACCGGGTGAAACAGGCGATGCAGGTCATGGACTTCGGCGACCTGCTGGCCCACGCGGCGACGATGGCACAGGGAGTCGAATGCATGAGCGCCGAGCAGCGCCAGCTCTATCGCGTCGTGCTTCTGGACGAATTCCAGGACACGTCCCACGCCCAAATGGTCCTCTTCTCCAATCTTTTCGGGAACGGACACTCCGTCATGGCCGTCGGAGACCCCAAACAGTCCATCTACGGGTTTCGGGGGGCCTCGGAAGGCCAACTCTTCGACTTCTACCGGTACTTCCCGTCGGTACACGAGGAAGCCGACTATCTGACGACGGCGTGGCGCAACGGAGTGCGTATCCTCGAAGCGGCCAACACCATCGCTCAGCCGCTGTCGACCAGGGGCGATTGGGTGCGGGCCGAATCCATGGTCGAGGTGCCGGATCTCGCGCCGAGACCCGAGGCGCCGGATGGACGGGTCCTGTGCGGTGTCTGGGACAGCGACCATCGGGAGGCCGAAGCCATGGTGGGAACCATCGCCGAGCACAGAACGGATGCCCAACGGGAAGGTCGCCCCGTACCGAGTGCGGCCGTCCTGTGCCGTGCCCGCCGCCACATGGAGACCGTGCGGGCAGAATGCGAACGTCAAGCCGTCCCGTATCAGCTCGTCGGACTCGGGGGTCTTCTCGAGACCCCCGAAGTCACCGACATGGTTGCTGTGCTTCGCGTCCTTTCGGATCCGTCGCGGTCGGATTCTCTGATGAGAATCATGGCCGGTGCCCGGTGGCGCATCGGTCCTCGAGACCTCATGGCATTGAACGACTGGGCCCGATTCCTGGCCCGTCGTCGTCGGACTGCGGTGCTCTCGGGGATGGCAGAGGACCTCACGACCCCCGAAGGTCAAGGACCGGGCGAGGACCCGACGGGCGGGGACGCATCCGACGAGCGATTCCAAAAGGCCTCGCAGCGCCTCGATGCCCTCCTCCGGGGCGGCGGAGACCAGAGTGAGGGCTCAAGTCTTGTGGAAGCCCTCGAGACGCTTCCCGAACCCGGATGGACTTCGGCCGCCGGCCGCTCACTCAGTGCGGAGGCCCGCACGCGCCTCGAACGACTCAACGCGGAGCTCGAAGAACTCCGAGGGTACCTGGGGGAGGACCTGATGAGCCTCATGTATCACATCGAACGAGTGACCATGCTGGACATTGAGCTCGCGTCCAAACCCGGCCGTGACGTCCATCAGGCGAGGGAGAACGTGGATGCCTTCTACCAGGCTGCCGCTGACTATTGTTCGAGCGCTCCTCGGCTGGCCGCGAGCCTCGAGGCCGGCGCGAGCGTGGGCTCCGGGGCGGAGGATGACGCCGCCGCATTCTCGGATCTCAAGGAGCACCGTTACACCGTGACCTCCTCGGCCACGGGCGTTACCGCCTTCCTCGCGTGGCTCGATGCGGCCGTCGCCGAGGAGTCCGGCCTGCCCATGCCCGTGCAGCCCTCCGACTCATCGTCAGTTCAGATCCTCACCGCGCACGCCGCCAAGGGGCTCGAGTGGGACGAGGTCTACGTCCAAGGACTCACGGAAGGTGGATTCCCCTCGAGCACCGTGGACTCGTGGTTTTCCAGCGTGGGCGCTCTGCCCTGGTCCATGCGGGGTGACGCGAGGTATTTGCCTCAGATCGAGCTGGATTGTGGCTCGACGCAAGAGCTGGAGGAATTCGGCGCCGTATTCCGCGAACACAACCTGGCGCGAACGATCGCGGAGGAGCGCCGCCTGGCCTACGTGGCCACGACCAGGGCACGCGATGTTCTCTTCTTGTCCTCGAGCCGTTGGAGCGGGACCAAATCCACGCCGAATACCGTCTCGAGGTTCTTGGAGGAGGTGATGCAGATCTCGGGACCCGACTCACTGACCCCGGAGACGATCCACGAGGCGAAGATGCCGGAAGAAGGGGCATCAAATCCTCAGAGGGAAATGATTCAGGCCGCTCTGTGGCCGTTCGATCCATTGGCACGACCCGTCGTCACAGAGTGGGACTCGGAGGAAGAACTCGACGCCCTCGCCTCCGTGCCTGGCGCCGGACAAGGCGGGATGGACGACGAGCCCGCCGTCTCGAGGAGGCCGGACGTGGAACGGGCAGCCTCCCTGGTCATGGCCCACCTGGACATACCGGACGACGCCGAACCGGCGACGTCGGGACGAGCCTCCGGGGGATCCTCAGGCGCGGATCCGGCGGGCCTTCCCGACAGCCAGACCTGGGCCGAGGAAACCGATCTGCTTCTTGCCCTGCATCGGGCCACCGGGGAACGGGATTCCGAACCCGAGATCCCCGCTCACGTCAGTGCGTCGCTGGTGGTCGACCTCGCCCAGGACCCGAACAGGGTCATTGAGCAGATGCGTCGACCGATGCCTCGCCGGCCCGAAACATCGGCTCGTGCGGGAACCCGCTTTCACGAATGGGTCGAGCACCACTACGGAACGACCGGCATGCTCGACTTCGGGGAGGACCCGACGGCCGGAGAGGATGCCGACGCCGGCCTGTCGGCGCTCCAGGAACTTTTCCGTCAGAGTCCCTGGTACGACCGGCAGCCATGGGCGGTCGAGTACCCGATCGAGACACCCGTCGCAGGGTTCACCGTGCGTGGACGGATCGACGCCGTCTTCCGAACCTCGGACCCCGAAGGCGGAACACGCTGGGAACTCGTCGACTGGAAGACCGGCCGGGTGCCCCGTGGAGACGACTTGTCGCACAAGGCCGTCCAGCTGGCGGTGTACACATTGGGGTTCGCCCGACTGCACGGAATAGATCCTTCGGAAATCTCCGCCTCGTTCTACTACGTGGCGCACGGAGAAACCGTCACCCCGCCGTCGATCGCGGACGAATCCGAACTGTCAGAACTGCTGGTACGGGTCAGGGCAGGATCGCCCCCGAACAAATAAGGAAGCGCTACTCGCGATGGACCGTGGGCATCGGCCCGGTCGGGTCCTCACTGGGTGTGGCACGTGAGGAGCCGCGACCCGAAGCCGTCCCACCGGCGTCCGATGCGTCCTGCCGGGTGCCAGCCGAGGAACCGGACGGGGTGGACCCGGTAGTGCTCTCTGATTCCTCGTGCCGGCTGGTGGCGGACTCCGACTCCGAGGACCCGGAGGTCGTGCCAGGGGCCGTAGGGCTCAGCGCACCGGATTCGCGAAGATCGGATTCCAAGGCCCGGAGCATCGAGACCGCTTCGTCCACGGACTCCCGGTCATCCTGTTCGAGACTGCGCACCAGCCACTGGGCCAACGCAAATTCTGCGTGGAGATAGGCCCTGCGGAGGAGGTGCTGATCGGGAGCATGAGGCAACTGGACGGAATAGACCTCAATAATGGCATCCGTGAACTCCTGGTCAGGGCAACTCATGAGCCAGGAGAAATCGATCGCCGGATCGCCCACATGGAGGTCGTGCCACCCTCGCACGGCGGTCAGGAGCGTTCCGTCCAGGACCAGATTGTCCTCGGTGAGGTCTCCGTGGACGGCGGTGGGCCGGAACTGCCACATCGATTCGTCCTCGAGCCACGCTTCCCACCGGCGCAACAGCGCGGAGGGGATCCTGCCGGTGCTCGCGGACCGATCGAGTTCCGACAGCATCCTGCGCCGGCACTGCTCATTGGAATAGATCGGGAGGTCCGCTTCCTGGACCATCTCCGCTGGGAGCGTATGAATCGTGGCGATCATCTTCCCCAGTTGCGTCGCCAACGGTTCGCGTTCGGGGGAGACGACGTGCGAGCGGCGGGCAAGCTCCTCGATGTCGAGGACCTCCCCAGGTACCTCGGGATACACGAACGTCTTGAGCCCACGACTGTCGGCCGAACCCACCACGGTGGGCAGTTGGAAGGGCAACCGTGCCCGCAGTCCGGGCGAGAAGGAGTGGAGAATGACATGCTCGGATTCGAGCCGGACACTCGCCTCGTGGTTCTGCGGCGCACGAACAATCCACCGCTGCCGTGCGGAGTCGACCACGAGCGCCGAACCGTAGTCCGGGTTGTCGTCCTCGTACGGGTACGCGGCCACGGGGAAGAGGCCCGGCACTCCTGCCGAGGCCATAGCGGCTAACGTTAACGGTGTTAATTTCACTCGTTCAGGGTACTAGAGACACATGAAAGCAGGCTGATCACGTGAACCCCCGTTTTGTCACACAGCCTACACCCCCGCTGGGGCCGGATTTGCTGGGGACATACCCGATTCGGCGCATTGACGACGCCCAGGACAGGGGCGAGCTCGTAGATTCAGCTCTGAGCGATCCCTCGACCAGAGTTCTGGTCCTTGACCAGGGAAAAGTTCGCACACGGAAGGTTGACGGCGGCATCCGCATCGCGTGGGGCACCACCGACGACGCCGACATCGTGGCGTATCTGGGCACCTCCGCAGACCAGTCTCCGATCCTCCTGGGCCGAGCTCCCCGCACCAGGCCCGAAGACCTCCAAGCGGGGGATCCATGGCCCGAGGACGCCGATCCGCAGGGGGCCGTGGAGGACGCTACGGACTGGCTGGGGCTCCGGGATGCGGCCCCGGTGCTCCCGCAGGAAGAGAGCACGTGGTTGAGCGTCGGGATCGCGCTCATGAATTGGCATCAGAGCTCCACGTTCTGCCCATCCTGTGGGTCTCCGACCCACCCCGAGACCGCCGGGTGGGCGCGCGTCTGCGATGCCGAGGGCCGGGAGCTGTTCCCTCGGACCGACCCGGCCGTGATCTCGGCCGTGGTGCACACCGACGACGACGGTGTCGACCGCCTTCTGCTCGGGCACTCGGTGGCCTGGCCAGAAGACAGGTACTCCACATTCGCCGGCTTCGTCGAGGCGGGAGAGTCCCTCGAAGCCGCTGTAGCGCGGGAGATCCGAGAAGAGGCTGGCGTCGAGATCGGCGAGGCGACGTACATGGGATCCCAACCGTGGCCTTTCCCAAGATCCCTCATGGTGGGTTTCATCGCCCGCGCGGAGAGTCTGGACTCGGCGGAACCCGACGGACGGGAAATCTCGAGCGTTCGTTGGTTCACCCGGGACGAGTTGGAGGTGGCCGTCAGGAGCGGCGAGCTGCGTCTCCCGGACCGGGTCTCGATTGCCCATCACCTCATCGCCGATTGGTACGGTGGACCTTTGCCTCGGCCGCCGGAGACATCGGAAGATTTCGGGACGACGGGGCAGGATCCCACCAATGATTCCGAGGGGGCGACTCAGCGCTGAAAACCGCGACCGAACTGTTGCTACCGGGAGATCCTCCGAGTCCCGATCAGATCCTCGAGGGGCTGGACCCGGAGCAGCGTGAAGTAGCCACGAGCCTGCAGGGTCCCGTGTGTGTCCTGGCCGGTGCGGGTACCGGCAAGACGCGTGCTATCACGCATCGCATCGCGTACGGCATCGCGTCGGGCGCCTACGTCGGTCAGCGGGTTCTCGCCCTGACCTTCACCTCCCGGGCGGCGAACGAAATGCGGAACCGGCTGCGTTCGCTGGGTGCTCAGGGAGTTCAGACGCGAACCTTCCACGCGGCGGCCCTCAGGCAGCTCCAATACTTCTGGCCGCAAGCCGTAGGCGGAACGCCGCCGCAGCTCGTCTCGGGAAAGGCGCAACTGATCACTGAGGCGGCTTCGCGCCTCAGATTCACCACGGACCGAGCCATCGTTCGCGATCTCGCCGCTGAGATCGAGTGGGCCAAGGTGTCGATGCTGACCCCTGACACGGTGGAGGAGCACCTGGTCGACCGGGAACTGCCGACCGGGTTCACGCCGGTCGGGATGGCACGCGTCATGCGCGGGTACGAGGACCTGAAGACTGAGCGGAACGCCATCGACTTCGAGGACGTCCTCCTTGCGACCGTGGCGATTCTCGAAGAAGACCCCGCTGTCGCTGCGGCCGTGCGCCAGCAGTACAGGCATTTCGTGGTCGACGAGTACCAGGACGTCTCACCCCTGCAACAAAGGTTGCTCGACAGTTGGTTGGGAGGCCGCGACGAACTGTGCGTCGTCGGCGATGCCTCGCAGACCATCTATTCCTTCACCGGAGCCACGTCCAAGCATCTTCTCGACTTTCCTCAACGTCACCGCGATGCCACCGTGATCAAACTCGTTCGGGACTACCGGTCCACGCCGCAGGTCGTGAACCTGGCGAATCGCTTGCTCACCACGAGGAAGCCCGCGCGCGATGCGACCCCGGGAGCCTGGGCGCCGCCCCTCGACTTGCAGGCCCAGCGCCCGAGCGGTCCCGAGGCCGACTGGTTCGAGTATGCGGACGACGAACAAGAAGCAGCGGGGATCGCGGAAGACATAGCGGACCTGATCTCGAAGGACGGCATTGATCCGGCGGAGATCGCCGTCCTGTTCCGGACCAACGGCCAGTCGCAGGCCATTGAACAGGCGCTGACCGATGCCGGCATCGGTTACCAATTGCGGGGCACGGAAAAGTTCTTCAACCGCCCGGAAGTCAAACAGGCCATCCTCCAGATCCGTTCGTCGGCGCGTGCCGCGGGGGAGGAGCCGGCGCCCCAGTTGGTCAGAGATTGCCTGGCCTCGCTCGGATACAAGGACAAGCCTCCGGCGAGCACCGGTTCCGTGCGGTCGAAGTGGGAATCCTTGGCCGCCCTGGTGTCGCTGGCGGACCGGCTTGCGGCGGCCCACGAAGAGAAGAGCGGGTCGGGGGAATCTGCCTTCACTATGTCCATGCTGGTCGAGGACCTCACGCGGCGAATAGCGCATCAGGATGCACCGGTCATGAACGGAGTGACCCTCGCGTCGTTGCACTCTGCCAAAGGCCTGGAGTGGGACGCGGTCTTCCTGTGCGGACTCAGTGAGGGGCTCATGCCGATCAGTTTCGCCGAAACCGGAGACGAGATCGACGAGGAACGTCGCCTGCTCTACGTGGGCATCACCCGCGCCCGTGAACGGCTCTCCCTTTCCTGGTCACTGTCCCGGACCCCCGGAGGACGGGCACATCGGAAGCGTTCACGCTTTCTCGACGGTATCGCCCCACGGATGTACGGATAGATCCAGGTCGCCGGCGTTCGGCGCCGCCATGCCCACTGCTTCCGGACCCACCGCATCCGGACCCAGATCGCCGGAACCCAAGGCACATACGCAGTCTGGCCACGCGACATCTGTTTGTGCGTCCGGACCTCGTCGTTGGCCCGTGGCCACCGCGCACATGAGCGCCACGATGCTCATGGGCGAGAGCCCCGCCTGGGCGGCCTCGCGGTCGGCCCGGGCACGTTCCAGACAGTCGGGGCATCGGCGACGTTCCCATGTTGTCGCAGATCGGGCGCCAATGATTCCTGCGGGGTCACGAAAGAGCTGGAGACAAGGCACCTCGGGGGCCACAGGCAAGTCCCACGAGGTGACTTGATCGGGCCAGCAGGTCTCGACGACGACGTCGGGCCTGACCACCAGCCCGGTCATCCGAGCTGATCCATCGTGCCGCCCCTCGTCGGCATGCTGAGGCGCCTGGAGGTAGGGGTCCTCAGGGCGAGATCCTCCCCGGGCGAGGACTTCTGGAATGTGCTGGGACAACGCCCACATCAGGCACTTGGTGCGAGGCCGCCCTCGGTGGAGGGGACGGTAGCTTGCCGAGAGGAGGTCGAGTTCGTCCACGGGCGTACGGTCAAGCACCCAAGGCAGAATGCCGGTGAGTCGCGTGTAGACCAGCACGGCGTCGGCCACCCCGCCAGGTAACCCGATGAACAGCGGAACGGGTTGTGCGAGCCGGCCCCGGCGCGTGGGGCGCCACGAAAGATCGCCGGGGCCTCCAGCCGGACGATCCTGGGTCGGGGAATGGTGGACGGTCATACCACTACTCTGCCGGGTTCGGACGGGCAATGGGGGTTCTCCACAGGTTGCCGATCGATCGGAGGGGAAGCCCGGCATCGCGAACTTCGCGTGCTGATCCGGACGGGTAAACTGGCGTTGATGCCAGGACTTCCTTCACGCGAACGGCTCGCCGCAACCCGAGCACAGCCAGAGGTGGAGATCAGGCGTTCCGCGAGGCGGCGCAAGACGATCTCGGCACGGTGGGAAGGGCAGATGGTCGTTCTCCTCGCCCCGGCAGGGATGACGACGTCCATGGCCCGCGAGTATCTTCGTCGGTTGCTCCCGAAGTTGCTGGCCGAGCGCTCGGCACGTCGCGAAGACCCCAGGCGGACAGACACGTACCTCGAGGAGAGGGCCGCGCATGTGGCTCGGTCTTACTTGGACGACAGGGTCAAACCCGTCTCTATCGGGTGGGTCACGAATCAGAACACCCGTTGGGGATCGACCACTCCGGCCACCGGAAAGGTCAGGATCTCCCATCACCTCTGGTCCGCGCCGGAATACGTTCTCGACTACGTGATCCATCACGAGCTCTGCCACCTGATCGAGGCATCGCACAACGGGCGCTTCAGGAAACTCGAAGCCCTCTTCCCGCAGGCAGATCAGGCCAAGGCCTTCCTGGAAGGGATGGTGTTCGAGAGGAACCGTTTCGAGGACACGAACGCCGACCCCGCCTGAACGGGGCCGGCGCTGAAGGGAAAAGTCGGGACGCCGCGCGGCCCTTCTACGTGTCTAGTCGTTTCGAGGCTGATCGTCCGAGTCGTCGCCATCCTGCGGGTCGGAATCCTCGCCGTCCTCGGGCTCACCCGGCTGGTCGTCGTAGCCGCCCGAAAGCAACTTCTCCAGAGCGGCGTCCATCTCTTCGTCGCTGGCGTGCAAGAGGTCCCTGGCCGAACCGAAGTTCTCCGGGTGATCCAGATCCTCATCGGTGGGCAGGTTCTCCGGTGCTTCCCACAGGGCATCGCGCTTCTGGACACCGTGCTCTTCCTCGTAGCCCCTCCAGAACTGGGAAGCCTCGCGCAGACGCCGAGGACGCAGCTCAAGACCGATCAGAGACCCGAAGGCCTTCTCCGCCGGGCCCCCGCCCGCACGGCGACGCCGCAACGTCTCGGTCAGGGCGGCAGAGCTGGGCAGGTTCTTGGTCGCCTGGGTGCTGACGTGATCGACCCACCCCTCGACCAGGGCCAACAGGGTCTCCAAGCGACGAAGCGTGACCTCCTGGTCCTCCGTCAGCGTCGGCTTGAAAATGTCTCCCGACAACGCATCCTGCAGGGACTCCGGGTTCATGGGATCCATGTCCCGGGTTGCCTCTTCGATCCGGTCCATGTCGACGTGTATTCCCCGGGAGTACCGCGTGATGAGGTCCAGAATGTTCTCCCGCAACCACGGATTGGCGTGGAACAGCCGGATGTGGGCGGCTTCGCGCACGGCCAGGAAGAGCATGACTTCCTGTGCCGGCAGGTCGAGGCCGTCGCCGAAGTCCGCGATGTTGGACGGGAGCAACGCCGATCGCCCGGGAGACAGGGGAAGGCCTATATCGGTCGAGGACACGACTTCTTTCGACAGTTCCCCAACGGCCTGGCCGAGTTGCATTGCGAACATCATGCCGCTCATGCCACCGATCACGGACGCCCCTTGGCCGAGCATCGACTTCATCTCGTCAGGCATCTGCTGCGTCAGCGCTTCGCTCATGGCTTCGGTGACCGAATTCGCCACGGGCTCGGAAATCTCACGGAACGTGTCGAAGCAGTTCTCGATCCATTCGCTCCGCGACCACGCTTCGTCGGCCAGAGCCGCGCGGTCGAAATCGATGACGGGGTCCAGCCACAGCTGCGCCAGCTGGGCGGCGTCCTTCACGGCGGACTTCTGGGTGCTGGTCACCGAGGGGTCCTTCTCGGCCGAGGCGAGACGGCGTGCGTGCTCGCGGGCCTGCCCCCAGTTCGCTGAGCCGTCAGAATTCATCCCGGACATCATGGACTGGATCTGGGCGAACATCCCGGACATCATCGCTGGGTCCACCGGCATGGCCATTCCCTGGAGATCCTCCGGGTTGATGCCTTGACCAGAGGAGAGCTTCCGGAACAACTCCTCGAAGGGGTTGTCCTCGTTGTCGTCGTTGTTGCCGTTGTTGTACGGATTGTTCGTACTCATGACACCTCGTGGTCGTCGGTTGCCGTGAGGCCGTAAGCCCACGGCGTGTCTTCTCGGTCCCCATTAAACGGCACCGACCTCGAACGCGTCAGTCCTGGGCCCCAATTTTCAGCTCATGGCACAGAGACGCCGTGAGTTGGGGCAACCGTTCTGGCGATACCGGGCCGAGCATACAGGTCGGTGCGTTAACATGGCGAGGCCGTTAGTCCTACCGATGCGAGAGAGCCCCCGGATGTCCCACCCGAAGACCAGATTCCTGCGTTCCAGGAAGATCCGCCGTCCGCAGCTCGGAACGGTCGCTGGTGTGGCGACTCTGGGACTGGTCGCGGCGGGGGCTCTGATTCCGCCGGACTTCGTGACCGAGGGCGCTGGTCCGACGTTCAATACCATCGGCGAATACAAGGGCAAACAGCTGTTGTCCATCTCGGGACACCCCACGTACCCGACCGACGGAAATCTCGACATGACGACGGTCTACGTTGCTGGCGGCCCGAACGGCGCCACCAGCGCCCTCAACGTGCTCAGTGCCTGGTTCAACAAGGACGCCACGGCACTTCCCGCGGCCGCACTCTATGAGCCGACAATGACCCAGCAGCAGGTCAGTTCCCAGAACACGGCCGACATGACGGATTCGCAGAATTCAGCGCAGGCCGCCGCTGCCAAATATCTCCATCTGGACTATTCGACGACACTCACGGTTCAGGGTTCCACCCAGGACGGCGCCGCGAAACTTTCCAAGGGTGACGTGCTGCGATCCATCGACGGGGAGCGGCTTAAGACTTACGACCAGCTCAAACAGGCGCTCGCCGACGGCAAGGGAGCCCCCGTGAACCTCGGCTATTCGCACGGCAAGGAAGGTGAGGAGAAGACAGTCACGGTGACCCCGAAGAAGGACGGCGCCACGGGGGACTACCAACTGGGGCTGTATCTGAAGTCCGACTACGACTTCCCCTTCCACGTGGACTACGGCCTGGACTCCGTGGGCGGACCGAGCGCGGGCATGATGTTCACATTGGGAATCATCGACGAAATGACGGACGGCAAGATGACCGGCGGAAAACACTTTGCCGGTACGGGCACGATTGATGCCCAGGGGAAAGTGGGGCCGATCGGAGGCATTCGGCAGAAGATGATCGGTGCGAAGAACGACGGTGCCAGCATTTTCCTGGCGCCTTCGGAGAATTGCGACGAAGTCAAGGGCCACATTCCTGATGGACTCTCCGTCGTCAGCGTCTCGACCATCGACGACGCCGCCCAGGCCGTCGAGAAGGTGGGGCAGGGGGAGGACCCATCGTCCTTGCCCCAGTGCACCGGCTGAATCACGACGACGTCGGCCCGTGCCGTTCCATGACGGAATTCCCCAGGTCACAAGTGGAGTTGCGCACACAAAAAAGGCAAAATGTTAATTCACGGTTTTCCGATCGGTGAGATCGGGCCGACCGTGTTGTGAGAACGGCATTCGCCCTTTCGCTCATCCACCGCACCGCTAGTTGAGGATTCCCGTGACGACAGGATCATCGGCCCCACGTACACCTCGCAACAAGTCCGGAGCCTCGGGCCGGAGGAAGCGCCCGCTTCTGACGACGTTCATCATCGTCGTGGCTCTGGTCATCGCGTTCGTCTACGTCTCCCAGGTCTACACGGAAGTCCTGTGGTACAGGCAGCTCGGATACATCGGGGTGTTCGTCCGGGAAAACATCATCAAGATCGCCGTTTTCGCGGTAGGCGCCGCCGTCATGGGTCTTGCCCTGTGGCTGAGCCTGAGATTCGCCTGGACCCGGCGTCCCTCCGAGAGGTTGCAGGCCCAGCCGAAGAAGGGTGACGAGGAATCCGAGGCAGGTTCCGAGAGGGAGGACCTGCAATCCGTGTTCAACCAGAACATGGAAAGGTACCAGCAGGCCCTCGAGCCGATGCGACGGATCCTGATGGTCGCGATCCCCGTGGTCCTGGGGCTATTCGGCGGGCTCACAATGCTGGCCCAGTGGGATACCGTCGCGCTGTTCTTCATGCAGGAGCCTTTCGGGGAGAAGGACCCGCAGTTCGGCTTCGACATGTCCTTCTTCATGTTCACGTTGCCGTTCCTCCGCATGATTGCGGGTTACCTCATTACGGTGCTGGTGCTTTCGGCCGTGGGTTCGTTGGTGACCCACTACCTGTACGGCGGAATCGTGGTGCACGAGAAAGGCATTTCCACGACCAAGGCCCTCAAGGTCCAGATGGGAATCATCGCGGCAATTCTTCTTCTCGTGCTTGCCGCCAACTTCTGGCTCGCGAGGTATTCGACGTTGCTGTCCAACAAGGGATCCTGGACCGGTGCCTTGTTCACGGACGTCAACGCCGTGATGCCGACGAATGCCATCTTGGCCATCGCCGCGCTCATCGTGGCACTTCTCTTCGCCTACTCGGCTTTCGCCGGTCGCTGGCGGCTTCCCCTGATCGGAACGGCCATGCTCTTGGTCGTTTCGTTGGTCGCGGGCGGTCTCTATCCTTGGGTCGTCCAGCGCTTCCAGGTGACTCCGACGGAACAATCGATGGAGAACGAGTACATCCAGCGGAACATCGACATGACGCGCAGCGCCTACGGGCTGAGCGACCTGAAGACGCAGGACTACGACGCGACCGTGGACACCGACAAAGGCGCCCTGGACGGCGACACTCCGACCGTGTCCAATATTCGTCTTCTGGACCCGAATGTCGTGTCCAACTCGTTCGCTCAGTTGCAGCAGTTCAGGCCCTACTACCAGTTCGGGAAGACCCTCGCTGTCGACCGGTACAACGTGGACGGCAAGAACGAGGACACGGTGATTTCCGCCCGTGAGCTCAACCCGGATCAGAACCAGGGTTGGTACAACCAGCACGTGGTCTACACGCACGGGTACGGCGTCGTGGCCGCCTACGGCAACCAAGTCGAGGCGGACGGAAAACCGAAGTTCATGCAGGAGGGCATCGCAGCCAAGGGCGTCATCTCGGAAGACTACGAACCGCGCATCTACTTCGGGCAGTCCTCGCCCGATTACTCGATCGCGGGCGGCTCCGATGATGACCCCAAGCTCGAGCTGGACCGGCCCCAGTCGGCCGACGACGAGGGCTCTGGCGATGCCAAGTACACGTACTCGGGCGACGGTGGCCCAAAGTTGGGGAACTGGTTCAACCGCCTGGCGTATGCCATCAAGTACCAGTCCTCGGATCTGCTGCTCTCGGATGCTGTACGACCTGACTCGCAGATTCTTTACAATCGCGATCCCGGCGATCGCGTCAAGAAGGTTGCTCCCTACCTGACCGTGGACGGAAATCCCTACCCTGCGATCGTGGACAACAAAGTGGTCTGGATGGTTGACGCCTACACGACGTCGAGCGGTTACCCGTACTCGACGCCGACCTCCCTGGGCGACGCGACGCAGGACTCCCAGACCGAGGCGGGAGGCAGCAAGGCTCTGCCCAATGACAAGGTCAACTACATCCGCAACTCGGTCAAGGCAACGGTGAACGCGTACGACGGTTCGGTGGACTTGTACGCCTGGGACGATCAGGATCCCGTGCTGAAGTCCTGGCAGAAGGTCTTCCCGACGACCGTCAAGTCCTACAAGGACATGAGCGCGGACCTGATCGATCACGTCAGGTATCCCGAGGATCTGTTCAAGGTCCAGCGCGAACTGCTGAACAAGTACCACGTGGACGACGCGAACAGTTTCTACGCGAACGACGACGTATGGCAGACGCCGAAGGACCCGACTCAGGACGAGGCCCAGGACCTGCCGCCGTACTACATGTCCTTGCAGATGCCGGGGGACCAGAGGACCAGGTTCTCGCTGACGAGCTCGTTCATCCCGCAGCAGTCGGATTCCAACACCCGCAACGTCATGTATGGATTCGTCTCGGCCAATGGTGACGCCGGTACCGGAAAGGACGGGGAGAAGGACCCCGACTACGGCAAGATCGACCTTCTGGAGCTGCCGCGGAACTCCGTGGTCCCGGGGCCGGGACAGGCGCAGAACCTCTTCGACTCGGACACGGAAGTCTCGACGGAGCTCAACCTACTCCGCCAGGGTGCCTCGCGAGTGGTCAATGGAAATCTTCTGACGCTGCCCGTCGGTGGAGGAATCCTGTACGTCCAGCCGGTGTACGTCCAGTCCAGCGGAGACGCGTCCTACCCGACTCTCCGCCGCGTCCTGGTCGGTTTCGGGGAGAAGGTCGGTTTCGCGCCGACCCTGGATGAAGCGCTCAATAAATTGTTCGGCGGCGAGTCCGGTGCCCAGACGGCGCAAGACGCCGGCGTGGACAGCTCCGAAGCCGACGCCGGTGAAGGCGGCTCCGAGGGAGGCAGTTCGAGCGGAGGAGAGTCCCCGGACCTGAAGAAGTCTCTGGACGAGGCCAACAAGGCCATGCAGGATTCTTCGGAGGCCATGAAGAACGGAGACTGGGCGGCCTACGGGAAGGCCCAGGACCGTTTGAACAAGGCCCTCGACGACGCCCTCAAGGCCGATGGCGCCCAAGGAGAGAACGGCAAATAGTCGATGGTCGAACCCCGAGCCTCCGTCGGGAAGCTCGGGGTTCGAGGCCCCGAAAGGTGAGCTCAGGCACAATCCCGCCCTGTGGTTTGCGGCGGTGGCGGAGCGTGCGTATAGTAGAACAGGTCGCCGCGGGGTGGAGCAGTTCGGTAGCTCGCCGGGCTCATAACCCGGAGGTCGCAAGTTCAAATCTTGCCCCCGCAACGAAATGAAGGTCACGTCAGCTTCGGCTGACGTGACCTTCTTGCTTTAACACCAAGGGTGCCCCAGCGGGCCCGCGGAAACACCGGGCCACGATCGGCCACGCAGAACACCTACGCCGACGAATGGTTGCCGGCGGTGCTCGGGCACTGCCTGACGTACTGACTGAGTATCCAATGATCCCAGCCACGGCGCGACACGCTACGACGGGCTGGGCCCCTAGTCCTCGACGTGACGGCTGTGGTTGAGGGCGTCGAGGAAGACGTGTGCCACGTGCTCGTCCGCCAGGCTGTAATAGATCGATCGTCCGGATCGGCGCCCCGTGACCAGGTGGGCCTCGCGGAGACTGCGGAGATGCTGGGACATCAGCGGTTGGGAAATGTCCAACAAATCCACGAGTTCACCGACGGTCTTCTCGCCTTCGCTCAGGAGATGGATCGTGGCCGCCCTGGCGGGGGAGGACAGCGCGGAGAACAACCCGCAGACGGGTTGGTAGGCGTCCAGCTCTACGGCGGCGTCGGTATTCACAGTGTTCCTCCTGCACGGACATGGGCGAGTGGCTGGCGCGGCGTCGGGAGCGCTCGGCTCCCGACGCCCATGATCCACGGTAAGCGGGTGGTGGCTGGGTCAGTTGCCCTTGTTCTTCAGGGCCGCGAGCCGCGCCTCGACCTCGGACTGCTGCGACAAGTCCTCCAAGGATTCGAATTGGGCATCCAAGGACGAAGAGGCGAGTTCCTCCTGGCCACGCACTCGAGCTTCCTCGCGGCGAACCTTGTCCTCGAAACGGCTGACCTCACTCGTGGAATCCATCATGTCGAAGGCACGCAGGGAATCGTTGACCTGGCTCTGGGCCTGTGCCGACTTCTGACGTGCGTTGAGCTCGTCGCGCTTTCTCGAGAGTTCGTCGAGCTTGGACCGCATCTTGTTCAGGCCGTCCTTGAGCTTTTCGACCGTTTCTGTCTGAGCGGCGATTTGCGGCTCGGCGTCCTTCGCTTCCTTTTCGGAGGTCATCTGGCGTTGCAGCGCAACCTTGGCCAGATTGTCGAATTTGTCCGCACCTGCCGTATCACCGTCGGCACGGTACCGGTCGGCGGTCGAGGACGCAGCCGCGGCCTTCTGCCCCCACTCCTCGGCTTCCTTGATGTCCTCGGCGTGGTCCTCTTCCAACATGCGCAGGTTGCCGATGGTCTGGGCGACCGCTTGTTCGGCTTCGACGATGTTGTTCTTGTAATCGCGCACCATCTGGTCGAGCATCTTCTGAGGATCCTCGGCAGAGTCGATCAGCGCATTGATGTTGGCCTTCGCCAGTTGGGCCACGCGACCGAAGATTGATTGCTTGGTCATTGCTTTCCTCTTTTCTGGGTGTGGAGGCGAATGCACGCCTCGCGTTCCGTGGGTCGTTGCTCTGGTACTGGGTCAGTGGTGAGACAGCGGACTCGGGGGTGTCGAAGAATCGGCATCACAGGCCCTGGCCGGTGAAACCTCCTCCGAATCCTGGGCCGCCGATCCCGGGTCCGCCCATCCCTGGGCCGCCGATCCCGCCGGTTCTACCGGGCCTCCCGTACCCGGACCCGAACAAGATCCCGCCCAAAGCGGCCGAGCCGTTCCAGTGCTCCGGGCCGTACCCGCGGCGAGTGAAGTCGTCGACGTCGCCGGAAGCCATCCGCTGCGCGTCTTCCGCCAGTCGGATGGCTTGGTTCGCGCGGTTCAGAGCGCCCGAAGGATCCGACAGGCGCAAGCTCTCCGCCTCCTCGAGATTTCTCTCGGCCTCGCCCAGCCGCGTTCTGGCTTCCGCCTGGATTCCACCACGGCGAGCCCTGACATAGTCCGAGGCCGAGGTCAGGCGTGCTTGTGCGGACACCATGGTGTGGGCCAGCGTTTCCCTGGCCGCTCGGTCGCGTTCGTTCTGGTTCCGCACGCTCTCCAGACCGCGATCGAGCTCTTTCCTCGATTCGGCCAAACGGCTGGAGAGCGTCAGCGGATCGATTGGCCCCTGGGTGCGCTGTTCCTCGATATCGGCGACCACGGTCTCGACGTTCGCCGCCGGGCCTGCCAGGTCGGCGAAGGTCCCTCGCTCCATGAGGGAACGGGCTTCCGCGAGATCCGAGGTTGCCCGGTCGACTGCCTTGCGAAGGGCGGTATCCGCTTGGTCGAGATCCCTTCGGGCGTGGTCAATGGAATCCACCAGTGTTTGTGCCTGGCCCACGGCCTCCTCGCCCGATCGTATGCTGACCACCGCGTCCGAGGTGTTTCCTTCATTCAGCAGGTCCTGTGCCCGGGTCGCGGCATGCTCCGCAAAGTCCAGACGATCGGTGGCCTGGCGGGGATTGTCGGATACGGAAGCAGTCGCCTCGGGGGCGTACGAGGCCATCAATTCGGTGTGACGGCCTTCCGTATCGGGAATTCTGTCCCGCCAGGTCCGAATCTCCCGATGCAAGGACTCGAGCGCTTCGGGCGCATTGCGCTCGAGCTGTCTCAAGTCGGCGAAATTCTGTTCGTGCTTCTTGAGGGATTCCTGGGCATCCTCGCAACCGTGGACAATCTCCTCGAGCCAGGCGCGCTGATCCTCTTCGGAATCGGGTATTTCGTCGTCGAGTTGCTTCTGAAGTTGGAAGCTCCGGCGCATGTGCCCTTTGGCCTGTTCGACAGCCGTCTGGAAGGGACGGATCTGGTCCTCACCGAATTGGGCCCCGGCGAAGGCAATCTCCTGCTCGCTCCGGGCGATGACGTCGTCCGTCTCCACGAGCAGGCTGCCGGCCCGCGACCTCAAGCGGGCGATCTCTTCCGTCTGCCGGGGAGCCGCGGTGCCATACCGGGATTGCGCCGAATCGTACCGTTCGCGCTGCGTCTTCTTCCGTTTCCTGGAGGAGAGGAACCACCACGCTGCCGCCCCGATGATCACCAGGGCAAAGACGACGCCGGCTCCCGCTCCGAACGCGCTGCCGACGCCGGCGGCCGCGGGTGCTCCCACCAACGTGGTCGCACCGACACCCCAGCCGTCTGGCGGCAATGCCACGAGACCGGATGCGGCCGTGAGGAACGGATGGATGGCCGGATTCATGGGGAACCTCGCTGGGTTGGTCCTGTCGGATCTTGGGAACCAGTCTAGGTGAAGGCCCGCCCGGGCCGACTGGGTATCCACAGTTTCTTCGCCCAGAGCGTGCTGGCAATCGGCCTCCACCGTGTCTCAGGGAACATCCAGAATTCGCACAAGTTGGCCTCAGTCCGATGGGCCATAGTCGAGGAAGATCCTCACTTCCCGCACCAGAGAGTGCAGCGCGGCCGGGTCGCGCTCCGATCGCTGAGATGAAAGGCATGACATGTCCCAGAACCCCGATGAGTACGGCAAGAATCCGGGCCGGAGGGCCGACGAGGGTGCCGACCACCAGCCTCCCGCGCATGATGGGAGCCAGGGAGAGTTTTCGGACGCCGGGCGTGGGACGGACGAGAACACGTCCACTCGTCCGATTCCGGGCTCCGGGGCCTGGGCGACGGGAAGCCAGTACGAATCCGGCCACGAGGCCAGGGGACGGAACCAGGGCGGGTCCCAGCCCTATGACGCAGGCCAACCGGGAGGCGGGGAGCCGGGGTACCAGTACGGTTCGAGCCAGTATGGTCAGTTCTACGCGGGTGGTGCCTACCCCGATCAGAACTATTACGCCGAGAATGCGGGAGAAGGCCGCGGGTCCCGTCGCTTCGGGACCGGGATGCTGATCGGCGGCATGGTCCTGGCCGCACTGGTCGGAGGTGGCACCGCGGTCGGGGCTGGTGCCCTCCTCGACCATAATTCTGCATCCGCGTCGAATTCTTCCTCGTCGAAGACGACCATCGTCAACAACCAGGACTCCGTCAACGCTGTCTCGGCCTCGGCCCAGAAGGCTTCACCGTCCGTTGCTACCATCTCGGTTTCCGGAAGCTCCCAGAGCGGGTCGGGCTCCGGGGTCGTCCTGGACGACCAAGGCCATATCCTGACCAACACCCACGTGGTGACCCTGGACGGGACCACGAGCAACGCATCGATCCAGGTCAAGCTGTCCAATGGAACGGTCAAGAAGGCAACGGTCACGGGTACGGACCCAACGTCCGATCTGGCCGTCATCAAGATCGATCCCCAGGGGGCCGACCTGACTCCGGCCTCCATGGCCGACTCGAGCAATCTCAACGTCGGGGATATTGCCGTTGCCATTGGCGCGCCGCTCGGTCTCGACGGCACGGTGACGGACGGAATCGTCTCGAACCTGTCCAGGACGATCTCCGTCGCTTCATCGGCGGCGCCCGACGAATCGGATGCGAATCAGGACGATTCCGAGGGAAGCTCTTCTCCTTTCCGATTCCAGTTCCCCGACAAGGACGGAGGGACCTCGAAGAGCCAGTCCGACAAGACCATTGCCCTGAACGTCATGCAGACAGACGCTGCCATCAACCCCGGCAACTCGGGTGGGCCCCTGGTCAACTCGAAGGGCGAGGTGATCGGCATCAACGTCGCCATTGCCTCCGCGGGACAATCGAGCGGGAGCAGCTCCGAGCAGGGGGCATCGGGCAACATCGGTGTGGGCTTCTCGGTTCCGATCAACTACGCCAAGCGGGTGGGCCAGGAGATCATCGATCACGGCCAGGCCTCTCACGGCTACCTCGGAGCCAGCGTGTCGTCCAGCCCCGCGTCGGAAGGAAACACCTCCGAAAGCTCCTTCACCAACGGGGCCGTGATCAAGAACGTGGTTTCGGGGTCGCCGGCGGACAAGGCCGGGCTGAAGGCGGGCGACGTCGTCAACAAACTGGACGGCCACGCGGTCTCGGATGCCGAATCCTTGACGGCCGCGGTTCGCGAGGCCTCCGCGGGCAAGAAGGTGGATATCAGCTACTCGCGCAATGGGCAGGCCACGGACGGCGACGTGACTCTGGGGGACGCCGCCGAGTCCGGCCAGTAGGACCTGGGCAGGATCTGGGCCGCCCCGCGGCTACAGGAGGCCGCCGTACCCGTTCTGACGCCATGCTTCGTAGACCGCGATCGAAGCCGAGTTTGCCAGGTTCAGGGAACGTCGTCCGGGGAGCATCGGAATGCGCACGAGCTCATCGATACGGGGGCTGTCCTGAACCTCGTCGGGCAGGCCCACCGATTCGGGACCGAACATCAAGGTGTCGCCTTCCTCGTAGCGGACATCGGCGAAGTTCTTGGTGCCCCGTGTGCTGAAAGCGATCATGCGTGACCCGTCCAGCGCGCGCCACGCGGTCTCCACATCGGGGTGAACCGTCATGGCCGCCAAATCGTGGTAGTCGAGTCCGGCGCGCCGCAGGTGGGCGTCGGAGAAGTTGAATCCGAGAGGCTCGACCAAGTGGAGGTGGGCTCCCGTGACTGCCGCGAGACGAATGGCATTCCCGGTGTTGCCTGGTATTTCGGGGGTGTAGAAGAGGATATTGAACACGTCGATCAATTCTAGCCGTGCCCCCTCGAGCCCTGGCGGCCCGAACCCGGGACGGGGTACCTAGAATGGGGGCGGACAGCGGTCCGGCGACCGCTATGAACATCTCCCAGGGCACGACCGAAGGAGCAACCGCAGTGCAGGGCGTCTATCTCGACAACGCGGCCACGGCACCAGTCAACGAAGATGCGTTGCAGGGCATGGTCGAACAGATGCGAATCGGTGGCAATGCCTCGTCCCTGCACGCAGCAGGGCGTCGGGCACGCATGGCCGTGGAAACCGGGAGAGAACGAATCGCCCGTTCGGTCGGAGCAGACCCGGCGGAGGTCATTTTCACCTCCGGAGGTACGGAAGCGGACAACCTCGCCGTCAAGGGCATGTACTGGAAGAGGCGCGAGAACCGGCCCGAGCGCAACCGCATCTTCTTGAGCACCGTGGAACACCACGCCGTCAAGGACGCGGTGCTCTGGCTCGAGGCACACCAAGGCGCACGAGTCGAATGGCTCGAGGTGGACGCCGAGGGGCGGGTGGACCCGCAGGATCTCGAAACGCGGCTGAGCCCACGCACCGATGACGTGGCGCTCGTCACCGTCATGACGGCGAACAACGAGGTCGGAACCATCCAACCGGTCGCAGAGCTCGCTTCGGTGTGTGCCCGTGCGGAGGTTCCCTTCCACACCGATGCGGTCCAGGCCTTCGGGGCCGTGCCGGTGGACTTCTCCGCCCTCGGGTGCGCAACCATGGCTGTCTCGGGCCACAAGATCGGCGCCCCCATGGGCATCGGCGCCCTGGTCGCGCGCCGTGATGCCCCGTTGGCTCCGATCATCCACGGGGGCGGGCAAGAACGTGATGTGCGTTCCGGAACGATCGACTCGCCCGCGATCGTCGGATTCGGTATCGCCGCGGAACAAGCCAGTGATCGACTGGGCGAAGAATCCGAGCGGATCCGGAGGCTTCGCGATCGTCTGGTGGACGGCGTTCAGTCACGCATACCCGAAGCGGTTCTGCGCGGTCCCACCGATTTGTCTCCGGGGAGTCGACTTCCCGGCAACGCGCACTTCACTTTCCCGGGTTGCGAGGGTGATTCCCTGCTCTTCCTGCTGGACATGAACGGCGTTCTCTCCTCCACGGGTTCGGCCTGCAACGCCGGGGTTCCCCGCCCCTCCGAAGTCCTGCTGGCCATGGGAGTGGATGAAGTGACGGCTCGCGGGGCCCAGAGGTTTACGGTCGGGGCGGCCACCACGGAGGCCGACGTCGACGCCCTCTTGAACGCCCTGCCGACGGCCTACGAGCAAGCGTCCAAGGCCGGCATGGCCGACCATGCCCCGGTCGGCCCCTGGAGCTGAGACGGAACCGTCCCGCCGTACGGAGAAACCGCACACAATTCGCACGTGATCGAAGGAATAGCATGCGGAACGAGAACGTTGTACCGTGGCGAGGCTCGTGACCAGACTGAGGCAGGAAGAGGGCGCATGAGGGTATTGGCAGCGATGAGCGGGGGAGTCGACTCCGCAGTTGCGGCGGCGCGGGCCGTCGATGCGGGACACGACGTCGTCGGCGTCCATCTCGCTCTGTCCCGCATGCCCGGAACGCTTCGCACCGGATCCCGCGGGTGCTGCACGATCGAAGACTCGATGGACGCCCGCCGCGTGTGCGACAAACTGGGCATCCCGTTCTATGTCTGGGACTTCTCCGATCGTTTCAAGGAAGACGTCGTCGACAATTTCATCGACGAGTACGCACAGGGCCGGACGCCCAATCCCTGCATGCGCTGCAACGAGAAGATCAAGTTCTCCGCCCTCCTGGAAAAGGCCGTGGCCCTCGGATTCGACGCCGTGTGCACGGGTCATTACGCGAAATTGGTTGAGGACCCGGACGGGAACGTGGAACTCCATCGTGCCGCGGACTGGGCGAAGGACCAGTCCTATGTCTTGGGTGTGCTGACCCATGAGCAGCTCAAACATTCGATGTTCCCCCTGGCCGAGACCCCCACCAAGGCGGAGGTCAGGGCCGAAGCGGAGGAACGCGGTTTCTCGATCGCGAAAAAGCCCGATTCGCATGACATCTGCTTCATCCCCGACGGCGATACTCGGGGGTGGCTCGAAGAGCGAATCGACCTGGAAGAAGGCGAGATCAAGGACACCTCCGGCGAGGTCTTGGGAACCCACCGGGGCGCCCGGGCCTTCACCGTGGGCCAGCGCAAGGGACTCTCGATCGGACGGCCCGCCTCTGACGGCAAGCCGCGATTCGTGCTCGAAATCCGACCGAAGACGAACGAGGTCGTCGTCGGTTCCAAAGAAATGCTGGCCGTCGACGAGATCCGCGGAATCCGGGAAACCTGGGCCGGGCTTCCAGTGCCCGAGGCGCAGCGGTTCGACGCCGGGACGGACCAGCCCGGCGCGGTGTCGGAATCCTTCGAGATCCTCGCCCAGGTGCGGGCGCATGCCGATCCCGTTCCCGCCGTAGCCCATCTGGAAATCGGGGATGTCGATGGTGAGCCCTCCCGGGAGCTGGTCGTCAGGCTCGAAGAACCCTTGCGCGGAGTAGCACCCGGGCAGACGGTCGTCATCTACCAGGGGACCCGCGTCCTGGGGCAGGCGACGATCAACCGCGCCTACTCGCTCTCCCGCCCGGACATCGCGGGACACTAGCGGGGCAGCTGGGGTTCGGGTTCGCCGACCGCACGGCCGGCATGCGGCCGGCCCCTCACCATCCGTAGACTGTCTGACTATGACGCAGAACTCTGAGCCCAGCGAACCCTTCGACGCCCGCGCCAGTTCTCTGAACGACGTCGATCCCGCCGTATTCGAAGAATTGCTGAGGATGCGCGGCACCATCGACAATATCGACGCGGCGTTGGTCCACATGCTCGCGGAACGATTCCAGGCGACCCAACGGGTCGGGTTCCTCAAGGCCCAGTATCAATTGCCACCAGGTGATCCCAACCGGGAAGCGGCCCAGATCGATCGTCTGAGAAGGCTTGCCGAAAGCGCCCGGCTCGATCCGGAGTTCGCGGAAAAATTCCTCAATTTCATCATCAGCGAGGTCATTCGGCACCATGAGCGCATCGCCGAGGACCACAACCGTGATCGCGATGCAACGGGTGAAAGAGAATGAACGCGATGCCCGGGAGAACTGATCCGGCGCCGTCTACGCGTCGAATCGTCGCCTCGTCACGAGGCCGCCTTGCGGGAACCGATTTTCACGAGGCCGTGGTTGCGGCACGCGGCGAACTGGGGTCTCCGCACCGGGCGCCGTTTCCGGAGCTCGAAGAGCGAGGATTTGCGGCATCCCGTACGGCTCGTACCGTGTCATGCCTCGCGGAACTGTTCGCGGACGGGCAGCCGTTCGGCTGGCGTCTGACCTCGCGCCCGAGCCACGAGTCCGTGGCCGCAGCCTCACGACTCCGGAGCGATATCAACATACTGGCTGACGTGATCGGCGCGGAAGGCAGCGGCCACCAGGGGGCGACCGTAGTATCGCTCACCGGGCCGGTGAGCCTGGGCGCGGACCTCGGTCTGAGCAACGGGGAAGCTGTTCTCAGCGATCACGGGGCCCGGCGGGAACTTGCCGAGTCCTTGACCGAAGGAGTTGCCGCACTGTCCGAGGCGCTGAGGACGGCCGTCGAGGGAGAAGCACTGGTGATCAGGTGGCTCGAGCCTCACCTGGAGCGCGCCCTGGCCGGACAAATTCCCACATCGAGCGGATACCGCACCTTGCGCGCCGTGCCACGGGCCGAGGCCGACAGGTTCCTCTCCGACCTTGCTGTCGCGTGCGACAACCTCGGAATCGACGCGGTGCTCGACGTCGACGGCCCCCTCCCGGACCCGGAATTCGGGCAGCACTTTCACGGCGTGGCCGCGAGGCCACTCGGTCGGGGGAGCGCCGAGTGGGAAGGCATCGCCGGCGTCGTGGATCGGGGGCAGGAAGCGTGGCTCGGCATCACCGGCATCGGAGACGAGGACCGCACGGTCGATACCGTCCGTTCCTTCTGGCGAACCTGGCGGGATCTCGGGCTCGGGGCGGAGGAGCTGTCTTCCGTCACCATCGAGGAAGCCGAAGATCTCGTGACCCTGTCTCCTCTCAGGGGAACCGAAGTTCACCGGCGGAGCGCGACGGTTGCCGAAGGATTGCTCGACCTGTCGCGTGAATGAGACCACGTGCCCCGACCGTGGATCGGTCCTGGTGCGGCCGCGCGGCTGTCGGAGCGTTGGCCTGTTTCGTCGCGTAATGTTGAAGAGAACAGCATGTCGACCTCAACCTGGTGGTGTTGTACCCGACGCGGTCAGCCTCAGGAGATCTTGAAAGGAGCGCGAGTGAAGGCGCGAATTCTGGTAGTGGACGATGACGAAGCCCTGTCCGAGATGGTCGGCATCGTCCTGACCAACGAGGGTTACGAACCCACGTTCTGCGACGCCGGAGACCGCGCCGTCAGCGCCTTCGAGAGCTACGATCCGGACCTCATCCTGTTGGATTTGATGTTGCCGGGGATGAGCGGCATCCAGGTGTGCGAACGCATCCGTGAGACCTCCGACGTTCCGGTCATCATGCTGACCGCCAAATCCGATACGGAAGACGTCGTTCGCGGGCTCGAGGCCGGTGCCGACGACTACATTGCCAAGCCGTTCAAGCCGGCAGAGCTCCTGGCCCGCATCCGGACCCGGTTGCGGACTGGGGAAACCCGATCCAGTGAACGCATCGATATCGGCGACCTGAGCATCGACCTCGCCGGCCGCGCCGTCACGCGCGGTGAGGACACGGTGCGTTTGACGCCGCTCGAATACGACCTCTTGGTCAACCTCGCCCAGGAACCGGGGCAGGTGCTCTCGCGCGACCTGCTGCTGGACCGGATCTGGGGTTACGATTCCGACGCCGACCGCAGACTCGTGAACGTCCACGTCCAGAGGCTCCGGGCAAAGATCGAAAAGGACCCCGAGAAGCCGGATCTCATTCAGACCGTCCGCGGGGTGGGGTACAAGGCGAACGCCAGCCAGGTGCGTCGATAAGAGGACATGGCAAAGCACACACCACGCAGCGCAGGACGGCGCCTTCTGGGCGCTGTTCCGGCGTTCTTCCGAGGAATTCGCAGACGGCGGCGGGAGTCTCTCCAGTTCTCCGCCGTGATCGTCGCGACCTCGCTCGCCCTGGTGGCGTTCATCTTTGCCGGCAACTTCCTTTCGACCCAGATCGCCAACAGCCTGTTCAAAGAACGTCAGGAGCAGGCCCTGGAGGAGTCGTCGAGCGGTTTCTCCGATGTGCAGAAAATTTTCGACAATGCGGTGGCCTCGGACCAGAACGAAGTCCAGTCGCTCATGCGCGAGACACTCACCATCCTTGAGAACCACGGTGCTGACGCGAAACGTCAGTGGATACTCATCCCCGTGGACTACCACCAGGGTCAGGGATATGTCGGGCCCCTGAGCCAGAACGACTGGATGACGTCGTCCTCCGTTCCCCAGGACCTGCAGAAACAGGTCGCGGCGCAGAACGGTGTTTTCTGGCAGTCGTCCAAGGTCCAGGCGAACGGGGACGGGGCGGAAATCCCGGTCCTCTTCGTGGGTACGAAGGTGCACCTGAACCAGGGCAACGACTACGCGCTCTACCTTGTCTACGATCTTTCGTCCTCCCAGAAGACCCTGGACTACATCCAGCTGGTGATCGTGGCGGGGTTCGCGATTCTTCTGATCTTCGTTGCGACGATCGTCTGGTGGGTGACGCGCTCCGTGATTCGGCCGATTTCCCAGACCGCGCGTTCGGCGGAGCGCCTGTCCCGGGGAGATCTCAACGAACGAGTCGCGGTGAGGGGCGAGAACGAGGCCGCGGTCCTGGGAAATTCCTTCAACCACATGGCCGACAGCCTCCAGGAACAGATCATTCAGCTCGAAACCCTGTCCAAGATGCAGCAAAGATTCGTCTCGGACGTCTCCCACGAGCTGCGGACGCCGCTGACCACGGTCAAGATGGCCGCAGAACTGCTGTACGGGGGCCGGGAGGAGATGGATCCCTCCTTCCAAAGATCCACGGAATTGCTGTACCACCAGGTCGATCGCTTCGAGTCGCTGCTGTCCGACCTGTTGGAGATTTCCCGCTTCGATGCGGGCTCCGCAACCTTGGACTCGAGCACCGTGGACCTCGCAGATCTGGTCGAAGACACCGTGGAGTCCGTCCGGCCCCACCTGGACAAGCAGGGATTGGAAGTGCGGCTCCACGGGACCGAGGAACGGTGCTCCGTGGAGATGGATCCTCGTCGCATCGAGCGCGTCGTGAGAAATTTGCTGGTCAACGCGATCGAGCACTCGGAGGGGCGGCAGATCGACGTCTACATCGCCTGCAACGAGCTCGACGCCGCCGTGGCCGTTCGGGACCACGGTGTCGGCATGACCCCCGAGCAGACTCGCGAAGTGTTCAACAGGTTTTGGCGCGCGGATCCCTCCCGCAAGAGGACTTTGGGAGGCACCGGCCTGGGTCTGTCCATCGCCGCGGAGGACACACGATTGCACCAAGGGCGGCTGGAAGCGTGGGGACAGCTCGAGCACGGCGCGTGCTTCCGGCTGACCCTGCCCAAACGTGGAGGGCGCCCGGCCGGTGACTCGCCGCTGGGGCTCCCGCCCGAAGGCGTACCGGACACGCCCGCTTCGCTCCCCGAGGTCGAGGACCGCGGCGCGGAGGACGAGGGCTCCGAAGGCTCGCAGGAGGACACCGAATGATGAGCGGAAACAGACCTCAGGCTCCCCGGCGGCGTCGGTCGTCGGCCGTACGCGCCGTCGCGTGTGCGACCGCCATCGGACTCTTGGTCGTCGGGTGCGGACGTATCCCGACGAGCGGGCCGGTCTACCACTACAACGAACCCGATTCCCAGGCTTCGTCCACGGCCCCCGCGTTCAACCCTTCGGGCCCGGAGAAGGGGGCCTCGCCGAAGGATATTCTCAGCGGCTTCCTCAAGGCCGGGACCGGCGTCGAGAACGACTACTCCGTGGCTCGCGAGTATCTCACCACGGAGCTTGCCGGGACGTGGAAGCCCGAGGATCGGACGCTCGTGCGAAGCAACGACGTCTCGATCGACGCCAAGGACGGCGATCAGCAGGCGACGGCGGAGGTCAACGTGTCGACGTCGATCGACGGGAGGGGCATCGCGACGTCGTACAGGGACCCCGACCAACAGAAGATCACCGCGAAGTTCCAGCAGGTCAACGGGCAGTGGCGCATTTCGGAAATTCCGAATGGAACAATCGTCTCGCGGCAGGAATTCGAGCAACTGTTCCGTTCGTTCACGCTCTACTTCTACGATCCGACGTTCAGCTACGCCGTGCCGGACATCCGCTGGTTCGCCAACCGTTCGACGGTGGCGACGTCGGTTGTGCGCGTGCTGCTTCAGGGCCCGGCACCGTATCTGGAAGGCTCGGTCGTCTCGGCGATTCCGGCGGGGACGAATCTGATGAGGCAATCGGTTCCGGTCAGCAACTCCTCCGCCGAGGTGGGGCTGTCCGGTGAAGGGGTCACCGACGCGAACCAGCTGACGCTCGAAAGGATGAACACCCAACTCGAGCAGACGTTGAAGAGCACGAGCTCGGTCGACAGCGTGCGATTGTCGGTCGACGACAAAGCCGTGGAAACGGGGAAGGTGGCCGACTACCGGCCTGCCTCCGTGAACCCCCAGGTTCCCAGCCCTCAAGTCGGGGTCCTGGATGGGCAACTCGTGACGTACGCTGACGGGCAGTCCCGCAAGGTCTCGGGACTCGAACCGAACGACGTCGAGCCCAGCATGCCGACCATGGACACGGATCGCCGGCTGTACGCATACGCGAATTCGGACCGCAACCACCTCGGCGTCCGGTCGACCAACGGCAAGTCGATGGACGCCGATACGGACGAAAACATCACTGCCCCGAGCATCGATGCCAACAAGTGGGTGTGGGCCGGTGGTTCCGAAGGCTCCGTGTACGCGTGGAACACACGAGGCGACAGTCAAGACCCGCAGACTATTGGCGCCGACTGGCTCAAGGGCCAGCACATCCAGTCCTTCAAGGTCTCCCGCGATGCCTCCAGGGCACTGATCGTCACGGGCGAGGGTGACGACTCACGTGTGTGGGTCAGCGGGATCAAACGGGACGACCAGGGTGCTCCCGAAAGCCTGGGGGAGCCTCTGCGCGTGGGGACGACCCATAATGCTACTCAGGCCGCGTGGATTTCCGACACCGAGGTCGTGACGGCAAATACCCAAGACGGCAGCGTGCAGACCGTGTCTCTCTCGGGGGACACCCACGATGTCAACGGCCTGTCGGACATCGAGCACATCACCGGTGGCAACGGGCGAGAATCCGTCTACGCGCAGACCGGAGGGGACACGTACATTCTGACGGGAACCTCTTGGACGCGGGTGGATACCAAGGTTCGCGACCTGTCCTACGCGGAGTGAACGAGTCGTCCACAATGGGCCGATCTCTGACGGCCGCACCACACGACAGGCCATAATGGCGTCAATCCATTGATGGGCTGGGGTGTGAGGTGGGAATGTGGCGTGACGGACGGACCTACGACGCCGCTGCCGCGGCGGTCGCCGGTACGCTGACGGACGCCATCGAGGTGATCCTTCCGCAGCCCTGCGCCGTGTGCGGCCTCGGTCGGGGCCCCGTCTGCCGCGTGTGCAGGGCGCTCGTGCACAGATGGTCGGCTGATCCCGTCAACGTTGCTCCGGTGCTTCCGCACTGGCCGTCCGACCGGTTGTGTATAGCTTCTGGTGCCTACCGCCACGAGTTTGCCCGACTCATTCTGGCTTTCAAGAACGGGGGCCGGCTGGACACCGCGCCGGTTCTGGGGCGGGCGCTGGGCCGGGGCCTGGCCGCCCTGCTTCGGCAGGTCGAGGGACAAGGAACGCAGTCCTCAGGAGCGCGGGCCGGGCAGGCGCCCGTGATCATCCCGGTGCCCTCCTCGGCACGGGCCTTTCGACGGCGCGGATTTGTGCCCAGTGAGGTCCTGGCCCGCCGAGCGACGGCCCCCAGATCGGCCCTCAGCGCAATACAGGGCAGCGCACGCTCGAAGGTGGCCCCCGTGCTGATGGCGCGGCGTCGTCCGACGCACGCTGTCCTCGACTCCCGAGTTCGCCGGGCCGTGGGCCAGAAAGGATTGAGCGCACGTGAGCGCTCTGCCAGGGCGGCGTCGTCCATGACGATCGGCTTGCCCGGCCTCGCGGGGGTGATGGGGCTGCGCCCGGATCTGGGCAACCGTCCGTGCATCCTCGTCGATGACGTGGCGACGACCGGATCCACCTTGCGGGAATCGGCGCGAGCGGTCGAGGCTGCCGGCGGCCGAGTGGTCGGAGCCGCCGTGCTCGCGAGTGTTCGCCTACCGGGGGAGAATTGCCCAATGTTCAGCGCGTCACATCCTGCGGATGGGTGACGAAAGATCGTCGGTCGATTAACGTTGAGTCAAGGAGACGGTCAGATCCTCTCCCCGTGAGGCTCGAGGAACCCCGAGCACGGCTCGCAGGCCGGTGAGACCTCACCTCGCCCAACCACGGGAGGCCATCGTGGAACTCAACGTATACGGACGCAACGTCAAGGTTCCGGATCGTTTTCGGGAGTATGCAGAGGAAAAGGTCGAGAAGTTCGAGAAGCTCAACGAGCGCGTGGACGTCATTGACATCAAGGTCAGCAAAGTGGGGAACGGCCCCCAGGCCATGACGGTTGAGATCACGGTCCAAGGAAAGGGTCCGGTCCTTCGCGCCGAAGCGCAGGGCTCGGACAAATTCGCTGTTTTCGAGGACGCCTACTCGAAGCTGCTGGAGAGGCTTCGCAGAGCCCGAGACCGCAGGAAGATCCACCGCGGCCACCACCGGCCGGTCTCCGTTTCCGAGGCCACGGGGTCCATTCCCGTGATCGACGGGTCATCCGGGGGAGAGGTCCCGATCGAGGAAATTGTCCTCGAGAAGAATTCGGACAATGGAGAGGGCGATGCGTTCGATGCGGAATACCCGCTGACTGACGATGTTCCGCCGGTCGAGATTCGCCGCAAGACATTTCCCACAGAGAAAATCACCGTTGACCAGGCGGTGGACAGGATGGAGCTCGTCGGTCACGATTTCTATCTGTTCGTCGACGCCGAATTGGACCAGCCAGCTGCCGTGTACCGTCGCAAGGGTTGGACGTACGGAGTGATCGTCCTGGGCGACGACGCCCCTCCCGAGGGTCTCAATGAGACGCGGCTCTACAAGTCGGTTCCCGAAGGATAATTCCTTTCTCATCACGGCTGACGCGTCGCCCGGGCCCCGCGGCCCGGGCGATTCGTCTGCGGTCCACAAATTTGTTCTCTTCTGAGGCAAAACCCAGCCGGCATGTTTACACTTGCGTAGACTGGGCTGTCGAGGTCAAACCTTCGGCTGCCGTCAGGCGAGCCGCGGATGCGGCCGTCGAACTCGGAATCTCATCAGCTACTAGGAGTAAGTGCACGTGGCATCCTTCTTGGAAAAGGTTCTCCGCACAGGGGACAAAAGACTGCTCAAGAAATTGAGAGTCTATGCCGATGCCATCAACTCGTTGGAAGATGATTTCAAGGAGTACACGGACGCGGAGTTGCGCGCGGAAACGGACTCCTTCAAGAAGCGTGTCGAGGAGGGCGAATCCCTCGACGTTCTCCTTCCCGAAGCCTTCGCGGTCGTCCGTGAGGCAGCGAGCAGGACCCTGGGACAGCGTCATTACGATGTCCAGCTGATGGGTGGTGCCGCGTTGCACCTGGGCAATATCGCCGAGATGAAGACCGGTGAGGGCAAGACGCTCGTGGCCACCGCCCCCGCATACCTGAACGCCCTGACGGGCAAGGGCGTGCACGTCGTGACGGTCAACGACTACCTCGCCGAATACCAGGCCAATCTGATGGGCCGTGTATACCGGTTCCTGGGTCTGGAGACGGGTGTCATCCTTGCGCAACAGACCCCAGAGGTCCGCCGCAAACAGTATGAGGCAGACATTACGTACGGAACGAACAACGAGTTCGGTTTCGACTACCTCCGCGACAACATGGCCTGGACCGTGGACGAACGCGTCCAGCGGGGCCACAGTTATGCCATTGTCGATGAGGTCGATTCGATTCTGATCGACGAGGCGCGTACTCCGTTGATCATCTCCGGTCCGTCCGCGGGAGAGGCCAACCGCTGGTACAACGAGTTTGCCCGCGTGGCCAAAACCCTCGTGAAGGATCAGGACTACGAGGTCGATGAAAAGAAGAAGACCGTCGGTGTGCTCGAGAGCGGCATCGAGAAGGTCGAGGACCACTTGGGGATCGACAACCTCTACGAGTCCGAGAACACGCCCTTGATCGGCTTCCTGAACAACGCCATCAAGGCCAAGGAACTGTTCATCAACAACAAGGATTACGTTGTCCTCAAGGGCGAAGTCCTGATCGTGGATGAGCACACCGGGCGCATTCTTCCCGGCCGTCGGTACAACGAAGGCGTACACCAGTCGATTGAGGCCAAAGAGCAGGTCGAGGTCAAGGCCGAGAACCAGACCCTGGCAACCGTCACTCTTCAGAACTATTTCCGCCTCTATGACAAGCTCTCCGGCATGACCGGTACGGCCGAGACCGAGGCCGCGGAATTCGTCAATACTTACGAGCTCGGCATTGCCGTGATCGACCCGAACAAGCCACTGATCCGTAAGGATCAGCCTGACCTCGTGTACAAGAATGAGGTCGCGAAGTTCGCGGCTGTGGTCAAGGACATCGCCAAGCGCCATGAAAAGGGCCAACCAGTTTTGGTCGGTACCACGAGCGTCGAGAAATCCGAATACTTGTCCAAACTGCTGGTCAAGGAAGGCGTTCCGCACGACGTCCTGAACGCCAAGAACCACGCGAGAGAAGCGGCCATCGTCGCTCAGGCGGGTCGCAAGGGCGCCGTGACCGTGGCGACGAACATGGCCGGACGCGGTACGGACATCATGCTCGGTGGCAACGCCGAGTTCGATGCCGTCGACCGGATGACGGAGCTTGGGTACGACTCCCAGGAGCGCCCCGAGGAGTACGAGGCCAAGTGGCCCGAGGTCCTGGCCGAGTGCGAACAGGCGGCCAAGCAGGAGCACGATGAGGTCACCGAGCTCGGCGGCCTGTATGTGCTGGGCACCGAAAGGCACGAATCGCGCCGCATCGACAATCAGTTGCGTGGGCGTTCGGGCCGTCAGGGCGACCCTGGCGAATCACGCTTCTACCTCTCCTTGGCGGACGACCTCATGCGTCTGTTCAATGGTGCGGCCGCGGCCCGTCTCATGGCCGGCGCACCGGACGATACCGCTCTGGAGCACCGTATTGTCACCCGAGTGATCGCTTCGGCCCAGAATCAGGTTGAGGCCAGGAACGCCGAGCAGCGCAAGAACATCCTCAAGTACGACGACGTTCTGAACCGTCAGCGCGAGGCCATCTACTCGGACCGAGCCAAGATCCTTGAGGGCGATGACATCCGGGAGCAGATCCAGAAGTTCATCGAAGAGGTCCTCACCTCGGCGATCGAGGACAAGACCAAACAGGGGCATGCCGAGGACTGGGACCTCGAACGCCTGTGGGAGTCCCTGGAGACCATCTACCCCGTGAGCATTTCGATCAAGGAGCTCGAGGACTCGGTCGGTGGGCGTTCGAAAATCACCCAGGAGAAACTCATCCAAGAGATCCTCTCCGATGCGAAGGTCATCTATGAGACCCGTGAGGAAGAGGTCGGTTCCGACGCGATGCGCAACATTGAGCGTCGGGTCGTCTTGTCCGTCATCGGTCGGCAGTGGCCCGAGCATCTCTACGAGATGGACTATCTCAAGGAAGGCATTGGTTTGCGGGCCATGGCCCAGCGCGATCCGTTGATCGAATACCAGCGCGAGGGCTACGCCATGTTCCAGTCGATGATGGATGCGATTCGTGAGGAGACGGTTGCGTACCTGTTCAACCTGGACTTGACCAAGCAACGTACCCAGATGTCCTCTCAGGCCCTGACCATTCCGCAGCAGCCCAAGTTCCTCCGCTTCTCGGCACCGAGCGAGGACGGCGGCGAGGAATCACACGTCGAGGCCAACCCGGAAGAGGATGGCGCGGGCGCGAATTCGTCCGGGACGGATTCGACGCGCGATTCTTCGAAGGGCGGGGAGTCCTCCTCGGAAACGGAGAACCCCGTGTCAGGAGCATCCCGCGGCGTCGGCGCCAAGAAAAAGGGCCGGAAAAAGCGTAAGTAGCCGGCTGGCTCGAGTCGAATCCATCGCTCGTACGGCCAACCAGGAGGGCCGGGACCCGCACCATTCGGGTCCCGGCCCTCTTTTTCCTACCCGATTTCCGCCTGAATGATCTGCCACTGTCCTTTGGGTTTGTGGATACGTAGGGCCAGAGCCCGGCTTCTCTCCCCGTTGTCCACGACCACGCTGGCCTCGTATTCGTCATTCCCCACCGGAATGGCCCGTACCCGCCGAGGCCTCAGGTTCTCCGAGTCGAACCGTCTGCCCCCGAATGGAGGCTCGGAGACGACGGCATGCTCGGCGGTCTCGAGGTGAGCCCGTCTTTCGATGCGGTCAAGGACTTCCGGATGGACCCAGCGGCTCAATTGGCTCGAGGAGCGTTTGCCCGAGACCACCTCGATGATGGCGACTCCCATGGCACCCGCAATCGCGTGAACGCGGCGCAATTCCTCACGGTAGTCCGTGGTGCGGTTGCGCCACTTGTAGAACGGGGGCGGACCCTCAGGATGTGCACGAGGCGTGCCCCGCAGACTTTCGATGGACAGGACGGTGCCCCTTCTGGTGATTCGCCGTCGTCCATAGTGTTCCGGTCGTGAACTCATCGGAGATCCTTTCGTGATGACAGGAGATTGATGAGGCTCACCCTGCGGGCGAACGCTCAGGGCGTCCCGATCGGTTCGGGACGCCCGCCCAAGTGGTATCTGAGGGGACGACCGCGCTCGTCTCGCATTGGATGAGCCCGGTTCGGCCGCCGACCGTGGCGGAACTGTACGGTGCGGGCAGCGAGGGTATCTGTGTACCGGGACCCGGCACCGGAGGCTTGCTGCGGCACCACTGGGACGACGAGCCACGTGGAGCATTTCTCGACACGGATGGTTGGACATGGTTGGGCGGACATGGCGCCGTGGAGAGCTCGTGGCCATCGTGGAAGTCCTTTGATGCCGTTTGATGCGAGTAGATGCCCCTTATATTTACCGCCAGTCCCGCCCCTCGTAAAGACCTGTGGATAACCCGTAAGCGCTCAAAATCAGAGTGTCATGCAATACAGCAAGTGCAACAATAGGCGGTGATTCGCTGATCATGAGAAACCGGGCGGGGCCGTCCGCTCGGGCGGGCTTTCAGGTCTGGTCGGCGTCCTGGGACCCCGTGACTGCGGCCGACCGGCGGTAGGCCTCGGCGATGTACTCCTCCAGGACCGCACGCTCGACGCGCCATTGTCCGCGGCCTCCCACCTGGATGGCCGGCAGCTCGCCCGAACGGACCATGGCACGTGATTGTGACACCGAGACGTTCAGGATCTCGGCGACGTCGACCAGCGTGAGAAAGCGTTGCGCGACCATGGGCGAAATCCCTTCGATGAGAAGTCTTGTGGTTCCGAGTCCATTGCTGAGGTCGTGTATATCTCGGGCCGTGCCGTCCGGCAAGTCGCTGGTTGCAATCGCCAGGCGGTCCGGAGGCCGGACTGCGGACGGGCGAGGACAGGCGCGGTGCTGGGCACCTAAGATGGAGGCTGACCGCCAGATTTCTATCCCGAGGACGACATGACGCTCGCAGAACCTCTGCTCAAGACCGGCGAATTCGGCCCGGGGGATTCGGAATGGCTCCACCTCCTGGTGGGCGACTGGCAGATGATCGCGGATCTGGCGCAGGGGGACCTTGTCCTCTGGTTCCCGGAAAAGTTCCTGTCGAGCGAGAGGAGCGGGCGGGGGCAAGGCGGCCCGGCCCCGGACGCGGGGTTCTCCGGTATGGCGCACGTCCGGCCCTCGACGACGCAGACTGTGTTCCATCGGGACATGGTCGGGTTGCGGATGAGCACACAGGTCGAGGCGGCAGCTCGAGCGTGCTGGTTCGACCAGGCAACACAGTTTTTGGACCGCGTCGACTGGAACGCGGAGTCGACCATGAGGGTCGTGCTCTACCCGCTGGTTCGCAATGGTCGCACCGTGGCTCTGCTCTCCCTGCACCACGGTGAGCAGTCGGGGCGCATGCAAGGTCGGCTCGACACGGTGTTCCGGGAAACCGCACGCGAAATACTCAGCATGGTGGCTCGAGGTGCGTGGCCGGACTTCAGCTCGTCCAATGAAGCATCGCGGGGCAATCCTCGAGTCAGCGATGGGGTGATCCGGTTGGACGCGGAGGGTCGAGTCACTTTCGCGTCCCCGAACGCGGTTTCGGTCTATCGGCGTCTCGGGTTTGCCGACGCTCTCACGGGCAATTTGCTGGCCGAGCTCACGAGGGATCTGCTTCCTGCGGCCGAGAAGGCGGACGAGACCCTGCCCCTGGTTCTGACGGGCCGCATGCCGTGGCGGGGGGAGGTCAGCACAACAAAGGTCAGCATCACTTTCAGGGCGGTCCCGCTGAGGCGTCAGACCCGTCGAGGGGAAGAGCGATTCGGCGCGCTTCTCCTGTGCCGTGATGTGACCGAACTGCGTCGTCGGGAACTTGAGCTCATGACCAAGGACGCGACGATTCGGGAGATCCACCACAGGGTCAAGAACAACCTGCAAACCGTCTCGGCGCTCCTGAGGCTTCAGGCACGCCGTATGTCATCGCCCGAAGGAAAACAGGGGCTTGAACAAGCGATGCGGCGCGTGGCCACGATTGCCATGGTGCACGAGGCGCTGTCCCAGGGGCTGACCCAGAACGTCGATTTCGACGATCTGATCAACCGGCAGTTCCACCTGGCGGCGGAAGTCGCTTCCCCCGGACAGGCAGTCTCTACGGAGATGACGGGGGAGTTCGGGCACCTCCCCAGTGAGCTGGCCACTCCTTTGGCGCTGATCATCAACGAAGTCGTCGCGAACGCGGTCGAGCACGGGTTGGACGGAGAATCCGGGACTGTCACCTTGGACGGTCAGCGGACCGAGACGGGCGAGGGGCAGGAGCTCGTGGTCACGATTGGGGACAACGGCGTCGGCATGGGCGTCAGCTATATCGAGGAGTCCGGGGTCTCTGCGTATCGCCCTCCGTCCGACGGCGAGGGATTGGGCATGCAGATCGTTCGTACGCTGGTGGCCAGCGAGTTGAAGGGCTCCATCGTGTGGCGCCCGCGTGCAGGCGGTGGGACGGAGGTCGTCATCACGGCCCACATCCCCGAGGGCTCGGTCGACAGAGCATAGCGCGTGCGGCGGTCCTGAACTGTAACGCCTGTCTGCGCGAGAAACGCCCCCGGCAGAAAGGATCTGCCGGGGGCGTTCGCTCCCTGAGGAGCGCTGAGGATCTGTTGCAGCGCCTAGGAGGCGCGACGGGCGCGAGCAGCGCGGCGCTTCAGGGCGCGTCGCTCGTCCTCGCTCATTCCTCCCCAGACTCCCGAATCCTGGCCGGTTTCCATGGCCCACTGCAAGCACGTGTCCATGACGGTGCAGCTGCGGCAGACGGCCTTTGCCTCTTCGATCTGCAGGAGGGCCGGACCGGTGTTCCCGACCGGGAAGAAAAGCTCAGGGTCCTTTTCGAGACAGGCTGCGCGACTGCGCCAATCCATCGATGCACGCTCCTTGTTTCACATGTGATGCCTCGCCCTGAGCGGCCAGTGCGGACCCCAGGGCGAGTGATACAAATAAAGAGCCCCCAAGATCAGGGGGCTTGTCCGAGAACTGTTTAAAGGTTCGCACGTAAACTTCTCGTGAACAAGGGAAACCAGCGACAGGTTGACGCCACACGTGATGTTTTATCTCACACGCGGCAGTGCTTGACACGGAAAGTTTGTCCCGCGCCATAGATAGGATCCGGTCCCGAAATCGGTGCGACAGGGGAGGCTGGATGACATCGTTAGAATGAGTTTATGACTGACACCCCCTCGGACCGTACCCGGCCTGATGCCGGGCCCGAATCACCCTCCTCGCAGCGCCCGTCTCTGCCCGTTGTCGTACTGGCGGTACTCGTTGCGCTCGAGGGTCTGGGGCTGGTTGTCGCCGGCTTGGTGCAGACCGTCGAGGTCTTCTTCCAGGACCACGCGATGCCTTTCGGGGCCATCGTGATCATGTCGCTTCTCTACATCGGATACGGCCTATGGCTCCTCGGAGCTGCCCGAAGCGTCACGAAGGGGAGCCTGTGGCCGCGGGCCCTCATTTTGCTCACCCAGGTCTTCCTGATTGTGATCTCGATGCAAATGATTTCCGTGTGGGGCCTGTTCCTGGCGCTGCTTCCCGTGGCCTATGGGGTGCTCGTGGGGATCCTGCTGTTCAGTTCTCCGGTCCAGAACCATCTGTTGCGGGCCAACGACCTCCCCGCGAGACGCTGACCGGAACGAATGCCGGGGCACGGGTCCTCCTCGCCGAACAGCGGGAATCCTGAACCTTGTCCAAGATCCCCGTTCCACCAGGAGGCCTTCCGTCTGGTCGAGAGCCAGTCTGTGCGGAGGAACCGGTTCCGCCCGGAAGCTCGCGCAGCCATGACTGAGCGGACCCACGAAGATCGCGGAATGTGCACTGCGGATTGTCTCGGTCCATGGTGAGGCGACGGTGGCGGAAGAGTCCATCGGAAAAGTCATGATGCACGCGTCGTGAGAGGCAATGATGTCCGCAATGATGTGACGAGGCGCCACCGTCCACGCGGGAACATTCCTCACGACGGCCAAGCAGGCACCCGCTCCGGTGATCCTCTTCGAGTCCGGCTCCGCCGGCTTCGCGTGCCGGATGTTGTCCGGGGGACCGAAAACTCTGAGCTGAAGATGTGGATTGAACGCTTCCAGCGCGTCGATCAGTCTCTGCTCGCCACCGGACGTCGAGTAGACCAAGGCGGTACCTTCCCCTTGGTGCACCTGGGCTCTGCATTCCTCGAAGAGTGGGGATGAGACCCCGAGCAGAACCTCCGTTGTTCGGGGCGATTCGGACGTGGCGGTGGACTCGTCTGCCGGGTCGTGAAGCGCCCTCGACGGATGGGCACGGCCCCGCCCCGCATCGCCGGACGGAGTCCAGGACAGCTCCGAGTCGAGCCTCCTGAATCGGGGCAGCTCGCACATGTCTGCTGGTGGAGTGCGGCGTGAACGACGCTTTCGGGCCGGACTGCGGTCGGCATCGTCTTGGGCGAACATCTTGCTGACGGCCTCGGAAAGCTTGTTGAACAAGGATTCGGGCGGGGCGTTGAGACCCACGGGACCGCGATTTTCACACACCCGTCCGTCCACGATCGACAATTCGGCAAGGATGTCCAGGCTCTCGCGGGGGTGCGCCACCCTGAATTCATTGCTCTCGGGACGGTGCGCAAAAACATGGGATGAGCAGTACGGTCTCAGCTCCGGCGGGACCCTCTTGGTGCCGAGCAGGACCAGATCACACGGTGCGTCCCCGGCGGTGAGCAGCTTCAGGATCTCGGCGCTCAGATCGTATCCTCGTGACAGAAAATCTTCGAGGAGCCGGTCCAGTCCCTGGACGATCACGAGCGGACCGGGTCGGTTGCCCCCTGAGATGACGGTCTCCAGACACCGCAAGACTTCGAGAACGAAGAGAGGGTCGTCCAAACCTGCGATGCCTCGGAGGTCCGCACCAGCGTGACGAGCACTCGAGCACACGAGCCGAGTCGCCTCGTCAGCGGCAAGCACGTACACCACGGACGAGGCGTGGGTAGCGGACAGGACCAGACGTGCAACAAACGCTCGTTGCTGAGGAACCGTTCCAACCACTTCGAGGACTCCGTGGTCGCGCGCTCGCCAGAACAGGGGACCTTGCCATGCCTGTGCCGGCGCCTCTCCGAGGCCGAGGAACAGACCGGACGGATACTGGCCCGGATCCGTACCGATCGGCGGGGGCAGAAGGCGCTCGGAGCAATCGACCTGCGTGGATCGGGGCGGGACGACGAGGCGCAGGGGGACCCGCCCTGGGTGACGAAGGTGCCCGAAGCGAGCAATATCGTCGCCTATTAGGGCCTCTGGGGGAGCTCCTCGAGCGACCGGGTCGCCCGGGGGAGAAAGCGTTTGGTCCTCGACGATGCGCGGTCTGTCAGGAGGCAGGGCCGGCAAGCGGTCCACGAACCATGCGCGGAATCCGAGGACGACGCCGTCCGCCTTGACGAGACCGAGTCCAGGACCCCCGGAGGGCAACGACGCAGCCTGTGGCGTCCCGATCACGCTGATGGAATCCGCATCCGAAGCTACGCGAAAACAGACATTCACTGAGACATTCGCCCGGATGTCGGGGGAGATGGCTCCTTGGGGCCTCTGGGTCGACATGATGAGGTGAAAACCAAGCGATCGGCCCGTCGTCGCAATATGGAGGAGCCGGTCCATGGCTCGGGGAAATGAGTCCACGAGCACTCGGAATTCGTCCACGACCACGGCGATCTCGGGGAGCACCTCCTCCGGGCCAGCCTTCGTCGCACAGCGCTCGAGATATTCGATCCAGGTGCGGGCGCCCACCGTGGCAAACAGAGCTTCCCTGCGGCGCAGCTCGGCGCGCAGAAATGCCAAGTCCCTCAGGACAGCTGTTTCATCCAGGTCGGTCAGGGTCGCGTGAACATGTTTCAGCCGGGACAAGGGGCCGAAACTCGCCCCGCCCTTGAAATCGATGAGCACGAAACCCAGTCGTTCGGGCGGATAGCGCAAGGCCATACCCAGCACGAGGCTCCTCAGGAACTCGGATTTTCCTGATCCGGTCGCCCCCGCGATCACGCAGTGTGGTCCGACGTCGTTGAGATCGATCACAAGGGGAGTGCCCGAAGCCGGCGCCCGCCCGAGGTCCGCGTGCAGAGCGCGGTCGAAACGCGTCCTGTTCCACCGGGTCGGGGCCGTTTCCACGGCCAGATCTTCCCGCGATGACATGAGACAGACCGCGTCTCCACGCGCCGACCCATTCGAGAGGGGTCCCTGAGCGAGGAGTTCGAGCACGCCCGAGGCCGGGACGTCCGGGGAATGGCATTCGAGACTGGACCCGTTCGAAAGGCCCAGGCACCGTCCGCCCGCATCGCCGTGCGGTACCAGCCTGAGGCCCCGCTGTGTCGGTACGATCACTATTCCTCGCCAGCCCGGGCCGGCGGGGACCGGATCCGTTTCCACACCGACATAAACCGTCCACAAGGCGGGCATCGAATCTTCCTCGCCGGCACGGACCCCGCGGCGCACGCAGGCCAATTGCAGGACGGCGCCGGTGCGTCCTGAACCTCTGCCGGAAGCCGAGACGCAGATGCGGCCCCAGCGACGCAAGAACTCGGCGCAGATCGTGCAATCCCCGGCACACCCGGCCCACTCGATCGAGAGATGCTCGGCGAGGGCGTGCCCGATGAGCGCCGGCAGACCGTCGGTACGCACGCCGTCGCTCATGACCAGGACATGCGGAAGAGACAAGCTGGTCACCAGCGGCATGTCCTTGACTCGTGGACCGGGTGATGGCGTATTCGGCGAGATATGCAGGTGGCGGCTCCCGCGTCCCCAACGAACCCAGAGCTCGTTGCCCATTGACGTGGGGGATGCAGTATCTGTCGATTCATTCAGCCCGGTCGGCAACGTGCCTTCGATGCGGCCCACCGCGTCGGCCAGCCTGAGGCCTACAGGAGGGACCGCTTGCGCGAGGACATCCAGCTCCCTGACCCGGGCGTCATGCAGACGACGACGGTTCCGTGCCGCTCCACCGCCTCTCGTGAGCCAATGAGTCCCACTGACCAGTGCGCTCATGGCGCCGAAGAGCATCATGAACCACATGCCCCACAGCCACGCGGCCACGGCGCCGAAGGCAACCGGCATCAGGCTCGTCGCGAGCATCAGGGACCAGCCCTGGGAAGGATCGGCAAACCGGACGTCCTGGGCCGGGATGGGGCTGTGTGAAGCAGCGCGGGTGACGTGCCGCTGCGTGTCCTCGACGACCAGCGAGGATCCGTGGATCCCGAGACGGTGCCCGGGCAGGATCCTGATGCCACTGAGCCGGCCCACGGGTCGAAGGGTCACGCTCTCTCCGCTGACGGAGAGGAAAGCCGCACACGGCGGCAGGTGAGGGTTTTCCAATCGGATCTCGACGTCGTCACGCCCGACACCGTGGGTCCCTCGACCGATGCGTGCCCTGAAACCCGCCCCGAATCCCTCCGTGCACGCGATGGACAGTCTGGCCGTGTGGTCGCCGTCCTCGGCGAGCGGACGCGCCCGGACCACGGCTCCGTCGACCAGTGGGGCCGTTCCGAGGCTCGTTCTGTCCAGGGGCAGGTCGCCGATGTACCACGAAGCATTCCAGCCGACGCGCTCGCTGAGAATTTCTCCGACGAGTGCTCCCGCGGTCCCCGCGCGGCCGGAGATCCTGAGGGGCCAGCTGAGGGATGTCTGAGGATCGAACACGGCAAGAGTCAGTTCCATATGCTGATTGAATGCCGGTGAGGCATGAATGGGGGATGGCATCCTGGCGAGGGAGCGAGATTGTGCATTTTCGCCCCGCAATCCCCGAGAATTCGGGACTGTGGATGAACCGGTTCATTACTGCACGTCGGAGCCCGGATGAAATTCATGCTGACCATCCGCTGGGGATCGAGGCAAGTTTCCTCGCCGTGTTGTAGCTTGGTAGGTCGGGACTCCCGGTGAAGAGGTGTGACGGACCGGCAGATGAATGGTCGTCGCGTGCTTTCTACTAGGATCACAGTCGAGAGGTCCGTGCCCGCACCCCGGTCGGGAACGGACAGGTCAGTCGGGGCCTCCCTCGGGCACCGGCTCAAGAGCAACAGGAGTTTTGCGTGAACGCAGATCTAGTGGTCGTAGGATCTGGTCTTTTCGGATTGACCATCGCCGAGCAAGCGGCGACCGAGTTGGGACTCAAGGTTGCCCTGCTTGACCGTCGCTCGCACATCGGCGGAAACGCCTACAGCGAGAAGGAAGAGAAGACGGGGATCGAGGTCCACCGGTATGGTGCTCACCTGTTCCACACGTCCAATGAGCGGGTCTGGGAATACGTCAACCGGTTCACTCAGTTCACCAACTACGTCCACCGCGTCTACACGCGCCACAATGACGAAGTCTTCCCCATGCCGATCAACCTGGGGACCATCAACCAGTTCTTCCGTTCGGCCTACAGCCCGCAGGAAGCTCGCGACCTGATCAAGGAACAGGCCGGAGAACTCGCCGGAACGGACCCGGAGAACCTCAACGACAAGGGCATCCAGCTCATCGGACGGCCCCTCTACGAAGCGTTCATCAAGCATTACACCGGCAAGCAGTGGCAGACGGATCCCAAGGACCTTCCGGCCTCGATCATCAATCGCTTGCCCGTCCGGTATACCTACGACAACCGCTACTTCAGTGATACTCACGAAGGACTGCCGGTCGACGGATACACGGCCTGGCTCGAGCGCATGGCCGACCACCCCAACATCGACGTCCGTCTCGACACCGATTTCTTCGACGACAATCACGAGTTCTCACGGTCCAAGGTCCTGGGGCAGGTGCCCGTGGTCTATACCGGCCCCGTGGACCGGTACTTCGACTTCGCCGAGGGCGACTTGTCGTGGAGGACCATTGACCTGGAAGAAGAAGTTCTGCCGATCGAGGACTTCCAGGGGTGCTCCGTCATGAACTACCCGGATGAGGGCGTTCCCTTCACCCGCATCCACGAATTCCGCCATTTCCACCCCGAGCGCGACTACACCAAGGACGCGACGGTCATCATGCGGGAGTTCTCGCGCTTCGCCGACAAGGGCGACGAACCGTACTACCCGATCAACACTGATCTGGACCGCCAGAAGCTTCTGAAGTACCGGGACCTGGCTCGCGGGGAGAAGTCCGTCCTCTTCGGCGGACGCCTCGGCACCTACAAGTACCTGGACATGCACATGGCCATCGGCTCGGCACTGTCCATGTTCGACAACAAAATCAAGCCGCACTTCCAAGGCGGGGCCAAGCTCGAAAGCGGGGGAGTCGACGCATGAGCAATCATCTGACGGAATCCAAGCCCGAAATCCTCAAGACGCTACAGCGTGTCATCTTCCCGCCGGCTGAACAGATGGACACCGTTCCGCTGTACGTCGACTCCGGTCAGACGGCGGGCGTACAGCTGTCGACCATGAACGGTGCCCTCGGAACCGATGACTCGCTTCCCACGGGAAAGAAGAAGTCCTCGGACCAGGACAGCTCGGGGTCCTCGTCGGCCTCGTCGGAAGCCCACGCGGAAGATTTCATTGACCGGAGATCGACCCTGATTCGCGCAGGCTCTCGCCTGTCCTTCGGGACATACTTCAACGCCTTTCCCGCCTCCTACTGGAAGCGGTGGACGTGTATCGATGACATCCGGCTGTCCGTCCATACTCAGGGCGAAGGCACGGTCATCATCTACAAGTCCAACGCTCGCGGATCGCTCCAGCGGGTGGACTCGCGCCGGGTGGCGGGCAAGACCCATTCGACCTTCGACCTTCCCCTCAAGCCCTTCGGCGACGGCGGCTGGTACTGGTTCGACCTCATTGCGGGCAATGACTCGCTCACTCTGGAAAAGGCGGACTGGGAGGGATACACGGACGCCACGTTGGAACCGGGCCGGATCACCCTCGAGATCACCACGCTGAACAAGCCTGACTTCTGCCTCAACAACCTCCGGTCGCTGGCACAGTCTCCCGAGGCCATGGACGCGATCGAAGAGTTGCTCATCGTTGACCAGGGCAACAAGAAGGTCCAGGACGAGGAAGACTTCGAAGAGGTCGCGGCGAGCCTCAAGGGCAAGCTGCGGATCATCAACCAGTCCAATTTGGGCGGTTCGGGCGGGTTCTCCCGCGGAATGTACGAATCCGTCCAGAACGGCAGCGACTACGCGCTGCTGTTGGACGACGACGTCGTCGTCGAGCCCGAGTCGATCATCCGGTTGCTGACTTTTGCCGACCTGTGCCGCAAGCCGACCATCGTCGGTGGGCACATGTTCGACCTCTACAACCGCACGGTGCTCCACACCTTCGGCGAGATCGTCAACACCTACCGGTTCCAGCCTGACCTGCCGCACGAGGACCAGACCCTCGGCCACGACTTCATGAAGTCGAACCTGCGCAGCACCCCGTGGCTGCACCGCCGAGTGGACGTGGACTACAACGGATGGTGGATGGATCTCATCCCCACCAAGATCATCAAGGAGCTCGGGCTCGCGTTGCCCGTGTTCATCAAGTGGGACGACGCCGAATACGGGCTCCGCGCCAAGCGGGCGGGCTACCACACGGTGTCGTTGCCGGGTGCCGCAGTGTGGCACGTGTCCTGGATCGACAAGGACGACCTGGTCGGGTGGCAGGCCTACTTCCATATTCGTAACCGCATCATCGCGGCACTCCTGCACTCGCCGTACGAGCGTGGCGGCCGGCTCTTGCGGGAATCGTCCTACGCCGACGTGAAGCATCTGATCTCGATGCAGTACTTCACCGAACACGGTCGCATCATGGCCTTGCGCGATGTGCTGGCCGGTCCGGACCGATTGCACGAAATCCAGCCCCAGCGGCTCCCGGAGATTCGAGCACTGACCAAGCAGTACTCGGACGCCCAGTTCAAGGAGGATATCGAGGAGTTCCCCGAACCCCACATGAACAAGCCTCCGCGCAACGGCCGGGGATTCAAGGCACCGTCGTACAAGACGCTCGTTCCCTGGGCGCTCAAGACGGTGACCAAACAGCTGGTCAAGCCCGTGGACGAAGAAACCCACGAGCATCCTCAGGCACACATTGCGCACCAGGACAACCGCTGGTGGCGGATGTCCCAATACGATTCGGCCCTGGTCTCCAACGCGGAGGGCACCGCCGTGTCGTGGTACCGTCGCCAGCCGGAGCAGTTGCGCAACAAGCTTTTCGAAGCGACGCGGCTGCACGCCGACATCTTGCGGAACTGGCCTTCCCTGAGGAAGCAGTATCGTGAGGCGGCATCCCGCATCACATCACTCGAAGCCTGGAAACAAACCTTCGATCAGCATACGGATTCCGAACTCAAACGATGACCACAGAAATAGCCAACAGAGACTTCCGGAGGCCCGGCCGTGGCCGAGGCATCCTGGACGTCCCCAAGCACACCTTCCTCCTCCGACTCCTGGTGGACAAGGAACTCCAGGTCCGTTACCGGGGCTCGATCCTCGGCATTCTCTGGTCCTACGTCAAGCCGGGCGTGCAGTTCATCGTCTTCTATCTGGCCCTCGGCGTGTTCCTGGACCTCAACAAGAATCTCGAGAACTACGCGGTCTACCTGTTCTCCGGAATCGTGCTCATCAACTACTTCGGTGAGGCCTTTGGGAACGGTGCCCGCTGTTTCGTGGGCAACGGTGACCTGATCAAGAAGATCTATCTGCCCCGAGAACTGTTCTCGGTCTCGACCATCGGGGTGGGTCTCATCCACTTCGCGCCGCAATTGCTGGTCCTGTTGATCGCGGACTTCGTGGTCGGCTGGCACCCGAACCCGATTCAGGTCGCGTGCGCCGTCGTCGGAATGTGCATTCTCACCGCCTTCGCCTACGGACTGGGGCTCATCTTCGGCGTGGCCAACGTGTTCTTCCGGGACTCGGAGAACCTGGTGGATCTTCTCCTGATGGTCCTGACCTGGGTGTCCCCGATCATGTACGCCTGGGAGCGCGTGGCCGACAAGGCCCCGGAATGGCTTCTTCACCTGTACCTCGCGAACCCGATCACGGTGTCCGTGGAGCTGTTCCACTACGCCTTCTGGTATCCGACCCTGGAATACGAGTGGCACGTTCCCCCGCATCTGCTTTCGTTGTGGACGCCACTTGCCGTGGTCATCGCCATCGTCACCGTCGTTGTCGGCGACTTGCTCTTCCGCAAGTTCGAGGGCAACTTCGCCCAGGAGCTCTGATTCATCGTGTCTTGGCTCGACAATGATCCTGAACTCTCGAAGCCGATGCCGCCGTACGTTCCCTCGACGGAACCGGTGGTCATCAAGATCGACAACCTGGTCAAGCGCTTCGTTCTGCGGCACACGAGATCGATGAAGGAAGCCTTTGTCTGGCTCCTCAAGGGGCGCAAGGGCGACCTGTCGGAAAAGTTCAACGCCCTGGACGGGGTTTCCCTGGACATCCACGAGGGGGAGAGGGTCGCCCTGCTCGGGCTCAACGGCTCCGGCAAGTCCACCCTGCTCAAGCTCATCTCGGGGGTCATGCACGGCGACCAGGGAGACATCCACGCCCGCGGTCGGATTGCCGGCCTGATCGAGGTCGGCGCCGGATTCCACCCGGACCTGACCGGGCGCGACAACGTCTACCTCAATGGCGCGATCCTGGGCATGACCAAGAGCGAGATCGACGAGAACTTCGACTCGATCGTGGAGTTCTCCGAAATCGAGCAGTTCATCGACACCGAGGTGAAGTTCTACTCCTCAGGTATGTACCTGCGGCTGGCCTTTGCCGTGGCGGTGCACACCGACCCCGAGATCTTCCTGGTCGACGAAATTCTGGCAGTGGGAGACGAACCCTTCCAGAAGAAGTGCATCAAGAAGATCAAGGAACTCTCCCAGCGCGGCAAGACGCTGATCGTGGTCAGCCACGATCTGGACATGGTCAAGCGCCTGTGCGAACGCGGCGTGGTGCTCGAGAACGGAAAGATCGTGGAGGACGGCGACATCCGTGACGCCGTCAGCCACTTGCGTCCCGATGGGTAGATCACCGGATCGCAACGACCGTTTTGTGGCCCACTGTCATGTTGACAGTGGGCCACTTCTCATTCTGCCGCCGGGCAGGAGTAAAGTATTGGCAATGACGAATGTGCCGGGCCCCGCTGAGATGGTTGTGTACGTGATTGCCGACCCCGGCCTGCCCACCGGGCGGGTCTCGGCGATCCAGGATTCCCTGGAGAGCCGCCTCCAGACCCTTTCCTCTCTGAAGGTCCGGGTCGAGTCTCAGAGCGAGCTCATCAGGATTCGCCCCGACAACACCCTGGAGACCCGGGTCGTGGAACATCTGTCGGAAGGGCGGGTCGACGTCGTCATCCTCCTCACGGAGATTCCGAGGTATCTGGACAAGCGCCCACTCATTGCCGAGGCCTACCCGGAAGAACGCGTGGCCGTGATTTCCTGCCCCACGTTGGGGGCCTGGGCCACCAAATCCAAGCTGATGAGGGTCGTGACGGACTGCGCGTACCGGCTCATGAGCGATGAGCATGTTGCCGAGACATATGTCGACGACGGCTGGGGCAAATGGGTCGTCCGTGACGACCGGGCGAGCCAGATCATGTTGGCCGATCCTCGCACGGGCCTGCCGCGGACCGTCATGGGTGTGATCATGGCGAACGAACCGTGGCGTACCGTACCCAAACTCTCCAGAGCGCTCGCGGCCGCCTCGGCCACGGGGGCCTTCGGTATTTTCTACAATTCGATCTGGCAGATGTCGGAGGCGCTCAGTACGGGGCGCCTTTTCGTGATCTCGGTGCTGGCCGTCATTTCGATGGTCGGCTGGCTGCTGGTCAGCAACCGTCTGTGGGAACGACCCAAATACGACAGGTTGTCGGTCATCGTGCTCCTGTACAACCTATCGACCGTCACGACCCTTGTCTTCTGCGTGGTCACCCTGTATATAGTCCTCTGGGTCTTCATCTTCGTGGCGGGGGTGATCGTCATCGATCCGCGATTCATGGCCACGGTGATCGGCGGTGACGTTGATCTGGTCAACTATTCGGCGATCGCGTGGCTCAGTGCGTCCATGGGCGTGGTGGCGGGCGCGTTGGGGTCCGGGTTCGATGACCAGTTGGACTTGCGGCACATCACCATGGGAGCCCGAGAGCGGCAACGGGCGTACACTCAGGGAGATTTCTCGCAGGATTGAGGCGGGACCTCCTAGGGTAGCTACAGCCTCTGTAACGCCAATTTACCAACGATACAAAATGAATCTTCGTTCGGGCGCACTCCTTGACAATAAATTGATAGGAATCGAATAGCATGTGCTGATAGAACTCGACGATGCAGAGATATGTCTTCCAAAAATAAATTATATTCTCACCACTTTGCTATAGTAATTGGGTGACATTGGAACAGGGAAAATGAGTGCACTAGATCTCTAGTTTGAGATAAAGCGCCAGATGCTCGGCATAGATGGTTGCATACAATTCGATATTAGATAACAAGGTATTATTTCGCCAGCCCGTCGTTACTAGGATAAAAAATTATTTCTTTTCCAGTGGATGGTGGCTATGTTTCCATAATATTCATAAATATCTAGCAAAATTCACTTAATAGTCTATAGTACCTCGGAGTGCTTATATCTAGTCTCGCACGGGAGGTGTCCTGGTGCATGATGAACACTTTCAATCCTAAGTTGGATGGAACCACAATTGTTCGGATATTGTTTATGGCAAGGGTGATCGGGGTGGCCAGTGCGCAAATCCGTTCTCTGGGAACAAACCGACCTAATGTGAGAATGGTTTAAACAAATCAGAGTGTTTCGATAGCTGGTGAAGGAGTCGTGCTCTGCGAATTATTTCTGATTAAATTCGTGCCCGAATGCAATCTTGGAAAACTTGTGCATGGGTGACTATAGCCGGGTAGTTTTCTGTTTGGGCGTGGCGTGCAGGTGATTCGGCTCGGTGAACGAGGCAAACCCGGAAGTAAACACACTGCGTTTTGGGTGGGCCAAGGTGGAGTCGATGGGGCACGGAGAGGTGGATAGGTCATTGGCCGGTTTCACTGAGAATATCTAGATGTATGGAGTAAGACGCGATGCGTCCTTGTGTGCGATGCAAGCGCATTTTGTGTCGTGCTCCCCTCCATTCGTCCAGGCGATGCGGAGCTCCTTCTGACTGCGTGGTTCTGGATTTGGGCATCGGATTAGAAGGGAGGGGTTGGCTAGAGGGAGATGAATTCGAGGGTGGGCGAGTATATGTGATCCCAAACTTAGGAATGTGAAATCGTCATCGATTCCAGTACATGGAAATCTTGAAGTGGGAATTATTTACGAATTGACCAATCGCGTGGGGCCAAAATCTGCAATATTTAATCATTTTGATACGCGAGTCAGGATTGACGTCACGAGTGGCATCAGATACTGTCGGCATCGTAATGATAGATCGCCAATAGTTAAGGAGTTTGGGATGCTTAAAGCAATTGGTAAGACTTCAGCTGTGGTTGCTGGCGCTACGATGCTTGGATTCGTTGCGCTTTCGCCTGCTAGCGCTTCAGAAGAAGTAATCCATGGACCGTACGATGATAAGCTAACCTGCCAATACTCGGCGGCAGCTGTGGGTAAGGGGGAATGTGAAGTGCATGATGATGGACAGTGGTGGATGCACGAAACGCGGTCGTGACATTAGTGGTATTCATGTGACGATTAGTAATCGAAATTAGTCGTAGACAATATGCAACTCATTTGTTGTTTTCGAGGGGGTGTTAATATAGATTGGTTTGTTTGAGCCTAGTCGGCCCTGCGCCAAGGTGTGGGGCAATTAGTAAGAAGCGGTGGGTTACGCGGTGTTGACCGTTGTGCTGGCACTGCGCAAGATAGACCAGATTCTTGAGGTGTGGCGGCCTGCCGCCTTTCCTCAGGTACCTAGGGCCACCTAGGGGTTTTGTGTTCGCCTTGGGGTCCAGGTTCGGCGAACAGATGACGGACTTGCGGCACATCACCATGGGAGCCCGAGAGCGGCAACGGGCGTACACGCAACAGGAGCCGCCCACGGGACCCACCGTCTCCTAAGCGAGATTGCGGTAGCGCATGGCGCGCTCGGCCTCGCGCTTGTCTTGTGCCTCGCGCAATGCATGCCGCTTGTCGTACTCGCGCTTGCCCTTGGCCAACGCGATCTCGATCTTCGCCTTCCCATCACGGAAGTACAGCTGCAGGGGCACGATCGTGTAACCGGTCTCCCGGGACTTCTGATCCAGCTTGTTGAGTTCCTGGCGGTGCAGGAGCAGTTTGCGGCGGCGTCGGGCCTCGTGGTTGGTCCACGAGCCTCGGCCGTACTCGGCGATGTGAATGTTCTCGACCCAGAGTTCACCGCGGGTCAGCTGGCAGAAGCCGTCGGCAATCGAGGCCCCTCCATCACGGAGGGACTTCACCTCGGTGCCCATGAGGGCGATTCCGGCTTCGTAGGTTTCGATGATGTGGTAATCGTGTCGGGCTTTGCGGTTGGTCGCGATGACCTTGCGCCCGTCGTCGTTCTTTGTGGCCATGAGTCTTGATCTGATTCTTCTGCCCGTCGGGGCATCGGCGAATGGTCTATGAATGATCCGTGTGGCGCCCACTGGCGCGCCAACGGATTCCGGCATCGATAAATTCTTCGATGGATCCATCGAAGACGGCGCTGGGGTTGCCCTCTTCGTGATTGGTCCGCAGGTCCTTGACCATCTGGTATGGGTTCAGCACGTAGGACCGCATTTGGTCGCCCCACGAGGCCTTGACGTCACCCGCGAGTTCCTTCTTCTTCGCGTTCTCTTCCTCCTGACGCTGGAGGAGCAGCCGAGACTGGAGCACGCGCAGGGCCGCGGCCCTGTTCTGGATCTGCGACTTCTCGTTCTGCATCGACACGACGATGCCGGTCGGAATGTGGGTCATGCGCACCGCCGAGTCCGTGGTGTTCACGGACTGCCCACCCGGGCCGGAGGAGCGGAACACATCCACTTTGATTTCGTTCTCGGGGATCTCGATGCTGTCCGTCTGCTCGATCAGGGGGATGACTTCGACCGCGGCGAACGAGGTCTGACGACGTCCCTGATTGTCGAAGGGGGAGATGCGCACGAGCCTGTGCGTCCCCGCCTCCACGGACAGCCGACCGAAGGAATACGGCGCCTTGACCTCGAAGGTCGCGGACTTGAGGCCGGCTTCCTCGGCGTACGAGGTATCCAGGACCTTGGTGGCGTAACCGTGCTTCTCCGCCCAGCGCAAGTACATCCGCATCAGCATTTCGGAGAAGTCAGCGGCGTCGACGCCGCCCGCTCCCGCTCGAATCGTCACCACGGCTTCCCTGGGATCGTATTCGCCGGACAGCAGGGTCACGATCTCCAGGTCTGCCAGAGCCTTCCGCACGGAAACGAGTTCTGACTCCGCCTCCGCGAGGAGGTCGGAGTCCTCTTCCTCCTGGGCCAGCTCCACCATCGTTTCGAGATCGTCGATCCGCCCGGACAGCTTCTCCAAGCGATCCAGTTCGGTTTGCCGGTGGGAGAGCTCGGAGGTCACCTTCTGCGCGGCCTCGGGATCGTCCCAGAGGTTCGGAGCGGCTGCGGACTCAGAGAGGTCCGCGATCGTTGCGCGCAGACCCTCGACGTCGCTGACCTGCTCGATCTGGGCATAGGTGGCGCGGAGATCCTTGAGCGCTGCGGAGAAATCGGTGGAAGCCATATTCGTCAAGTCTAGTCGATCCGAAGGCTCCGGGTCTCCGCGTGGCCTCGGTCGACGGATCGAGGCTTGGCGGCGTGGGGTTTTCAAGGGCTCGTGGACGGAGTATAGTGAAAAGGCCCGGACGGGGCGGGTGCCGACAGGCAACCCAGTCATCCGATGGGATGTTTGAAAAAAGCATATGGGGATGATCGGTTTCGACGATGCCAGTTGCGGCAGGTGAAGCGGGCCGAGAATGCAGGGTCATCTCGTAAACGTTCTCTGCAAAACAATAAGTGCCAAATCTGAAAAGCGCACTGACTTCGCTCTCGCTGCGTAAGTAGCCAGAGCAGTCTGCTAGCCCGGGTTCGCTTTCGACCCGGTTCCTAGTATCAGTTGAGAAAGCCACTGCTCCAGTCCCTCTCCGTAGGGGGCTGGTGAACATTTTGTACGGATAGGTTCGGCGGCAACCCGTTCGTGGGAGTGCCGGAGCCGAAAACACCGTGACACGAACTGCGCCCGGAGAAACCCTGGCAAAGCTGCATCGGACCGGGGTTCGATTCCCCGCATCTCCACTCGCTCAATGCCCGGCTCCCCCCCCCTCGGGGGAGCCGGGCATTGTTGTACCCCGGGCCACGGGCCGGTGTGATTGAATAATAAATAGTTGACATATGGAAAGACGGGCGTCGAGCCAACGGAAACGAGGAGAAGTCACCGTGACCAACAACCCCTCATCTGAGAACCACGAACCGGAGTCCGGAGGCAGCAGCTCAGCCCCGCGGTTCGGCCAGAACGACCCCCAGGAATCCGCGGGCGGTTCCACCCCGTGGCGCGGTTCGGAGAACCGCGAGCAACCCCAGTACGGCGCCTACGGGAATGAGGGCTCGCCGTCGGGGCGCAAGCAACCCTCATACGGTCAGTACGGCGAGCCCGGGCAGGCTCAGCCACAGTATGGCCAGCAGGGCCAACCCGGGTACGGGCAACAGGGCCAGTCCGGGTACGGCCAGCAGGGTGGCTACCAGCCCATTCAGGACAACGGCTACGGTCAGCAGGGGGAGAACGGCTACTACAACCAACCCCAGTACCAGCCGGGCAACTACGCCCAACCGAATTACCAGCAGTATCCAGCGCGTGCCGGGGATCGCCCGAACGGTTGGGGAATGGGCCTGGCTGCCCTGATCTGCGGTATTGCCAGCGTGGTTCTGTGCTGGCTGGTCCTCCCCGGCCTCGCCGGAATCGTGGCGATCGTCCTCGGTATCGTCGCCATCAGAAAACTGGCCAAGACCCCGGGTGCGGGGAAGGCCATGCCGATCATCGGCATCGTGTTGGGCGCGATCGGCGTCATCCTGTCCGTGCTTCTGGGCGTGATCTTCGCGATCGGCTTCTCGGTCGCCAACGAGGCGGCCGAACACTGCGGCGGATACTCCGCGGCCAACAGCGCAGGCTTCGAAGAATGCGTGAATTCCTACATGGAATCGGATTACTGATTTCTCCGAGCATTCGCTTCCCGCAGACATAGCGAGGCCCCGTCACCACTCGGTGTCGGGGCCTGGCTATGTCTGGGGGTACGGAACGGTGCGCACCGACCGGTTGATGAAGGGGTCAGGCCTCGTCCTCGGCGACTTCTTCGGACGCCGCCGGCTCCGGTCCCTCGGCGGCCAGTTTTTCCAGGACGCGATGGTGCAGATGCCCGTTCGTCGCGACGGCGTTTCCTCCGTGGGGACCGTCCGTGCCATCCAGCGACGTGAAGCGGCCGCCGGCCTCGGTCACGATCGGAACCAGCGCCGCCATGTCGTGGAGACTCAGTTCAGGCTCGCAGGCTATGTCCACGGCACCCTCGGCCACGAGGCAATAGGACCAGAAGTCCCCGAAGGCGCGGACCCTCCAGACCTCATCGGCAAGGTCCAGGAATTGCTGGCGTCGGCCGAGGTCCTTCCAACCGGAGAGAGACGAGAAGGACAAGGACGCGTCGCGCATCGAGGTGACCTCGGAGACGCCGATTCGGCGTGCCTTGGCAATCGAACGGCCGGTGAAAGCGCCGCTGCCTTCGGCGGCCCACCAACGACGTTGCAGCGCCGGGGCCGAGATCAGGCCGACGACCGGCTTTCCCTCATCCATCAGGGCAATCAGGGTGGCCCACACGGGGACACCCCGCACGAAGTTCTTTGTTCCGTCGATCGGGTCCACGACCCACTGGCGGGGTGAGGAACCGGTCGAACCGAATTCTTCGCCCACGACGGCGTCCCGCGTACGTGCCCGGGACAGGTGGGAGCGGATCAGCTCCTCGGCCTCACGGTCAGCATCCGTCACCGGAGTCAGATCCGGCTTGGTCTCGACCGTGAAGTCCTGAGCCTGAAATTTCCCGAGCGTGTAGCGGTCGACCGCATCGGCCATGACGTGCGCCAGGCGCATGTCATCGTTGTAGGGGCTCACTGAATTCATAAATTCCAGGCTATCCCATGCGTGGGACACCACCCGGTCAGGTCGTCGTGCCGAGCTCCTTCATCTGGTCCAGCCCGTCCTCGGCCGCGACACCCAGGAGGCGACGTAGTGATTCGAGCCGCCGCGCTCCGCACGGTCCTGCGCGTCCCGAATCCACGAGCCCCTGGATCCCGCACCCGGCGGCGTCGGCCGCGTGCGTACACCCCTTGGGGCAGTCCGCATATCCGGGGGCCAGATCTTCGAAGGCCTCGACGATGGATTCCTTGGGAACATGCGCCAAACCAAATGACCTGACGCCGGGCGTGTCCACGACCCAGGTGCCGATGCCGCCCCAGGGAGGAGATATGGCCAGGGCAGACGACGAGGTGTGACGTCCACGTCCGGTGACCTCGTTGACCCCGCCGGTCGACCGGGAAGTCCCGGCCAGCGCGTTGACCAGCGTCGACTTGCCGACACCGGAATGCCCCAGGAACACGCTGACGTGGCCGTCGAGGAGCGACCGCATGGCCTCGATCATGGTCGGGTTGAGGGGCAGGCTCTCGTGTCGGCCCGCCGGAGCCGCCGCCTCCTCAGGACGTTCGGGCGAACTCGAAAGGATCCTCAACGACGTTGCGGCGTAGTAGTCGCGCAGGGGAGTCGGGTCGCCCAGGTCCGTCTTGGTCACGCACAGCACGGGCTCAAGACCTGCGTCGTAGGCCGCGACGATGCTGCGGTCGATGAACCCCGTGCGCGGCGTCGGGTTGGCCGCGGCGACCACGATGACGAGCTGTCCCGCGTTGGCGACTACCACCCGTTCGACCGGGTCGGTGTCGTCGGCGCTGCGACGGAGGACCGTGGCACGGTCCTCGACCCTGACGAGTCTGGCCAGAGACCCTTCCGCACCTGAGGTGTCGCCCACGAGTCCGACCAGATCGCCCACAACCACAGGAACGCGGCGCAAATCCTTGGCGCGGACCGCCGTGACTTCGGTTCCCGGACCGTCAGAGCCGAGGTCGACCGTGTACCGGCCACGGTCCACGGTCACGACCCGACCCACCACGGCGTCCTCGTGGGCCGGCCTGTCCTTGGTTCGAGGGCGAGAGCCCCGCTTATTGGCACGGATCCGTACATCCGATTCGTCCCAATTGCCCGACGAACGACGACGCATCACACGTCCCCTCCGCGGAGCATGGCCTCCCACATTCCGGTGAATCCAGGCAAGGTCTTGGAGGTTGTCTCGACGTTCTGGACGACGACGTCGGGGACCACGAGGCCGATCACCGCCCCCGCCGTGGCCATGCGGTGGTCCTCGTAGGTTCTGAACAAGTCTCCGTGCCGTGCGGGTGAGGTGATCCGCAAACCATCGGTGGTTTCCTCGGCCTCGCCGCCCAGTCGATCGATTTCGGTGACCAGAGCCTTGAGCCGGTCCGTTTCGTGACCGCGCAGGTGGCCGATACCCCTCAACCGCGACGGGCCGGATGCGACCGCCGCGATGGCTGCGACCGTCGGTGCGAGCTCACCGCACTCGGACAGGTCGAGGTCGACGCCGGGCACGCTGCCCTCCCGAGCGCCGCCTTCCGGGCCGGTCACGACCAGGTCCGAACCGTCGGTGCGGACCCGGGCGCCGAATTCGGGGAGGATCCGGCGCCATTGGTCGCCACCCTGGGTGGTCTCCGACGGCCAGTCCGGAATCACGACGCTGTTGCCCGTGACCACGGCGGCGGCCAGGAACGGGCCCGCATTGGACAGGTCCGGTTCGACGGCGACGTCGTGGGCGTGCGGTACGCCCGGAAGCACGGTCCAGGCGGTCGGTCCCTCGGTACGCACTTCGATGCCGTATTCGGCGAGCGTCTGCGCGGTCATCTCCACATGGGGGAGGGAAGGGACGTCATTGCCGACATGCTCGAGGCGCAACCCGCCGCTCAGGAAACATCCCGTCAGCAGGGCCGCGGAAAGGAACTGGCTCGAGGCGCTCGCGTCGATCCGGACCGTTTTCGGGGAAGGGGAGATGTCCTCGGGGACAGGTTCTGCCGGTCGTGATCGAACGGTAAAGGGCAAGGTCCCGGTTCCCGCGTCGTCGACCTCGCACCCCAGCTGGCGGAGGGCCTCGATGATCGGAGCCATCGGGCGACGTCGTGCGCCCTCGTCCCCGTCGAAGGCGGCCGGGACATTCAGGGCCGCGGCCAGGTGGGGCACGAATCTCATGACGGTTCCGGCGAGGCCGGTATCGATGTCGACGATCTCATCACCGCGCGTGTTGGCTCCGGCCGGAATCGGCGTGACCCGCACCGTTGCGCCGTCCTTCGAGAACTTCGCTCCGAGACTCTCCAGGGCGGTCATCATCAGCGCGGAGTCCCTGGAGTCGAGGGCCCCGCGGAGAGTGCTGGGGCCGTCCGCTGCAGCGGCGAGAAGAAGATACCGGTTCGTCAGTGATTTGGAACCGGGCACGCGGACTCGTGCATTCCAGGAAGTGGTCGGGAGGACCTGGGGAGCGGGCCAATCGCCGGTCGCGGGAAGGGTCAAGAATCTACCTCGGTGTCGATGTCTGCGTCAGGGTACATGGCTTACTTTAAGCACCATCGGGGGCCCGGAGGAAGACGGGCCCCCGATGGCATCACGGACGATCACCGCGTCCGAGCACGGCGTGCATCAGTTTCCGAAGACGTCGTCGGACTTCTTCTTCAGATCGTCACCGAATTTGTTGGACTTCTTCTTGACGTCCTCGCTGAGCTTGCCGGCGCGCCACGCGAGCGACGGGTTGCCCTCGGTGTCGACCGAGGTCAGCGCGACCGCTCCCACCAGGGACGCGTTCTTGACGCCGTCGGCAATGCGGGCTTCCTTCTGTTCCTTCGTGTCGGCTTCGGCGCTCACGAAGTCGACATAAGCGTTGATCGTACCGGCGGCCAGCAACAGCGTGGAGGAGAGACGCGGGAAGCGGCCCAGGGCGAAGAGAGCACCCGCACCGACCTGCGTGGCGGCGATGGCCTGACCGACGAGGCGTTCCTGGCCGCGCAACGGCGCGAGTTGCGGAGAGGCCTTCGCCGCGGCATCGATCGCCGGCTTCAGGTGCTGGGTCGACTCGGGGGTGCGAAGGCGGTTGACGCCGTTGTAGATGAAAGAAGCCGCCAGGATGGGACGAGCGAGCTTGCGAACAATGGTCATGTTTCCTCCTCAACGTGGGCTGACGCGCCCCGGCATCGATGGGATGCCGCACGCCAACCCGTGGGTTCTCCATCATCCTATGTGATGGGGCCAACGAACGTACAAGCTGCCGTGCCGTTTCTTCTCCTGCGAACATCGGCCGAATGTGTCGGAATACAACGCGGTCCGGTGCCGTTGCAATCCACGACAAGCTTATGGAACCGAACTGGGGAAGGGGTGCTAGGTGGTCGCCACCGTCGAGACGCCGTCGAATCCGACGCGCCGAGCATCTGAGCCGCCAAACCTTCTAGACTGGGGTGAATTCATCAGCAGGCCCAAGCGGAAGGAATCCGTGGACTCAGTCGATCTGTCCCGTGAATCGGACGAGGAGCGCAAGGCTCGTTTCGAACGGGAAGCAATGCAGTACATCGATCAGCTCTACGCTGCCGCCTTGCGCATGGCTCGCAACCAGGCGGATGCGCAGGATTTGGTCCAGGAAGCGTACACCAAGGCTTTCTCCGCCTTTCACCAGTACAAGCCCGGGACCAACCTCAAGGCGTGGCTGTATCGGATCCTGACGAACACGTACATCAACCTCTATCGCAAGAGGCAACGTGAACCTCACCAGGCGAACACCGACTCGGTGGAAGACTGGCAACTGGTCCAGGCTTCGGCTCACACCTCGTCGGGGCTGAAGTCGGCAGAGTCCGAGGCCCTCGAACATTTGCCGGATTCGGACGTCAAGAGCGCGTTGCAGTCCCTGCCCGAGGACTTCAGGATGGCCGTCTACTATTCCGACGTCGAAGGGTTCGCCTACAAGGAGATCGCGGAGATCCTCGACATTCCGATCGGGACAGTGATGTCCAGATTGCACCGGGGACGGCGGCTCCTGCGCGAGCAGTTGGCGGAATACGCCTCCGGTTTGGGTTTCAGCACCGAGGGCGGCCGGAAGGCGTCGTCGGGAACCCGGAAGAACAAGAATTCGAGCGGCGCCCAGGGCGCCGAACAGCGGTGAGAACGCCCATCGTGAGGAAGGAAAGGACTATGACAGACTGCCAGGAAAGCGGCGGGTGCCGCGACGAACAGATCCAACGGATCTACGAATACCTCGACGGCGCTCTTTCCGCGGAAGACATCGAAGACATCTGCACCCACCTCAACGAGTGCGAGACCTGTGCGAGGGAGTACGACCTCGAGTGCGTGATCCGTACCGCGGTCAAGCGGTCGTGTTGCGAGCACGCCCCGGACGAGCTCAAGCAGTCAATCCTGCACAGGATCGACTCCCTCCGGGACAGCACCGAGTCCACCGAACACGACCACTCCGGTCTCGGGACACAGAAGCCGTCCGACCCCACGGATCGCCCGATGGCTTCGTGACGCGGGAACGGGCCGGTCCATGACGGGCCCTCGGGGCCTCCGGTTCGAAGAGGGCCGCAATGGTGCGGGCCCGGATACAGCGAAGGGCTGAGATGCATGAATTCAAAAAAGCCCATAGCGTTAAAACCGACCCCGGGGGACCAGGGGGTAAACCGCTCCGCGGCGG